>NZ_JBICUX010000002.1:0-991917 GCF_043198595.1 Streptomyces sp. NPDC048751
CCCACCTGGGGCATCTACAGCGGCTACGAACTCTGCGAGAACACCCCCCTGCGCGAAGGCAGCGAGGAATACCTCGACTCCGAGAAGTACCAGCTACGCCCCCGCGACTGGGAGGCCGCCGCCCGCGAGGGCCGCACCCTCGCCCCCCTCATCACCCGCCTCAACACCATCCGGCGGAACAACCCGGCCCTGCGGCAGCTGCGTGATCTCCACTTCCACCAGACGGACAAGGAAGCGGTGATCGCGTATTCGAAACGGCAGGGTTCGAACACGGTTCTGGTGGTCGTCAACCTCGACCCTCACCACACCCAGGAGGCCACGGTCTCGTTGGACATGCCGCAACTCGGCCTGGAATGGCACGAGTCGGTGCCGGTGCGTGACGAGCTCACCGGCGAGACCTACCACTGGGGCAGGGCCAACTACGTGCGTCTCGAACCGGGTGACCGGCCGGCGCACGTGCTGACGGTTCTGCGACCGTCCACCCCGCAGATCGGAGGGTCACCCACATCATGATCGTCAACGAGCCCGTCCCGGACACCTTCGAGGACACACCCGCCAAGGACCGGGACCCGGACTGGTTCAAGCGCGCCGTCTTCTACGAGGTCCTGGTCCGCTCCTTCCAGGACAGCAACGGCGACGGCGTCGGCGACCTCAAGGGCATCACCGCGAAACTGGACTACCTCCAGTGGCTCGGCGTCGACTGCCTCTGGCTGCCGCCCTTCTTCAAGTCACCCCTGCGTGACGGCGGCTACGACGTCTCCGACTACACCGCCGTCCTGCCCGAGTTCGGTGACCTCGCCGACTTCGTCGAGTTCGTCGACGCCGCCCACCAGCGCGGCATGCGCGTCATCATCGACTTCGTCATGAACCACACCAGCGACCAGCACCCGTGGTTCCAGGAGTCCCGCGCCAACCCGGACGGACCCTACGGCGACTACTACGTGTGGGCCGACGACGACAAGCAGTTCCAGGACGCGCGGATCATCTTCGTCGACACCGAGGCGTCCAACTGGACCTTCGACCCGGTCCGCAAGCAGTACTTCTGGCACCGCTTCTTCTCCCACCAGCCGGACCTCAACTACGAGAACCCGGCCGTGCAGGAGGAGATGATCTCCGCGCTGCGGTTCTGGCTGGACCTCGGCATCGACGGGTTCCGGCTGGACGCGGTGCCGTACCTGTACCAGCAGGAGGGCACCAACTGCGAGAACCTGCCGGCCACCCACGAGTTCCTCAAGCGTGTGCGCAAGGAGATCGACGCCCACTACCCGGACACCGTGCTGCTGGCGGAGGCCAACCAGTGGCCCGAGGACGTCGTCGACTACTTCGGCGACTACGCCTCCGGCGGCGACGAGTGCCACATGGCGTTCCACTTCCCCGTCATGCCCCGCATCTTCATGGCCGTGCGCCGCGAGTCGCGCTACCCCGTCTCGGAGATCCTCGCCAAGACGCCCGCGATCCCCGCCGGCTGCCAGTGGGGCATCTTCCTGCGCAACCACGACGAGCTCACGCTCGAAATGGTCACCGACGAAGAGCGCGACTACATGTACGCGGAGTACGCGAAAGATCCGCGCATGCGCGCCAACATCGGCATCCGCCGCCGCCTCGCGCCCCTCCTCGACAACGACCGCAACCAGATCGAGCTGTTCACCGCCCTGCTGCTGTCCCTGCCGGGCTCGCCGATCCTCTACTACGGCGACGAGATCGGCATGGGCGACAACATCTGGCTCGGCGACCGCGACGCCGTCCGCACGCCGATGCAGTGGACACCTGATCGCAACGCAGGTTTTTCGTCCTGTGACCCCGGACGGCTGTCCCTGCCGACCATCATGGACCCCGTCTACGGCTTCCAGGTCACCAACGTCGAGGCGTCCATGTCGTCGCCCTCGTCGCTGCTGCACTGGACCCGCCGCATGATCGAGATCCGCAAGCAGAACCCCGCCTTCGGCCTCGGCTCCTACACCGAGTTGCAGTCGTCGAACCCGGCGGTCCTCGCCTTCCTGCGTGAATACGAGGACGACCTGGTGCTGTGCGTGAACAACTTCTCCCGGTTCGCCCAGCCCACCGAGCTGGACCTGAGCAGGTTCAACGGACGGCACCCGGTCGAGCTGTTCGGCGGGGTGCGCTTCCCCGCGATCGGCGAACTGCCGTACCTGCTGACCATGGCGGGCCACGGCTTCTACTGGCTGCGGCTCCGCAAGGACGCCGCGTAGAACGGCCGGGTGGGGCGGTTTCCACTGCCCCACCCGGGGCACGCATCAGTAGCACCCCGACCGCCCCCGGGGAAAGGACGTGACGCCATGGCGGACACTGTCACACGATCCAGCACGACGACCCCCAGTCTTCTCGCGTCACTGGATCCGCTGTTGCGGGAGTGGCTCCCGCGCCAGCGCTGGTTCGCGGGCAAGGGACGTCCGGTCACCGGATTCACCCTGGTGGCCGCCACCGAGCTGCTGCCGACCGGCACCCGTCTCGGCCTGTACCACCTGCTCGTGCGCGCCCATCAGCCACCCGTGCTGGGCGCCCCCACCCAGCCCGGTGACTGCTACCAGCTCTACATAGGCGTGCGCGAGGCGCTGCCGCCCCGGCTGGCGCCCGCGCTGATCGGTCATGTGGAGGAGGGACCGCTCGCCGGAGGAACGGTGTACGACGCGTTGTACGACCTGCGGCCCGCCGAGGTTCTCCTGGAGGCGCTGCGCGCCCGGGCCCGTATCGGCGGTCTGCGTTTCGACCGGGCCCCCGACCGGGAGATCCGGTCGGGCCTGGTGCCCCGCATGGTGACCTCCGAGCAGTCCAACTCCTCGGTCGTGTACGGAGATACGTTCATTCTGAAGCTGTTGCGTCGGGTCGTGCCCGGCGTCAACCCCGATCTGGAGCTGCCGCTGGCGCTGGCGCGCGAGGGCTGCCCCCGGGTGCCCGAGCCGACGGCGTGGATGCACGCGGACCTCGACGGGGAGTCGTACGTCCTCGGCGTGCTCCAGCCGTTCGTGCAGGGTGCGGCCGACGGGTGGGAGATGGCGCTGCGGGAGCTGGCCAAGGGCGAGGACTTCGCCGGGGAGGCCAGGGCGCTCGGGCGGGCCACCGCCGAGGTGCACACGGCCCTCGCCCGCGCGCTGCCCACGGTCACCCTGGGGCAGGCCCAGCTCCAGCCGCTGGTCGACGGCATGGTCGAACGCCTCGACGCGGCGGCGCAGGCGGTGCCCGCCCTGCGCCCGTACGTGCCGGGGCTGCACTCCGCCTTCGAGGCGCTGGCCGGCCTGGCGGCCGAGGGCCACGCCTGGACGGCCCAGCGCATCCACGGCGACCTGCATCTCGGGCAGTGCCTTCGGGCGTCCTCCGGTCAGTGGTCGCTGATCGATTTCGAGGGGGAGCCGGCCAGGCCGCTGGCCGAACGGAGGATGCCGCAGCCGGCGGTGCGGGACGTCGCCGGCATGCTGCGCTCCTTCGACTACGCCGCCCACTCGGCCACCCCGCCGACGCCCGGCTGGGCCGAGGCGTGCCGTGCGGCGTACTGCTCCGGGTACGCCGAGGTCAGCGGCGTCGACCCGCGCACCGACCCGGTGCTGCTGCGGGCCTACGAGACCGACAAGGCGGTCTACGAGGTGGTCTACGAGGCCCGTCACCGCCCCGACTGGCTCGAGGTCCCCCTCTCCGCGATACGCCGCCTCGCCTCACCCGACCTGTCCTGACCCACCCTCACCTTCCTTCGCCCAGGAGGCACTGTCCGTGACCCCCAGTCCCCCGTCCAGCGGTCCGCACCCGAAGAAGACGGCCGAGGAGCAGAGCACCGAGCAGCCGGCGGCTGTACCGAAACAGAAGAAGAGCACGACGAAGAAGGCGGCGGCCGCGAAGAAGACGGCGACGGTGAAGAAGGCCACGACGGGCGAGAAGACGGCGGCCAAGAAGACGGCCCCGGCGAAGAAGACGGTCGCGGCGAAGAAGACGGCCACCGCGAAGAAGGCGGTCGCCAAGAAGGCCGCGGCCAAGGAGACGGCCGCGAAGACGACGGCACCGGCGAAGAAGGCCACGACCAAGAAGACCGTGACCACCGCGTCCCAGCAGACCGCGACGAAGCAGACCGTGGCCAAGAAGGCGGTCGCGAAGAAGGCGGTCACCAAGAAGGCGGTGGCCAAGAAGACGGTGGCCGAGAAGGCCGTGACGAAGAAGGCCGTGGCCAAGAAGGCACCGGCGAAGCAGGCGCCGGCCAGGAAGGCACCCGCCAAGAAGCTCATCCCGCAGCAGGCGTCCCCGCAGGACGAGCCGGTCCGCCCCCAGCCCGTGGCCTTCTCCCCCGCGCTCGACGGCGGCGACCGCGACCGGCTGCTCGACGGCACGCACCACGCCCCCCACTCCGTGCTCGGCGCACACCCGGTCGCCGACGGCGTGGTGTTCCGGGCCCTGCGGCCGTACGCGCTGGCCGTCACCGTCGTAGCCGGTGATCTGCGCGCCGAGCTGCACGACGACGGGGACGGTTTCTTCTCGGGCCTGCTCCCGCTGACCGAGGTCCCGCCGTACCGTCTCCTCGTCACCTACGAGGGCACGGTCCAGGACACCGAGGACGCCTACGGCTTCCTGCCCGCGCTGGGCGAGCTCGACCTGCACCTGATCGGCGAGGGCCGGCACGAGGAGCTGTGGCGGGCGCTGGGCGCGGAGCCGATGACGCACCAGGGCGTGACCGGCACCCGGTTCACGGTCTGGGCGCCCAACGCCCGGGGTGTGCGGGTGGCCGGCACCTTCAACTACTGGGACGGCACCGGGTTCCCGATGCGCTCGCTGGGCGGCTCCGGTGTCTGGGAGCTGTTCGTGCCGGGCATCGGCGAGGGCGAGCAGTACAAGTTCGAGATCACCCGGCCCGACGGCACGAAGACCCTGCGCGCCGACCCGCTGGCCCGCCGCACCCAGGTTCCGCCGGAGACCGCGTCGATCGTGCACGCCTCGCGGCACGAGTGGGGTGACGCGGAGTGGCTCGCGCAGCGCGCCGAGCGCCCCGCGCACGAGGGCCCGTTCTCGGTGTACGAGGTGCACCTGCCGTCCTGGCGACCAGGACTGACGTACAGTCAACTCGCCGAGCAGCTCCCCACGTACGTCAAGGACCTCGGCTTCACGCACGTGGAGCTGATGCCGGTCGCCGAGCATCCCTTCGGCGGTTCCTGGGGCTACCAGGTCACCGGTTTCTACGCGCCGACCGCCCGGCTGGGCACCCCCGACGACTTCAAGTACCTGGTGGACGCGCTGCACCGGGCCGGCATCGGCGTCCTGATGGACTGGGTGCCCGCGCACTTCCCGCGCGACGACTGGGCGCTCGCCGAGTTCGACGGGCGCCCCCTGTACGAGCACGAGGACCCGTTGCGGGCCGCGCACCCCGACTGGGGCACGCTGGAGTTCGACTTCGGCCGCCGTGAGGTGCGCAACTTCCTGGTCGCCAACGCGGTGTACTGGTGCGAGGAGTTCCACATCGACGGCCTGCGCGTGGACGCGGTCGCCTCGATGCTGTACCTGGACTACTCGCGCGAGGCGGGCCAGTGGACGCCGAACGAGCACGGCGGCCGGGAGAACCTGGACGCGGTCGCCTTCCTCCAGGAGATGAACGCCACGGTGTACCGGCGGGTGCCGGGCGTGGTGACGATCGCGGAGGAGTCGACCGCCTGGGACGGTGTCACCCGGGCCACGCACCATCAGGGTCCGAGCGGCTTCGGGGGGCTCGGGTTCGGCCTGAAGTGGAACATGGGCTGGATGCACGACTCGCTCCAGTACCTGAGCCACGAGCCGATCCACCGCAAGTACCACCACCACGAGATGACCTTCTCGATGGTGTACGCCTACAGCGAGAACTACGTCCTGCCGATCTCCCACGACGAGGTCGTCCACGGCAAGCGCGCGCTGGTGTCGAAGATGCCGGGCGACTGGTGGCAGCAGCGCGCGAACCACCGGGCGTACCTGGGCTTCATGTGGGCCCATCCCGGCAAGCAGCTGCTGTTCATGGGGCAGGAGTTCGCCCAGGGCGCCGAGTGGTCGGAGGCGCACGGTCCGGACTGGTGGCTGCTGGATCCCGCGTACGGTGCGGAGGCCGACCACCGGGGCGTGCGTGACCTGGTGCGCGACCTCAACACGGTCTACCGTGACACGCCCGCCCTGTGGGAGCGGGACACCGACCCCTCCGGGTTCGGCTGGATCGTCGGTGACGCGGCCGACGACAACGTCTTCGCCTTCCTGCGCCACGACGCCGACGGCACCCCGCTGCTCGCCGTCAGCAACTTCTCCCCCACGGTCCGCCACGACTACCCCCTCGGCGTCCCCGACGACGTCCCCGCCTGGCTGGAGGTCCTCAACACCGACGCCGCCCGCTACGGCGGCAGCGACGTCACCAACCCCGACGCGATCAAGCCGGAGGCGACGGGCCGGCACGGCCGCCCGGCCAGCATCCGCCTGACACTGCCACCCCTGGCGACGGTCTGGCTGCGCCCGGCCTGAGCCGGGGACGGCGAGGCGTCCGGTTCCCCCTTGTGACAGGGGGACCCGGACGCCTGTTGTCAGTTCTTACCGCCCTGCATCAGCCGTCGCAGGGCCGCCAGCAGTCCCCTGGCGTGGCCGTCGCCGGTGTGGGCGCCGGTGGTGGCGGGGACCGGCTCCGGTCGGCGGGCGGAGGGGGCGGTGGCCGCCAGTTCGTAGCGCACCGGAAGCAGGCGCAGGCCCCGGACCACCGGGCCCGCACGCCAGGGCAACTGGTCGTGCGGGAGGGTCAGTTCGACCTTGGTGAGGTGGTCGAAGACACGGCCGACGGCGGTGTTCACGATCAGGGCGCCCAACTCCCGGGCGGCGGTCGGGCACTGGTGGGGTCCGGCGCCCCAGCCCAGGTGGGCGCGGGTGCTGACGGCGGTGCCGACCATGTGCGAGGAGCCGATGGCCAGCAGGTCCTGGTGCGCGGCCGCCGCGGACGGCGAGACGGCGTCCCCGGCCCGCACCCAGAACTCACCGAGCCGGGTGTCCCGCGCGGCGAAGCGGAAGCACATGTTGGCGACGGGCGGGTTGGCGAGCGCGGCCCGGTTCACCGTCTCCCCGAGCTGCCCGGCGGACAGGCTGCGCCGCACGGTGACGTTGCCGCGCAGGACCTCCAGCAGGGTGTTGAGGACCATGTTGCCGGTGATGTCGTTGAGGTAGACGGCGTTCATGAACAGCTCCCGGCCGAGCTGTTCGTCGCTCAGCTCTGGGTCGGCGAGCAGCATGTACGAGGTGAGGTCGTCGCCGGGGCGGGCCCTGCGGTGAGCGGCGAGCCTCGTCATCGCGGCCAGCGCGCGTGCGGTGGCGGGCCCGGCGTCGGGGCCGCCGTCCAGCATCCGCCACATTTCCATGACCAGTTCGTCGCCGAGCTCGACCGGGCAGCCGAACAGCCGGGTGGTGACCATCAACAGCAGCGGCCGGGTGTACTGCGCGCCGAGGTCGGCGAAGCCGGAGGTGCCCGACTCCGCGGCGAGCAGGGCGACGAGGTCGTCGGCGTAGCGTTCGACGGCCGCCCGCAGCCCCCAGCCCTCGGGACCCGCCGTGTCCCGGAAGGGACCGAGGGCCGTGTGCAGGGTGCGCCGCGCCGCCTGGTGCTCCTCCTCGTCCATGAACATCGTCTGCCGCACCTCGTACCCGGCGAGCAGCGGCCAGTCGGCGGGCAGGTGACCCTGCGCCCGCGCCCGCCAGTAGCGGATGTCGCGCCGCCACTGGCTCTCGTTCCTGAGCACTTCCAGGACCTCGCGGTAGCCGAGGACCAGCCACACCGGTACGCCTAACAGGCCGACCGGTGCGATCGGACCGTAGGTGTGCCGCAGCCGTGCGTACACCGCGCCGGGATCGGTGTCGAACTCCGCGGTGAGCAGCGGTTCCACCGGCAGTGACGCCAGCGTGGGGCTGTCGGCCGGTGCGGTGGCGTAAGGATGGACGTCCATACCGCAACGCTTACCGCACCGGCCGTGCACACGCAGTGATCGTGTCACGAACTGTTACGGCTCCTACACGATTCCGGATCCTTACGCGAATGCCTCGGCCAGCGCCGGGGGCACGGAACCCGTGTGCAGCACGCCCAGTCGCTGCGTGGCGCGGGTCAGCGCCACGTACAGGTCGCTCGTGCCGTACCGCCCCGGTTCGACCACGAGCACCGAGTCGAACTCGAGGCCCTTGGACTGGCGGGGGTCCAGCAGGACGACGGTACGGGTCAGGTCGGGTTCCGCGCCCGCGGTCACCCCGTCGAGCCGCGCGGCGAGCCCGCGGTGCAGGTCGCGCGGGGCGATCACCGCGAGCCGCCCCTCGGCGGGGGTGAGCTCCTCGACCGCCTTGGCGACGGCGCCGGGCAGGTCGTCGGTGGCGCGCAGCCAGGGCCGTACCCCCGTGGAGCGCACCGAACTCGGCGGTTCGAAGCCGGGGTGCTCGGCGCGGACCACGGCCGCCGCGATCTCCATGATCTCGGCGGGGGTGCGGTAGTTGACGCCGAGGCGGGTGTGCTCCCAGCGGTCCTCCAGGTACGGCTGGAGGATGTCGGCCCACGCGCCGACGCCGGCCGCCTCCGCGGTCTGCGCGGGGTCGCCGACCAGGGTCATCGAGCGGGTCGGGCTGCGCCGCATGAGCAGCCGCCACGCCATCGGCGACAACTCCTGCGCCTCGTCGACGATGATGTGGCCGAACGCCCAGGTGCGGTCGGCCGCCGCGCGCTCGGCGGCGCTGCGGTGGTCGTCCTCCTCCTGGCGTTCGGCGAACCGTTCGGCGTCGATGATGTCGTGGGCGGACAGCACCTCGGAGGAGTCCGGGTCGTCGTCCTCCTTGTCGTCGAACTCGTAGGTCCGGGAGGCGTAGGAGACATCGAGGACGCCCTGCGCGTACGCGATCTGGGTCTCCCGTTCGCGCTCGGCGCGCGCACGCGCCAAGCGGTCGTCCTCCCCGAGCAGTTCGGCCGCCTCGTCGAGCAGCGGTACGTCCGCCACGGTCCACGCCCGCGTCACCGGGCGGCGGATCGCGGCCGCGTCCTCGGCGCCGACGTACCCCTCGGGTTCGGCGAGGAAGTCGGAGACCAGGCGCTGCGGGGTCAGGCGCGGCCACAACTGGTCGATCGCGGACCAGACCTCCGGGTTCTCGGCGAGTTCGTCGCGGATCTGGGTGATGTCGCTGGGGTCGAGCAGGCTGGAGCCGTCGTAGGGGTCGGTGCCGACGCGTTCGGCGTAGAGCTCGGTGAGGGTGTTGAGGATGTGGCCCTCGAAGTGCTCGCGGGCCGCGTTGTGCGGCAGCTTCGCCTCTCGCGTGCGCTCGCGGGCGACGCCCACCAGGCCGTCGTCGAGCATCAGGACCTCGCGGTCGTGCTCGATCGCGATCACCGGGTCGGGCAGCGCCTGCCGGTCCCGTACGACGGCGGCGAGCACGTCGGCCATCCGCGCGTGGCCCTTCACGGCGGCCGCCTCGGGGGTGTCCGTGGCCGTCGCCCGCACACCGGGGAACAGTTCGCCGACCGTGGCGAGCAGGACGCCCGTCTCGCCGAGGGAGGGCAGCACCTCGCCGATGTAGCCGAGGAAGGCGGGGTTGGGGCCGACGATCAGGACGGCCCGCTTGGCGAGCAGTTCGCGGTGCTCGTACAACAGGTACGCGGCCCTGTGCAGGGCGACCGCGGTCTTGCCGGTGCCCGGGCCGCCCTCGACCACCAGCACCCCGCGGTGGGGGGCGCGGATGATCTCGTCCTGCTCGGCCTGGATGGTCTGCACGATGTCGTGCATGCGGCCGGTGCGGGCCGCGTCCAGCGCGGCGAGCAGCACGGCGTCGCCGGTGGGGTCCTCGTGGCCGGTGCGGGTGGCGTCGCCCAGGTCGAGGATCTCGTCGTGCAGGGCGGTGACCCGGCGGCCCTCGGTGGTGATGTGGCGGCGCCTGCGCAGTCCCATCGGGGTGTGGCCGGTGGCCAGGTAGAAGGGGCGGGCGACGTCGGCCCGCCAGTCGATGAGGATCGGGGTGCGGTCCGCGTCGTCGGTGCGCAGGCCGATCCGGCCGATGTGGTGACCGGCGCCGGAGGTCAGGTCGATGCGGCCGAAGCAGAGCGAGCCCTCCACCGCGTTCAGCGCGGCGAGCAGCCCGGAGCGTTCGGCGACGAGGATGTCCCGCTCCAGCCTGGCCTGCCTGGGGGTGTGGCCCTGGGCGAGGGCGTCCTTGACGGAGGTCTCGGTGTCCCCGCGCAGCGCGTCCACGTGCGCGTACACCCCGTCGATGAATTCCTGTTCGCTGCGGATTTCACCGTCTGGCAATTCGGAGTTCGACGTGTTTGACAATTCTGCTCCCGCCCGGATATACTGTGTTCACTGAACTTCTTTGCGACTCGATCTCCTTGAAGTCGCGAACTATTCAATATACGCAAGGAAATCCCCCGAGCGCAATTGCTCGGGGGATTTCTTCGTGTCCGGGGCGATGGCCGCACACCCCTACAGCACGTCGGAGAGCTCCTCCAGGAGCCTGCGCTTGGGGCGCGCCCCCACCATCGCCTTCACGGGCTCGCCGTCACGGAACAGCATGAAGGTCGGCATGGACAGCACCTTGTAGGCGTTCGTGGTCTCCGGATTGGTGTCCACGTCCAGCTGGACGACCTTGAACCGCTCGCCCTCCTCCGCGGCGAGGGCGGTGAGCACCGGCCCCATCTGCCGGCACGGCGGACACCAGTCGGCGGTGAACTCCACCAGCACCGGAAGCGGGGCCCCGATCACCTCCCGCTCGAAGTCCGCGTCCGTCACCTCGGCCACACCCGCTGCCTTGATCACAGCTCCTGCCCTCCCAGTTCGCACCCCGGTTCCGGACCCCCCGGAACCAGCGACTCGGCGCCCAGCTCGTCGCGCGCCCGCTCGGCCCGTGCGAGCTGCTGGGCGACCTTCTCCCGCACCGCCCGCAGATCACCGATCAGCGCGTCCAGTTCGTCCAGCTTGCGCCGGTAGACCACGAGGGACGCGGGGCAGGAGTCGCCCTCCGGGTGCCCAGCCCGCAGACACTCCACGAAGGGCCGCGTCTCCTCCAGGTCGAACCCGAAGTCCTGCAGCGTCCTGATCTGTTGCAGCAGCCGCAGATCGCGCTCGTCGTAGGACCGGTAGCCCTGCTCGTCGCGACGCGCGGGCAGCAGCCCCCGTGACTCGTAGTACCGCAGCGTCCGGGTCGTGGTCCCGACCCGAGCGGCCAGCTCGCCGATTCGCATGCCACGAACGTACGGCTTGACGCCGACGTCAAGGCAACAGCGGCTTCCGCTCGACCGGCGAGGTGGGCACGATCGACGTCGTCGTGCACCTCTTTCGCTGTGGCGGCAGCGGCCGGACCGGTGCCGGCGGCGGCGGAGTTGTCGCGCCTCGACGAGGAGGTCAGACGGGCGGACCGATGAGCTCCGCCAGGACGCGCCGCGGCTTGTCCACCGCGCCCGAGTCACCGAGGCGCAGGGCGATGTTCGCGGCGGTGAGGACCGCGTCCAGCTGGAAGGCGGTGAGGTCGGCGTCCAGGGGCGCGGCCTCGCCCGCGCGTACGGCCTCCCGGAACTCCCCGGCGAGCAGGGCGAGCCAGCCGTGGTGCTGGGCGGCGAGGGCGTCGCGGACGGCGCCGGGACGGCTGTCGAAGTCGGCGAGGTTGGCGGCCCAGAAGCAGCCGCCGGGGAACAACGGTGCCTCGACGTAGGCGATCCAGTGCTCGACCAGCGAGCGCAGCCGGGCCGCTCCGCGCGGGGCGGCGGACGCGGGCCGTACGACCGCCTCGACGAAGGCCTGCTGGGCGAAGTCCACGGCGGCCAACTGGAGCCGCTCCTTCGTCCCGAACAGCGTCTGGACCCCGCTCTTGCTCAGGCCCAGATCGGCGGCCAGCCGTCCGATGCTGAGCCCGTTGAGCCCTTCCACGGAGGCCACGTCTGCGGCCCGCCGGGCGACCACCTGCCGGCTCCGGACGCCGCGCAGCAGCCGCCCGTCCCGCACCCGTGTCCCCGTCCCCGCACGCTGTACCGGCTCGTTCACTCCGTCATCCTGCCACAGATGAGCGATGTGCACGATCGGTCGTGCGCTTAGTTTGCGAGGTGACGCACGGTCGCGGGTGCTCCCGCACGGCAGCGGCTGCTTCGTCGGGCAGGAGCAGCGGGGCCGCCACCGGGCCGCGGGAGATCCACGGTTCGGTGGCGGCCCCGTTGGGGGATCACGGACCTTGGGCCGGGCCGGCTCAGCGCGCCCCGCTGGTCGCCGCCTCCCGGTCGGGCTCGGAGGAGTCGCTCGGCTCGCCCGGGTCAGCCGGGTCGGACGGCTCGGCCGGGTCGGAAGGCCCGGTCGGGTCGGAGGCCTCGGCCGGGTCGGCGCTCTTGTCGTGGCGCGGCAGCAGCAGTGCGACCAGGATCGTGCCCGCGCCGAGGATCACCGCTCCGACCAGGCTGGTGTGGGCGACCGCGTCGGAGAAGGAGGAGGCGACCGCGTCCGACATGCTGTGGGCGCCCCGGGCGAGCTGGTCCGCCTGCGCCTTGAGCTGCGCGGCCTGCTGCGGATCGGTGGCGTGGGAGGCCTGCCCCGCCAGCTCGCGGGCCTTGTCGCCGAGACCCCGGGCGACCGCGTAGCCCGCGCCGACCGAGTCCTGCGCCGTGGCCAGCGAGGACGCCGGCAGCTTGCTGCCCGCCGTGGCGTCGGCGAGGTGGTCGCCGTACGACGTCGCCAGCAGCGAGCCCAGGATCGCGATGCCGAGCGAGCCGCCGAGCTCCAGCGAGGTGTCGTTCACGGCGCCGCCGACGCCGAGCTGCGACTCGGGGAACGCCCCCATGATCGCGTCGGTGCAGGGCGAGAGGGCCAGCCCGATGGAGAGGCCGAGGATGACCAGGGGCGCCACGAAGTCGCCGTAGGAGGAGGTGGCGTCCACCGAAGCGAGGAGCGCGAGGGCGGTGGTGCCGCCGACCATGCCGGCACTGACCGTCCACTTCATGCCGACGCGCGGAGTGAGGTAGCCCGTCAGCGCCGAGCCGACGAAGACCGCGCCGGCCAGCGGCAGCATGCGCAGGCCGGTGTCCAGGGCGTCGTAGCCGAGGACGAACTGGAGGTGCTGGGTGAGGTAGTAGAACGCGCCGAAGACGGCCAGGAAGAACAGGGCCACGGCGAGGTTGGAGCCCGCGAACCGGCGGTTGCCGAAGCGGCGGACGTCCAGCACCGGGCGCGGATGGCGCAGCTCCCACAGGACGAAGGCGACGAGACCCGCGCCCGCGACGACCGCGGCGGTGAGGGCCTTCACGCCCCAGCCGAAGTGCGGCCCCTCGATGATCATGTAGACGAGCGCGCCGATCCAGACCACCGACAGCAGGCCGCCGACGTAGTCGATCCGCTCGCGGTGACCGGACTTGGACGGCGGTACGAGGACGAGGGCGCCGACGAGCGCGACGGCGACGACGGGCACGTTGATCAGGAACGTCGACGACCAGCCGCGGTCCTCCAGGAGCGCGCCGGCGACCAGCGGCCCGGCCGCGATGGCGAGGCCGGCGGTGGCGGTCCACAGGGTGATCGCCTTGGCGCGCTCGGCGCGCGGGAAGGTGGCCGCGAGCAGCGAGAGGGTCGCGGGCATGATGAGCGCCGCGCCGACGCCCATCACGGCGCGGGCCGCGATGACCGCCGTGGAGCTGTCGGCGAGGGAGCCGTAGACCGCGCCACCGCCGAAGACGACGAGCCCCAGGATCAGGGCGCCGCGGCGGCTGTACTTGTCGCCGATGGCGCCGAGCAGGAGCATCAGCGCCGCGTACGGGACGGTGTAGCCGTCGATGACCCACTGGAGGTCCGCGCTGGACAGGCCCAGGTCCTGGGTCATGTCGGGCGCGGCGACCGTGAGGGCGGTGTTCGCCATCACGATGATCAGCAGGCTGAGGCAGAGCACGAGGAGCGCCCACCACCGCCGGCGGTAGGGGCTCTCCATCCGCTCGACGGGTTCGTTCATGACGAGTCGCATGGGCCGGGATCGCCTTCCTCGGGACGTACGCCCGTGACACGGATTGCACAGGTGCGTGCAATTACTCAACACTGTGCAATGTACGCCCGTTGCACAGGGGTGTGCAAATGAGTGAGGTGGAAGGCAGAATGGCGGGCATGACCACGGGTAGCACCAGCCGCGCCGACGCAAACCGGCTCCGCATCCTCGACGTCGCCCTCGCCGAGCTGCTGCGCGACCCCGACGCGTCCATGGACCAGATCGCGCGCGCCGCGGGCGTCGTCCGCCGGACGGTGTACGGGCACTTCCCCAGCCGTGAGGCGCTGATCAGCACGCTGGTCGACGGTGCGGTGGAGGCGGTGGAGGCGGCGCACGCCGCGGGCCGCGAGGGCGCCCGGGACCCGGCGGAGGCGGTGGCGCGCTCCACGGTCGCGGTCTGGGAGGTCGCCGACCGCTACCGGATCCTCGTGGCGCTGGCCCAGCGCAGCGTCACCGTGCAGGGCATCCGCGAGCGACTCGCGCCGACCCGCGCCGCCGGAACCGAACTGCTCCGCAGTGGCCTGGAGCAGGGCGTCTTCAGCTCACCGCTGCCGCCGGAAGCACTGGCGTACGTGCACGAGCAGATGCTCTTCGCGCTCATGGAGGCGGTGAACGACGGACTGCTGGCAGCACAGGAGGCGGGCCGCTCCGCCGCGGTCACACTGCTGACCGCGGCGGGCGTACCCGCCTCCAGGGCCACCTCGCTGGTGGCCGAGCTGAGCGACTGAGAGCTCCGAACAAAGGTGGAGCCCGAGCCGGGCCCCACCTTTGTTCGGAGCTCTGAAAGGTCTTGTGGGTCATGGGACCGGGCGGCTGAGCATACGGGGGAGTACTCAGCCGCCCGGAGTCCGTGCCGGGTGTCCGGCCCGGGTTCAGGCCGGGCCGGGCACCCGGAGCGGGTGGGCGGAGGTCAGGCCTTCGCCAGCTCCTTCTCGCCGTCCTCGCGAGGCTCGGGCAGCTCGGCCTCGTCGTCGGCGCCGCCGTGGCCGTCGTCGAGCAGCGTCTTCTCGTCGAAGGGCGCCTCACCGGCCAGGACCTGCTGGACGCGGTCCTTGTCGATCTCCTTGGTCCAGGTGCCGATCAGGACGGTGGCGACCGCGTTGCCCGCGAAGTTGGTGAGGGCGCGGGCCTCGCTCATGAAGCGGTCGATACCGACGATGAGGCCCATGCCGTCCACCAGGGCGGGCTTGTGCGACTGGAGACCGCCGGCCAGGGTCGCCATGCCGGCGCCGGTGACACCGGCCGCGCCCTTGGAGGCGACGAACAGGAACAGCAGCAGCGGGATCTGCTCGCCGATCGCCATCGGCGTACCCATGGCGTCGGCGATGAACAGGGACGCCATGGTCATGTAGATCATGGTGCCGTCGAGGTTGAAGGAGTAGCCGGTCGGGACGGTGATGCCTACGACGGGCTTGCTGACACCCAGGTGCTCCATCTTCGCGATCAGGCGCGGCAGCGCCGACTCGGAGGAGGAGGTGGACAGGATCAGCAGGAACTCACGGCCCAGGTACTTGAAGAGCGTGAGGATGTTCAGGCCCGCGACGACCCGCAGCAGCACGCCGAGCACGATGAACACGAAGAGGAAGCAGGTGACGTAGAAGCCGAACATCAGCACGGCGAGGCTCTTCAGCGCGTCCACACCGGCCGAGCCGACGACCGCGGCCATGGCGCCGAAGGCGCCGATCGGCGCGGCCCACATGACCATCGCCAGGATGCGGAAGACGAGCCGCTGGATGTGCTCGATGCCGCGCAGGATCGGCTGGCCGGCCGAGCCCATGCCCTGGAGCGCGAAGCCGGCGAGCAGGGCGATCAGCAGGGTCTGCAGGACCGACTCGTTGGTGAAGGCGGACACGATCGTGGTCGGGATGATGCCGAGCAGGAACTCGGTGGTGTCCTTGGCCTCCGCCGACACCTGCGCGTGTCCGGACTCCTTGACCGCGTCGGTGATCGCGAGGCCGGTGCCCGGCTCCAGGATGTTGCCGACGACGAGACCGATGCCCAGCGCCACCAGCGACATGACCATGAAGTAGCCCAGGGCGATACCGCCCACGGCGCCGACCTTCGCGGCCTTCCGTACCGAACCGATACCGAGGACGATGGTGCAGAAGATGATCGGGGAGATCATCATCTTGATCAGGTTCACAAAACCTGTGCCGATGGGCTTCAGCTCGACGGCGAAGTCGGGCGCGATGAGACCCACCGCGATACCGATGGCCACCGCGACGATCACCGCGATGTAGAGATAGTGCGTGCGGTCCCGCTTGGCTGCGGGTGCCGTTGGGGAGTTGCTGGCGGCGGCCACGGCTGCCCTCCTTGACGTCTTCGTCGGCATCACCGGCGTGCGGCTCACGTCCGGATGGGTGTGGGGGTTGTCCGTGACTATTCACCTCCCTGTGAGCGCGGTCACCCTTCCGTTCATTTAGTTCACAATCGGCCAAGGGGCAGACTGACGACATGCGCATCCCCGTCCCGAGACCCCGGAGCCTGGCCGGTCAGCTCTTCGCCATGCAGGCCGTGCTGATCGCCGTCGTCGTGGCCGGATACGCGCTGTTCACGTACGTCAGCGACGCCCGCCAGGCCGAGGACGCCGCGACCAGCCAGGCCATGGCGGTCGCCCACTCGGTCGCCGACGCGCCCTCCGTCCACGCGGCGATCGGCGGCGCCGACCCCTCGGCCGCGCTCCAGCCGTACGCGCTGCGGGTCATGCACGACACCAAGGTCGACTTCGTCACGATCATGAACCCGCAGGGCATCCGCTGGACCCACCCCGACCGGGACGAGATAGGGCAGCACTTCCGCGGACACACCGCACGGGCGCTCAAGGGCGAGGCCTTCAGCGAGACCTACACCGGCACCCTGGGCCCGTCGGTCCGCGCGGTCGTCCCCATCGAGGACGGCGACAAACGGATCATCGGTCTGGTCAGCGCGGGCATCAAGGTCGACGCGATCAGCGAACGGGTACGGGGCCAGGTGACGGCCCTGCTCGGCGTCGCGGTCGGCGCCCTCGCGCTCGGCGCCATCGGCACCTACGTCGTCAACGCCCGGCTGCGCCGCCACACCCACGGCATGAACGCGGCCGAGCTCAGCCGCATGCACGACTACCACGAGGCCGCGCTGCACGCCGTACGCGAGGGGCTGCTCATGCTGGACGGTCAGTACCGGGTGGCGCTGATCAACGACGGCGGCCGGGAGCTGCTGGGCGTGCCCGGGGACGTCGTGGGCACGTCGGTGGCGGACCTGGGCCTCCCGGCGCCGCTGACGGGGACGCTGCTGGCGTCGGAGCCGCGGGTGGACGAGGTGCATCTGACCGCCTCGCGGGTCCTGGTGGTGAACACCTCCCCGGTGTCGGGCGGTGAGCGGCGGGGCACGGTCGTGACACTGCGCGATGTCACCGAACTCCAGGCGTTGATGGGAGAGCTGGACTCCGAGCGGGGCTTCACCCACGCGCTGCGCTCGCAGGCGCACGAGGCCGCCAACCGCCTCCACACGGTCGTGTCCCTGATCGAGCTGGACCGGGCGGAGGAGGCCGTGGAGTTCGCGACGGCCGAACTGGAACTGGCCCAGGCCCTCACCGACCAGGTGGTGGCGGCGGTGAGCGAACCGGTGCTCGCGGCCCTACTGCTCGGCAAGACGGCCCAGGCCAACGAACGGGGCGTGGAACTGGTGGTCTCGGAGGACAGCGGCCTGGACGACGGGCTGCTGCCGGAGTCGCTCCCGGCCCGCGATCTGGTGACGATCCTCGGCAACCTGATCGACAACGCCGTGGACGCGGCCCAGGGCAGCCTGCGGGCCCGCGTGACGGTGACCGCGCGCACCGAGGGCGCCGACCTGCTGCTGCGGGTGTCGGACACGGGGGCGGGCGTCGACCCCGCGCACGCCTCCCTGGTCTTCGAGCGCGGCTTCTCGACGAAACCGTCGGGGCCCGGCGGCCGAGGCCTGGGCCTGGCCCTGGTGCGGCAGGCCGCACACCGGCACGAGGGCACGCTGGCGGTCACGGAGGCGGACGGGGGCGGCGCGGAGTTCGAGGTGCGCCTGCCCCTGCGGGCCGCCGCCCCCGCCACCGGCCCCACCGCCGCCTCCGGAGGTGCGGTGTGACGACGGCCGAGCAGCCCATCCGGGTCCTCGTCGTGGAGGACGACCCCGTCGCCGCGGACGCGCACGTCCTCTACGTCAGCCGCGTCCCCGGCTTCGTCGCCGTCGGCAAGGCCCACTCGGGCGCCGAGGCCCGGCGGATGCTCGACCGTACGACGGTCGACCTGCTCCTCCTCGACCTGCACCTGCCCGACGTGCACGGCCTGCAGCTGGCGCGGACCCTGCGGGCGGCCGGCTATCACGCGGACGTCATCGCGGTGACGTCCGCGCGGGACCTGACGGTCGTACGCGAGGGCGTGTCCCTCGGTGTCGTCCAGTACGTGCTGAAGCCGTTCACCTTCGCCACCCTGCGCGACCGCCTGGTGCGGTACGCGGAGTTCCGGGGAGCCGCCGGAGAGGCCAGCGGTCAGGACGAGGTGGACCGCGCGCTGGCGGCGCTGCGGGCGCCGAGCCCGGCGGCCCTGCCGAAAGGTCTGAGCGGACCGACGCTGGAACGGGTCACCGACGCGCTGCGGGAGGTCGACGAGGGCATCACGGCGGCGAAGGTGGCCGAGGTCGTGGGCATCTCACGCATCACGGCGCGCCGCTACCTGGAGCACCTCGTGGAGGGCGGCAGAGCCGAGCGGAAGCCACTGTACGGGCAGGTGGGAAGACCGGAGCTGGTGTATCGGTGGGTACGGGACCGACGTCAGTGAGGAGTGTTGCGGGGAGTGCGCGCCGGTCTCGTGTACAGCACGACCTGTACACCGAGCCCCGCCACGGCAAGCGCCTCCAGCACCGACAGGGTGATGAGCAGCCCGCCTGTGTCCCCGCCGGCCCAGAAGACGACCAGCGCCGCCAGCGGTACCCCGCAGAAGGCCGTCAGGTCGACCGCGGTCTGGATCGCCTTGCGGGACCGGCGGCGGGTGTCGCCGCGGTGGTACGCCTCCCATCCGAAGGTCGCGAAACCGCCCGCGGGCGCGACGAGTTCGGCCAGCCTGGGGCCCAGATCGTCCCGCACGTAGTACCCGATCGCCGAGATCTTCTCGTCGTTGACGAGGTAGGTCCATCCGAGGACGACGCACACCGGCGGCAGCGCGAGAAGCATCGACGGCTGCTTGGCCTGGGCCGCCGCCGCGACGACGGCGGCGACGACCGCGAGGGTCACGTACAGCAGGTTGTCCCGGAATCCGATCCGGGCCTTCTGCTCGTCCTTGACGCTCTGGTACTCGGCGAGCAGCAACTGCCCGACCCCGAGATCCTCCCGCTCCGCCACGTGTGCCCCTCCCCCGCTGCCAACGACACTCCGGCGTCGGCGACTTACCAGTACCTTAAAGGGGTGCCCGAGACACCTCCCACCGTCGTGATCCTCACCGCCCTGGCGGTCGAGTACACCGCCGTGCGCGCCCACATCACCGACCGCTCGGAACTCGTCCACGAGGACGGCACCGTCGTCGAACGCGGCCGGCTCGACGGCACGCCGTGGACGGTCGCCCTGGCGGAGCTCGGCGAGGGCGCCGCGCGTGCCGCCGCGCTGACGACACGGCTCGTGTCGTGGCTGCGGCCGCAGGCGGTGCTGTTCGTGGGGGTGGCGGGCAGTCTGAAGGACGACATCGGGATCGGGGACGTCGTCGTCGGCACGAAGGTCTACGGCATCCACGGCGGCAAGCAGACCCCCGAGGGCTTCCTGGTCCGCCCCGAGGCCTGGCCGGCCTCCCACGCGCTGGACCAGGCGGCGCGTTCCGCGGTGCGGGACATGGACGGCGTACGGGCGCACTTCAAGCCGATCGCGACGGGGGACGTGGTCCTGGCGGACGCCCGCTCCGAGATCGCCCGGCACCTGCGCGTGCACTACAACGACGCGGCGGCCATCGAGATGGAGGGTTCGGGCGCGGCCCACGCGGCCCATCTCAACGGCCAGGTGGGCGCGCTCGTGATCCGGGGCATCAGCGACCTCGCCGACGCGGCCAAGCACGACGCCGACGCCTCGGGCTCCCAGCAGCGGGCGGCCGCGCAGGCGGCCAGGGTGGCCATGGGCGTACTGCGCAAGCACCGGCCGAGAGGCACCTCCGACTCCACCGGCTCTGAGGAGGACCCCCATCGCGGCCCCGCCGGCCCTGCGTCCAACGCCGGGGACCACCTCGACTTCCGGGGCGGGACGTTCTACGGAACCGTCATCGGCAAGCAGATCAACGGCGGGCGCGGATGAGGGAGCCAAGGGCTGCCCCGTAATCCCTTAGTCACCCTCCGGCAGCACCCCCGCCCGGAACGGCTCCACGCCGACCACCCTGCGCACCCGTACCGGCTCGATCAGCAGCATCACGCGGCGTTCGCCGGGGAGGAGCCAGGGGTAGCGGTCCTCGCCGATGTACTTGCGGGTGAGGCGGTCCATGGCGCGTTCCGCCTGCTCGCCCTCGACGATGGGGGCACCTCCCACGCCTTTGGGCAGTGGGGGAGGACGACGCGGCCCCGGATCTCCACGCGGTCGTAGGGGTTGTCGGGGTCGTGGTGGGAGAGGGAAACGTTCGGATTGCGCCGCAGGTTCGCCTCCTTCACCCGGCCGATCGCCGTGTTGACCATGACGAACTCACCTTCGAGGTCCGCCCACATGGGCGAGATCTGCGGCGTCCCGTCGGGGCCGACCGTCGCGAGATGCCAGAAGTTCGGCGCCGGCAGCCGCTCGCGCACATGCCCCTCGACCTTGCCATTCACCTCGTACACGAATGCCACGCTCCTCCCGGCCCCCGTCCGGGCGGCCCGATGTCATCCTCGCGACCGGTCCTGCCCCGTTGACAGACGATCTTCCGCCACGCCTGCCCAACGCCCGGAACCGTATGTTCCTACGATGAGTGATACTGGCCGAACAGAGCGTAGTCAGCATCTCGCCCCGCCCCTACGGTGTGGCCAATGCGCCGCCCCCCAGCCCTGCCGAACCAGCCCGGTCCCCCCTTCGACGCACCCGCCGCCCGGCGCCTGCGCGCCGCCCTCGGCATGGGGCCCGAGCACGTCGCCCACGGCCTGCGCTCCTCGTACGGGCTCCCCTACGTCACCCCGGACCTCGTCCTCGCCTGGGAACGCGGGGCCACCACCCCGAGCAGCCCCGAACTCACGGCGCTCGCGGGTGTGTTGTGGTGTTCCCCCGGTGAACTCATCGGCCGTCCACGCACGCTGCGCGAGCACCGGATCGCCCGTGGGCTCGCACCGCAGGACGTCGCCCGGGCCGTCGGGTGCGAACTCGGCGCGTATCTGCGGATGGAGGAGAGCGAGCGATGGCGGGGCGGCGAGCGGCAGTCCGCGGCGCTCGCCGCGCTGCTCGGCCTGTCCGTGGCGGACCTCGTGACCGTCTCGGGGCGCGACGCCGAACTGGCCGACCTGCTGCGCGGCGCGGTCACCACGCGCTGGCAGGGGTACGTACGGCCGGTGGGCAAGGTCGTGCCCCTGGAGCGGCGGCTCCTGGCGGGCGTCCTCCAGGAGTTGCACGGCATCTACCAGGGGCACATGGCCGCCACCCTGAGCTGGGGCGGGACCGGCGACCGGGGTGCGGCCGACCGGGACTTCCTCAACGAAATCGTCGACCGGTTCTGGGCCGGGGTCGAGGGCGGCGGCGCGGGCGAGGCGGTCTAGTGCCGTGACCGGAAAGGTTCACCGGCTCGCGGCGCCCGGCACGGCTCCCCCACGCTCGGCTTCGCTCGCGCGGGAGGGGCCCCCACCGCCGCGTTGTCGCATCACCCGAGTACATCCAGTACACGGGCGATACTCCGCCTTCCGATGCACCGCACCGGACGCCGCGAACTTCCCGGCAAACCTTTCCGGTCACGGCACTAGAAGACCGACTCCGCCTCGTCCATCCGGTCCTTGGGGACCGTCTTCAGCTCGGTCACCGCCTGCGCGAGCGGCACCATCACGATGTCCGTCCCGCGCAGCGCGGTCATGCGGCCGAACTCGCCCCGGTGCGCGGCCTCCACCGCGTGCCAGCCGAAGCGGGTCGCGAGGACGCGGTCGTACGCGGTCGGCACGCCGCCGCGCTGGACGTGGCCGAGGATGACCGGCTTGGCCTCCTTGCCGAGGCGCCGCTCCAGCTCGTAGGCGAGGGCGGTGCCGATGCCCTGGAAGCGCTCGTGGCCGAACTGGTCGATGTCGCCCTTGGCGTAGTCCATGGTGCCGTCGGCGGGGTGGGCGCCCTCGGCGACGCAGATCACCGCGAACTTCTTGCCGCGGGAGAAGCGCTCCTCGACCATCTTGACCAGGTCCGCCGGGTCGAAGGGACGCTCGGGGAGGCAGATGCCGTGGGCGCCGGCCGCCATGCCGGACTCCAGGGCGATCCAGCCCGCGTGCCGGCCCATGACCTCGACGACCATCACTCGTTGGTGTGACTCAGCCGTCGTCTTCAGGCGGTCCATCGCCTCCGTGGCGACCCCGACGGCGGTGTCGAAACCGAAGGTGCGATCCGTGGAGGAGATGTCGTTGTCGATCGTCTTGGGGACGCCGACCACCGGCAGACCCGCGTCGCTCAGCATGCGCGCGGCCGTCAGCGTGCCCTCGCCGCCGATGGGAATCAGGGCGTCGATGCCGAAGTCGTGGACGATGTCGGAGGCGCTCTCGCAGGCCTCGCGCAGCCGGTCGCGCTCCAGGCGGGAGGAGCCGAGGATGGTGCCGCCGCGGGCCAGGATGCCGCTGACCGAGTCCAGGTCGAGGCCGCGGTAGCGGCCGTCGAGCAGACCGGCGTATCCGTCCTCGAAGCCGATGACCTCGTCGCCGTAGTTGTCGACCGCGCGGTGCACGACCGACCGGATCACGGCGTTCAGGCCGGGGCAGTCGCCGCCTGCGGTGAGAACTCCGATACGCATCGTGCTGTGTCTCCTGCTCGCTGTTGACACCGGTGAGCCAGGTCCGATTGTTTCATGCCGTTCCGGCCCATGTCGCTCCCGTCCGGCTCCACCAGCACTCCCCCCTCACTCCACCCCAGCTCCGCGCGCCTTAACCATCGCCGGAGGTATTGTCAAGAGGGTTCTGCTCACCTCGGTGGGCGATTTTTGTACGCACATCTGTACGCACAGACGAAACGGAGATCCCGCGTGACGCGCAGCGTGTACGTGACCGGTATCGACCGCGGCGACGGACGCCAGGTCGTCGAGCTGGGAGTCATGGAACTCCTGACCCGGCAGGTCGACCGGGTCGGGGTCTTCCGCCCCCTCGTCCACGACGGGCCCGACCGCCTCTTCGAGTTGCTGCGGGCCCGCTACCGGCTGTCCCAGGACCCGACGACCGTCTACGGCATGGACTACGCGGAGGCGTCCGCCCTCCAGGCCGAACAGGGCACGGACGAGCTGGTCGCGGCGCTCGTCGACCGGTTCCACGCCGTCGCCCGGGACTACGACGTCGTCCTCGTCCTCGGCACCGACTACGCCGACACGCAGCTCCCGGACGAGCTGTCCCTCAACGCCCGCCTCGCCAACGAGTTCGGCGCCTCGGTCATCCCGGTCGTGGGCGGCCGCAAGCAGACCCCCGAGTCCGTGCTCGCCGAGACCCGCAACGCCTACCGCGCGTACGAGGGTCTCGGCTGCGACGTGCTGGCCATGGTCGCCAACCGGGTCTCCCCCGCCGACCGGGACGCGATAGCCGACGGGCTCGACTCGCGGCTTCCGGTGCCGTGCTACGTCCTCCCCGACGACGCGGCCCTCTCCGCCCCGACCGTCGCCCAGATCACCCACGCGCTCGGCGCGAAGGTCCTGCTCGGCGACGACTCGGGGCTGGCCCGGGACGCGCTGGACTTCGTGTTCGGCGGGGCCATGCTGCCGAACTTCCTGGGCGCCCTGACCCCGGGCTGTCTGGTCGTCACCCCGGGCGACCGCGCCGACCTGGTGGTGGGCTCACTCGCCGCGCACAGCGCCGGCACCCCGCCGATCGCGGGCGTACTGCTCACCCTGGACGAGGTGCCCGGCGACGACGTCCTCACCCTGGCCGCCCGCCTCGCCCCGGGCACCCCGGTGATCTCGGTGCCCGGCACCAGCTTCCCCACCGCCGCCGAACTCTTCTCCCTGGAGGGGAAGTTGAACGCGGCCACCCCGCGCAAGGCGGAACGGGCGCTGGGCCTCTTCGAGCGCTACGTCGACACCGCCGGCCTCGACCAGCGTGTCTCCGTCACCGGCAGCGACCGCCTCACGCCGATGATGTTCGAGCACAAGCTGATCGAACGGGCCCGCTCCGAGCGGCGCCGGGTCGTCCTGCCGGAGGGCACCGAGGAACGCGTGCTGCACGCGGCCGAGGTGCTGCTGCGACGCGGGGTGTGCGACCTGACCCTGCTCGGTCCGGTCGACCAGATCCGCAAGAAGGCCGCCGACCTCGGCATCGACCTGGGCGACTCCCAGTTGATCGACCCGGCCACCAGCGAGCTGCGCGACTCCTTCGCCGAGCAGTACGCCCTGCTGCGCTCCCACCGGGGCGTCACGGTGGAACTGGCCTACGACGTCGTCTCGGACGTGAACTACTTCGGCACGCTGATGGTGCAGGAGGGGCTGGCCGACGGGATGGTCTCCGGGTCCGTGCACTCCACGGCCGCGACCATCCGGCCCGGCTTCGAGATCATCAAGACCAAGCCGGACGCCTCGATCGTGTCGTCCGTGTTCTTCATGTGCCTGGCCGACAAGGTCCTCGTCTACGGCGACTGCGCGGTCAACCCCGACCCGAACGCCGAGCAGCTCGCCGACATCGCCATCCAGTCGGCCGCGACCGCCGAGCAGTTCGGCGTGGAACCGCGGATCGCGATGCTGTCGTACTCGACGGGTACGTCCGGTTCGGGCGCCGACGTCGACAAGGTGCGCCAGGCCACGGAGATCGTCCGCACCCGGCGCCCCGACCTGAAGATCGAGGGGCCGATCCAGTACGACGCGGCCGTGGAGCCGACGGTGGCGGCGACCAAGCTGCCGGGCTCGGAGGTGGCCGGGCAGGCCAGCGTGCTGATCTTCCCCGACCTGAACACCGGCAACAACACCTACAAGGCCGTGCAGCGCTCGGCCGGCGCGATCGCCGTCGGCCCGGTGCTCCAGGGGCTGCGCAAGCCCGTCAACGACCTGTCCCGGGGCGCCCTCGTCCAGGACATCGTCACCACCGTCGCCATCACGGCGATCCAGGCCCAGACCTCCGCCCCGTCCCCGACCGAGAAGGCGACCGCCCAGTGACCGCCCAACCGTCCCCCACTCGCGTCCTCGTCCTCAACTCCGGCTCGTCGTCGGTGAAGTACCAGCTGCTCGACATGAGCGACGGCAGCCGGCTGGCAACGGGCCTGGTCGAGCGCATCGGTGAGGATTCGAGCGCCCGCCTGAAGCACACACCGCTCGGCACGGGCGAAGGCGGCGGCGAGTCCCGCGAGTGGAACGGCCCGATCGCCGACCACGAGACCGCTCTGAAGGCCGTGGCGGAGCAGCTCGCCAAGGACGGCCTCGGCCTGGACTCGCCGGAGTTGGCGGCGATCGGACACCGGGTCGTGCACGGCGGGAAGTCCTTCACCGAGCCGACGGTGGTCGACGAGTCCGTACTCGCCGAGATCGAGCGGCTGATCCCGGTGGCGCCGCTGCACAACCCCGCCAACCTCACCGGCATCCGCACCGCCCGGGCTCTGCGCCCGGACCTGCCGCAGGTCGCCGTCTTCGACACCGCCTTCCACACGACGATGCCGGAGTCGGCGGCGCGCTACGCGATCGACGTACGGACCGCCGACGAACACCGGGTGCGCCGCTACGGATTCCACGGCACCTCGCACGCGTACGTCTCCCGGGCCACGGCGAAGCTGCTGGGGAAGGCGCCCGAGGACGTCAACGTGATCGTGCTGCACCTCGGCAACGGGGCGTCCGCCTCCGCGGTGCGGGGCGGGAAGTGCGTGGACACCTCCATGGGGCTGACGCCTTTGGAGGGGCTCGTGATGGGTACGCGCTCCGGAGACATGGATCCTGCCGTCATCTTCCATTTGGCGCGCGTTGGAGGAATGTCCATCGACGAGATCGACACTCTCCTCAACAAGAGGAGCGGGCTGATCGGCCTGTGCGGGGACAACGACATGCGGGAGATCCGGCGCCGGATCGACGAGGGTGACGAACAGGCCCAATTGGCCTTCGACATCTACATTCACCGACTGAAGAAGTACATCGGCGCCTATTACGCGGTGCTCGGCCGGGTGGACGCGGTCGCCTTCACCGCCGGAGTGGGCGAGAACGCGGCGCCGGTACGGGCGGCCGCCGTGGCCGGCCTGGAGGAACTGGGGCTCACGGTGGACGACGGGCTGAACGCCGTACGGGCCGACGAGGCGCGGTTGATCTCGCCCGCGGGCGCCCGGGTGGCGGTCGCGGTGGTGCCGACGGACGAGGAACTGGAGATCGCCACACAGACCTACGCACTGGTCGGGCAGTAACAATATGCGGCTCCGCCGCGTGGCCAACTGAGCAATACACGGCAGTAACACGCCTGAGCGCATAGCCGCCCATTTGTATTTTCCGCCAGACGGAATATTCCGTAGCGAAACAAACCGATAGGATCGTCCCATGCGCCGTTCGAAAATCGTCTGTACTCTCGGCCCCGCGGTCGACTCCCACGAGATGCTCGTGTCGCTGATCGAGGCCGGGATGAACGTGGCCCGCTTCAACTTCAGCCACGGCACCCACGCCGAGCACCAGGGCCGGTACGACCGTGTCCGTGCCGCCGCCAAGGAGACCGGCCGCCCCATCGGCGTCCTCGCCGACCTCCAGGGCCCGAAGATCCGCCTGGAGACCTTCGCCGAGGGGCCGGTCGAGCTGGAGCGGGGTGACGAGTTCACCATCACCACCGAGGACGTGCCGGGCGACAAGCAGATCTGCGGGACGACCTACAAGGGCCTGCCCGGGGACGTCTCCCGCGGCGACCAGATCCTCATCAACGACGGCAACGTCGAGCTGAAGGTCCTGGACGTCGAGGGCCCGCGGGTCAGGACGATCGTCATCGAGGGCGGTGTCGTCTCCGACCACAAGGGCATCAACCTGCCCGGCACGGCCGTGAACGTCCCGGCGCTGAGCGAGAAGGACGTCGAGGACCTCCGCTTCGCGCTGCGCATGGGCTGCGACATGGTCGCCCTGTCCTTCGTCCGGGACGCCAAGGACGTGGCCGACGTCCACCGTGTGATGGACGAGGAGGGCCGCCGGGTCCCCGTCATCGCCAAGGTGGAGAAGCCGCAGGCGGTGGACAACATGGAGGACGTCGTGATGGCGTTCGACGCCGTCATGGTGGCCCGTGGCGACCTGGCCGTCGAGTACCCGCTCGAGAAGGTCCCCATGGTGCAGAAGCGCCTGATCGAGCTGTGCCGGCGCAACGCCAAGCCGGTGATCGTGGCGACCCAGATGATGGAGTCGATGATCACCAACTCCCGTCCGACCCGCGCCGAGGCCTCCGACGTGGCCAACGCGATCCTGGACGGCGCCGACGCGGTCATGCTGTCCGCCGAGTCGAGCGTGGGCGCGTACCCGATCGAGACCGTGCGGACGATGTCGAAGATCGTCACCGCGGCCGAGCAGGAGCTGCTGTCCAAGGGCCTGCAGCCGCTCGTCCCGGGCAAGAAGCCGCGCACGCAGGGTGGTTCGATCGCGCGTGCCGCGTGCGAGATCGCCGACTTCCTCGGTGGCCGCGGACTGGTGGCGTTCACCCAGTCCGGCGACACCGCCCGCCGTCTCTCCCGCTACCGCGCGCAGCAGCCGATCATCGCGTTCACCACCGACGAGGGCACCCGCAACCAGCTGACGCTCAGTTGGGGCGTCGAGTCGCACATCGTGCCGTTCGTGAACACCACCGACGAGATGGTCGACATGGTGGACCAGGAGATCGCCAAGATCAACCGCTTCAACCCGGGCGAGATCGTCATCATCACCGCCGGTTCGCCCCCCGGCGTCCCCGGCACCACCAACATGCTCCGCGTCCACCACCTCGGCGGCAACGCGCAGCGCTGATCCGCCCGGGCCCACAAGGCCCTTGTACGGCGCTGAGGGCGCCCCCTGGCTCCAGGGGGCGCCCTCAGTGTGTGCGGCTCCCGAACGGGCTCGTGAAGGCCGCTCAGCCGGTCGCGTACTGATGCAGTCCGGGCACGTGCAGGGTGCCGCCGAACTGACCGGCCTGCTGCACGGTCACGTTGGTGAAGTAGATGAGCGGGATGTTCAGCGGCGGCGGGTTCTTCGGGTCGAAGGTCACCGGGATCAGACCGAAGAGGTTGCCGGAGATCTTCTCCGTGTACATCACGGTGTCGCCGTCGCGGATCGTGGACGTGGTGCCCTTGCCCGCCTGCACGTGGTAGGTCTTCCCGGAGTTGGGGTCCTTGACCGACTGGTGCAGGTCACCGATGTCGGTGCCGTCGGATATGACGAACTTCAGGACTTCCTTGACCGTGCCGTTGGCGGTCTTCACCTTCGCGACGCCCTTGTAGTCGGCGCCCTTCAGCAGCAGCGAACTGGCGTTCAGGGTCCAGGGCTCGTCGGGCAGCCGCACCTTGTTGTCGATGCCGCTCTCGGCGTCCGTGGCGACCGGGCAGTCGTCCGCGTCCGGCGAGGGGCTCGCCGACGGGCTCGGCGTGGCGGTGGCCGTGTCGGCCGCGTCCTTCGCCGCCTCCTCGGCCTTCTTGGCCGCCTCGGACGCCTTGTCGGTGGTGCCCTCGACGGTGTCCTTCACCGTGTCGGTGACCTTGTCGGTGGTCTCCTTGACGGGGTCGGACGAGTCGGAGGTCTTGCCGGAGGTCGTGTCGGAGCTCTTGCCGCCGTCGTCGCCGCTGTCGCTGCCCGCGGCGGGCGCCGAGGACGAGGCGGAGGGGGACGGCGTCGGACTCGCGTCCGAGGACGCCTTGTTGCCGCCGGTGAAGACGTCCTCGATGGTGTCACCGATGGTGTCGAGGAGGCCGCCGCCGCTCTCCGACGCCGACGGGCTCGGCGTACCGGCGCCCGAGCCGGAGGACTCGGCCTCCTTGTCCGCCGAGGCGGAGGGGGACGGCGTGGGCTCGGGCTTGTCGTCGGAACCCGAATCCGACGAGGAGTCCCCGCCGGAGGAGCCGCCCGTGGCCGTGGGCTCCGGCGTCGCCCCCGTGTCGTCGGTCTTGCCGCCGGTGTCGCCGGTGTCGTCCTTGCCGTCCGTCTTGTCGTCGGAGGAGTCGCCCGCCGAGGTGGAGGGCGAAGGCGAGGCCGAGGGTGAGGCCGACGGGGAGGCTCCGTCCTCCAGCGCCGCGACGCAGTCCTTGTACTCGTCGGCCGACAGACTCTTCGACGGCGACGGCGAGTTGTTGTTGTCGGCGATCGCCAGGCTCGCCGTGAAGCCCATCCCCATGAGGACCGCCGTCGGCATCGCCGCGAGGGCCATCGCCTTCCCGGCCGGCATGTGGATCCTGGTGAACAGCGGCTTCTTGGGTGCCGCATGGCGCGGCCCGGTTCTCACACGGGACGCGTCCACATCCGTCCCGTGGGTCACCTCGTCAGCCGGCACTGTGCCTCCCGTTCGCCCCGTTGGCCGGGTTCGTTCCTGACAGATCGTTCGGCTCGCTCACCCCGTCCACGCTCTTGGTGGTCGGTACGACCGGACCCGCCGGGGCCGGGTCGACGAACGCGCCCTGGGGGACGTCGCCGAATCCCGTGGACGCGTGCGCGTGCTCCGGCGCGGGCGGCGCGCCCGGCGCCCAGGCAACGGCCATCGCTCCGCCGACGAGCGCGAAGAGGAAGCCGACGAGGAAGCCACCGAGGTTGGACACCGGGATGGACACCAGGGCCAGCAGGATCGCCGCGACACCGGCGAAGACCCGTACGTGCTTCTGGAACCACAGGCTGATGCCGAGGACCACGAGCAGCACGCCGATGATCAGGGATCCGGCGCCCGCCGTGGTGGCCATCGCCAGCGTCAGGTGCCCGATCTGCAGGTGTGCGTACGGGAAGTAGGCGATGGGGATACCACCGAGGAGGACGAACAGGCCGGCCCAGAACGGCCGACCGCCCCGCCAAGCGCGGAAGTTCCGCTTGATGACCGAAATGTAGTGCTCATCGCGGCCGGGGGCGGCAGGAGTCTCGGCGCTCATGGAAAACAGCTCCCTGGTGCGGCGTTGCTGTGGTGGTGAGTCGTCTTGCGTGTGAAGATCCGGGCTTCGGAGTGGACGGGCGGGGGGCCACCGGCTCCCCCGCCCGTCAGCGAGTGCTTAGTAGCACTCCTTGACACCCGTCGACAGCGACATCTTCAGGCCGCTGAGCTTGAAGGTTCCGGCGGTGGTCGCCCACGCCGTCTGCTTCACGTCGGTCAGCTCCGCGGACTCCGCCTGCTGGGCGAAGCCGTACGGGTTGGCCGTGTCACCGCTCTTGATGCCGGGACCCTTGCTGAGGTCCTTGCCCGCCACACCGATGTCGATGCCGTGGAACGTGGCATCCGCGCTCAGGTCCTCGACGTCGATGTACAGGTTCTCGGCCTGCACCGGCGTATCGCCGCCGCCCGCCTTCAGCGTCAGGCTGACCGAGCCGAGCAGCGGGATGTTCGGGGTGACCACGGACTGGCACATGTTCGTGATCGACGCGGACTTGAACGCGGAGACGGCGACGGGGTGAGCCGTCTTCTTGCCGTCGAGCGTGTAGCCCGAGTCAATGGCCCCGTACTGCGAGAAGCCCGTACCCACGAGCTTGTCGGCCGAGACCTTGAACGACTGGCCCGACACGCTGAACGACGCGGCGAGCGCGCCCTGCGCGAGGGCGATGCCTATGCATGCCGTGGCGGCGACGCTGGGCACCATGACCACAGCGAACCGCTTCCATCTGGTCCCGCCACGCACCTGGGACTCCATATTTCCTCCTTCTCGGACGTACATCTCCTGGCCCGGGCGCGCCTCCGGACGGCGGCTCGGCCGGGCAGGGATGGGAGAAGTGCTACGTCCTCGGAAGGGAGAGCGCCCGCGCTCGGTGGCGCGAACCGCGCCCGAATCACCGGCGATCACCCCCGAGCGACAACCACTGGTCGCGCCTGACACGCATCACGCACAACCCTGCCGGACAGGCTTCACCCGAAGGGCGAAGACCCCCCTGTCCAAGAGCCGACGGCATCGGCCGTCGACTCTGCTCGGTGGGGACCCAGAGGATCCCGCGGGCCCGATTGGCTGTCGGGGTACGGGAATGGACCGAGCGTCGCCGATCGTGGTGCATTCTCGCGCCAGGCACAAGGGGGGTCGTTACTCGCTAGTAACGGCGCGATAACCGAACAACGACCCGCCGGTCTCGACCGGCGACGCAGGGTGGTCCCGGAGGGCGGGACAAAGTCATGGATCGGCGGACAGAATCCGACAGATCAACACCGATCTCTTACTCGCAGTAACAGCGGCCGCGTTTACCAAGATTTGGTAAAGCGCGGCCGCCTACGACGATCCTCGGCCAACCTTTCACTCCGGCAACACATGCCCGAGTGTTTAGCGACTGGTCAGGACGCGGCTTCCGGCCCGCTCAGAACAGGGCGCGCGCGAGCGCCCTGCGCGCCGCCGTCACCCGCGGGTCCTCGGCCCCCACCACTTCGAAGAGTTCGAGCAGTCGCAGCCGTACGGCGTCCCGGTCCTCGCCCGCCGTGCGCCGCACGGTGTCGATAAGTCGGCCGAAAGCGTCCTCGACATGACCGCCCACCAGATCCAGGTCGGCGGCGGCGATCTGGGCCTGGGCGTCCGCCGGCTTCTCGGCCGCCTCCTTGCGCACCTGCTGCGGGTCCGCGTCCTGCACCCGCTGGAGCAACTCGGCCTGCGCGAGTCCGAGTTTCGCCTCCATGTTGCCCGGGTCGTCGCTCAGTACGTTCTTGTACGCCTGGACCGCGCCGCCCAAGTCGCCCGCGTCCAGGGCGCGTACGGCGGCCTCGAGCAGGGCGTCGTGCGGGCCGGCCGGCATCTCGGCGGGGGCCGGACGGCCGCCGGGCTCGGCCTCGGGGTCGACGACCAGGCCGGTCAGCCCGAAGCGCTGCTCGGCGACCTGGACCAACTGGTCGAGGGTCTGCCGGATCTGGTCCTCGCCGGCGGCACCCTGGAAGAGCGGCAGCGCCTGCCCGGCGACGACCGCGAACACCGCGGGGATCCCCTGGATCCCGAACTGCTGCATCAGCATCTGATTGGCGTCGACGTCGATCTTGGCGAGCAGGAACCGCCCGTTGTACTCGACCGCGAGCCGCTCCAGGACCGGGCTCAGCTGCTTGCAGGGCTGGCACCACTCGGCCCAGAAGTCGAGGACGACGGGTACCTCGGCGGAGCGCTGCAGGACATCGCTCTCGAACCCCGCCTCATCGACGTCGATGACGAGATCGGCCGGCGAGACGGCTCCGGTGCCGCCCTGCTGGGCCGCCTGGGCGCGCGCCTGCTCCGCCTTCGCCTTGGCCTCCTGGGCCGCCTTCACCGCGGCGAGGTCGACGACTCCGCTCATGGACATGTTCCGTGGCTGCATGCGTCTATCCTCCCCCGTTCTCGCGTGTGCGTGAAAAGCGATATGAAAAGCATGGCCTGGTCGGTGCCGTCCGGCGCCGGGTCCCCACCCCACGCCGTGCGATCGCCACCCGTGTACGTCCGTCACGGGCTTTCGCTACGAGTCGTAGCGTAATGGCAGGAGGGGGTCGAGGAAAAGTACGCCTCGGTGATCTCCCTCACGGCACCGCACGACCCGCCGGTTATGGTCGAGGGATGCAGACCAGCACCCCCTCGGGCCGCCCCGGCCGCCCCCGCAGCGCCGCCGCGGACACCGCGATCCTGGCCGCCACGCGGCAGGCGCTGGTCGAGCTGGGCTGGTCGAGGCTCACCCTCGGAGACGTGGCCACGCGGGCCGGGGTTGCAAAGACGACGCTGTACCGCCGCTGGGCCGGCAAGCACGAACTCGTCGTCGACGCGGTGGCGGAGCTCTTCGACGAACTGGAACTCCCCGACCGCGGCAGCCTCGCCGCCGACACCGAGGGCGTCGTCCTGCAGTTCGCGGCCATCCTGGCCCGCCCCGAGGCCAAGAGCGGGCTGATGGCGGTGGTGGCCGAGTCCACCCGCGACGACGCGCTGCGCGAGCGGATCCGCGCCTCCATCGTCGAACGCCAGAAACGCCTGGTCCTCCAGGGCCGCACCCGGGCCCAGGCCCGCGGTGAACTCCCCCCGGAGACCAGCCCCGAGGAGACCGCCCGCACGGTCGACCTCATCTTCGACATGGTCGCGGGAGCGGTCGTCCACCGCACACTGGTGAGCGCGGAACCTGCGGACGAGGAGTGGGTGCGCAGCTTCACACGGGTGTTGCTGGGCGGCCTGACGGCGCTGGAGTCCTCCCGCCCGTGAATACGTCCCCAGGACACGACCGGCGTCCTATGGTGATCGGCAGGGCAGGTGAGCGCGTGGACTGGGGGACATCGATGGCACGGGTCGTGATGGTGCACGGGGTGGGCAAGCAACTGGACACCGCCGAGACACTGTATGCCGCACTGGCCCCCGCTCTCGTCGGCGGCGTGAACCTCGCCCTGCGCCAAGACCCCCGCCTCGCCGGCCGTGGTACGCCCCTCACTCAGGACGACATCTCCTGCGCGGCCTACGGAGACCTGTTCCGCCGCCCCGGCGCGCGCGGCGGGACACCCCAGTACGAGGCGGAGGACGTCGCCGAAGGCCTGGAATACGACCTGCTCCTGGCGTGGTGGCAGGAGGCCGCGCGGCGTGACCCGGCCGTCCTCGGCCCGGAGGACGTCGGACGCGGACTGGCCGGATACGCGGCCTCGAGGCCCCTGCGGGTCGCCACCGTACGGCGGGCCCTGGACGCGCTGACCCGCACCCGTTTCTTCAAGTCCGTCTCGGACGCCTTCCTCATCGCCGCCCTCAAGCAGTTTCGGCGGTACTTCGAGGAACCACACCTGCGCGCGACAGCCCAGGAGCGAGTCCTCGAGCAGCTTGGCCCGGACACGCGTGTCGTCGTGGCCCACTCGCTCGGGTCGGTCGTCGCCTACGAGGCACTGTGCTCCCAGCAGGCCCCCCGTACGGTCACGTTGGTGACCCTGGGCTCCCCGCTCGGGATCCGCAACCTCACCTTCGACCGTCTCACGCCCCTGCCCGTCGACGGCGTCGGCGTCTGGCCGCGGTCGGCGGAGCACTGGCACAACATCTCCGACCCGGGCGACATCGTCGCGCTCGTCCACGAACTCTCCCCGCGCTTCGGTGCCCGGCTGCGCGACCACCACGTCCACAACGGCACGACCATGCACGAGATGTCGGCGTATCTGACAGCCGGGGAGACGGGTGCCGCAATCGCCCTGGGGCTGGCTGGATGAGCGCCGATGCCCCGGCCGGAGAGCCGGAGTTCCGCCGGTACGTGCTCGCGGCAGGCACCCGCCATTACCCCGACGACCCCGACCTGACCGAACTGCCGGGCGTGGAGGAGGACGTCGAACGGGTGGCGGCGCTCTTCCAGGACCTCGGCTACACCCGGATCCTGCCGCACCTGAGCTCCTCGCCTCGCTCCCAGCACCTGCTCGGCGAGTTGGAGGAGTGGCTGGAACACCCTGACAGGTCCGAGCGGGACGTGCTCGTCGTGTACTACGCCGGTCACGGCGTCAAGCACCCGCGGCGGCGCGACCACTACCTGATGTGCGGCGGCAGCAAGATCGCCCGCCCACAGGGCACGGCGATCAGGTCCAGCGACCTGGCCGGCGTCGTGACCGGTTCATGTGTCGGGCACGCCCTGCTGATCCTCGACACCTGTTACGCCGGCGCCGGAACCGCGCAGATGGCGTCCGTCGCCGTCGACCTGGCGACCCTGCGCGGGAACGACAGCGAGGGCCCCTGGCTCCTGGCGGCCGCCCGGGCCCGGGAAGAGGCCGTGGACCACGCGTTCGTACCCGCCCTGGAAGAGGCTTTGCGTCACAGCCGGGCCGGCATGCGCCAGCCCCACCTGGACGTCCTGGACGTCACCAGCCGCATCGACGCGTATCTACGCGAGCACCACCCCCACCAGAGCGCCCGGTGCAGCGCGGCCGAGGTCCGCACACCGCCGCCGTTCTTCCCCAATCCCGCCTACCGGCCGGGGCTGTCCCCCACCCTGGTGGACGTCCAGACGGCCCGCGAGTGGGCCGCGCATTTCGACCCGCGGGGCCGCGGGGTGGAGTACGCCAGCGAGAAGGGCGACTTCTTCACCGGCCGGCTGCAAGCCCTGGCCACCCTCGCCTCCTGGCTGCGCGAGCCGCAGCACGACGGCCGGGCGCGCGTGATCACCGGCGGCCCCGGCTCGGGCAAGTCCGCCTTGCTCGGGCGCCTGCTCGCGCTGGCCGATACGGACCCGGGCGTATGGCCGACGGCACCCGCTTACGTGACGCCACCCGCCGGGTGCGTCACGACCGCCGTTCACGCGCGCGGTGCCAACCTGGAATCGCTCACCGGCCGGCTGGCGGGGGCGCTCGGCATCGACGCCGACTCACCCCACCAACTGCTCGCGGCCCTCGCCGACCACACGGCACCGTGCACCTTGCTCATCGATGCCCTGGACGAGGCCGGCACGGGTGTCGGCGGCACCGAGCCGCTGCGCATCGCCCGCGAACTGCTGCGCCCGCTGAGCACCCTGCCCCACGTACGCCTCCTGATCGGCACCCGCCGCGAAACCATCGCCGCGCTGGGCAGCGCGGTTCACGTCATCGACCTCGACAACGCGGCCTACGCCAAGCGGACGGACATCGAGGAGTACGCGCACGCCTCCCTGGAGGCTTCGGGCGCCTGCCGACGCTACCCGCCGGACACCCGGCGAGAGTTGGCACGAGCGATCGCGGCGCGCGCCGGCCAGTCCTTCCTGGTGGCACGCATGACCGTACGTGCCGTCGCCCACGGCGACCTCGTCGTGGACACGAGCCGGCCGGGGTGGGAGCAGACCCTGCCCACTGAGGCGGGCCAGGCCTTTGACGCCTACCTGGCACGCTACGGCGAGGACGAGGCGAAAGTACGCCGCCTCCTCACCCCGCTCGCCTACGCCGAGGGCGACGGTCTGCCCTGGGACGCCCTGTGGGCGCCCCTGGCCACCGCCCTGTCCGCGGTCCCGTGCTCGGACGAGGACGTCGACTGGCTCTTCCGGAACGCGGGGGCCTACGTCGTCGAAGTCCCGGCCGAGGACGAGCGCTCGGTCTTCCGTCTCTTCCACGAGGCGCTGGCGGAACACCTGCGCAGCCCCCGCCGCGACACGGAGAACCAACGCCGGCTCACCGCCGCATTGCAGCAGACCGTCCCGCTCCGCCAGGACGGCGACCGGGACTGGACGCGCGCCCACCCCTACATCGTCAAGAACCTCCCGGGACACGCGGCGGCAGCCGGCGAACTGGCCGAGCTGCTACGGGACTCCTTCTTCCTCGTGCACGCCGACCCCGACGCGTTGCTCTCAGCCATGGACGGTGTCGACGACCACATGGTGCGGCGGACCCATGCCATGTATCGCTCCTCAGCCCATCTGCATCGAAGGCTGCCAACCACGTATCGGGCGCAGTTGCTCGCCGTCGATTCCACGCGATTCGGGATGGACGAGCACCAGCGCGCGCTGCGGCGACTTCTGGCGTGGGCGCCGCGCTGGGCCACGCGCACCCAGACGAGCGGCACACTGCGGGCAACGCTGGACAGCTACTGCGGAAGCTACTCCGTCATGGACTGCTTGACAGTGGGCAGTGTGCCTCTCCTCGCGACGGCGGGCCCTAATCGGGAAGTGTGGCTGTGGGACATGCGCACCCAGTCCGTGCACACCTCCCTGCGCGGGCACCGAGCCGATCTCACGGCGCTCTGTTGCGGGGAAGCGGACGGCGTACAGATCGTGGCGACCGCCGACCTGGACGGCGAGGTTCGGATCTGGAACATCGCCGAGGGCACGGTCAGTCTCCGTATCACCGTTGCTCAGTCAGGCGAGGGGCGCCCCAACCCGCGCACGGAGCGTGTCATCTCCAGCACAGGAGGGGATAAAAGCGCACCCGACTTTGCGGTCTCCCTCGCCTGTACCGTCCTGGACGGCGCCCCCGTCTTGCTGGGCTACGGTTTCAACGGCACAGCGTGGTTGTGGGACCTCCGCACAGCAGAACTGCTGCGGCACGTGGACACCCAGGCGTCGGCTCTGACGGTCAGAGCCGCGATCGGTTGCGTGGAACTGGGCGACGCTCCTCACGCCATCGTGACCAGCGGATACCGGCCGGCCCTCGCCTGGAACCTGATCAACGGTGAGCTGAGCCATGTCCCCGCCCGTGACTCGGCAGATGTCGAGGTCCAGTGGACGGGCTCCTTGGAGGGACGCGCCACCGTCTTCCTCGGAGGCAAGGTGGGCCTCCTGCGGTGGGATCCCGTCACCCGGGCCGAGTCTCGTCTTTTCCCGTCCCACAGCAAGCAGGTCACAGCCACCGCGGTCGTACCGGGCCGGACCGGAGATGCCGTCGTGGTCGGCCACGCGGACGGGACGATCCACATCCGCGACGCACAGAGCGGAGCCCTCATCGGCAGGCTGAACGGCCACGATCAATGGGTGCACGCCCTGTCCACCGCAGTCGTGGAGGGTGCGCAGGTAATCGTCTCGTCCAGCATGGACGGAACCCTACGCCTGTGGGACCTTCCCGAGGAGAGCGAGATCGCCACTTCGCCGGGGCACAACAGTCAGGTCCACGCCGTGACATGCCTCGTCGCGGGTGGCATGCCGATCGCCGTCACAGGCGGAGACCTGTCGGTCCGCGCCTGGCATCTCGACACCGGGGCCGAGCTCGGTGTCGGGAGGGGCCATACCGAAGGTGTTCTGTCCGTCGCCCATACAGTTCTCGACGGAGAACCGGTGGCTGTCAGCAGCGGCCACGACGACTCGGTACGGGTGTGGTCACTTCCCCGATGCGAGGAGTTGGCAGCCGTGACGGACCCAGGTCGGAGATGGACACACGTGGACACCACCACCCTCGACGGGGTGCCCACACTTCTCACCGGCTCGGAGTTCTCCCATCTGTCCACGGCTCCCGGCCCTCTCGTCATCCGGAACGCCGCCTCGCTCAAGGCCATGGACGGCGGCGCCATTCTCTCGAAGGATTTGTCGACAGCAACCGCTCTTGCATGCACAGCGGTGGACGGCACCCCGTTGGCGGTGATCGCGGGCGAAGACCACAAGCACCTTGCTGCTGGCCGCCTTCCCAGCGCGCGGGTCGACATCTGGGACCTGAGCACTATGATCCACCTGGGACGGTTCGAGGGTTGTACCGCTCATGTCACCGCGATCGCCTGCACGACCGTCGGGGGCGTCCCTGTCGCGGTGCTCGCCACGTCTCGCGAGGGCATCCAGGTCTGGGACCTGCATACCGTCTCCCTGCGGCGCACCATCGAAGTGGGGCACGTATGGACAATGGATCTCGCGTGCGCCATGACGGACGGACGGCCGACGGTGGCTGCCGTCGGCCGTCATTTCCTCAGCGTCTGGGACTTGGAGAACGGGCGGCTCCTCCACCAGCAAATCCTCCCCCACGCCGCCGACGCGGTGGCCGTGGGCCCCGGCGGCGAGTTGGTAGTGGGATCCGGTTACGAAGTCGTCGTCCTCGAACGAACGGGTCAGAACCCGGCGGGTTCCGTGTAGACCCCCCACTCGTCCCGCAGCACCCCGCAGATCTCGCCCAGGGTCGCCTCGGCGCGTACGGCGTCCAGCATGGGCGCGATCATGTTGCCGCCGTCGCGCGCGGCCGCGAGCATCGCGTCCAGCGCGGCGCGCACGGCCGCGTCGTCGCGCGCGGCCTTGCGGGCCGCGAGCACGCGCACCTGCTCCCGCTCGACCTCGTGGCTCACGCGCAGGATCTCCAGGTCGCCGGTGACGGACCCGGTGTGGACGTTGACGCCCACGACCTTCTTGTCGCCCTTCTCCAGGGCCTGCTGGTAGCGGAAGGCGGACTCGGCGATCTCGCCGGTGAACCAGCCGTCCTCGATGCCCCGCAGGATTCCGGAGGTGATCGGCCCGATCGGGTGCTTCCCGTCGGGGTGGGCCCGCAGTCCGCGCTCCTTGATCTGCTCGAAGATCTTCTCCGCGTCGGCCTCGATCCGGTCCGTCAGCTGCTCGACGTACCAGGAACCGCCCAGCGGGTCCGCGACGTTGCCGACGCCGGTCTCCTCCATCAGCACCTGCTGGGTGCGCAGCGCGATCTCCGCGGCCTGCTCGCTGGGCAGCGCGAGGGTCTCGTCGAGGGCGTTGGTGTGCAGCGAGTTGGTGCCGCCGAGGACCGCGGCGAGCGCCTCCACGGCCGTACGCACCACGTTGTTGTACGGCTGCTGGGCGGTCAGCGAGACACCGGCGGTCTGCGTGTGGAAGCGCAGCCACTGCGCCTTGTCGCTCTTCGCCCCGTAGACGTCCCGCATCCAGCGCGCCCAGATCCGGCGGGCCGCGCGGAACTTGGCGATCTCCTCGAAGAAGTCGACGTGCGCGTCGAAGAAGAAGGACAGGCCGGGCGCGAAGAGGTCCACGTCGAGTCCGCGGCTGAGCCCCAGCTCCACGTACCCGAACCCGTCGGCCAGCGTGTACGCCAGCTCCTGCGCGGCCGTCGAGCCCGCCTCGCGGATGTGGTAGCCGGAGACGGACAGCGGCTTGTAGGCGGGGATGCCGGCGGCGCAGTACTCCATCAGGTCGCCGATCAGCCGCAGATGGGGCTCGGGCTGGAAGAGCCACTCCTTCTGCGCGATGTACTCCTTGAAGATGTCGGTCTGGAGGGTCCCGTTGAGCACCCCGGGATCCACGCCCTGCCGTTCGGCGGCGACCAGGTACATGCAGAAGACGGGCACGGCCGGCCCGCTGATGGTCATGGACGTCGTGACGTCACCGAGCGGGATGTCCTTGAACAGGACCTCCATGTCGGCGGCCGAGTCGATCGCCACCCCGCAGTGCCCGACCTCGCCGAGCGAGCGCGGGTCGTCGGAGTCGCGCCCCATGAGGGTCGGCATGTCGAAGGCGACGGACAGACCGCCCCCGCCGTTGGCGAGGATCATCTTGTACCGCTCGTTGGTCTGCTCGGCGTTGCCGAACCCGGCGAACTGCCGGATGGTCCAGGTACGCCCCCGGTACCCGGTCGGATACAGCCCGCGCGTGAAGGGGTACTCCCCCGGCCACCCGATCCGCTCGAAGCCCTCGTAGTTGTCTCCTGGCCGGGGCCCGTACACCGGCTCCACGGCGTCGCCGGAGAGCGTGGTGAAATCAGCGTCGCGCGTGCGCGCGGCGTCGTACCGGGCCTGCCAGCGACGGCGGCCCTCTTCGATGGCGTCAGCGTCCATGCCCTCAAATTTACTAGGACGTCCTAGTAATTGTCGATGGCAGACCGCCGCACGTTCGTCCGTACGGCGGTGGCGTCGGCGGCGAGGCCTTCTCCGCCAGGCCTTGGCGGTCAGGCCGTCGCGGTCAGGCCTTCGCGGTCACGGGCGACTCGTCCGCGACCTTGGCCTCCAGCTCCCGGGTGACGTTGCGCTCCACGAAGAACGCGGCCGTGGGGACCGTGCCGGCCAGCAGCACCCACAGCTGCTTGCGCACCGGCCACTTCGCCTTGGAGCCCAGGTCGAAGGCGACGACCAGGTAGAGGACGTAGAGCCAGCCGTGCGCGATGCCCACCACGCTCGTGAAGCCGTCGGCGCCGTCGATCTTCAGCAGGTACTTGGCGATGACGCCCAGGGTCAGCAGGACCAGCAGCACGCCGGTGACGTAGGCCATGACGCGGTAGCGGGTCAGCACGCTCTTTTTCATGGGAACGAGCGTAACCACGCGTTCCGGGAGATCTTGTCCCGGGTCAGTCCTCGTCGAAGTCGTGTGCCGCGATCCTCAACGGCCGCAGCATCGCGAAGATCTCCGCGCACTCCTCGGCGTCGTAGACACCGAGGCCGAACTCCATCGCCATCAGGTCGCGGGTGGCCGCCTCGACCACCTCGCGGCCCTTGTCGGTGATGGAGGCGAGGGTGCCGCGGCCGTCGTTGGGGTTGGGGCGCTTGGCCACCAGACCCGACCTGACCAGGCGGTCGACGGTGTTGGTGACCGACGTGGGGTGCACCATGAGCCGCTCGCCGATCTTCGACATCGTCAGCTCACCGGCCTTGGAGAAGTTCAGCAGCACCAGCGCCTCGTAGCGCGCGAACGTCAGCCCGTACGGCTTGACCACGGCGTCGACCTCGGCGAGCAGGATCTGGTGCGCGCGCATGATCGAGGTGATCGCGGCCATGGACGGCACGTTTCCCCAGCGCTGCTTCCAGAGCTCGTCGGCGCGGGCGATGGGGTCGAACGGGAGACTGAGCGGCTTCGGCACGTCTCCAGACCTTACCGGCCGGTCACATGGTGGTCAGCCCCGTCTCGCCCTTCGGTCCGCCGGGCCTGAACGGCGAGCAGCGCACAGCACGCCGTCCCCAGGACACCCGCCCCCGTCACGGTCGCCGTCACCCCCGCGAACTCCGCCGCCACCCCCGCCAGCGCCATGCCCACCCCCTGCACGGTCATCAGTCCCGCCGTGAGCAGCGTCATCGCCCGGCCCCGCAGTCCCTCCGGCACGGCCCGTACGAACCACTGGTCCAGGCCCAGGGTGTACGCGGACCCCGCCCCGGAGACCAGCAGCAGGAGCAGCGAGGTCGCGAGGCCGGGGCGCAGGGCGTAGCCGAGGTACGGCAGCGGGGTGAGGCAGACCAGCGGCAGCGCGATCCGCTCCCGGGCGGCGGGCCGCAGCCGGGCCCCCGCGAACAGCTCGCCGGCGACCGTACCGACGGGCAGCGCGCACATCAGCAGGCCCAGGCCGGTCGATCCGACCCCGAGGTCGTCGGCGTAGGGGGCGGCCAGCGCCTCCGGCGCGACGGTGAACATCGGCGGCACCCAGAAGAGCAGCAGCAGGACGCGTGTCCGCCGGTCGGCGAGGACCTCGCGGGCGCCCTTGAGGGAGTCCGTCACCAGCGCCGACCCGCCGTCCCGCGCCCGGGCGGGCCGGTGCCGGGTGCCGCAGCGCAGCAGCGTGGCGGAGGCGAGGAAGGTGCCGACGGTGATGAGCAGGGCGTGGCGCGGGGTGACCATGGTGAGCAGCAGCCCACCGAGGCCGTAGCCGACGAGCAGCGAGCTCTGCGCGGTGATCCGCAGCAGGGAGCGGCCGAGCACGAACAGGTCGCCGTCGCCGAGCACATCGGCCAGCGTCGCCATCCTGGTCCCCGCGAAGACCGGCGAGACCACGGCGAGGCAGCAGCGCAGGGTCAGCAGTACGGCGATCGACGCACCCGGCGTCACCATCAGGGCCACGCACCCGGCGCACACCAGATCGCACACCACCAGCACCCGCCGGGCCGGGAAGCGGTCGGCGACGCCCGCGAGCAGGGTGCCGCCGACGACGTACGGCAGAAAGCCGAGCGCGAACGCCAGCGCGCTCATCAGCGGGGAGCCGGTCAGGTCGTAGACGAGGACGGAGAGCGCGATCTCGCTGACGATCAGGCCCAGCATGGACAGCAGGTGGGCGGCGAAGACGGCTCGGAACTCGCGGACGGCGAAGACGTCGCGATAGCGGCCGTGGCTGGTGGGGGCAGGGGGTGTCAGGGTTTCCGCGGTCTGTTCCGGTGGCATGGGCAGCAGCGTGCTGGGGTCGGGCCCGCCCGCGTAGACTTTCGGCTCTGACCGAATCTTCGAGCGGGTGCCCGGATGCCCTCACGCCTGCACTTCGGGGAGGACGACTTCCTCCGCTGCCGCTTCGCGCTGTCCCCGCTGTGGGAGACGCAGGAGGTGGCGCGCACGCTCAAGCGGCCCGACCGGCACGGCTACCACGTGCCCTGGCTGCGCCGGGTCCGTACGGCGGCCGACGCGCTCGATCTGACCGGGCTGTGGCTGCTGATGCCGCGCCGCGGCCACTCGCCCGACTGGCTGTGCCCGCCGCCGGCGGGCCCGGCGGCCACCTTCGAGGAGGAGATCGCCGCGGTGCGGGCCGCCGATCCGGACGCGGCCCGCGAGGACACGGCCCGTTCGCTCGCGGACACCCCGGGCGCGCTCGACTCCCCGCACGGCCGGGCGTGGCTCGCCGACCCGGTACGGATGATCGAGGAACTGGCCGGCACGCTGGAGCAGGTCTGGCACACCCTCGTCGAGCCCGACTGGCCGAGGCTGCGCGCGCTGCTGGAGGCGGACGTGGCGTTCCACTCCCGGCGGCTCGCCGAGGTGGGCCTGGGCGGTCTGCTCCCGGAGATCAACCGCCGCTGCGGCTGGCGCGCCGGAACGCTGACGGTGGACTCCAAGGGCGAGCACGAGCGCCATCTGGGCGGCCAGGGCCTGGTGCTGATGCCGAGCGCGTTCGCCTGGCCGGACGTCGTCAGCGGCTTCGACCCGCCCTGGCAGCCCACCCTGGTCTATCCGGCCCGCGGGATCGCCACCCTGTGGTCGGAGCCGGCCGCCGACGTCTCCGACGCGCTCGTACGACTCCTGGGGCGCGGCCGGGCCGCGGTCCTGATGGCCCTCACCGACCCGGCCACCACGACCGCCCTCGCCCACCGCCTCGCCCTCGCCCCGTCCTCGGTCTCCGCCCATCTGACGACCCTGCGCGACGCCGGCCTGCTGATCGCGCGCCGGTACGGCCACCAGGTGCTGTACGAACGGACACCGCTGGGGATGGCGCTGGCGTCGGGCGGGGGCTGACCACGTCACGGCGGGCGGCCCAGGAACGGCGGCGAGCGTGACGCGGGTCAGCGCTGGTCAGCGTCGGCCGGAGCGCCGCAGCCGATGCCGTACCGCCCGCTGCGCCACCGGCCCCAGTTCCTCCAACGCCCCTACCAGGGAACCGAGTTGCTCCAGGGCGTCCAGCGCGGCGGTGGCACCCACCGCGTCCACGCCCTCGTACAACTCGATCCCCACGAAGGACCCCGCCACCGCCCGCGCCAGTCCGGGTGCGTCCACAAACTCCCCGAACGGGGTCTGGGCGAGCACCCTCACGAGCACCTGCTCGATCTCGACGATCCACAGTTCGAGCCCCGCCGCGGTCGCGGGGCCGAGGCTCTCGTGGGTCTGGGCGCCCGCGAGCAGCTGTCCGAGCAGCGCGACATGCCCTCCGGCCCGCTCCTGCTCATGGATCTCCCGTCCCACGGTCAGCAGCTCGGACAGCGAGGTGACCGCGGCGAACCGGGCCCGGTAGCGCGCCACCGTCCGCTCCGCGCCGTACCGGCAGGCCGCGGCCAGCAGTTCGTCCACGGAGCCGAAGTGGTAGAAGACCAGCGCCTGGTTGACCCCGGCGGCCGCCGCGATCGTACGCGCCGACACCTTCGCGATCCCCTGCTCGGTGAGCGTCCGCAGCGCCCCCTCCAGCAGTTTGGTCTTCGTCTCCTGCGACTTCGCCGTCTCCGGGCTCACGCACGGACCTCCTCGCGCACCGGCCGCAGCCCGGCCCGCACCCCGCACCGCCGGACGTCGGTGTAGGTCGCGGTGAAGGACCCGTCGTAGCCGAACAGCGGCCCGAAGTACCGGTTCACCACCCGTACCCGGATGCGGAAGCGGCCGGCGACGTCGTCGTACGACTCCCGCACCTCCGCGCTCGCCCCGATCAGCTCCGGCACCCGCACGTCCACCACCCCTTCCCGGAACCGGTGTTCACCGGAGCGGATCAGCAGCGAACCGTCGGGCTCGGCGCGGAAGTGGAGGTCACTGGCGAGGTGCTGGTGGGTGCCCAGGTAGTCGAGGACGCGGTCGCCCTTGGGGCTCAGCACCATCTGGGCGTCGAAGCGGCGTGAGCGGCCGGGCAGGTCGAAGGTGCGCACGAAGGTCACCGTCTCACGGCCGAAGGTGTCGGTGTACGGAACGTTCTCGATGACGAAGGGAACGTTCCGACCGGCCCTGGGGACAAGGATGTTGCGGGTGGACCCGAGCGCCAGGAACGGCTTCACGAAGGCGCGGCCGTGCCAGATGCGGTCCATCACGCCGCGCCCCGTGCAGGCCTCTCCGCTCGCGAGGCCGACCGAGAAGCGGCGCTGGAGCCGTGGGTGGAGGCGGTCGAAGTCGGCACCCATCACCGTGCGGAAGATCGAGGCGGGAGCGGTCACGTCACGCGGGGCAGAAGTCATCGCGGGTTCTCCAGGGCTCGCATCAGGCGCGGCGCACGCACGCGCGTGGGCGGTTGCCGCAGACAGCGGCGGGCGGCAGGGGTGCAGGACAGCGGCGACTTGAACAGGGCCACGCAGATGGCGCCGGCCAGCAGCAGCGGACACAGATAGGCCGTGGCCGCCGCGAACGGGCCGAGCAGGCGCAGGAGGGAGCCGAGGCCGAGTCCGGTGCAGCAGAGGGTGACGACGGCGGCCCGCACCGCCAGTTCGGCGAGCCAGTTGAGAAGCGCCCGCTCCGGGCTGATCCCGCGCTCCAGCCACAGGCGCAGCCGGTCGAAGGACCAGGCGGTGGCCCACCCCATCAGCGGGCGGAACACCAGCCGGTCGGCCACGGCTCCGAAGCGGCCCCAGCGGGGGCGGTAGTCGTAGCCGGTGAGGAAGCGGACACCGTCGCCGTCGGGGACGTAGCGCCAGTAGCCGCTGCCCTCGGCGAGCAAGGAGAGGGGGTGCGGGGAGGCGAAGCGCAGGGCGGAGGTGCGGGTGCCGTCCGCGCGTTCCTTCTCGCCCGCCGACACCCCCGTCCCGGCGACGGTCAGGAAGGGCAGCACGCGCGTGGCGTACCGGAAGCGCTGTGGTTCGCCCTCCGCGCGCGGGAGGTAGGTGATCTCGGTGAAGCGCACGTCCCAGCGCTGGTGCCGGTCGGGTTCCTGGGTGCGCGCCCACAACTCGTCGAGGTCGGCGCGGATGTGCGCCTCTATGTAGAGCCCCATCGATCCCCCTGATCGGCTCGCTGTTTGAGCGATCGCTCAAACTCGCGGAAGTGAAGCTACACCTCTTTGAGCGATCGCTCAAACATCGGGGACGAGAAAACCCCGGCCCGCGCGGGCCGGGGTTCGTTGTGCGGGACTAAGGACCTCTAAGGGGCTCTAAGGGGCGAGATACCGCTCCACCGTCTCCACCTTCGAAGTGAGCCCGTCCGTCACACCGGGTCGGATGTCGGCCTTGAGGACCAGCGACACGCGCGGTACCCGCTCCTCGACCACGGCGACGGCCCGCCGGACGACGTCCATGACCTCGTCCCACTCGCCCTCGATGGAGGTGAACATCGCGTCGGTGCGGTGGGGCAGTCCGGACTCGCGGACGACACGGACGGCGTCGGCCACGTACTCCCCCACCTCCTCGCCGACCCCCAGCGGCGTCACGGAGAAGGCGACGATCATGACGCCTCCACCACGCCCTCGCGGCGCGCACGGGACGCGATGACCGCGTCCTCCGCCTCACGGCGCAGCTTGCGCTCGGCGAAGAAGCCGCCGGTCGGCAGGACGGAGAGGACGAAGTAGAGCGCCGCGGTCTTCAGGTCCCACTTGGTGCGGTTCCAGGCGTCCGCCCAGAAGATCACGTAGAGGATGAAGAGGACGCCGTGGATCAGGCCCATCGGGCGCACCGCGTCGAACTCCGTAGTCCGCTTCAGCACCGAGCAGACGAGGAGGAGCAGGAAGGAGATGGCCTCGGGGGCGGAGACCAGGCGGAGTCGGCGGAGGGCGGTGGCGGTCTTGAGGTCCACGGGTCACCTTCGGTGGGAGAGGTGTCGACGGTCGGGGCGGTGTGGCGGCCTGCGCGGTTTGTGAACGCGCGCACAAGCGTTCGTCCATTGTGACAAACGGGTCGGGCGGGCCGCGGAAGGGGGTCCCGGGCGGGCACAGTGCAAGGACCCCTTAGGGGTTCGGTCGGGGTCCGTCTCCACCCGGAGGCTCTGTCCGACGGGCCGACCTGCGGCTACCTTCACCCCGTGGCGATGTTCCGACTGCAAGGAAGCAAGGTGCTCGCCGTCGACATGACCGGGGATGCCGTGAAGGCGAAGAACGGCTCGATGGTCGCGTACGACGGGCAGATGGCCTTCAAGAAGATGAGTGGCGGCGGCGAGGGACTGCGGGGGATGGTGACCCGGCGGCTCACCGGCGAGCAGATGACCGTGATGGAGGTGAAGGGGCAGGGGACCTGCTGGTTCGCGGACCGTGCTTCGGAGATCAACCTCGTCAATCTCCAGGGGGACAAGCTGTACGTGGAGTCGAGCAACCTGCTCGCGACCGACGCCGGCCTCAGGACCGGCACGAGCTTCACCGGACTGCGCGGCGCGTCCCAGGGCAACGGGCTGTTCACGACGACCGTCGAGGGGCACGGCCAGGCGGCGATCACGTCGGACGGGCCGGCCGTGGTGCTGCGGGTCAGCCCGCAGTACCCGCTGATCGTCGACCCGGGGGCGTACATCGCCCACCAGGGCAATGTCCGGCAGTCCTTCCAGTCCGGTGTGACGTTCCGCACGTTCCTCGGGGAGGGCGGCGGCGAGGCCTTCCAGATCCGCTTCGAGGGCGACGGCCTGGTGTACGTGCAGCCGAGCGAGCGGAACACGATCGCGGGGGATGTGTGACATGCCCTTCCGCGAGCTCAACTCGAAGATCGTCGAGGCGACGGTCATGCCCGGCCAGCGGCTGTTCAGCCAGCGCGGCGCGATGCTCGCCTACCGGGGCGAGGTCTCCTTCACGCCCAACCTCCAGGGCGGCCAGGGCGGTGTGATGTCGATGATCGGCCGCCGCCTGGCCAACGAGGACACCCCGCTGATGACCGTCGAGGGCAGCGGCACCGTCCTCTTCGGTCACGGGGGCCACCACGTCCAGGTCATCCAGCTCACGGGCGACACTCTCTACGTCGAGGCCGACCGCCTGCTCGCCTTCGAGGGCACCCTGCAGCAGGGCACGATGTTCATGGGCTCGCAAGGCGGCGTCATGGGCATGGTTCGGGGCCAGATCAGCGGCCAGGGTCTGTTCACCACCACCCTCAAGGGCCACGGCGCGGTCGCCGTGATGGCCCACGGCGGCGTCTTCGAGATCCCGATCACGCCCCAGCGCCCGATCCACGTCGACCCCCAGGCCTACGTCGCCCACCACGGCGACGTCCGCAACAAGCTGTCCACCGCGCTGGGCTGGCGCGACATGGTGGGACGCGGCTCCGGCGAGGCCTTCCAACTGGAGCTCAGCGGCAACGGCACGGTGTACGTCCAGGCCTCGGAGGAGAAGCTGTGACCACCTATCCGGGCGCAGGTCCCGTGGTCCACGACCCCATGACGCTGCCCGTCGACGACAACGTCAACGCCTACACCTTCTGCGTGGAACTCAAGGGGAGCCAGTGGTTCCTGCAGAAGGGGAAGATGATCGCCTACTACGGGTCGATCGACTTCAACGGCATCGGACACGGCCGACTCGACCGACTTGTCCGCACGTCCTTTCATTCGCCTCTGCACGCGAGCGACTGGGTCGTGGCGGAGGGCTCGGGCAAGATGCTCCTCGCCGACCGGGCCTTCGATGTGAACTCGTACGACCTGGACGACGGCAATCTGACCATTCGCTCGGGCAATCTGCTCGCTTTTCAGCCAAGTCTGTCACTCAAGCAGTCGATCGTGCCGGGTTTTCTGACACTCATCGGAACCGGAAAGTTCGTGGCCGCGTCAAACGGTCCGGTGGTGTTCATGGAACCCCCCATCCGGGTGGATCCGCAGGCACTCGTCGGCTGGGCCGACTGCCCCTCGCCGTGCCATCACTACGACCACGGCTACATGACCGGCGTAATGGGCGGTCTACGTGCGATGACGGGCCTCGGCGGGGCCTCCGGGGAGGAGCACCAGTTCGAGTTCGTGGGAGCCGGAACGGTGCTGCTCCAGTCGACGGAGACCTTGATGGCCGAGCAGGCCACCGGAGTGACTCCGCACGAGCCGGGCGTGCCCGGTGGCGGCGGCGCACCGGGCGGTCACGGCCCGTCAGGCACACCGCGACTTCCCGGACAGCTGGGAGACCTCCAGCGTCGCTTCGGGCTGTGAGCGGTAGTCTGCGGAGTGTGACATCGAACGCGTGCGCACCGTCACACCACCCTCATTAGTTCGCCTTTCAACTTCTTAGGTGGACTTCATTCATGGAGACCGAGACGGCCACACACTGGCTGACCGATGCGGAGCAGTGCGCCTGGCGCACCCACCTGGAGGTCAACAGGCTGTTGACGTACCAGCTCGAAAAGGACCTCCAGCCGTTCGGTCTGACAATGAACGACTACGAGATCCTGGTGAACCTCTCCGAGTCGGAGGGCGTACGGATGCGAATGAGCGACCTCGCGTCCGCCACCCTCCAGTCCAAGAGCCGCCTCTCGCACCAGATCACCCGCATGGAGAACGCGGACCTGGTGCGCCGGGAGAACTGCGAGTCCGACCGCCGCGGACTGTACGCCGTGCTCACCGAGCACGGCATGGAGACGATGAAGAAGGTCGCGCCCCATCATGTGGCGTCTGTGCGGAGGCACTTCATCGACCTGCTCTCCCCCGAGGCCCTGACCGAGCTCGACAAGGCCCTCAAGCCCATCGCGGAACACCTGCGCGGGCACCGGGGCCGTCCCTGAGCATCCTCTAGACCGAAGGCAGGCGGAGCTCGAACAGGGCTCCGCCTGTCGGCGCGTCGCGGACCGTGAGGGTGCCGCCGTGCCGGACGGCCACGTCACGGGCGATGGCGAGGCCCAGTCCCGCGCCGCCGTCGTCGCGGCTGCGGGCGGCGTCGAGCCGTACGAACCGCTCGAAGACGCGCTCCCGTTCCCCCTCGGGCACCCCGTCGCCGTCGTCGGCGACCTCCAGCACCGCCCGGCCCCCCTCCCGTCGAACGGTGACCGACACCGCCTCGCGCGCGTGCCGCCGCGCGTTGTCCAGCAGATTGGCCAGCACCCGCTCCAGCTGCCCCCGCGATCCGGCCACTTCCACGCCCTCGGCCGCCTCGACCGTCACCCCGGCCCGCCCGGTGGCCCCCTCCCGCGCCAGCGCGCCCAGGTCCACCCGGGTGTCGCCCCGCCGCTCCCCCGCGTCCAGACGCGCCAGCAGCAGCAGGTCGGCGGCCAGTTGCTGAAGCCGTACGGTGTCCTCGACCGCGCCCGGGACGTCCAGCAGCCCGGGATGGGCGACGCCCACCTCCAACTGCGTGCGCAGACTGGCGATCGGGCTGCGCAGCTCGTGGGAGGCGTCGGCGACGAACCGGCGCTGGCGCGCCACGGAGGCCTCCAGCGCTGCCAGCGTGGCGTTGGTGGTGCGGGCGAGCCGAGCCACCTCGTCGTGCGTGTCCGGCTCCGGGACGCGCCGGGCCAGGTCCTCGGAGGCGGTGATCGCGGCCATCTCGCGCCGGATGCCCTCCACCGGGCGCAGGGCGCGCCGGGTGACCAGCCAGGTCACGCCCGCGACGACGCCCAGCAGCAGCGGGAAGCCGATCAGCATGCTGGTCAGCGCGGTGCGCACGGCGCTGTGCTCGGCGGAGAGGGGGGCGCCCGCGTACACGGTGAGGGTGCCGCGGTCACCGGTGTCCACGTGGACGGCGGCGAATCGGTAGTCCCCGGTGTCCCCGTCGACCGTCGCGGCACCGTCGGAGAAGTCGGTGTCCTCGTCGATCTCACCGGCGTCGAGGCCGCCTTCGCCGTTCTTGTCGTCCGTCGCGTCGCCCGCCTTGTCGTCCGCGTCGTCGGTGTCTTCAGTGTCTTCAGTGTCTTCGGGGGCGGTCTGCCCGGCACCAGGGGTCGCCGCCGCCCGCGGCCGCACGGCGTCGCTGCCCGTCCCGCTGATCCGCTCCAGGTCCTCACTGGCCGCGACCAGCGTCCCGTCCTCCGTGACGACCTGGACCGGCCGGTCGTCGCCGTCGAGGGACAGCTGCGCGTAGCTCTTCCCGGCGGCGAGTTCGGCGGCGACCTCCCGCGCGGTGCGTTCGGCCTGGGTGCCGGCCTGGCCGCTCAGGTTGGACCGCAGGGACAGCAGGACCGCCACCCCGGCGGCGACCAGGGCGACGGCGACGACGAGCGTGGCGCCGAGCGTGGCCCGGGCCCGGACGGAACCGAACAGGCGTCTCACCGGGCCGCCTCCAACCGGTACCCGGCACCGCGCACGGTCCGGATGAGCGCGGCGCCCAGCTTGCGGCGCAGGGCGCTGACGTAGACCTCGACGATGTTGGGGTCGCCCTCGTAGGCGAAGTCCCAGACGTGGTCGAGGATCTCGCCCTTGGACACCACCTCGCCCGCCCGCAGTACGAGCTGCTCCAGGACGGCGAACTCCTTGGCGGTGAGCGTCACCTCGTCGTCGCGCAGGTGGACACGGCGTGCGGCGGTGTCGACCCGCAGCTCGCCGAGGACGTGCACGGGTGATGCCCCCGCCCCCTGCCCGCGGCGCCGCAGCAGCGCCTTGATCCGCGCGACCAGCACCACGTACGAGAACGGCTTGGTCAGATAGTCGTCCGCGCCCGTGTCCAGGCCCTCGGCCTCGTCGTACTCGCCGTCCTTGGCGGTGAGCATCAGGATGGGCACGTCGTGGCCGGCGGCGCGCAGCGCGGAGCAGACGCGGTAGCCGTTCATGCCGGGCAGCATGATGTCGAGCACGAGCAGGTCGTACGGCGACTCGCTCGCCCGGTGCAGCCCCTCCAGGCCGTCGTGGACGACGTCCACGGCGTAGCCCTCGGCGGTCAGGCCCTTGGCCAGGGACAGGGCGAGACGCTTCTCGTCCTCGACGATCAACAGGCGCATGGGAACAGGGTGCCAAAGCGAACCTGAAGCGATCTTCAGGTGGCTTCAGCGGGGCTTCAGGTCCGGTTCGGCAGGTTGGTTCTCGTCGAAGCGAACGGAACGAACCCACCACGGGAGGACATCCATGAAGCGCCACCTCGTCGTCGTCTCCACCGTCACCGCGGCCGTCATGATCGGCGGCGGTGCGACGCTCGCCTTCGGCGCGGCAGGCGAGGACGACGCGCCCGCCAAGGCGCCTACGGCGGTGTCGGGGGACGACAGGGACACCAAGGGCCAGGACGACACCAGCGACGACCGTGACGACCGCACCGGTGACTCCGCCGAGGCGCGTGACAGCAAGCTGACCGCCGCTCAGGCGATCGACGCGGCCCTGAAGGCGAAGCCGGGAACGGCGGTCTCCGCCGACCTCGACGCCGGTGACGACGAGGACGGGGACGACGTCCGCGGCTGGGAGGTCGACATCCTGGGCAAGGGCACGACCTCGTACACCGTCCACGTGGACCAGCAGACCGGCAGGATCCTCGCCACGGAGACCGAGCAGGACGACGACGCCGCCGACGCCCACCGTGCCCTGAAGGTCGCCACCGTCGACGCCAAGCAGGCGGCCGAGGCAGCCGCCCCCAAGGGCACCGTGACCTCCGTCGACCTCGACGACGACCGCTCCCCCCGCTGGGACGTGGAGACCACGGACACCCACAGCAAGGACCACGACTGGAACGTCGACCCGAAGACTGCGAAGGTCACGGCGGACCGCGACGACGACTGATCAGACCCGAAGGGACCGGGGCCGCGCCCGAGGCGTGCGGCCCCGTCCGGCTGTCGCCCACACGGCGCCGCCCGCCGAAAGCAGCGCCACACACCCCGCCGCGGCGAAGCACACGCCGAGCGGGGCGTGGCTCAGCAGCAGTCCGGCTGTGATCGCGCCGCAGGAACTGCCCGCGTTCACGGCGGTGTTGATCCAGGCGCCCGCCCGGGTCCGGGCGCCCGGCGGCGCCGTCTCGTCCGCGATGAGGTAGGCCGTGGTCAGGGCCGGGGCGACGAAGACACCGGCGCAGACGAGGGCCGCGGTGAGGGTCCAGGGGTCGGGGGCGAGGCCGGCCGCGCACACCACCAGGCCGAGGCCCGCCGCCTGCCACGGCAGCCGTACCCGCGCGGGTGTGCGCCAGTCGATCGCGCCGTTCAGGAGGCCCCCCACCGCGCTGCCCACCGAGAGCGCGGCCAGCATCCAGGCGACCGTGTCCCCGCCGTACCCGTGCCGGTCGGCGAAGGCCGCCACCAGCAGGTCGACGGCGCTGAGCGCGAGGCCCGCCCCGGCCGCCACGAGGACCGGTGGGAGCAGCCCCTGAGCGGAGCCCTTCTCGCGTTGCCGCCGCCGTTCCGAGGACCCCCGGATGCCGCCCACCACCGGTGAGGCCACGAACGCGCACGTCCCGGCCGCGATCAGTGCCGCGGTCAGCAGCAGTCCGGCGGCCGGGGTGGTGTACCGGACCAGTACGCCGACCAGGACGGGGCCCGACACGTACAGCAGTTCCTCGGCGACGCCGTCGAGGCTGTACGCCCGTTGCAGCAGTCGCCGGTCCTGGACCAGTTCGCCCCAGACCATGCGCATGGTCGGGCCGAGCGGGGGCGCGCAGGCGCCCGTGAGCGCGGCGACCGTGCCGAGCACCACCGCCGGTGTTCCGGGGTTCCAGGTGACCGCGGCGAGCAGGGAGAGCAGGCCGGCGTGGAGCAGGGCCATGGGCGTCAGAGCGCGGCGCGGGCCGTGGCGGTCGACCAGGGAGGCCCGTAACGGCATCAGGAGGACCGTGGAGGTCCCGAACAGGACCATGACGGTACCGGCCACGGCGTACGAGCCTGTCGCCCGGACCGTGGCGAGCAGCAGGGAGAGGGAGACCACCCCGTACGCCAGGCGTCCCGCGAGGGCGGCGGCGAAGGTGGAGCGGGCGCGGGGGACGCGCAGGACGGCGGCGTACGACAGCCGCGAAGGAGGTGCGGACATGCGTGAGTTCCTCGACGTGAGGCGGAGAGGGGACACCGGAGTGCCACGGCGACGGGGCCGATCGCTCGGCTGCCGTGCGTGGCTCGTCGGTGTGCTCTACGCACAGAGGAGGAACATGCGGGTCAACGTACCAGGGTGGACCCGTAGTCGACGATCCCTCAGGACTCGGTGAGGCCCGCCACCAGTTCGTCCGCCGCCCGGTACGGGTCGAGTTCGCCGGAGATGATGCGGTCCGCGAGTGCGCTGAGGCGGCGGTCGCCGTGGAGGTCGCCGATGCGTTCGCGCAGGGCCGTGACGGCGATGGTCTCGACCTCGCGGGCGGCGCGGGAGAGGCGGCGTTCGGCCAGGACGCCGTGTTCCTCCATCCAGGCGCGGTGCTTCTCCAGGGCCTCCACCACCTCGTCGACGCCCTCGGCGCGGGCGGCGACCGTCTTGACGATGGGCGGGCGCCAGTCGCCGGGGCCGCGGGACTCGCCGAGGCCCAGCATGTGGTTGAGCTCGCGGGCGGTGGCGTCCGCGCCGTCGCGGTCGGCCTTGTTGACGACGTAGACGTCGCCGATCTCCAGGATTCCGGCCTTGGCGGCCTGGATGCCGTCGCCCATGCCGGGGGCCAGCAGGACGACGGAGGTGTCGGCCTGGGAGGCGATCTCCACCTCCGACTGGCCGACGCCGACCGTCTCGACGAGGACCACGTCGCAGCCCGCCGCGTCGAGGACGCGGATCGCCTGCGGGGCGGCCCAGGCGAGGCCGCCCAGGTGGCCGCGGGTGGCCATCGAGCGGATGTAGACGCCCGGGTCGGAGGCGTGCTCCGACATGCGGACGCGGTCACCGAGGAGGGCACCGCCGGAGAACGGGGAGGACGGGTCGACGGCGAGGACGCCGACCCGCTTGCCCTGCTTGCGGTAGGCGGTCACCAGCGCCGACGTCGACGTGGACTTGCCGACGCCCGGTGAGCCGGTGAGGCCCACGACGTACGCGTTGCCGGTCAGCGGGGCCAGGGCGGCCATGACCTCCCTGAGCTGCGGGGACGCCCCCTCCACCAGGGAGATCAGCCGGGCCACGGCCCGGGGCCGGCCTTCCCTGGCCTGGGCCACCAGAGTGGAGACGTCCTGCATCACAGCTCCGTTCACGAAGGTCACGACGGCCGTGCCGGACACCACCGTCACACCCGTCACCAGAAGAGACCGGCAAAACCGCTTACGCCTTCGGTACCCGCACGATCAGCGCGTCACCCTGACCGCCGCCGCCGCACAGCGCGGCCGCGCCGACGCCGCCGCCGCGCCGCTTGAGCTCCAGGGCGAGGTGCAGGACGAGGCGGGCGCCCGACATGCCGATGGGGTGGCCCAGGGCGATGGCGCCACCGTTGACGTTCACCTTTTCCGTGGACACTCCGAGGTCGTTCATTGACTGGACCGCCACGGCGGCGAAGGCCTCGTTGATCTCGATGAGGTCGAGGTCGGAGACCTCCAGGCCCTCCTTCTTGAGGGCGTGCTGGATCGCGTTGGACGGCTGGGACTGCAGGGAGTTGTCCGGTCCCGCCACGTTGCCGTGGGCGCCGATCTCGGCGATCCAGTCCAGGCCGAGCTCCTGCGCCTTGGCCTTGCTCATCACGACCACGGCCGCCGCACCGTCCGAGATCTGCGAGGAGGAGCCGGCGGTGATCGTGCCGTCCCGGGTGAAGGCGGGGCGCAGCTTGCCGAGGGACTCTGCGGTGGTGTCGCCGCGGATGCCCTCGTCCTTGCTGAAGACGACCGCGTCGCCCTTGCGCTGCGGGATCTCGACGGGGGTGATCTCGGCCTCGAAGACGCCGTTCTTCTGGGCGGCGGCGGCGCGCTGGTGGGACAGGGCGGCGATCTCGTCCTGCTCCTGGCGGCCGATGCCGAGGCGGGTGTTGTGCTTCTCCGTCGACTCGCCCATGGCGATGTTCTCGAAGGCGTCGGTGAGGCCGTCGTAGGCCATCGCGTCGAGCATCTCCACCGCGCCGTACTTGAAGCCCTCGCGGGACTTCGGCAGCAGGTGGGGGGCGTTGGTCATGGACTCCTGGCCGCCCGCGACGATCACGTCGAACTCACCCGCGCGGATCAGCTGGTCGGCGAGCGCGATGGCGTCGAGGCCCGAAAGACACACCTTGTTGACGGTGAGTGCCGGGACGCTCATCGGGATGCCGGCCTTGACGGCGGCCTGGCGGGCCGGGATCTGGCCCGCGCCGGCCTGGAGCACCTGCCCCATGATCACGTACTGGACCTGGTCGCCCCCGATCCCCGCACGGTCGAGGGCGGCCTTGATCGCGAAGCCGCCGAGGTCGGCTCCGGAGAAGGACTTCAGCGAGCCCAGCAACCGTCCCATGGGCGTACGGGCGCCCGCGACGATCACCGAGGTGGTGCCGTTCGTTCCAGTCATGAGGTGCGATCCCCTTCCGGCTGCACTGCCGAGGAGTGAACGAGGGTTTACTTCGAATGTACTGAGTGGCACTCCGTGCCGTCATCGGGCCGTCGGTGTGATCGCGCGCACGTTGCGTAACCACCTCCGGGGCGCTGCACTGAATCCATGCTGACGCGAATCGACCACATCGGGATCGCCTGTTTCGACCTCGACAAGACTGTCGAGTTCTACCGCGCGACCTACGGCTTCGAGGTCTTCCACTCCGAGGTCAACGAGGAGCAGGGGGTCCGCGAAGCCATGCTCAAGATCAACGATACGTCGGACGGCGGAGCCTCGTACCTCCAGCTCCTGGAGCCGACCCGGGAGGACTCCACGGTCGCCAAGTGGCTCGCGAAGAACGGCGAGGGCGTCCACCACATCGCTTTCGGTACGGCGGATGTCGACACCGAGGCGGCCGACATCAAGGAGAAGGGCGTACGCGTTCTGTACGAAGAGCCACGACGCGGTTCCATGGGGTCGCGGATCACGTTCCTGCACCCGAAGGATTGCCATGGCGTTCTGACAGAACTGGTCACTTCTGCGCCTGTTGAGTCACCTGAGCACTGACCCCCGTACATATGGGCCGGTAGGGTTGGGTGCGGTCGCCGCTCCACCAGGGTGACCGCAGTCCGGGGTCCTGTGTTTCGGGGGACGCGCGACGGGGCAGCAGTCCGTGCTCCGCCGTTGATCTGACACCATTCCCCGGGGGCCCCGTTCGGCGTACGGACGGAGCTCGTACGGAGAAGGTTGCGACCAGGGGACGGATGGGACCGCGCAGTGCGGGGCTACGAGAGCCAGGAGCGGGAGCCGGCGGCTGACGTCGACCACCTCACTCGGTTCGAAGCCGAGATGAAACGGCTGAAGACCGAGCGGGAAAAGGCGATCCAGCATGCCGAGGACCTCGGCTACCAGGTCGAGGTGCTGCGCGCCAAGTTGCACGAGGCGCGGCGCACCATCATGTCCCGGCCCGCCTTCGACGGCGGGGACATCGGCTATCAGGCCGAACAGTTGCTGCGCAATGCCCAGATGCAGGCCGACCAGCTGCGCCAGGAGGCCGAGCGCGAGCTGAGCCAGGCGCGGGCGCAGACCCAGCGGATCCTCCAGGAGCACGCCGAGCAGGCCGCGCGCCTCCAGTCGGAGCTGCACCAGGAGGCCGTCTCCCGGCGTCAGCAGCTCGACCAGGAGCTGGCGGAGCGCCGCCAGACCGTCGAGTCGCACGTCAACGAGAACGTCGCCTGGGCGGAGCAGCTGCGCGCCCGTACGGAGCAACAGGCCCGCCGTCTTCTCGACGAGTCGCGTGCCGAGGCCGAGCAGGCGCTGGCCGCGGCCCGCGCGGAGGCCGAGCGGGTCGCCTCCGAGGCCCGGCAGCGGCTCCAGAGCGAGGCCGAGTCGGCCCGCGCGGAGGCCGAGCAGTTGCTGCGCCGCGCCCGCGCGGACGCCGAGCGGCTGCTGAACGCCGCCTCCACGCAGGCGCAGGAGGCCACCGACCACGCCGAGCAGCTGCGCACCTCCACCGCGACCGAGTCGGACGCCGCGCGCCGCCAGGCGGGTGAGCTCAGCCGTGCCGCCGAGCAGCGCATGGCCGAGGCGGAGACCGCGCTGCGCGAGGCGCGCGCCGAGGCCGAGAAGCTGGTCACCGAGGCCAAGACCGCCGCCGAGAAGGCCCTCGCCAGCGCCGAGACGACCAACGAGCAGCGCACCCGTACGGCGAAGGAGCAGGTCGCCCGGCTGGTCAGCGAGGCCACCAAGGAGGCCGAGACCACCAAGGCGGACGCCGAGCAGATCGTCGCCGACGCCCGCGCCGAGGCCGAGAAGGTCCTGGCCGAGGCCGCCGAGAAGGCCCGTACGCTCACCGCCGAGGAGAGCGCGACCCAGCTGTCGAAGGCGGCCAAGACCGCCGAGGACGTTCTCAACAAGGCCCAGGAGGACGCGCGCAGCACCACGCGGGCGGCGTCCGAGGAGGCGGAGCGGATCCGCCGCGAGGCCGAGGCCGAGGCGGACCGGCTGCGTGCCGAGGCGCACGACATCGCCGAGCAGCTCAAGGGCGCCGCGAAGGACGACACCAAGGAGTACCGCGCCAAGACGGTCGAGCTCCAGGAGGAGGCCCGCCGACTGCGCGGCGAGGCCGAGCAGCTGCGCTCCGAGGCGGTCTCCGAGGGCGACAAGATCCGCGCGGAGGCCCGCAAGGAGGCCGTCCAGCAGATCGAGGAGGCGGCCAAGACCGCCGAGGAGCTGCTGGCGAAGGCGAAGGCCGACGCCGACGAGCTGCGCCAGAAGGCCACCACGGACAGCGAGAAGGTCCGCACCGAGGCCATCGAGCGCGCGACGACGCTGCGCCGGCAGGCCGAGGAGACCCTGGAGCGCACCCGCGCGGAGGCCGAGCGCCAGCGTGACGAGGCGGTGGAGCTGGCCGAGACCATCACCTCCAACGCCGAGCAGGCGGCGCGCGAGCTGCGCGAGGAGACCGAGCGCGCGGTCGCGGCCCGGCAGGCGGACGCCGCCGAGGAGCTGTCGCGTCTGCAGTCGGACGCCGAGCAGCGGCTCGCCGCCGCCGAGCAGGCGCTGACGGACGCCCGTGAGGAGGCCGCGCGGATCCGCCGCGAGGCCGCCGAAGAGATCGATCGGCTGCGCGGCGAGGCCGCCGAACGCATCCGTACGCTCCAGCAGCAGGCCGAGGACGAGGCCGACCGGCTGCGCAACGAGGCCGCGGCCGACGCGTCCGCGTCCCGCGCCGAGGGCGAGTCCGTCGCCGTCCGCCTGCGGTCGGAGGCCGCGGCCGAGGCGGAGCGGCTTAAGTCGGAGGCCCAGGACACCGCCGACCGGGTGCGCGCCGAGGCGCAGGCCGCCGCCGAGCGGCTGGCCACGGAGGCGTCGGAGACGCTGGCCGCCGCCCAGGAGGAGGCCGCCCGGCGCCGCCGCGAGGCCGAGGAACTCCTCGGTTCCGCCCGCCAGGAGGCCGACCAGGAGCGCGAGCGGGCCCGCGAGCAGAGCGAGGAGCTGCTGGCGTCGGCGCGCAAGCGCGTGGAGGACGCCCAGGCCGAGTCCGTACGGCTGGTCGAGGAGGCCGACCGGCGCGCGTCGGAGATGGTGTCGGCGGCCGAGCAGCACGCCCAGCAGGTGCGGGACTCCGTCGCCGGGCTGCACGAGCAGGCGCAGGAGGAGATCACCGGGCTGCGCAGCGCCGCCGAGCACGCGGCGGACCGTACACGCCGGGAGGCCGAGGAGGAGGCGGACCGGGTCCGCTCCGACGCCTACGCCGAGCGGGAGCGGGCCGGCGAGGACGCGGCGCGGCTGCGGCGCCAGACGCACGAGGAGTCGGAGGCCGCCAAGGCGCTGGCCGAGCGTACGGTCGCGGAGGCGATCGAGGAGTCGGAGCGGCTGCGGTCGGACGCGGCGGCGCACGCCCAGCGCGTACGCACGGAGGCGTCGGACACCATCGCGCAGGCCGAGCAGGACGCCTCCCGCACCCGGGCCGACGCCCGCGAGGACGCCAACCGGATCCGGTCGGACGCGGCGACGCAGGCGGACACCCTCATCACCGAGGCGCGGTCCGAGGCGGAGCGGCTCCAGACGGAGACCATCGCGGAGGCCGAGCGGCTCCAGTCGGACACGGCCGCCGAGGCGGAGCGGGTACGGGCCGAGGCGCTGAGCGAGGCCGAGCGGCTGCGGTCGGAGACGGTCGCCCAGGCCGAGCAGATCCTCGCGGACGCGAGCGGCGAGGCGGAGCGGCTGCGTGCCGAGGCCGCCGACACGGTGGCGTCCGCGCAGCAGCACGCCGAGCGCACCCGTGCCGAGGCGGAGCGCGTCAGGGCGGAGGCGGCCGCGGAGGCCGACCGCATGATGGCCGTGGCGCGCGAGGAGGCCGACTCGACGCTGGACGAGGCCCGCAAGGACGCCAACAAGCGGCGCTCCGAGGCCGCCGAGCAGGTCGACAAGCTCATCACGGAGACCACGGCCGAGGCGGACAAGCTGCTCACCGAGGCGCAGCAGCAGGCGCAGAAGACCACCGCGGACGCCGAGTCGCAGGCGGACACGATGGTCGGCGCGGCCCGCACGGAGGCCGACCGGCTCGTCTCCGAGGCGACCCGCGAGGGCAACGCGCGCGTGGAGAAGGCCCGTACGGACGCCGACGAGCTGCTCGTCGGCGCGCGCCGGGACGCCACGGCGATCCGGGAGCGCGCGGAGGAGCTGCGTGAGCGGCTCACGGCGGAGATCGAGGAGCTGCACGAGCGGGCCCGCCGCGAGGCCGCCGAGACGATGAAGTCGACGGGCGACCGCTGCGACGCGCTGATCAAGGCGGCGGAGGAGCAGCTCGCCAAGGCGCAGGCCAAGGCGAAGGAGCTGGTGTCGGACGCCAACTCCGAGGCGGGCAAGGTCCGTATCGCCGCGGTGAAGAAGGCCGAGGGGCTGCTGAAGGAGGCCGAGCAGAAGAAGGCGGCGCTCGTTCGGGAGGCCGAGGAGCTGAAGGCCGAGGCGATCCGCGAGGCCAGGCGCACGGTCGAGGAGGGCAAGCGGGAGCTGGAGGTCCTGGTGCGCCGTCGCGAGGACATCAACGCCGAGATCTCCCGTGTCCAGGACGTCCTGGAGGCGTTGGAGTCTTTCGAGGCCCCGTCAGGGGCCAAGGACGGCGGGGTCAAGGCCGGCGCCTCGGTGGGCGCTCCTCGATCGGGTGGCAAGTCCTCGGAGAGCTAGCGGAGCGGTCGGGTTCCGGTGTTGTCTGGGGCATTTGACCAAGTTTTTGGCAAGCCGTCCCCGGGTTAGCCACTCAAAAGGGGTGTCATTCTCCAGATCGAAACCGTATCCGCTCGATGACACACCGCTTCGGCCCCTAGGATTCCCCCTATCACCTCACCGGTCTCATTCGACAGGAACCCCATGAGCGACACTTCCCCCTACGGCTTCGAGCTTGTGCGGCGTGGATACGACCGCGCGCAGGTGGACGACCGCATCTCGAAGCTCGTCTCCGACCGTGACAGCGCTCTGGCCCGTATCACCGCCCTCGAGAAGCGCATCGAGGAGCTCCACCTCGAGACGCAGAACGCCCAGGCACAGGTGAGCGACGCCGAGCCGTCGTACGCCGGTCTCGGCGCGCGTGTCGAGAAGATCCTCCGCCTCGCGGAGGAGGAGGCCAAGGACCTGCGGGAGGAGGCCCGTCGCGCCGCCGAGCAGCACCGCGAACTCGCCGAGTCCGCGGCCCAGCAGGTCCGCAACGACGCAGAATCGTTCGCTGCGGAGCGCAAGGCCAAGGCGGAGGACGAGGGCGTCCGGATCGTCGAGAAGGCCAAGAGTGACGCGTCGCAGCTGCGCTCCGAGGCCCAGAAGGACGCGCAGTCCAAGCGTGAGGAGGCCGACGCCCTCTTCGAGGAGACCCGCGCCAAGGCCGCCCAGGCCGCCGCCGACTTCGAGACCAACCTGGCCAAGCGCCGCGAGCAGTCCGAGCGCGACCTGGCCTCGCGTCAGCAGAAGGCGGAGAAGCGCCTGGCGGAGATCGAGCACCGCGCCGAGCAGCTGCGTCTGGAGGCGGAGAAGCTGCGCACCGACGCCGAGCGCCGTGCCCGCCAGACGGTGGAGACCGCCCAGCGCCAGGCCGAGGACATCGTCGCGGACGCGAACGCCAAGGCCGACCGCATCCGCTCGGAATCCGAGCGCGAGCTGGCCGCCCTCACCAACCGCCGCGACTCCATCAACGCCCAGCTCACCAACGTGCGCGAGATGCTCGCCACGCTCACGGGCGCCGCGGTGGCCGCCGCCGGCACGCCGGCCGACGACGAGCCGATCTCCCGCGGGGTTCCGGCCCAGCAGTCCCGGTAACGTTCCGGCGGCTGACGTGTGAACAACTGCGAAGCCCTCTGCCACTCCGGTGGCAGGGGGCTTCGTCGCGTTCTAGCGTGAACCGCATGATCGAGCTCGAGGGGCTGACGAAGCGGTACGGCGAGAAGGTGGCGGTCAACAACCTCACGTTCACCGTCAGACCGGGCATCGTGACCGGGTTCCTCGGGCCCAACGGTGCCGGGAAGTCGACGACGATGCGCATGGTGCTCGGGCTCGACCGGCCCACCGCCGGACAGGTCCGCATCGACGGCAAGCGCTACGAGCAGCTGAAGGACCCGCTGACGTACATCGGTGCCCTGCTGGACGCGAAGGGCGTGCACGGTGGGCGCAGCGCCTTCAACCATCTGCTGTGCCTCGCGCAGAGCAACGGCATCCCGCGGAAGCGGGTGTACGAGGTCCTCGACACGGTGGGGCTGACCGCGGTCGCCCGAAAGAAGGCCAAGGGGTTCTCGCTGGGCATGGGGCAGCGGCTCGGCATCGCGGGCGCGCTCCTCGGCGACCCGCGGATCCTGATGTTCGACGAGCCGGTCAACGGCCTCGACCCCGAGGGCATCCACTGGATCCGCAACCTGATGAAGTCGCTGGCGGCCCAGGGGCGCACGGTGTTCGTGTCGAGTCACCTGATGAGCGAGATGGCGCTGACCGCCGACCACCTCGTCGTGATCGGCCAGGGACGCCTGCTCGCCGACACCTCCATGGCCGACTTCATCGAGCGCAACTCGCGCTCCTACGTCCGGATCCGCTCCCCCCAGCGCGAGCGACTGCTCGACGTGCTGCACGGGGCCGGGATCACCGTCGTGGAGACCGGCAACGGCACGCTCGAGGTGGACGGAAGCAAGTCGGAGCTCATCGGGGAGCTCGCGGCGCGGCACCAGCTCGTGCTGCACGAGCTGAGCCCCCAGCAGGCCTCGCTGGAGGAGGCGTTCATGCAGCTGACCGCGGAGTCGGTCGAGTACCACGCGCACACCGACGCGCCCGCGCAAGGCTGGGGCGACGACTGGAGGAGGGGCTGAGCATGGCGGCGACCCAGGTCATCCGCTCCGAGTGGACGAAGATCCGCTCCGTCGCGTCCACCGTGTGGACGCTCTCCCTCGCCGTGGTCGTCACCATCGCCCTCGGCATGCTGATCTCCGCGCTGTCAAAGAACGAGTTCGACTCGATGAGCGCGCGGGACCGGCTCTCCTTCGACCCGACGTTCATCAGTTTCGCCGGGATGACCCTCGGTCAGCTCGCGATGATCGTGTTCGGGGTGCTGGTGGTCTCCAACGAGTACAGCACCGGCATGATCCGCACCTCCCTGGCCGCCGTACCGCGCCGGGGCACCTTCCTGTTCAGCAAGATCGCGGTGGCCACGGGGCTCGCCCTGGTCGTCGCCCTGGCCACCAGCTTCGCCACGTTCTTCCTGGGCCAGGCGATGCTCGGCTCGCACCGCACGGAGCTCGGCGAGCCCGGTGTGCTGCGCGCGGTCGTCGGCGGTGGCCTCTACATGACCCTCATCGCGGTGTTCTCGATGGGCGTGGCCACGATGCTGCGTTCGCCGATGCTGTCGCTGGGCATCCTGATGCCGTTCTTCTTCCTCATCTCCAACATCCTCGGCAACGTCGACGCGACGAAGAAGATCGGCCGGTTCCTGCCCGACCAGGCCGGCAGCCGGATCATGCAGGTGGTCACCCCGCTCGACGACGACACCCCGTACGGGCCCTGGGGCGGCCTCGGCATCATGCTGCTGTGGGTGGTGGCGGCCCTCGTCGGCGGTTACGTCCTGTTGAAGAGGAGGGACGCCTGACCGGTCGGGCCCGTGGTGGCTCGACCTTTTACCTCCTCTTGGATGGAACCGTCAGCGCCCGGATATCCTCCTAACCCTTACGGGGGGCGTGTGCCCCGCTGTCCTGAACCTTTCGATGGGTGCGGAGCATGATCGAGGCAGTCGGCCTGACCAAGCGCTACGGCGACAAGACCGCTGTGTACAACCTTTCCTTCCAGGTGCGGCCGGGCGCCGTCACCGGCTTCCTCGGGCCCAACGGCTCCGGCAAGTCGACGACCATGCGGATGATCCTCGGCCTGGACAACCCCACCTCGGGGTCGGTGACGATCGGTGGCTACCCGTACCGCAAGCTGCCGAACGCGCCCCGCCAGGTCGGTGCCCTGCTGGACGCCAAGGCCGTGCACGGCGGCCGTGCCGCCCGCAACCACCTGCTGAGCCTGGCCCAGCTGTCGGGCATCCCGGCGCGGCGCGTGGACGAGGTGCTGGGCGTGGTCGGGCTCCAGGACGTGGCCCGCAAGCGGTCCAAGGGGTTCTCGCTCGGTATGGGCCAGCGGCTCGGCATCGCCGCCGCGCTCCTCGGCGACCCCCAGGTGCTGCTCTTCGACGAGCCGGTCAACGGCCTCGACCCCGAGGGCATCCTGTGGGTGCGCAACCTGATGAAGGCGCTCGCCGCGGAGGGCCGTACGGTCTTCGTCTCCTCCCACCTGATGAGCGAGATGGCGCTGACCGCCGACCACCTGATCGTCATCGGGCGCGGGCAGCTGCTCTCCGACATGAGCGTGAAGGACTTCATCTCGGCCAACTCCGCCGACTTCGCCCGCGTGCGCACCCCGGACACCGAGCCGCAGCTGCGCGAGAAGCTGACGTCGGCGCTGACCGAGGCCGGCGGACAGGTGATGCCGGAGCAGGACGGCGCGCTGCGGGTGACCGGACTGCCGCTGCCCCGCATCAGCGACATCGCCCACGACACCGACGTACGCCTGTGGGAGCTGTCGCCGCATCAGGCCTCGCTGGAGGAGGCGTACATGCGGATGACGCAGGGCGCCGTCGACTACCGCTCGACCATCGACCAGAAGGCCGGCCTCCAGCAGCCGCTGCCGCCCGGCGCGCAGCCGCCGATGCCGGTGCCGGGGCAGGGCCAGCCGGGCTGGTACGCGCCTCCGCCGCCGCAGGGCCAGCCGGTGCAGGCCCCCACGGGCCCGCACGGCGGCCCGCAGCCGCCCGCCGGGCCGTACGGCGCCCCGGGTGCTCCCGCGGCTCCCGGCGCCCCCGTGGCCGCGCCCGGCCCGGGACAGCCCAACCCGTACGCGCAGCAGGCCCCGGCGGCACCGCAGGGCCAGGCCCCGGCGGCCGCACCGGCGCCGGCTCAGGCCGCCGCGCCGGCTCAGGCCGCCTCGGCCCCTCAGCCCGCCTCCGCCCCTCAGCCCGCCGTCGACACGACCAAGTCCGAGGACGCCCGATGAGCACCCCCCAGCCCCCGATGCCACAGGCCGCACCCCACTGGCAGGCGGCGCCCGCGCCTTCGCACCCCGGTTACACCTCGCCGATCCCCATCACGCCCACGCACCTCGGGCACGCCCTCGCCTCGGAGTGGACGAAGATCAAGTCGGTGCGCTCCACGATGTGGACGCTGGGCGTGTTCGTCCTGCTCGTCATCGGCATCGGGCTGGGTGCCGGGGCGCTGGTCTCCGCCAACGCCGGGGAGCAGGACCTCGCGGGCGAGAACCCGCTGTCGTTCGGCTTCTTCGGGCTGCTGCTGGGCAGCATGTGCGTCATCACGCTCGGCGTGCTGACCACGGCCTCGGAGTACGGCACCGGCATGATCCGGACCACGATGACCGCGTGCCCGTCCCGTGGGCGGGTGCTGGCGGCGAAGGCGATCGTCTTCTTCGCGGTCGCGTTCGTCGTCACGCTGCTCTCGGCCCTGCTCGTCGCCTTCGCCGACGTGGCCATGCTGAGCGGCGCGCGGTCGCCCTCGGGCAGCGAGTGGCTGAAGGGCACGGTCGGTGTCTCGCTCTACATCGCGCTGCTCGGGCTGCTCTCGCTCCTGGTCGGCTCGATCATCCGGCACTCCGCGGGTGCCATCACCATCATGATCGGCCTGGTCCTCGCCCCGCTGGTCATCGCGCTGTTCATGTTCTCGGAGTCGATGGAGGACGTGCGCCAGGCGCTGTTCGAGTACTCGATCCCGAACCAGCTCAGTGTCTTCTACTCCACCTCGCTCACCGACACCGGCCCGTCCGGCTGGGACCCGTTGTGGATCATCCTGGGCGTCACGGCCGCCGCGTTCGCGGGCGCCGTCGCGCTCCTGGAGAAGCGGGACGTTTGACGTGCTCCCTGGCCTGAAGTCCTGGGATTCCGGCCTGGGTCGTCTGACCCTTCCGGGAGCTTTCTGCTTCACCGCGCTGTGCGGGCACGTGTGCCCGTCTTACCGGCGCTCCACAGGCGTTTAGCGTCTCCGCCCGTCCGGCGGCGACGATACGGCGCCCTTCGAAGAGGACGTTGCGGGCTGCGTTGTGGTCGCGGTCGTGGACCGTGCCGCACGCGCCGCACGTCCACTCCCGGACGTGGAGGGGCTTGGGGCCGTCCCGGTATCCGCAGGTCGAGCAGACCTGGGAGGAGGGGAAGGTTCGGTCCACTTTGGCGAAGGTACGGCCGTGCAGAGCAGCCTTGTACTCCAGCATCCGTACGAACGCGGACCATCCCGCGTCGTGCACGGACTTGGCCAGCCGGGTGCGTCCGAGGCCGGACACCGCGAGGTCTTCCACGTAAACCGCTTGGTTGTCGCGGATGATCTGTGTGGATGCCTTGTGGTGGAAGTCCCGGCGCCGGTCGGCGACCTTGGCGTGCCGGCGTGCGACCTTGATGCGGGCCTTGGCCCGGTTCTTGGATCCCTTGGCCTTGCGGGACAGCTCCCGCTGACAGCGCTTGAGTTTCTTCTCGGCCCGGCGCAGGAAGCGCGGGCTGTCGATCTTGCTGCCGTCGGACAGGACGGCGAAGGCGGACAGGCCGAGGTCGATACTCAGCGCACTGCGATCGGCGCTCAGAATCTCGGCGCGTTACGGGACCGCCGCACCCCCGGGGTGCGGCGGTCCCGTGCGTTCCAGCACGCCTTGTGCCAGTGGCGGCGGTCGTCGACGCCGACGTGGTCGGGCCAGGCCACGACGTGCGGCACTCCGTCGGGGATCATCTGGTCGCAGCCGGGGCAGCGGTACGTCTTGCCCTGGGCGCTCGCCCCGGCCACGTGCCGCACGTTCCACTCCTCGCCGTCCCAGCTCACCGAGGACTGCCAGCCGCCGTAGCGGCTCGTGCGGTCTTCTTCGGCGCTCCGGGACGAGTCGGCACCCTTGGGCCGGTTGCGACGCGGGGACACGGGACACCTCACGGGGCTATACAGGGAGCACGGGCCATGTCCAGCCTACGCGGCCAGAAGCGGGGTACGCGCAGGACGCAACCCCCCACAAGTCCCCCTCCGCGGCGGCCCATTCTCCCGACAATCGGCAAATCTCCTTACCAGGCCGTGTCCTCGGCACGTGTCGCGCGGTTATGCCCGGTGGGGGAGCTCCGTGTCGGAGCCAAGGAAACAGGAAGTGCCATGCGCGTTGGAAGTTTCGTGTTGGCGGCCCAGTTCCCGGGTCAGGGCCAGGGGGAGGCGCTGCACCGGGCGGTCCGCTCCGCCGAGGTCGCCGAGGAGGCGGGGCTGGACTCGGTCTGGCTGGCCGAGCACCACTTCGTGCCGTACGGCACGTGCCCCTCGGCGGTCACCCTCGCCGCCCTGCTGCTCGGCCGCACCCGCCGCATCCGTGTCGGCACGGCGGTCAGCGTACTGCCCACCGTCCACCCCGTCGCCCTCGGCGAACAGGCCGCGCTGCTGCACATGACGAGCGGCGGGCGCTTCTCGCTGGGCGTCGGACGCGGTGGCCCGTGGGTCGACCTGGAGGTCTTCGGCGCGGGCCTGGAGGCGTACGAGAAGGGGTTCCCGGAATCACTCGATCTGCTGGTCCGGTGGCTGCGCGAACCCTCGGTCGGGGCCTCGGGCGAGCGCTTCCGCTTCCGCGAGGTCCCCGTCGTCCCCAGGCCCTCGGAGTCCCTCACGGAGGAGGAGGGGCCCGAGGTGATCGTCGCCTGCACCTCCCCGGCCAGCGTGCGCCTCGCCGCCGAACGCGGGCTGCCGATGCTGCTCGGCATGCACGTGGGGGACGAGGAGAAGGCCGAGATGGTCGCCCTGTGGCGGCAGTACGCGCGCGCGGCCGGGCGGCCCCCGGAAGAGGTCCTCGGCGCGGGACATGTCTCGGCCGGCGTCTGCCAGATCGCGGACCGGCGCACGGACGCGGTGGAGGCACTCGTGAAGGCGATGCCAGGATGGCTGAAACAGGGGCTCGACGCGCATATGACAGTGGACGGCCGACCGCGCCGGATGCGGGATCCGGTGGCGTACACCGAACTGCTCTGCGGACTGCACCCGGTGGGCACGCCCCGGCTGTGCGTCGACCGGCTCGCCGCGACCAGTGAGCGCACCGGCATCTCCCGCTTCGCCCTGCTCGTCGAGGGTTCCGGGGATCTCGCGGCCACGGAGGACAACCTGCGACGGCTCGGCGCCGAGGTACTCCCCCACCTCGGCTGAGGGGTCCTTGCAAGGACCCCTGAGGAACCATGCCTGCCGCTCCGACGGAAACACCCCCCGCGTACGGAGCGGCAAGCAAGCGGTTCACCGCGTCAGCAGTCCCGGAACTCCGGGGACTGGTTCAGCAGTTGGCTGCGCACCGAGGTGAAGCGGGCCAACTTCTCGTCGACCGAGGGGTCCAGCGGGAACACGGCCACCCGGTGGCAGTTCTGGAAGGCCAGCCGCACACCGAAGTGCCGCTGCAGGGCGCCGCGTATGGCGTCACTCGCGAGCGCGCGCAAGAGCTGGCCGCGCGCCTGCTCGTCCGGCGGAGGCGTCTGGTTGTCGGCGAACGCTCCGCCGTCGACCTTCAGCTGGGCCACCAGGGAGCTGATCATCTCCCAAGCGTAGGGCAGGGAGGTCCGGACGCAGTCGACGAATTCTGCTTCGTCGACCTCGCCTCGCTCGGCCTGTTCGAGTAGGGCCGGTGAGACGTCGAGCGACATGGGTACTCCTCTCGCACCCCCGCACAGCAGGGGTTGCCGGACACGGAATGGGGAGGCCGCACACCACTACGTCGAGCACGCTGCGTACACACTTCGCGACCTCCCGTTCACTACGGTAGGCAACAGACGGTGACGGCACCAGGAGAATGCCCACATGGGCAACTCCCGTCCGGCACACAATCGGCCACGACGTAACAGGGGTCATCCAGGGCGAATCGCGTGCACCCTCGCCCGTCGAGTAGCGTTGCCGACCATGCGTCTCGTCATTGCCCGATGCTCCGTCGACTACGCGGGCCGGCTCACCGCCCATCTCCCCTCCGCCCCCCGTCTCATCCTGGTGAAGGCGGACGGCAGCGTCTCCATCCACGCGGACGACCGGGCCTACAAGCCCCTGAACTGGATGTCGCCGCCCTGCACGCTGAAGGAGGGCACGGGTGACGAGGAGGGCGTCTGGACCGTCATCAACAAGGCGGGCGAGAAGCTCATCATCACGATGGAGGAAGTCCTCCACGACTCCTCCCACGAACTCGGCGTCGATCCCGGTTTGATCAAGGACGGCGTGGAAGCGCACCTCCAGGAGCTCCTCGCCGACCGCATCGAGACCCTCGGCGACGGCTACACCCTGATCCGGCGCGAGTACATGACGGCCATCGGGCCCGTCGACATCCTCTGCCGGGACGCCGAGGGACAGACCGTCGCGATCGAGATCAAGCGGCGCGGTGAGATCGACGGCGTCGAGCAACTCACGCGGTACCTGGAGCTGTTGAACCGCGACCCGCATCTCGCCCCGGTCCGCGGCATCTTCGCCGCCCAGGAGATCAAGCCCCAGGCCCGAGTCCTCGCCACCGACCGAGGCATCGGCTGCCACGTCCTGGACTACGACGCGCTGCGCGGCATCGAGGACGACAAGCTCCGCTTGTTCTGAGCCGCCTCTTCCCGCCGCGGGATTCCCCCGCGGCGGGAACGAAGTCAGATCACCGGGCCCGAACCGGTAGGAGTGCTCTCCGCGGTGCTCTCCGACGCGCCGGCCGTGGTCTTCGTCGGGGTGCTGGAGTAGGCGGGGCCGCCGGCCGTGTTGTTGGTGGACGGGGCGGACTCCGACGGAGTGGTCGCCGGGGGAGTCGTCCCGGGGTCGGTCGGTTCCGGGGACGTGCCCGTCGGGCTCGACGGTGCCGACGGACTGATCGGCGACGACGGCGGCTTCGGCGACGTGGGCTTGGACGTCGGCTTGGTCGGCGACGGCGAGGCGTCGTCCGTTCCGCGTGTCCCGCTCGGTGTGTCCGAGGGCTGCTCGTCGATCCGGGTCGGGGTCGGGTCGTCCGTGGTGCCGTACGTGCCGTCGGGGCCCGGGTCCGTCGGCCTGCTGGTCGCCCTTCCGGTGTCGCCGTTGCCGTCGTCCTGCGACGGTACGTCCGCGCCCAGGCTGCCGTCCTCCAGACCGGTGCTGGCGGACGGGTTGACGCCGACCCGGTCGGACGACGGGGGGTTGGTGTCGCGGTCGGAGGTGGCGCCGAGCGTCACGACCGTGCCGAGCACCGCCGCGAGCAGCGTGCCCGCGCCGACCGCCACGGCATTGCGCCGGACGAGCCCCTTGAGGCCACCCCGGCCGTGACGCGCGGGCGGACCGGAGGGGCCGGGCGGCGTGGCGGCCTGGTGGGTGACGAGGGTGTCGCTGACCGGGGGCTGGAGCTGTGGGAAGGCGGACAGCGCGGCGGGGACACCGGCCGCGGGCGACGCCGACTCCTCCGAGCGCGCGTCCGGGACCTCTTCCCCGGCCATCGCCGCCGCGAGGCCCAGCACGTCGCCCGTGCGGTCCGCGACCAGGGCGAGCGCGCGACGGCCCGCGACGGTGCCGCGCTTGTCGGCGAGCGCGCCGCGCAGCCCGATGGAGGCCTCCAGTTCGGCGCGGGCCCGGTCGAGTTGCCCCTCGCAGAGCGCGAGGACGCCGAGTTCGTGGTGGAAGTAGGCCTGTTCGGCGACCTCTCCGGCGAGCTGGGAGGCCTCCGCGCCGGCCCGCAGCGCCCGCTCCCAGGCACCCCAGTGCAGTCCCGCGGCGAACGCGGGCGCGGCCGTGCGGGCGAGTTGGACGGCGATGCTCTGCTCGTCCTCGTCGTCGTCCGCCCCGGCGGCCTCGGCGGCCGGGGAGGCGAGCGGCACCAGGACGCCCAGCGCGGCGAGCAGGGCGTCGGCCTCGGCGCACACCCTCTCGGGCGTGACCGAGGGGTGTCCGGCCCACCAGGTGTAGTGCCGGGCGGCGGCGAGGGCCCGCTCCTCGATGTCCTCGCCGTATCCGGCGGCGGCCAGCTGGGCGGGCACACCGGCGGCGAGCCGGTAGCGGGAGCCGACCGGCGAGACCAGTCCGCAGGCGGCCAGTTCACCGAGGGCGGCGTCCGCGTGGGTGTCGCCGACCAGCGCGGGCAGGTGCGCCTGGTGCGGGACCTCCCCGTCGAGGGCGACGGCGAAGCGCAGGGTGGTGCGGGCGGAGTCGCTCAGCCGGGCGGCGAGCAGCGGCGCGGGCGCGGCGGCCTCACCGAGCGAGGGAAGCGGTGTCGGCTCGGCGTCCTCGGCGTCGAACGGCACGTCCACCGCGTCGACGGGGCGCGCGTCCTCGAAGACGCCGAACTCGTCGACCGCGGCGGCACCGACGCGCAGTTGGTCGCGCTGGCTCAGCAGTGCGCCGGCCTGGAGGAAGCGCAGCGGCAGCCCCTCGGACTCGAACCAGAGGTCACCGGCCCAGTTGGACTCCTCTTCGGTGAGCGCGCGGCCCACGACCCGCTCGATGAGGTCAACGCCGCCGGCCCGGTCGAGGCCGCCCAGCGCGACCTCCTCGACGGACGAGTCGGCGGAGGGGGCGGGCACGTCGGGGGTGGCGGCGAACAGGAAGGCGCACTCGGGCGTCGCGTCCAGCAGCTCGTCGAGCCCGGTGCCGCCGAACTCGAGGTCGTCCACCACGACGACCGCGCCGATCTCACGGACGAGGGCGAGCAGTTCGTCCCGTTCAGGGCGGTACAGGGGGGCGTCGTAGGCGGCGTAGAAGAGGTCGTGGAGGAGGTCGTTCGCGGTGCGGTTGAAGCCGCTGAGGCGGAGCACGCCCTCGGGGGCGAGGTCGGAGCAGTCCTCGGCGACGATGTCGAGGAGGCTGGTGCGGCCGGAGCCGGCGGGACCGGTGAGGCGTACGGAGCGGCCGCGGGCGAGCAGCCGCACCAGCTGCTCGCGCTCCTCCTGGCGGCCCAGGAGCGGCAGCGCGGGTTGCGCGGGGCCCGGCGGTACGGGCGGCTTGGCGGCCCGGGTGGCCTCGGCGCGCGCGGCCTCGGTGAGCTTCTCGGGCCTGCCGGGCCGCTCGGGCGGCGGGCAGAGCTCTATCTCACTGCCGTCGACGGGGTTGACGGTAAGCAGGTGGTCGCCGGAGACCAGCTGGACCGTGCGGGCGAGCGCCGGTGCGGACTGGCCGAAGTCGGGTGTGAGGGGGTCCCTGGACGGGCGTGGGCGCGATGCGCGGGCCTCGCCGTCGTGGCCGTACTCCTCGGGTCCCCGGGTGTTCGGGTCCATGGGTTCAAGCCCCCCAAAAAGCGTTCGTGTGCATGTGCGAGCCCCTCCCGGCCTTGCCGCACACCTCGCTGTCGCTTCTGGTCCGGTACCCGCTCGGAGCTGTCAGGGCGGCGGGCAGCCGAACCCTAAACCTTCGCACAGTATCTATGACAGTCCCGGTTACCGCGCCGTCGGAGACATCACAGTCTCGTGAGGATTGTGCGCGTGGATCGTTTTGCCTTGAGCCGCCCGGGTCTCCCCCGTCCGCGGATTCACACCCGCGACCGGTCTCCCACCCGCGACCGGTCTCACACCCGGGGCAGCGACTCGACCCCGATGCCGCCCTCGATCGCCAGGATCCGGTGCAGCCGGGTCGCCACCAGCAGGCGCTGCATCTGCGGCGGTACGCCGCGCAGCACCAGGCGTCGGCCGCAGCGGCCGGCCCGCCGGTGGGCGCCCATGATCACCCCGAGTCCGGTGGCGTCCCAGGAGTCCAGTTCGCTCAGGTCGAGCACCAGGTCGCCGACGCCGTCGTCGACGGCCGAGTGCAGGACCGTACGGGCGTCCGCCGCGCTGCGGACGTCGAGGCGGCCCCCGACGACCAGCTCGACGTGGTCGCCCCTGATGTACATATGCGCTCCCGTGAGTACGTCGTCGTGCTCCACGATGTGACATGTCTAGGTGATGCAACCTCTGACGGCGTAGGCCGCTCGGAGGTTGCCGTCTGTGAGCGAACCGATACCGAATTCACCCTATGGCGTGATGCCCGAGGGGCGGGTGCGGTGTCAGTGCTTGTAGAAGCCCTGCCCGCTCTTGCGTCCGATGTCACCGGCGTCAACCATCCGGCGCATCAGCTCCGGCGGGGCGAACTTCTCGTCCTGGGACTCGGTGTAGATGTTGCTGGTGGCGTGCAACAGGATGTCGACGCCGGTGAGGTCGGCGGTGGCCAGCGGGCCCATGGCGTGACCGAAGCCCAGCTTGCAGGCGAGGTCGATGTCCTCGGCGGTCGCGACGCCCGACTCGTGGAGCTTGGCGGCCTCGACGACGAGGGCGGAGATGAGGCGGGTGGTGACGAAGCCGGCCACGTCCCGGTTGACGACGATGCAGGTCTTGCCGACGGACTCGGCGAACTCCCGTGCGGTGGCGAGGGTTTCGTCGCTCGTCTTGTAGCCGCGCACCAGTTCGCACAGCTGCATCATCGGGACCGGGGAGAAGAAGTGGGTGCCGACGACGCGCTCCGGGCGCTCCGTCACGGCCGCGATCTTGGTGATCGGGATGGCGGAGGTGTTGGAGGCGAGCACGGCATCCTCGCGCGTGACCTTGTCGAGCGCGCGGAAGATCTCGTGCTTGACCTCCAGCTTCTCGAAGACGGCCTCGACGACGACATCGGCGTCGGCGACGGCGTCCAGATCGGTGGTGGCGGTGATGCGGGCGAGAGCCGCGTCGGCGTCGTGCGCCTCCAGCTTGCCCTTGCTCACGAACTTGTCGTACGAGGCCTTGATGCCGTCCGTGCCACGCTTGAGTGCCTCGTCGGTCACGTCGCGCAGGACGACGTCCCAGCCCGCCTGTGCGGAGACCTGGGCGATGCCGGACCCCATGAGACCGGCCCCGATGACGGCGAGCTTCCGTGCCACTCCGACTCCCCTTACGCGCTGTTTACGTACGTCTCTGGGGCGGACACTAGCGCTCGGGAAGGGCTGCGTGACCGGTAAGTAATGCGCGTCACGTCTCACATGACGGACATCACACCGGCACCGCTCAGCCCGCGCCTCGAACGGCGTAGTTGAGCACCTTCTCGCTCAACAGCTCTTCGATACCGTCGAGAAGCACGAGCACCTCTCGGGACACTTCGTCTGGATTGCGCCCCGCGACCATCTCACGACCGATGATCGCGAAGACCGTCTGATGGACCCAGCCGATCTGACCCGCCATCAGGTTCGGCAGCGGGTCGTCCACGGCGGCCCCGGTCTCCTCGCGCAGGGCGGCCTCCAGGTTGTCCAGGACCTCCTGCTGGAGGCTCCACAGCCGGGAGCGGAGCGGCGGGGCGTCCTGGATGACGCGCAGGAAGCGGTCAAAGCCCTCCATCAGTCCGATCCGCGGGGAGACCGCCTCGACCTCGGCGCGCAGCTCGCGCAGGACGGCCCGGGCGGCGGACTCCCCCACGTCCCGTCCGCGCACCCAGCGCGGGAGCCGGTCGACGACACCGGCGGAGCGATCGAAGAAGAGGTCCTCCTTGGCCGGGAAGTAGTTGTAGACGGTGTTCACGGAGACGTCGGCCGCCTCGGCCACCTCCGCGATCGTCACCGGTACGAACCCGCGCTCCAGGAACAGCCCTGTGGCGATGTCCGAGATCCGCTGCCTGGTCTCGCGCTTCTTCCGCTCCCTGAGCCCCTCTGTCATGTCCGAATCCTAACGTTCCTTGGGCTCCCTTGAATTTTGGAGGCGTTGCAAAATTTAAGGGACTCTGTTTTTCTGGGGTCATGGCAATCATCAGTGCGGCCGGACTGGCCCGCACCTTCCAGACCAAGCGCGGCCCCGTGGAGGCCGTGCGCCGGATCGACCTGGTCGTGCGCGAGGGCGAGATCCTCGGCTTCCTCGGCCCGAACGGAGCGGGGAAGACCACCACCCTCCGGATGCTCACCACCCTGCTCGCCCCGACCGGCGGCGCGGCCACGGTCGCGGGCTGCGACCTGGCGAGCGACCCGGCGGGCGTGCGGCGCGCCTGCGGCTATGTGGCGCAGTCGGGAGGGGTCGACCCGCAGATCTCCGTAAGGGAGGAGCTGGTCACCCAAGGGCGGCTGTACCGCCTGACGAAGTCCCAGGCGGCCGAGCGTGCAGAGGAGTTGGCGCACGAGCTGGACCTGACCGACCTGCTCGACCGCAAGGCGGGCGCGCTCTCCGGCGGCCAGCGGCGCCGCCTCGACATCGCGATGGCACTCACGCACCGCCCGAAGGTGCTGTTCCTGGACGAGCCGACCACGGGCCTGGACCCGGGCAGCCGCGCCGATCTGTGGGACCTGGTCCGCCGACTGCGCGACGAGCACGGTACGACCGTCTTCCTGACCACCCACTACCTCGACGAGGCGGACGCGCTCTCCGACCGTCTGGTGGTCGTCGACCAGGGCGTGGTCGTGGCGGAGGGCACGCCGAGCGCGCTGAAGCTCCGGTACGGCGGCTCGATCGACGCCTCTCTGCAGGACACGTTCCTCGCCATCACCGGCCGCAGCGCCACCCCCGCCGACGCCGCCCCCGTGGCCGTATAGGAGTCCCCGCATGCTGCTTCACGACACCGCACTCGTCTACGGCCGCTACCTGCGCCAGTCCCTGCGCTCCCGCTTCGCGCTGCTCTTCGGCGTCCTGATGCCGCTGCTGTACCTGTTGTTCTTCGGCCCGCTGCTGACGGACCTGCCGCTCGGCGGGCAGGGGAGTTCCTGGCAGCTCCTGGTCCCCGGGCTGCTGCTCCAACTCGGTCTGTTCGGGGCGTCCTTCGCGGGCTTCTCGATCATCATCGAGAAGGGGCACGGCGTGGTGGAGCGGATGCGCGTCACGCCCGTCAGCCGCCTCGCCCTGCTGCTCGGCCGCGTGCTGCGGGACGCCACGGTGTTCGTCTTCCAGGCGGTGCTGCTGGTGCTGGCGGCGGTGGTGATGGGGCTGCGCGCTCCGCTGGCCGGCGTCCTGATCGGCTTCGCGTTCGTCGCGCTGCTCACGCTGCCGCTGGCCTCGCTGTCGTACGCCCTGGCGATGAAGCTCCGTACGCCCGGGGAGTTCGGCCCCGCGATCAACGCGATGACCATGCCCGCCATGCTCCTGTCCGGCCTGATGCTCCCGATGACGCTGGGCCCGGCCTGGCTGGACGTCCTGTCCCACCTCATGCCGTTCCGCTATCTGGTGGACGCGGTGCGGGACGCGTACGTCGGCTCGTACGCGACGGCGCACATGCTGTACGGCGTGCTGGTGGCCGTCGGTCTGACGACGCTGGCCGTGACGGTGGGCACAAGGGTCTTCCGCACGTCGGGGGCGTAATTAGGCTGGCCTCATGGTCAATCTGACGCGCATCTACACCAAGACCGGCGACAAGGGCACCACCAACCTCGGTGACATGAGCCGGGTCGCCAAGACCGACCTGCGGATCGCCGCGTACGCGGACGCCAACGAGGCGAACGCGGTGATCGGGACGGCGATCGCGCTGGGCGGTCTCGAGGAGGAGGTCGTCAAGGTCCTCACCCGTGTGCAGAACGACCTGTTCGACGTGGGCGCGGACCTGTCGACACCGGTCGTGGAGAACCCGGAGTTCCCTCCCCTGCGGGTCGAGCAGTTCTACGTCGACAAGCTGGAGGCGGACTGCGACCACTTCAACGAACAGCTGGAGAAGCTCCGCTCCTTCATCCTCCCCGGCGGCACCCCCGGCGCGGCCCTGCTCCACCAGGCCTGCACGGTCGTCCGCCGGGCCGAGCGCTCCACCTGGGCCGCGCTGGAGGTCCACGGCGAGTCGATGAACCCCCTCACCGCGACCTACCTCAACCGCCTGTCCGACCTCCTGTTCATCCTGGCTCGGACGGCGAACAAGGAGGTCGGGGACGTGCTGTGGGTGCCGGGCGGCGAACGCTGACGTCAGCGGCTAGGGCCTGTTGCGAAAGTGGCGTCGTCGCCCGAAGGGCGGCCGCGCGGTGTCCGGTGCGTGCTCTCGGCGTGCCGCCCGGAAGCCCTCGTACTGGGCGTACTCGGGCTTTCGGGCGGTGCGGCGAGAGTGCGTGCCGGGCGTCGCGCGGCAGGCGCCACTTTCGCAACAGGCCCTAGCGGCGGGTCGTCCGGTACAGGCCCGTCGCGGCCTGGGCGGCCCCTACGCACATCATCACCACGCCGACCTTCGTCAGGGTGACGACCGGGACCTCCACTCCCCCGGTGAACAGCCACAGCACAAGGCCGATCGCGAAGGTGGCCGCGCCCTCCAGCAGATTCCTCGACGCCCGGCTCATCGGCCGACACGCTCCTTCCGGGGCTCGCTCGACTCCTGCTGCCCGGCCGGCGCCTTCTTCGGCCAGATCCAGTACGCGAGGGTGATCAGGCCGTAGATGCCGACGGCACGCAGGGCCGCCCATTGGAAGGCGCGCAGGGAGCTGATGTCGCCGGAGTCGCCGACGTACCAGACGGCGCACTGGAGGAGCGCCAGCGCCACCGCGCCACCGAGGACCCCGCGCAGCCACAGCTTCGTCTCGTGCCGGGCGCGGGCGAGGCCGTGGCGCGGCGGCTTCGGCGGGGGCGGGGCTCCGCCCAGGCGGTGGGCGGCGTGGCCGTCGATCCAGCGGATCGTGTAGTGGCCGAACGCCACCGTGTAGCCGATGTACAGAGCCGCCAGGCCGTGCTCCCAGCTCGGCTCGGCGCCGTTCTTCAGGTCGATCGCGGTCGCCACGAACAGGACCAGCTCCAGGACCGGCTCGCACAGCAGCAGGACGACGCTCGTACGGCGCCACCTCAGCAGGTAGCGCACGGCCAGGCCCAGCCCCAGCAGCACCCAGAAGCCGACTTCGCAGGCGACGACCAACGCGACGATCATGATCTACTCCCTTCGGTCACCCTCTCAGGCTCCCGGGCACGCGGGCGGGAATCGTCGTCGCCGTTGACGAATCAGCGGTACATCGAAAGATGCAGTCCAGGACCCTTCCCACGGATCAGGCACGCGCCGCGCGGGCCGTGTTGGATGGAGGGCATGGCCGTACGACGACTGCCCCGCCCGCACCGCTTCGACGTGTACGTCGCCCTCGGCGGGCTGCTCGGCGGACTGCTGCTGGTGGTCTGCCGTCTGGGTGTCCGGCCGTCCGACGACCCGATCACCCTCTTCGACGGCCACTGGGCGGTCCTGGTGCCGCTCGGAGTGATGGCCGCCTGCGAGCTGCTGCGCCGGACCGCCCCGCGCACGGCCCTGCTGACCGGCACGGTCGTGATCACCGCGGACCTCACGACTCAGGGCAACGTGGCCACGGTCCTGATGTTCACGGACCTCGTGTACGCGGCCGTCCTGTACGGCCCGCCCGCCTCGGCCCGCCGCATCCCCTGGATCACCGGACTGCTCACGGTCGCCGGGACGGTGGTTCCGTTCGCGGTGTGGCGCGTGCCGGAAGTCCTGCTGATCGGGGTGGTCGTCGGAGTCGTCGCGTTCGGGCCCGCCGCCACCGGCTGGGTCGTCCGCGACCACCGCGACGCCGCCGAGGCCGCCCGGCTGCGCGCCGAGCAGACCGCGCTGCTCGCCGAGATGGACCGCGTCCAAGCGGTCACCGCCGAACGCGCTCGGATGGCCCGGGAGTTGCACGACATGGTCGCCAACCATCTGTCGGCCATCGCCATCCACTCCACCGCCGCGATCTCCCTCGACGACGCGAAGACCTCCCGGGAGGCGCTCACCGTCATCCGCGAGAACAGCGTCGAAGGGCTCGCGGAGATGCGGCGGCTGATCGGGATCCTCCGTGACGGCGCGCCCGAGCGGGAGCCGGCCGCCGTCCCCACCCTCGACGGCCTCACCACCCTGGTCGACAGCGCCCGCGCCAACGGCCTCGACGTCGTCCTCGACACCGCCCACGGCACGGTCCCGGCCCCCGTCGAGCTCGCCGCGTACCGCATCGTTCAGGAGTCGCTCACCAACGCCCTCAAGCACGCCTGCCCGGGCCGGGTCACCGTCGCCCTGGCCCGCCACGACGGCCTCCTCGACGTGCGGGTGACCAGCCCGTACGGCCACCGGGACGGTCCGCGTGCGCCGGGCTCGGGCGCCGGGCTCGTGGGCATGCGGGAGCGGGCCACGCTGCTGGGCGGCACGCTGGAGGCCGGTCCCGACGGCGCGCTGTGGACCGTACACGCCGGCCTTCCCCTCACCGAAGGAGATCCCGCATGAGCCACCCGATCCGGGTCCTCGTCGCCGAGGACCAGTCCGCCGTCCGCGCCGGTCTGGTCCTCATCCTGCGCAGCGCGCCCGACATCGAGGTGGTCGGCGAGGCGGCGGACGGGGAGCAGGCGGTGGCGCGGGCGCGGGAGCTCCGGCCGGACGTGGTGCTGATGGACGTGCAGATGCCGCGCCTGGACGGGGTGTCGGCCACCCGGCAGGTCGTGGCGGAGCGGCTCGCCGATGTGCTCGTGCTCACCACGTTCGACCTCGACGAGTACGTCTTCGGGGCGCTGCGGGCCGGTGCGGCCGGATTCCTGCTCAAGAACACGGAGGCGAAGGACCTGCTCGCGGCCGTGCGCACGGTGGCGGGCGGCGAGGGGATCGTCGCCCCGGCCGTCACCCGCCGGCTCATCGCCGAGTTCGCCGCCGCGCCCGTACGGGAGCCGAAGGCCGACCCGGCCGTCGTGCGGGCGCTGACCCGGCGCGAGCGCGAGGTGTTGTCCTGCCTCGGCGAGGGGCTGTCCAACGCCGACATCGCCGCCCGGCTGGACATGGCGGAGGCGACGGTGAAGACGCACGTCAGCCGTCTGCTGGGGAAGCTGGAGCTGCGCAGCCGGGTCCAAGCGGCCGTGCTGGCACAGGAGTTGGGGATCTAGGAACGCAATCCGCGCCGTGGTCCAGACCTATTGACCTATGGTCCAGACCTTTCTATTCTCGCGGCACTGTGAGAGGGCGTGAGGCTCAGTCACGCGCTCCCCCCGACAACCTCATACGAGGAGGCGCAGCATGCGCTTCAGACACAGAGCCGCGGCAGGTTTCGCGTCCCTGTTGCTCCCGCTGGCCGGACTGGTCGGCCTCGCGAGCCCCGCCCAGGCCGCGACGTCGGCGACCGCCACCTACACCAAGGCCTCCGACTGGGGCACCGGCTTCGAAGGCAGGTGGACCGTCAAGAACACCGGTACCACCACCCTCAGCTCCTGGACCGTCGAGTGGGACTTCCCCTCCGGCACGTCCGTCACCTCGGCCTGGGACGCCGACGTCACCTCGTCCGGCACCCACTGGACCGCCAGGAACAAGTCCTACAACGGCACCCTCGCCCCGGGCGCCACCGTCTCCTTCGGATTCAACGGCGCCGGCTCCGGATCCCCCGCGAACTGCAAGCTCAACGGCGGCAGCTGTGACGGCACCTCCGTCCCCGGCGACGCGGCGCCCTCCGCGCCGGGCACCCCCACCGCCTCCGGCATCACCGACACCTCGGTGAAGCTGGCCTGGAGCGCGGCCACCGACGACAAGGGCGTCAAGAACTACGACGTCCTGCGCGACGGCGCCAAGGTCGCCACCGTGACGACCACGTCGTACACCGACACCGGCCTGAGCGCGGGCACCGACTACTCCTACACGGTCCAGGCCCGCGACACCGCCGACCAGACCGGCCCGGTCAGCGGCGCCCGCGCCGTGCGCACCACCGGCGGCACCACCGAGCCCCCGCCCACCGGCGACAAGGTCAAGCTCGGCTACTTCACCGAGTGGGGCGTCTACGGCCGCAACTACCACGTCAAGAACCTGGTGACCTCGGGCTCCGCCGCGAAGATCACCCACATCAACTACGCGTTCGGCAACGTCAAGAACGGCCAGTGCGTCCTCGACGACGCCTACGCCGCCACCGACAAGGCCTACACCGCCGACCAGTCCGTCAGCGGCACCGCCGACACCTGGGACCAGCCGCTGCGCGGCAACTTCAACCAGCTGCGCCAGCTGAAGGCCAAGTACCCGCACCTCAAGGTGCTGTGGTCGTTCGGCGGCTGGACCTACTCGGGCGGCTTCGGCCAGGCCGCGCAGAACCCGGCCGCGTTCGCCCGGTCCTGCAAGGCCGTGGTGGAGGACCCGCGCTGGGCCGACGTCTTCGACGGCATCGACATCGACTGGGAGTACCCCAACGCCTGCGGCCTGAGCTGCGACACCTCGGGCGCCGCGGCCTTCAAGAACCTGATGCAGGCCCTGCGCACCGAATTCGGCTCGAAGTACCTGGTCACCGCCGCCATCACCGCCGACGGATCCTCCGGCGGCAAGATCGACGCGGCCGACTACGGCGGCGCCTCGGCCTCCGTCGACTGGTACAACGTGATGACGTACGACTACTTCGGCGCCTGGGCGAACACCGGCCCGACCGCGCCGCACTCGCCGCTCACCTCGTACCCCGGCATCCCGACCGCCGGATTCAACTCCGCCGACGCGATCGCCAAGCTGAAGGCGAAGGGCGTCCCCTCGGCCAAGCTGCTCCTCGGCATCGGCTTCTACGGCCGCGGCTGGACCGGCGTCACCCAGTCCGCCCCCGGCGGCACGGCGACCGGCGCGGCCCCCGGCACCTACGAGGCGGGCATCGAGGACTACAAGGTGCTCAAGACGTCCTGCCCCGTCACCGGCACCGTCGCGGGCACGGCGTACGCCCACTGCGGCAGCAACTGGTGGTCCTACGACACCCCGGCCACGATCGCCGGGAAGATGAGCTGGGCGAAGAACCAGGGCCTGGGCGGCGCGTTCTTCTGGGAGTTCAGCGGCGACACCGCCGGCGGTGAGCTGGTGAACGCCATCAACAGCGGACTGTCGTAAACCAGTTCGGCGCGTTAAGCGACGTTGACACGCTGACCGGGCGGGGCTGCCTCCAGCCACGCGAGGAAACCGGTCAGCGCGTCTTCGCTCATCGCGAGTTCGAGACGCGTGCCCCGGTGGAGACAGGTGAGGATGACGGCGTCGGACAGCAACGCCAGCTCCTCCTCGCCCTCGGGCAGCCGGCGGCCGGCCACCTCGATCGAGGCGCGCTCCAGGATGCGGCGCGGGCGGTAGGCGTAGGAGAAGACGCGGTACCACACCACGCGGTCGCCGTTGTAGCGGGCGACGCCGTAGCTCCAGCCCTTGCCGCTGGTGTCCGGTTTCTCGGGGACGTCCCAGCGCAGGGAACAGTCGAAGGTGCCGCCGGAGCGCTGGATGAGCCTGCGACGCAGGCCGAGGAGGAACAGCCCCAGTACCACCAGGGCCACGACGATTCCGCACACAGTCAGAGCGAGGACCATCGGCACCGACCTCCTCGTCTCCTAGGTACCTTCACTACAGGTAACGGAACGGAAAAAACATCCATATCTGCCTCAGCCGCGGTCGGCTCCGGATTGCTCCGGTGCCGACCGCGGCTGAGTGACGTCATCGCATGGCGCGCGCTGGAATCAGCGCGCCGCCGCGGCACGCAGTCGTACGTCCGCGCGGCGCTCGGCGGCGGCGTCGCCCTCCGCCTTCGCGCGCTCGAGCTCCCGCTCCACGCGCTGGACGTCGATCTCGTCCGACAGCTCGGCGATCTCGGCCAGCAGCGACAGCTTGTCGTCCGCGAACGAGATGAATCCGCCGTGCACCGCGGCGATGACCGTTCCACCGTCACTCGTACGGATGGTCACCGGGCCCGACTCCAGCACACCGAGCAGCGGCTGGTGACCGGGCATGACGCCGATGTCGCCGGACGTGGTGCGCGCGACGACCAGGGTGGCCTCGCCGGACCAGACCTCTCGGTCGGCCGCGACCAGCGCGACGTGCAGCTCAGCAGCCAAGGTGGCTCCTCGGGTCACCACCCGGCGGGTCTGCCGGGTGTTGGTTACAAGTCTAGTGGGCGTGGATGAGGGGGCGGGACGCGCCCGCCCCCTCACACGAACTCAGAGCTCAGAACTCCTTGGAGTCCGAGTTCAGGAGACGCCCAGCTCCTTGGCGTTGGCCTTGAGGTCCTCGATGCCACCGCACATGAAGAACGCCTGCTCCGGGAAGTGGTCGTACTCGCCGTCGCAGATCGCGTTGAAGGCCGCGATCGACTCGTCCAGCGGGACGTCCGACCCGTCGACGCCGGTGAACTGCTTGGCGACGTGGGTGTTCTGGGACAGGAAGCGCTCCACGCGACGGGCACGGTGGACGACGAGCTTGTCCTCCTCGCCGAGCTCGTCGATACCGAGGATCGCGATGATGTCCTGGAGGTCCTTGTACTTCTGCAGGATCGTCTTGACGCGCATGGCGGCGTCGTAGTGGTCCTGCGCGATGTAGCGCGGGTCCAGGATGCGGGACGTGGAGTCCAGCGGGTCCACGGCCGGGTAGATGCCCTTCTCGGAGATCGGACGGGACAGAACCGTCGTCGCGTCGAGGTGGGCGAAGGTGGTGGCCGGGGCCGGGTCGGTCAGGTCGTCCGCGGGGACGTAGATCGCCTGCATCGAGGTGATCGAGTGACCACGGGTCGAGGTGATGCGCTCCTGGAGGAGACCCATCTCGTCGGCCAGGTTCGGCTGGTAACCCACCGCGGAGGGCATACGGCCGAGCAGCGTGGAGACCTCGGAACCGGCCTGGGTGAAGCGGAAGATGTTGTCGATGAAGAACAGCACGTCCTGCTTCTGCACATCGCGGAAGTACTCCGCCATGGTCAGACCGGCCAGGGCCACGCGCAGACGGGTGCCCGGGGGCTCGTCCATCTGACCGAAGACAAGGGCGGTCTTGTCGATGACGCCCGAGTCCGACATCTCCTCGATGAGGTCGTTGCCCTCACGGGTGCGCTCGCCGACACCGGCGAACACGGAGACACCGTCGTGGTTGTTGGCGACGCGGTAGATCATCTCCTGGATGAGCACCGTCTTGCCGACGCCGGCACCACCGAACAGACCGATCTTTCCACCCTTGACGTACGGGGTGAGAAGGTCGATGACCTTGACGCCGGTCTCGAACATCTCGGTCTTCGACTCGAGCTCGTCGAAGTTCGGCGCCTTGCGGTGGATGGACCAGCGCTCACCGTCGTAGGTCTCGTCGACGTTCAGCACCTCACCGAGGGTGTTGAACACCTTGCCCTTGGTGAAGTCGCCGACCGGGACGGTGATGCCCGTGCCGGTGTCGGTGACCTGGGCCTGGCGGACCAGACCGTCGGTGGGCTGCATGGAGATGGTGCGAACCAGGCCGTCACCCAGGTGCTGGGCGACCTCCAGGGTCAGGATCTTCTTCTCGCCGGCGTTCGCCGGGTCGGAGACCTCGACGTGGAGGGCGTTGTAGATCTCCGGCATCGCGTCGACGGGGAACTCCACGTCGACGACCGGGCCGATGACCCGGGCGACGCGGCCCGTAGCCGTGGCCGTCTCAACAGTGGTGGTCATTAGCGGTCACTCCCCGCGGTCGCGTCGGCCAGGGCGCTCGCGCCTCCGACGATCTCGCTGATTTCCTGGGTGATTTCGGCCTGGCGGGCCGCGTTGGCAAGCCGGGACAGCGTCTCGATGAGCTCTCCGGCGTTGTCGGTGGCCGACTTCATCGCGCGCCGCGTGGCGGCGTGCTTGGAGGCGGCCGACTGGAGCAGCGCGTTGTAGATCCGGCTCTCCACGTAGCGCGGCAGCAGGGCGTCGAGGACGTCCTCCGCCGAGGGCTCGAAGTCGTACAGCGGAAGGATCTCGTCCTTCGTCGTCTGCTCCTGCTCCACCTCTTCGAGGCTGAGCGGGAGCAGACGGTCGTCGAGCGCCGTCTGCGTCATCATCGAGACGAACTCGGTGAAGACGATGTGGAGCTCGTCCACGCCGCCCTCCGCGGTCTCCGTCTCGATGGCCTCGATCAGGGGGGCCGCGACCTTCTTGGCGTCCGTGTACGTGGGCTCGTCGGTGAAGCCGGTCCACGACTCCGCGATGGTGCGCTCACGGAAGTTGTAGTGGGCGACACCGCGCCGGCCGACGATGTACGTGTCGACCTGCTTGCCCTCGCGCTCCAGGCGCTCGGTCAGCTGCTCCGCGGCCTTGATGGCGTTGGAGTTGAAGGCACCGGCGAGACCACGGTCGCTCGTCAGGAGCAGCACCGCGGACCGGGTGACCGTCTCGGCCTGGGTGGTCAGCGGGTGCTTGGTGTTCGAGCCGGTACCGACCGCCGTGACCGCGCGGGTCAGTTCCTGCGCGTACGGCGTGGAGGCCGCCACCTTGCGCTGCGCCTTGACGACGCGCGAGGCGGCGATCATCTCCATCGCCTTGGTGATCTTCTTGGTCGCGGTGACGGATCGGATGCGACGCTTGTAGACCCGGAGCTGGGCTCCCATGAGTCAGGTCCCTTCCTTACGTCACTTGGCGGCGGGCGAAGCGTCCTCGCCGAGCAGCTTGCCGTCCGAGGTCTCGAACTGCTTCTTGAACTCGGCAACGGCGTCGTCGATCGCCTGGATGGTGTCGTTCGACATCTTCGCGCCCTCCTTGATGGAGGTCATGAGGCCCTGCTCCTTGCGGTGCAGGTACTCGAGCAGCTCCTTCTCGAAGCGGCGGATGTCGGCGACGGGAACCTCGTCCATCTTGCCGTTGGTGCCGGCCCAGATGGAGACGACCTGGTCCTCGGTGGCCATCGGCTGGTACTGGGCCTGCTTCAGCAGCTCGACCATGCGCGAACCGCGCTCCAGCTGCGCCTTCGACGCGGCGTCCAGGTCGGAACCGAAGGCGGCGAACGCCTCCAGCTCACGGAACTGGGCGAGGTCCACGCGGAGACGACCCGACACCTGGCGCATCGCCTTGTGCTGCGCGGAACCACCGACTCGGGAGACGGAGATACCGACGTTCAGCGCGGGACGCTGACCGGCGTTGAACAGGTCCGACTCCAGGAAGCACTGGCCGTCGGTGATGGAGATGACGTTGGTCGGGATGAACGCCGAGACGTCGTTGGCCTTGGTCTCGACGATCGGCAGACCGGTCATCGAGCCGGCACCCATCTCGTCGGAGAGCTTGGCGCAGCGCTCCAGCAGCCGGGAGTGCAGGTAGAAGACGTCACCCGGGTAGGCCTCACGGCCCGGCGGGCGGCGCAGCAGCAGGGACACGGCGCGGTAGGCGTCGGCCTGCTTAGACAGGTCGTCGAAGATGATCAGGACGTGCTTGCCCTCGTACATCCACTGCTGGCCGATGGCCGAGCCGGTGTACGGCGCCAGGTACTTGAAGCCGGCCGGGTCGGACGCCGGGGCGGCCACGATGGTCGTGTACTCCAGCGCGCCGTTCTCCTCCAGCGCGCGGCGGACCGACGCGATGGTGGAGCCCTTCTGACCGATGGCGACGTAGATGCAGCGGACCTGCTTGTTCGGGTCGCCGGTGCGCCAGTTGTCGCGCTGGTTGATGATCGTGTCGACGGCCAGGGCGGTCTTGCCGGTCTGACGGTCACCGATGACCAGCTGACGCTGGCCACGGCCGATCGGGGTCATCGCGTCGACGGCCTTGTAGCCGGTCTCCATCGGCTCGTGCACCGACTTGCGCTGCATGACCGTGGGGGCCTGCAGCTCGAGGGCGCGACGAGCGCTGGTCTCGATCTCACCGAGGCCGTCGATCGGGTTGCCGAGCGGGTCGACCACGCGGCCGAGGTAGCCCTCGCCGACGGCCACGGAGAGCACCTCACCGGTACGGGTGACCGGCTGACCCTCCTCGATGCCGCTGAACTCGCCGAGGACGACCGCACCGATCTCGCGCTCTTCGAGGTTCAGCGCGAGGCCGAGAGACCCGTCCTCGAACTTCAGCAGCTCGTTCGCCATGGCCGAGGGCAGACCCTCGATCTTGGCGATACCGTCGCCGGCGACGGTGACCGTACCGACCTCCTCGCGCGAGGCCGCGTCCGGCTTGTACGACTGGACGAAGTTCTCCAGCGCGTCCCGGATCTCCTCCGGCCGGATCGTGAGCTCCGCCATCTGGGTTCCCTGCTCTCCTTGTTGGGCCCGAAGTTTCACTTGGGGGGATGGGGGACTCCCCCCTGAACGAGGTGAATCCTCTGCACGGCCCAACTCGGGCCGTATTTCTACGTCTTGTTGAGTTGCTGCTAGCTCGCCATGCGGCGGGCGGCGTCGTCGATGCGGTCCGCGAGGGAGCCGTTGATGACCTCGTCGCCGACCTGCACCCGGATCCCGCCGAGGACCTCGGGGTCCACGTCCAGGTTGAGGTGCATCGTGCGGCCGTAGAGCTTCGCGAGGGCGGCGCCCAGGCGCTGCTTCTGCGGGTCGCTCAGCGGCACCGCCGAGGTGACGACGGCCACGACACGGTCCCGACGCTCGGCGGCGAGCTTGGACAGGGACTCGAGTCCCGCCTCCAGGCTACGTCCCCGCGGCGCGGTGACAAGGCGCGTCACCAGACGCTCGGTGGCCCGGGCGGCCCTGCCGCCGAGCAGGCTGCGCAGCAGCTCGGCCTTGGCCGAGGTACTGGCCTTGCGGTTGGTCAGCGCGGCGCGCAGCTCGGTGTTCGAGGAGACGATCCGCCCGAAGCGGAACAGCTCGTCCTCCACGTCGTCGAGCGTGCCGGCCTGCTGCGCCGCGGTGAGGTCGGCGGTGGCCGCCAGCTCCTCCAGCGCGTCCACCAGGTCGCGCGACTGCGACCAGCGGGAGCGCACCAGTCCGGACACCAGGTCGAGGGTCTCCCCGCCGACCTGGTTGCCGAGCAGGCGCTGGGCCAGCTCGGCCTTGGCCTCACCGGCCTGCGCCGGGTCGGTCAGGACCCGACGCAGCGACACCTCGCGGTCGAGCAGCGCGGTGACGGCGGCCAGCTCGTCGGCGAGCTTCGCCGCGTCCACGGACGTGGAGTCCGTCAGCGCGTCGAGACGCTCGCGTGCGGCTGCCAGGGCCTCGCGGCTCGCTCCGTTCATCGCGTGGCCTCGGCCTTCTCCTCGAGCTCGTCGAGGAAGCGGTCGATGACGCGGCTCTGCCGGGCGTGGTCCTCGAGGGACTCACCGACGAGCTTGCCGGCCAGCTCGGTGGCGAGCTTGCCGACGTCCTGGCGCAGCGCGGACGCGGCGGCCTTGCGGTCGGCCTCGATCTGCGCGTGACCGGCGGCGACGATCTCCTCGCGCTGCCGCTGGCCCTCGGCGCGCATCTCGGCGATGAGCGTCGCGCCCTGCTCCTGCGCCTCCTGGCGCAGACGCGCGGCCTCGTGCCGGGCCTCGGCGAGCTGGGCCTTGTACTGCTCGAGGACGCTCTGGGCCTCGGTCTGCGCGGCCTCGGCCTTCTCGATACCGCCCTCGATGGCCTCGCGACGCTCTTCCAGAACCTTGTTGATGGTCGGGAGGAGCTTCTTCGCGAGGAAGCCGAAGACGATGACGAAGGCGATCAGGCCGATGACGAGCTCCGGCCACGGCGGAATGAGGGGGTTCTCCTTCTCCGCCTCGGCCGCCAGCTGAACCAGTGCGTGGTTCACATCAGTGCCTTTCGTCGAATGGGGCTGTCGTCAGGGCTCGTCTTAGTAGACGAACGGCATGACGAGGCCGATGAGGGCCAGCGCCTCACAGAACGCGAAGCCGAGGATCTGGTTGGCGCGGATCAGGCCGGCCGCCTCGGGCTGGCGGGCGAGGGCCTGGGTGCCGTTACCGAAGATGATGCCGACACCGACGCCGGGGCCGATGGCCGCGAGACCGTAACCGACGGAGCCGAGGTCACCGGTGACAGCAGCGAGGGTCTGGGACATGCCAGTTCTTCCTTCTCTTTACGGACCGGTGGGGGTTGGCCACCGGACGACTAGGGGGTCGAAAGCGGGGGTGCTCAGTGGTGCTCGGCGAGCGCGCCCTGGATGAAGGTGCAGGTCAGGAGCACGAAGACGTACGCCTGAACAGCCTGGATGAAGAGCTCGAAGGCGGTCATCACGATGACCATCACGAACGAGACCGCGGAGTACGCGATGCCGATGCCGTTCAGCATGTACCAGCTGGCGATCGTGAAGAGCAGCAGCAGGGTGTGGCCGGCGAACATGTTCGCGAAGAGTCGCACCGCGTGCGTGAAGGGGCGGACCAGCAGGTTCGAGGCGAACTCGATGGTCATGGACAGCGGGAGTACCGCGCCCAGCGTCTTGTCGTAGCCGCTGAAGTTCTTGAGGGCGCCGACGAAGCCGTGCCGCTTGAAGGTCAGCGAGACCCAGGTGATGTAGACGATCGCGGCCAGGACAGCCGGGTAGGCGATGATCGACGTCACCGGGAAAGAGGCGACGGGGATGATCGACCAGAGATTCATCATCCAGATGAAGAAGAACAGCGAGACGGCGAGCGGGACGTACTTCTCGCCCTCCTTCTTGCCGATCGTCTCGTAGACCACGCCACGGCGGATGAAGTCGTAGCCCGCCTCGGCGATCATCTGGAGCTTGCCCGGGACGACCTTCGGTCGGGCGAACGCGGCCCAGAAGAAGCCCACGACGATGATGGACCCCAGCAGGGCCAGCAGCATCGGCTTGTTGAAGTAGACGCCGTTGCCGTCTGCGTTGCCCCAGAGCGGCTCGAAGAGGAACGAGTGCAGGCCGGGAGCCGGGAAGCCACACCCATCGAACAGGTGGCAGTCGGTCTCGAAGGCGAGCACCTGCGTCGGGTCAGCACTCACCGCGGGCTCCTTCATCGTGGCGCATAGGTACGGCAACCTCGTTGTGTCGGCGCGGCGCAGGGCCGCGGTTCGGCACGGGACTGGTGTTACGGATGTGGGGGCGGCTGAGGGGCATCTCGCCTCGCGATTGAGCAGGCGTCAGCTCGGATGCCCGCGCCCGCGATGCCGCAGTTGGCACCGGACGATAGCAGGACTTCTCGTGCGCCTTTATCCCGGCCCTACCTCTCACGACGAGTGCCCCGTCTTTTCGGGCTTGCCGCCGGTCGAGGAGGCGCCCGAATCGGGTTCGACGTAGAGGATCTTGGACTTCATGTGGGCATGCGTCTGCGCGGCGATCCAGGCGAGGGTGCCGGCGACGAGCGTGATGGCGAAGACCCGGGGGTTGAACAGTGTCGTGTTCTTGAACGCGGCCAGGAAGATGAACAGAAGCAGGATCTGCGCCGCGTAAAGCATGAGGCCCATCGCTTGGAAGAGGTGCGGAAGCGATTTGGCGGTGCGCTGCAGGACGTACAGACCGATCCCCATGAAGAGGATCACCACCAGCGTCGCGACGACCGCCCCGATCGCACCCTCGCCACCGGCCACGATCGCGCCGATGACAGCGGCGACAGCGCCGACGGCAGCTGTGGGCACAGCGGCCTGGGCCAGGATCCGGGCGTCATTGGACGGCATGGCGGCAACTCCGCTTTCACAGGGGGCAGGGGTGTCGTCATGGACGAGCGTAGTCCCCGGGGCGGAGTGCTTGAGAACTCGCACCGATGGACCGTCGCACTGCGGTCCGTCGACTCTGTCCGGGGTTCTCGTGAACGGTATCACAAACTATTTGATGAGGTCTTTACCTCGATCGTGTGCTCGCTGTCACACATGAGAGTGATGCTGCACGTCTGTGCAGAATCGACGCCCTTTTGTCTGCTATAGAGGCGCTTTGTCCCCCCATAGCTCCCCCACGACTTGGCAATGCTCTAGTCAGATTCTTACCTTGGGAGCCGCGAACGGGGGCCCACTGCGGTCGCTCCGTTGACTCCGGACACTCCCGCCACCACGGGCGTGCGCTCCTCCTCGGCCTCGCTTCCGATCTCGACCCCGACCGCGGCGGCCCGGTGCGTGGCGGGCACGGGCTCCGTCGCCGCGGCGGCGGCCCGGCGACGGCGGCGGTAGCGCGGCGGTACGAAGTGCTCCGCCCAACGCGGCGCGCGCGGCGTGAAGCGCGGCAGCAGAAGCAGGGCGAGACCGATCGCGCTGAGGAAGACGATGCCCAGGACGATCCACATGGACGCCGAGTTGACGGAGTAGGAGAGCGCGCCGAACGCGATCACCGCGGACCAGAAGTACATGATCAGCACGGCGCGGCTGTGCGAGTGGCCGATCTCCAGGAGCCGGTGGTGCAGGTGCCCGCGGTCCGCGGCGAACGGCGACTGGCCGCGCCAGGTGCGGCGCACGATGGCCAGGATGAGGTCGGCGGCCGGGATCGCGATGATCGTCAGCGGCATCAGCAGCGGGATGTAGACCGGCACCATCTGGTGCACCGCGTTGCGCTCGGACCCGGAGAACAGCTTCATCACGTCCGGGTCGACCTGGCCCGTGACCGAGATCGCGCCCGCCGCCAGCACCAGCCCGATGAGCATCGAGCCCGAGTCACCCATGAAGATCCGCGCCGGATGCATGTTGTGCGGCAGGAAGCCCAGGCACATGCCCATCAGGATCGCCGCGAAGAGGGTGGCCGGTGCGGCGGCCTCGATGCCGTACGAGTACCAGATGCGGTAGGCGTACATGAAGAACGCGGTCGCCGCGATGCACACCATGCCGGAGGCGAGGCCGTCGAGGCCGTCCACGAAGTTGACCGCGTTGATGGTGATGACGACCAGCGCCACCGTCAGCAGGGTGCCCTGCCACTGGGTCAGCGCGACGGTGCCGACCTTCGGGATGGGCAGCCACAGAATCGTCAGACCCTGCATGACCATCACACCCGCGGCGATCATCTGGCCGCCCAGCTTGATCAGCGCGTCGATCTCGAACTTGTCGTCCAGGACACCGATCAGCCAGATGAGTGCCGCCCCGGAGAGCAGGGCGCGCGGCTCGTTCGACTTCTCGAAGACCTCGTTGAGGTTGGTGAGGTGGTCCGCGACCAGCAGGCCGGCGCACAGGCCGAAGAACATCGCGATCCCGCCGAGCCGCGGAGTGGGTTCCCGGTGCACGTCACGTGCCCGGATCTCCGGCATCGCTCCGGCCACGATCGCGAACTTCCGTACCGGCCCTGTCAGCAGATACGTCACCGCGGCCGTGACGCAGAGCGTCAGCAGGTATTCACGCACGGGCTTCCCCACAGGTCTCGCTGGCCATCTCAGCCCCACACCCTAGCGACGGCTGCATATGGTTGGGGACTTCCGGGTATCGACGATGGTTGCACGTGTGGCTGTGTACGGATGCGCGCCTACCCCGGTTCAGCCGCGATACGGCGGAAATCCCCCGGCGAGATCCCTCACTTCTTCACGTGCCCTCCTGGTCTCGACGTCCTCCCGCAGCACCCCGGCCAGCAGCGCAGCGACGCGCCGCATCTCCCTCTCCCCCATGCCCTGCGTGGTCAGCGCCGCCGTGCCCAGGCGCAGGCCGCGGGCGGCGTCATGGGGCAGCGCACAGCAGTCCAGCACGATGCCGGCGGCGGCCAGCCGTCCGCGTGCGGTACGTCCGTCGACGCCGAGGGGCGCCGGGTCGGCGACGACGAGATGGGTGTCGGTGCCGCCGCTGATGACGACCAGCCCCTCGGCCGCGAGACCGGCCGCGAGAACCCTCGCGTTGGCGACCACCTGATGGGCGTACGCCGCGAACGCGGGTGTTGCCGCCTCCCCGAAGGCGACGGCCTTCGCGGCGATCGTGTGCATCTGCGCACCGCCCTGGGTGAACGGGAACACCGCCCGGTCCACGCGCTCGGCGAGCTCCGCACCGCACAGCAGCATCCCGCCGCGCGGTCCGCGCAGCACCTTGTGCGTGGTGGCGCACACGATGTCGGCGTACGGCACCGGACTGGGCGCCGCTCCCCCGGCGACGAGCCCGATCGGGTGCGCCGCGTCGGCGATCAGGTAGGCCCCGACCTCGTCGGCGATCTCCCGGAACAGGGCGTGGTCGATGTGGCGCGGGTAGGCGATCGACCCGCAGACGATCGCCTTGGGGCGGTGGTTGTGGGCCAGCGTCCGCACCTGCTCGTAGTCGATGAGCCCGCTCTCCGCGTCGACGCCGTACCCGACGAAGTCGAACCAGCGGCCGGAGAAGTTCGCGGGCGAGCCGTGCGTGAGGTGACCGCCGTAGGGCAGCCCCAGCGCGAGGACGGTGTCCCCGGGGCGCAGCAGGGCGGCGTACGCGGCGAGGACGGCCGACGAGCCGGAGTGCGCCTGCACGTTGGCGTGCTCGGCCCCGAACAGCGCCTTCGCGCGTGCCACGGCGATGCTCTCGGCGACGTCGACGATCTCGCAGCCACCGTGGTACCGGGACCCCGGGTACCCCTCCGCGTACTTGTTCGCCAGCGGCGAGCCGAGCGCCGCCAGCACGGCCGGCGAGGAGAAGTTCTCAGCCGCGATCAACTGGAGCGTCGTGGACTGCCGCTCACGCTCCCCGAGCAGGATGTCCGCGAGCTCCGGGTCCTGTCGGCGCAGGATGTCCGCCTCGATGGCAGGGGTGACCGTCATGGTGTGCTCCGTGCGTCGACGGTGACGTACGACCAATGTAGGCCGCCGACGCAACCCCCGCCCGCTGTTGCCGGCGATCCCGGCTACGCCCGGGCGCGCACCCCGGTCAACGCCGTCACCACCGGATCCAGCGCCTGATGTATCTCGTCCCCCACCGACCGGAAGAACGGCAGCGGCGCACCGTACGGGTCGTACACCTCGTCCGCCTCGGCGGTGGGCGCCAGCAGCCACCCCCGCAACGCCGCGGCGGCCCGCACCAGCGCCCGGGCCCGCGCGACCACCCCGTCCTCCAACGGAGGCAGCGTCGCCGGGTCTATCGCCCTGACCAGCCGCGTGAACTCCTTCAGCGTGAACGTCCGCAGCCCCGCCGAATGCCCCATCGAGATCACCTGCGCCCGATGGTCACGCGTGGCCGTCAGCACCAGGTCGGCCATGATGACGTGCTCGTCGAGCAACTCCCGCCCCACGAACCCCGACGCGTCCGCGCCGAAGTCGGCGAGCACGGTCTCCGCGTTCGCCTCCATGGGCGCGCCCTCGTGGCCCCAGGTGCCCGCGCTCTCCACGATCAGCCCGCCGCCCAGCACTCCGAGCCGCTGCGACACGAAATGCCGGGTCAGCCGCTCGGTGATCGGCGAGCGGCACACGTTGCCGGTGCTGACATGGAGGATGCGGAAGCTGTCGCGCGGAAACCCGAAAGTCGTCGTTTCCTCCGCCGTGCGTTCCCCGCTGCCTATGCCACGCCCCGAGTCAGGGGCTGTCAATTCGCCACCTCGAGGTCGGGTACGACCTTCCGCAGCTCGTCCGCGGAGATCGCGCCCACCCGCAGCAGCAACGGCACGTCACCACTGACGTCGACGATCGACGACGGCACGTTCCCGGGCGTCGGACCGCCGTCCAGGTACACGGAGACCGAGTCGCCGAGCATCTGCTGCGCCTCGTCGCAGTTCTCCGGCGCGGGGTGCCCCGTCAGGTTCGCGGAGGAGACCGCCATCGGCCCGACCTCCGTCAGCAGCTCGATGGCGACCGGGTGCAGCGGCATGCGCACGGCAACCGTGCCGCGGGTGTCCCCCAGGTCCCACTGCAGGGACGGCTGGTGCTTGGCGACGAGTGTCAGCGCGCCCGGCCAGAACGCGTCCACCAGCTCCCAGGCCAGCTCGGAGAAGTCGGTGACGAGACCATGGAGCGTGTTCGGGGAGCCGATCAGCACAGGGGTGGGCATGTTGCGGCCCCGGCCCTTGGCGTCGAGGAGGTCGCCCACGGCCTCCTTGGTGAACGCGTCGGCGCCGATGCCGTACACCGTGTCGGTGGGGAGGACCACCAGTTCGCCACGGCGGACCGCGGACGCGGCTTCACGCAGACCGGTCACGCGGTCGGTCGCGTCGTTGGTGTCGTATCGCCGTGCCATTTAGCGGGCCTCCTCGTACACGTACTGCTGCGGGTCGAAAGTCGGTGTTTCGAAAGTCACGGTCGCGTTCACGGCATCGCCCTGCGGGCCGTCGCGAAGCGCGGGCGGTTGTTGAGGTCGGGGTGGTCGGCCGCGTCGGCCCAGCCCCGCTCCTCGGTGAAGATCCAGGGGACCTGTCCGCCCTGGGTGTCCGCGTGTTCGATCACGACGACACCGCCGGGGCGCAGCAGCCGGTGCGCGGTGCGCTCCAGGCCGCGGATCAGGTCGAGGCCGTCCTCGCCGGAGAACAGAGCCATGTCGGGGTCGTAGTCCCGGGCCTCGGGGGCGACGTACTCCCATTCGGTGAGCGGGATGTACGGCGGGTTGGAGATGACCAGGTCGACCTGTCCGTCGAGGTCGTGGAAGGCGTCCAGGGCGTCGCCCTGGCGCAGGTCGACCCTGGACCCCTCCATGTTCTTGCGGGTCCAGCGCAGCGCGTCCTCGGACAGCTCCACGGCGTGCACGCGGGAGCGCGGGACCTCCTGGGCGAGCGCGAGCGCGATGGCGCCGGAGCCGGTGCACAGGTCGACGATGCAGGGCTCCACGACGTCCATGGCGCGTACCGCGTCTATGGCCCAGCCGACCACGGACTCCGTCTCGGGACGCGGGACGAACACGCCGGGCCCGACCTGGAGTTCCAGGTACCGGAAGAAGGCGTGCCCGGTGATGTGCTGGAGCGGCTCGCGCTGTTCACGGCGCGCGACGACCTCCCAGTAGCGGGCGTCGAAGTCGGAGTCCTTCACGGAGTGCAACTCGCCCCGCTTCACGCCGTGCACGAACGCGGCGAGCTCCTCCGCGTCGTTGCGCGGCGAGGGCACGCCGGCGTCGGCCAGCCGCTGGGTGGCCTGGGCCACCTCTGCGAGCAGCAGGTTCACGCAAGTCCTCCGTGTCGTACTCGTCCGTACGTGTCCTACTCGTCTTACGCGGCGGCCAGCTTCGCCGCCGAGTCCGCGTCGACACAGGCCTGGATGACCGCGTCGAGGTCGCCGTCCAGGACCTGGTCAAGGTTGTACGCCTTGAAACCGACGCGGTGGTCCGAGATGCGGTTCTCCGGGAAGTTGTACGTGCGGATCTTCTCGGAGCGGTCGACGGTGCGGACCTGGCTGCGGCGGGCGTCGGCGGCTTCCCGCTCCGCCTCCTCCTGCGCGGCGGCGAGCAGCCTGGAGCGCAGGATACGCATCGCCTGCTCCTTGTTCTGCAGCTGGCTCTTCTCGTTCTGGCAGGAGGCGACGACTCCGGTCGGGAGGTGCGTGATGCGCACGGCGGAGTCGGTGGTGTTGACGGACTGCCCGCCGGGTCCGGAGGAGCGGTAGACGTCGATGCGGAGGTCGTTCGCGTTGATCTCGACGTCGACCTCCTCGGCCTCGGGGGTGACCAGCACGCCGGCGGCGGAGGTGTGGATCCGGCCCTGGGACTCGGTCGCGGGCACCCGCTGCACGCGGTGCACGCCGCCCTCGTACTTCAGCCGCGCCCAGACGCCCTGTCCGGGCTCGGTGGCGCCCTGGCCGCCCTTGGTCTTCACCGCGACCTGGACGTCCTTGTAGCCGCCCAGCTCGGACTCGGTGGCGTCGATGATCTCGGTCTTCCAGCCGACGCGCTCGGCGTAGCGCAGGTACATCCGCAGCAGGTCGCCGGCGAACAGGGCGGACTCGTCGCCGCCCGCGCCCGCCTTGATCTCGAGGATGACGTCCTTGTCGTCGCTGGGGTCGCGCGGCACGAGCAGCAGGCGCAGCTTCTCCGTCAGCTCGTCGCGGTGCTTCTCCAGCTCCTTGACCTCGGCGGCGAACTCCGGGTCGTCGGCGCCGAGTTCGCGCGCGGTCTCGATGTCGTCGCCGGTCTGCTTCCAGGAGCGGAACGTGGCGACGATCGGGGTGAGCTCGGCGTAGCGCTTGTTCAGCTTGCGCGCGTTGGCCTGGTCGGAGTGGACCGACGGGTCGGCGAGCTTCTTCTCCAGGTCGGCGTGCTCGGCGACGAGTTCCTCGACGGCCTCGAACATCTTTCGGCTCCTGTACTGCGATGGAAGGGAAGGGCGGGCGACCAAAAACGCCGGTCCCGGCGCGCGCCTCGAAGGGGCGCGCGGCCGTGGACCGGCGAAATGGGGCTCGCTACTTCTTGGAGCCGGCGGCAGCCTTGCCGAAGCGGGCCTCGAAGCGGGCCACACGGCCACCGGTGTCGAGGATCTTCTGCTTGCCCGTGTAGAACGGGTGGCACTCGGAGCAGACCTCGGCGCGGATGGTGCCGCTCTCGATCGTGCTGCGGGTGGTGAACGACGCGCCACAGGTGCAGCTGACCTGCGTCTCGACGTACTCGGGGTGGATGTCGCGCTTCAAGGTGTCTCCTAGTTTCGGGAGGGCGCCGGGTCGCAACCGCGGGATACGGAAGCGTGAACCGGAGCCGACGTACCAGTCTGCCAGGACTGGGGCCATCCCCCAAAACCAGGGGGTGCGGTCGTTTGTTCCCGGCGTCGCTCAGGAACCGCTGACGACGCCCCCGGCCTCGCCGGTGGCGGTTCCCTTCGTGGCGCTCTTCGGGATCGGCCGGTCGTTCTTCAGGGCGTTCCAGACCAGCTGGGCCTTGGTCTTCTCGATGAGCACACGGTTGGGATTGGCCGGGTCGTACCGCACCGGCATCGTCACCATGTTCATGTTCGAGGCGCTGATGCCCTTCAGGCCGTTGGCGAAGGACATCAGGGAGTTCAGGGAGCCCAGGTCGGAGTCGGTCGTGACGGCCTTGGTCGCGGTGTTGGCGAGGTCGTACAGCTTCGTGCCGTCGCTGAACAGGCCGATGTGCTTGACCTGGTCGACCAGGGCCTTGATGAAGGCCTGCTGGAGCTGGATGCGGCCGAGGTCGGAGCCGTCGCCGACGCCGTGCCGGGTGCGGACCAGGCCGAGGGCCTGCTTGCCGTTGAGGGTGTGCTCGCCGGCCTTCAGCTTCAGATGGCTGTCGGGGTCGTCGATGTCCTTGGTGGTGGTGATGTCGACGCCACCGAGCTGGTCGATGAGCTTCTGGAAGCCGGAGAAGTCGACCTCCAGGTAGTGGTCCATACGGACGCCGGTGAGGGACTCCACGGTCTTCACCGCGCAGGCGGCGCCGCCGGTGGTGTACGCGGAGTTGAACATCACGTCGGGCGCGGCGTCGTGGGTGTCGCCCTTGGTGTCGGTGCACTGGGGGCGGTCGATCAGGGTGTCGCGCGGGATGGAGACCACGCTGGCCTTCTTGTGGCCCTCGTACACGTGGATGATCATCGCCGTGTCGGAGCGGGCGCTGCCGTCGTCGGTGCCGCCGCCGAGCTTCTTGTTGCTGCCGGCGCGGGTGTCCGAGCCCAGGACCAGGATGTTCTCCGAGCCGTTGTCGGCCTTCTTGGGCCGGTCGGTGCCGAGGGCCTGGTCGATGTCGACGCTCTTGATGTTCCCGTTGAGCTTGAAGTACAGGTAACCGGCACCCGTACCGCCCAGCACGACGATGCCCGCCGCGGTCCAGGCCGTGATCAGCAGGCCCTTGCGCCTGCCGCGGGGCTTGCGGCGCTGGCCCTTGGCGCGGTGACGCGGACCGGCGCCGCGGCTCGGTATTCCGGGATCGGGCGTGCTCTGGGCAGACATGTGCTCCTCGGTTTCGTCCGGTCGGTTACCCCCTGCGGTCAGGGTCACTCCGTCCGGTCAGACGGCGAAACCCGGGAAAGGGTTGCACAACGGCCTGTGTCCGACCTGTGGAGCATTGCGCACGGAACGTAGTCACCGTAGCGCTGCCGTACCCCGCTGACCTGCGGGTTCAGTCGATCAGCCGCTACAGGCCGCAAGCGCGCCGACGACGACCCCTTGTGGCAAAGGTCTCGAAAAGGGGCCGCCCCCTGAAAGGAGACGGCCCCTGAGCGCGCCCTCGAAGGGGCGCGGGGAACTGCGCGAAAACCACTGCGAACCCGCGGCCGACAGCCAACCGCAGGCTCAACGGCGACTAGTCACCGTTGCCAGGCGTCGGCGTGGTCTTCTGGATCTGCATCAGGAACTCGACGTTCGACTTCGTCTGCTTCATCTTGTCCAGCAGCAGCTCGATCGCCTGCTGCTGGTCCAGCGCGTGCAGCACCCGCCGCAGCTTCCAGACCACCGCGAGCTCCTCGTTGCCGAGCAGGATCTCTTCCTTACGGGTACCGGACGCGTCCACGTCCACCGCCGGGAAGATCCGCTTGTCGGCGAGCTTCCGGTCGAGCTTGAGCTCCATGTTGCCGGTGCCCTTGAACTCCTCGAAGATCACCTCGTCCATGCGGGAGCCGGTGTCGACGAGAGCCGTCGCCAGGATGGTGAGCGAGCCACCGTCCTCGATGTTGCGGGCCGCACCGAAGAAGCGCTTCGGCGGGTACAGCGCGGTCGAGTCGACACCACCGGACAGGATGCGGCCGGAGGCGGGCGCCGCCAGGTTGTACGCACGGCCCAGACGGGTGATCGAGTCGAGCAGCACGACCACGTCGTGGCCCAGCTCGACAAGCCGCTTCGCCCGCTCGATCGCGAGCTCGGCGACCGTCGTGTGGTCCTCGGCCGGACGGTCGAAGGTCGAGGAGATGACCTCGCCCTTGACCGACCGCTGCATGTCGGTGACCTCTTCCGGACGCTCGTCCACGAGGACGACCATCAGGTGGCACTCGGGGTTGTTGTGGGTGATCGCGTTGGCGACCGCCTGCATGATCATGGTCTTGCCGGTCTTCGGCGGGGCCACGATCAGACCACGCTGGCCCTTGCCGATCGGCGACACGAGGTCGATGATCCGGGTCGTCAGCACACCCGGGTCGGTCTCGAGGCGCAGGCGGTCCTGCGGGTACAGCGGCGTCAGCTTGTTGAACTCCGGGCGGCCACGGCCGTGTTCGGGCGCCATGCCGTTGACGGAGTCGAGACGCACCAGCGCGTTGAACTTCTCGCGCCGCTCGCCTTCCTTGGGCTGACGCACGGCACCGGTGATGTGGTCACCCTTGCGCAGGCCGTTCTTGCGGACCTGGGCGAGGGAGACGTACACGTCGTTCGGCCCGGGCAGGTAGCCCGACGTACGGATGAAGGCGTAGTTGTCGAGGATGTCCAGGATGCCCGCGACGGGGATCAGGACGTCGTCGTCGGCGATCTGCGGCTCGGGGGCGATGTCGTCGCGACCCCGGCGGCCACGGCGGTCGCGGTAGCGGCCGCGACGGCCACGGCGGCCACCGTCGAAGTCGTCGTCGTCCTGCGGACCGGCGTTACGGTCCTGACGGCCGCCGCCCTGCTGCTGGCTCTGCTGCTGACCGCGCTGCTGGCCACCCTGCTGGTCGTCGCTCTTACGGCGGTCACCGCGGTCACCACGGTCACCGCCGCGGTCGCCGCGGTCCCCGCGTTCGCCACGGTCACGGCCGCGCTCACGGCGGTCCCGGCGACGGCCCTCGCCGCCGTCGGCGTCGGCCTTGGCGTCGCCCTGCGGCTGGGCCGGGGTCTCGGCCCTGGCCTCGTTCTTCGCCTCGGCGGCGACCGTCTCGGGGCTGTTCGCCGGCGCGCCCGCGTCGGCGGTCGCACGGCGGCGACGGCGCTCGGTGGGAGCCTCCTCGGCGGACGCGCTCTGCTGCTCGGCCGGAGCGGAGGCCTTGGGGGACGGCTGGCCGGGGATCTCGATCTGCTGCTGGGCCACGGCCTGCTCGGCGGGGGCGTCAGTCGCCTTCTCCGCCTTCTTCTCGGCGGCAGCCTCGCCCGTACGGGCCTTGGAGGTGGCGCGGCGCTTCGGCTTGGTCTCGCCGGCGGCGGTGTCGGCCTTCGCGGCCGGGGCGGCGCCTCCTCCCGCCTGCGCCTCCTTGATGACCTCGATCAGCTGGCTCTTGCGCATGCGCGCGGTGCCCCTGATTCCGAGGCCGGATGCGACCTGCTGCAGCTCGGCCAGCACCATGCCCTCGAGGCCGGTACCGCGGCGCCGCCGGGAGCCGGCACCGGTGGCAGGCGCGGAGGCGTCCGTGGCGGGCGCGGCAGCGGTCTCCTCGACACGTGCGCCCATCAGATCGGTGGTGTCGCTCACGAAGGGTCCTTCCCTGGAGCGGACGTCGGCCTGTCTGGCTCGGCGACCGGTTGTGCTGTCCGACTTCGGTCCTTTTGGTGTGGACGAAGCCGGGGCGGTGGTCCGCCAAAGCGGCGGAAGAGATTTCTGGTGATGGCGCTTCCTCGAGCCGTGGCACCCAGTGTCACGTGGCGTGGTAGCACCGATTCCGGAGCGTGCCCAGTGGCCCGCTCAATGCCCGCATACGGCGTACTGCCCAGGTGCGACGTACGGAACACAGAGTGGCTTTTTGGGAGACTCCCGGAAGAATGTCTGTCCCGGACGGGGACACGAAGCACCTCGCCATGGTGGGGTCGGGTGCAGACTTGAGGTTAACACTACCGGATCCAACAAACATTCCCCCTCTCGAAATCCGGCTAACGCCGGCTTCTACATGTCACTGGAGGTGGCGAGCGGCAGCACGCTCGCTCCCTGGGCGTCGAGGTCGAGCCGGTTGGCGGCCCACCCCTCGCCTGCCAGATGGGACACCTTGTCGGCGCTGTCGGCGTCGACGAGCGCGAGGACGGTGGGTCCCGCACCTGAGATGACTGCCGGGACTCCGTCGGCCCGCAGCCGCTCCACCAGCGCGGCGCTCTCCGGCATGGCCGGCGCGCGGTACTCCTGGTGGAGGCGGTCCTCGGTGGCGGGCAGCAGCAGCTCGGGGCGCCTGGTCAGGGCCTCGACGAGCAGGGCCGCGCGGCCCGCGTTGGTGGCGGCGTCGACGTGCGGGACGGTGCGCGGCAGCAGTCCTCGCGCCGTCTCCGTGAGCACGGGCTTCCCCGGCACGAAAACCACCGGAACGATGGAATCGGCGGGCGCCATCCTGATCGCCCGGGCGGCGCCGGCCTCCATCCAGGAGAGCGTGAAGCCGCCGAGCAGACAGGCCGCCACGTTGTCGGGGTGGCCCTCGATCTCGGTGGCGAGCTCCAGGAGGGCCGTGTCGTCGAGCCTGGCCTCGCCGCCTATGGTCACGGCACGCGCGGCGACGATGCCGGCGCAGATGGCGGCCGAGGAGGAGCCCAGGCCGCGGCCGTGCGGGATGCGGTTGGCGCAGACGATCTCCAGGCCGCGCGGCTGCCCGCCCAGCAGGTCGAACGCGGTGCGCAGGGAGCGGACGAGGAGGTGGCTCTCGTCGCGCGGGAGCGTCTCGCTGCCCTCACCCGCGATGTCGATGTGCAGCCCGGAGTCGGCCACCCGGACGACCACGTCGTCGTACAAGCCCAGGGCCAGGCCGAGGGCGTCGAAGCCCGGGCCGAGGTTGGCGCTGGTGGCGGGGACGCGCACCCGGACGGCGGCGGCGCGGAACGCTGGACCGGCCATCGCTCGATGACTCTCCTTGAGCTGCGTGACTGTCGAATGACATTCGATACGTACGGGAAAACCCTCGGCCGCGAAGACGGCACGGCGCCGAGCCATGCGCGAGGGCATATGCGGCGGGCGGGTTCAGTACAGCCTATCGAAGGAAGGTTCTGTGGCGACATAGGGCGCACAGGAGGCGCACGATGCGTGTCGTAGGCCCCTTGTGCACCCTCGGAAGGGTTAACCCCTTGAACGCCGTTCCATGCCTCTGATCAGGAAGGCGATCAGGCGAGGCGATCAGGCGAGGCCGAGGCGCTCGGCCGCCGTCGCCGCGTCGACCGGGACGGTGACCGGCTGCGGAGCGCCGGCTACGGCCCAGTCGGGATCCTTCAGACCGTTGCCGGTCACGGTGCACACGATCCGCTGCCCCGGGTCGACCTTGCCCTGCTCGGCGGCCTTCAGCAGACCGGCCACGGACGCGGCGGACGCGGGCTCCACGAAGACACCCTCCTGCGCGGCCAACAGCCGGTAGGCGCGCAGGATTTCACGGTCCGTCACCTCGTCGATGAAGCCCCCGGACTCGTCCCGCGCGGCCAGCGCGTACTGCCACGAGGCGGGGTTGCCGATGCGGATCGCGGTGGCGATCGTCGACGGGTCCTTGACGACCTCGCCGCGCACGATCGGGGCGCTGCCGGACGCCTGGAAGCCCCACATCCGGGGCGTCTTTCCGGCCACGCCATCGGTGGCGTATTCCGTGTAGCCCTTCCAGTACGCGGTGATGTTGCCCGCGTTGCCCACCGGCAGGACGTGGATGTCGGGGGCGTCGCCCAGCATGTCGACGATCTCGAACGCGGCCGTCTTCTGACCCTCGATACGTACCGGGTTGACCGAATTGACCAGCGACACCGGGTAGTTGTCGCTCAGCGCGCGGGCCAGGGTGAGGCAGTCGTCGAAGTTGCCGTCGACCTGGAGGATCTTGGCGCCGTGGACGAGCGCCTGCCCCATCTTGCCAAGCGCGATCTTGCCCTGCGGCACAAGAACGGCCGAAACCATACCCGCGCGCACCGCGTACGCGGCGGCCGAGGCGGAGGTGTTGCCGGTGGAGGCGCAGATGACGGCCTTCGCGCCCTCCTCCTTGGCCCGCGTGATCGCCATGGTCATACCGCGGTCCTTGAAGGACCCGGTGGGGTTGGCACCCTCCACCTTGAGGTGGACCTCGCAGCCCGTGCGCTCGGAGAGCACCTGCGCGGGCACGAGGGGCGTGCCGCCCTCGCGGAGCGTCACGACCGGCGTGGTGTCGGATACCGGCAACCGGTCCCGGTACTCCTCGATGATTCCGCGCCACTGGTGGGTCATTGCTGGTTACTCTCCTTCAACCCGCATGATGCTGGCGACACCCCGCACGGTGTCGAGCTTGCGCAACGCCTCGACGGTCCCGGTGAGGGAGGCGTCGGACGCGCGGTGGGTGACGACGACGAGGGACGCCTCGCCGTCCTTGCCCTGCTGCCGAACCGTATCGATGGACACTCCGTGCTCGGCGAACACGGTGGCCACCTGGGCGAGGACGCCCGGTTTGTCGGCGACGTCGAGGCTGATGTGGTAGCGCGTGACGACGTCGCCCATGCCCGAGACGGGCAGGGCAGCGTAGGCCGACTCGCCGGGCCCCGTTGCCCCGCTGAGTCGGTTGCGGCAGACGGCGACGAGGTCGCCGAGTACGGCGGAGGCCGTGGGGGCGCCGCCGGCGCCCGGCCCGTAGAACATGAGCTGCCCGGACGCGTCGGACTCCACGAACACGGCGTTGTACGCGCCGCGCACGGAGGCGAGGGGGTGGCTCAGCGGAATCATCGCGGGGTGCACGCGCGCGGTGACCGATCCGCCGTCCACCGCCCGCTCGCAGATGGCGAGGAGCTTGATGGTGCAGCCCATCTCCTTGGCGGAGGCGAAGTCGGCCGCCGTCACCTCGGTCATGCCCTCGCGGTAGACGTCGTCGAGACGTACGCGCGTGTGGAAGGCGATCCCGGCGAGGATGGCGGCCTTGGCGGCGGCGTCGAAGCCTTCGACGTCGGCGGTGGGGTCGGCTTCCGCGTACCCGAGCGCGGTGGCCTCGTCGAGGGCCTCCTGGTAACCGGCGCCCGTGGAGTCCATCTTGTCGAGGATGAAGTTGGTGGTCCCGTTGACGATCCCGAGCACCCGGTTGACCTTGTCACCGGCGAGGGACTCGCGCAGCGGCCGGATCAGCGGGATGGCACCGGCGACGGCGGCCTCGTAGTAGAGGTCCTTGTCGTTGGCCTCGGCGGCGGCGTGCAGCGCAGCGCCGTCCTGGGCGAGGAGCGCCTTGTTGGCGGAGACGACGGAGGCGCCGTGCTCGAAGGCGGTGGTGATGAGGGAGCGCGCGGGCTCGATCCCGCCGATGACCTCGACGACGACGTCGATGTCACCGCGTTTGACGAGGGCGGTCGCGTCGGTGGTGACGAGGCCGGGGTCGATCCCCTCCCGCACCCGGGAGGGCCGCCGCACGGCCACACCCGCGAGTTCCACCGGGGCACCGATCCGGGCGGCGAGGTCGTCGGCGTGCGTCGTCATGATGCGCGCCACCTCTGAGCCGACCACTCCACAGCCCAGCAGCGCCACCTTCAGCGGACGCGTACGCATCATCCGACCTCGTTTCCTCATACCGTCTACGGTTGGACCAGTCTCACTCACCGGACGGGAGTTTCTATCCCATGTCCGGATTGTGAGACGTCGATTTCATTTGTACCGGGGTGGAAGACCGTAGATCTTCCACCCCTTCTTTTTTCCTTCTTTTCTCGCCGGCGGAATCACCCGACATCGAGACGCAGGAGGTCCTCCTCGGTCTCGCGTCGCACGATCACGCGGGCCTCACCGTCGTTCACGGCGACGACGGGCGGACGGAGCACGTGGTTGTAGTTGCTCGCCATGGACCGGCAGTACGCGCCGGTGGCCGGTACGGCGATCAGGTCACCCGGTGCCAGGTCGGCCGGCAGGAACGCGTCCTTCACGACGATGTCGCCACTCTCACAGTGCTTGCCGACGACCCGCGCGAGCATCGGCGCGGCGTCGGAGGTGCGGGAGACGAGAGCGACGCTGTACTCGGCGTCGTACAGCGCGGTGCGGATGTTGTCCGACATGCCGCCGTCCACGGAGACGTACGTCCGCAGCCCGTCGAGCGGCTTGATGGTGCCGACCTCGTACAGCGTGAAGGCGGTCGGCCCGACGATGGCGCGCCCGGGCTCCACGGAGATGCGCGGAGTGCGGAGCTTGGCCCCCTCGCACTCACGCGTGACGATCTCGGTCAGGGCCTTGGCGATCTCGTGCGGCTCACGCGGATCGTCGTCGCTGGTGTACGCGATCCCGAGCCCGCCGCCGAGGTCGATCTCCGGCAGCTCGACCCCGTGCTCGTCCCGGATGTCCTTGAGCAGCCCCACCACCCGGTGCGCGGCGACCTCGAACCCGGACATGTCGAAGATCTGCGACCCGATGTGGCTGTGGATCCCGATCAGCTCGATCCCGTCGAGCTGGAGCGCCCGGCGCACGGCCTCGGCGGCCTGCCCGCCGGCCAGCGGAATCCCGAACTTCTGGTCCTCGTGCGCGGTGGCGATGAACTCGTGCGTGTGCGCCTCGACGCCGACGGTGATTCGGATCTGCACGCGCTGCCGCTTGCCCAGGGACTGCGCGATGTGCGCGACCCGGACGATCTCCTGGAAGGAGTCGAGCACGATGCGCCCGACGCCTGCCGTGATCGCGCGGTGGATCTCGTCCGTGGACTTGTTGTTGCCGTGGAAGGCGATGCGGTCGGCGGGCATGCCGGCGGAGAGGGCGGTGGCGAGCTCGCCCCCGGAGCACACGTCCAGGTTGAGCCCCTCCTCATGCAGCCAGCGCACGACGGCACGGGAGAGGAACGCCTTCCCGGCGTAGAAGACGTCGGCGTCGGTCCCGAACGCGCTGCGCCAGGCGCGGGCACGGGCGCGGAAGTCGGCCTCGTCGAGGACGTAGGCGGGGGTGCCGAACTCCTCGGCGAGCCGGGTCACCGGGAGCCCGCCGACGGTGACGACTCCTTCGGCATCCCGGGTGACGGTCTGCGCCCACACCTTGGGGTCGAGGGCGTTGAGGTCGGCCGGCGGGGCGGTGTAGTGGCCCTCGGGGAGCACATCGGCGTAACGGGGCCCGGCGGGGTGTGCGGATCGGCTCATGTCTGACGTGTTTCTTTCAGAGGTGGTCGGGTGCGTCGATGCCGAGCAGGGACAGGCCACCGGCCAGCACCGCCCCGGCGGCTTCGGCGAGCGCGAGCCGGGCACGGTGGGCGGCCGAGGGTTTCTCCTCACCACGCGGGAGAACGGCGGGCAGAACGGCCAGGACGCCATCGGCGACGGTGACGAGGTGCCGGGCGAGACGGTGGGGCGTACGGTGCGATGCGGCTTGAGCGAGGATGCGGGGGTGGTCGGCGAGGGCGCTGAGGAGGGTGTGCTCAGCGGCTGGGCCGGTCTCGGCGGTGAGGCCGGGGGTGGCGGCGTCGGTGGTGAAGCCGAGGCCGACTGTGTCGGCGGTGAACCGGAGGTCGGCTGCGTCGGCGGTGAAGCCGAGGTCGGCGATGTCGGCGGTGAAGCCGAGGTCGGCGGCGTTGCGGCTGACGGCCCGGGTGCGGGCGTGCGCGTACCGCACCCGGAAGAGAGGATTGCTCTCCCGCTGGACGAGATGCTCGGCGCTGATGCGCGGCCGGTCGTGCGGAGCGGGATGAAGAAGAGCCCACCGGGCGGCGTCGAGCCCGAGCGGCGCGGGGTCCTCGGGCGCCGGCACGGGCCGCAGATTGACGGGCTCCCGGTGCTCGACCTCCACCCGCCCACCCTGCGACCCGACGATCCGGGCGAGCGCGTCGGCGAGCACCTCGGCACGGATCTCGTACGGCACCCGCAGCTCGACGAGCTGCCCGGCGAGGGCGTCGGAGTACCCGTACCGCTCGCCGTGATCGAGAACCTGCTGCACAACAGCGTAGGAAGCGGACCGCTCAAGATGGATGTTGAGGAAACCGGGCCCGGTGATCTCGACATCGCCGACACCCTCGGCACGGGCGAGGTAGGGCCGGAGCACCTCGGCGACGCGACGGGGCGGCTGCCCGGCGGGGCGGGCGAGTTGCAGGGCGACGTTGGTGGCGTAGTCCCCACACCCCCCGGGCCCCGGCGGAGTGACCACGACCCGCTCCGGCACGGTCACATTCAGTTCCCCCTGGTCGACAGCGCGACGCACGGCGTGCAGCACGGTGCGCGAGAGCTCGACAGGGGTCACGGGACAAGCGTAGGGGAGAAGGGGCATGGGTATGCGAGCCGGTTTGGGGAGGGTCCGGGATGTGGACAGCGGGGAGGCGTCCGAACGGGAAGGAGCGGACGTAACGCGAGGCAGGCTGCTCAGACGGCGGCCCGCACTCCCCCTTGATCACGCACCGGCTCGCCCGGCCCGCTCGGCCTCCCCCGCACCGAGGACGTCCCCGAACGCCCCCTCACCACTCCCCCCGTCGACACGCCCCTGCCCCCGTTCGACCAACTGCCGTACGAGCCGCACGAGTTCAGCGGGCTCGAAGGGCTTGGCGAGGAAGGCGTCGACGCCGGCATCGAGCCCGGCCTCGATCTCGTACGGGGTGCAGGCACTGACGATGGCGAGAGGCACATGCCGGGTCCGCGGATCCGCCCGCAGCCGGGCGGCGGTGCTGAGCCCGTCCAGTCGAGGCATGACGACATCGAGGGTGATGACATCGGGCCGCACCTGATGAACCACTTCAAGACACTCGGCACCATCGGCCGCGGTCACGACCTCGAGGCCCTCCAGCTCGAGATTGACCCTGATCAACTGCCGGATGACCTTGTTGTCGTCCACAACAAGCACCCGACCCGACGCGCCTGGCACAACTCGAGAGTAGGTCGGCACCGGCCACCGCGTCCGCGTTTTCCGTACTTCCGCCCCGAGGGAGCGAACAGGAAGGGGCCGCGACCAACACACGGCAACGAGCACGGCACCACCGGCCCGGAAACCCGTTCCTGATCACCCCGCCAGAGCTGGTAGTGTTCTACCCGTCGCCGCGAGCAAGCAGCCCGCACCCGACACGCCCCCGTAGCTCAGGGGATAGAGCAACGGCCTCCGGAGCCGTGTGCGCAGGTTCGAATCCTGCCGGGGGCACCTTGGAACAGGTGCCCAAAGACCCCGCCATCAGCGCTTTCGCTGAGACGGGGTCTTCGCGTATGTGCAGGCATGTGCCGCTCGGAGCGGCCGTATGTCGGGGGCTGTGGACGAGGCGTGGACGGGATCTTGAGGCATTCCCGCAGGTGGCGCAGCGCATCGAAGTCGAGCAGCCGCGCTGCTCGCTATCGTCGTCCCAGTAGTGCACGGCGTCGAGGGTGGGAAGACTGACGACCGCCGCCGGCGGGCAAATGATCGGACGAGGTGGGGGATCTCGTGGACGTGACCACGCTTGCAGTTGCGCTCATCGGCGTCGGAGGAACGTTGGGTGGAACCCTGGGTGGGGCATTGCTCAGCCAGCGCGTCACCCGGGAGCAGAACCAGCGCGCCGATCGTGAACGGGCCGAGGACCGCCACGACCGAGCGCAGGAAGCCAGGCGGGATCTCTATGCCCGTTTGAATACCACGGCTCGCGCTTACCGGGTCGCTGCCCGAGACGCAGTCCTAGCGGCCGAGCGCAGTGAAAGCGCCGAACCAGCAGTCCTCGATGCCGCGAAGGAAGCCTGGGCAGAGCAGTACTCCTTGGCCCAGATGGCACTGCCGAAGGACGTCAACGAGATCGCCTCTTCCCTCAATAGGGCGCTCGGAGTCGGGTACACCGTGGTGAAGCAATTGGCGAGCAGCCCTGCCCCAGACAGGTCGTACAACCGGGCCAAAGATTGGTTCAGCGGCCCCCTGTCCGACGGGGTGTATCTGCTGCGGGTCACCCTGCGCCATGACCTCGGCGTCGAGGTCGAGCCTGACTTCGAGCACACACGTACTCGAATGCTCGCTGTGCTCAATAGCGAGCGAAGGAGCCTTGAGCGCCTACTCTCCTCCGAACAGGCCCCAGCCGCGCGGCCTGCACAGGCGGGTTAACGACGAGGCTCCGACGATCATTCGGGAGCGTCGGAGACGCCCACGTGCTCAAACCTTTGGTGTCGCCGTCGGCGGGAACTGGCGCCAGGCCTGGCGATGACGAGCAACGCTGTACACGTGCTCGACCTGTTCGGCCGTCAGCACCCCGGAGAGCGGCGCCAGTGCCGCCACCTGACGCTCCTGGTACACGCGCACGCTGAGCTGTGTGGCAACCACCTTCAGATCGGTCACGCCGACGAAGACGAGCACGGGCTCCACTGGGACAGGAAAGCCGCAATAGTGCTCAAGCACTCGGGCTACCCGCTTAGCTTCCGCCCGGCTCTTGCGCGCGTAGGGGGCCGGCTTTCCGTGATTGACCTTCACGGAATCGTCGCCGACCCATACAGCCTTTTTGTGGTGGTGCTTGGTGTTGATGCTGAACACGCCTCCGGGCCCGACCAGCAAGTGATCGACGTCCACCTTGTCGGCCAGGGGGATGGAATGCAGGACCCGCCAGCCGTGACTCACCAAACGGTTCAGCTCGGCTCCCACTCTCCTCTCCCCCGCGAGTCCCTTCTGCCAGGAGTCCCACTCTGTGCGACGACGCAAGAGCTGTGAGACGAGCCGCTCAATCAGGCCTACGCCGGATTTATCGAGCAGGTCTCGGAGGGACTCACCAGGGCGGTTGGTGGACAGGTCGTCGGCCGACGTCAAAGGCGGCAGCATCGGGCGCGCCTCAGCCTCAGGTGCCCTCTGTGGCATGACCGACTCGGAGTCGTTCCGTAAGTGGCGTGTCAGCACGGCAACCACGTCGTCGCGGTACTCGGCGACCAGGACCGTAATGTGCCCCGTCCTGACATCCGCCCAGCCGACCGCGGTGCCATCCGGCAGATTCGCGTACAGGCGATCATGTCCGTACCGCTTCCAGCGCGTGACCTTCAGCTCCACGAGCCCCCCCCTCGTCCGCTCTCGGCTCGAAGCATCGCAGCGGGTAGGGCTCAAAACGAGAGAGGCTCCGGACAAGATGCCCGGAGCCTCAATGAGGTACAGGGTGCCTCACTCGTATTCGCGCAGGAGGTCCTCGATACGCCGGTTGGCGACGTCCTGCCGTCCGTCGAGGCACTTCGCGTAGCGGGTCAGCAGGACCTCGACACTGTTGCCGGCGCGCTCGGCCACCTCGGTTGGGTCGACACCGGCGTTGAGCCACGTCGACAGCGCCGAATGCCGGAGGTCGTACGGTCGACTCGCGAGCGGCGAGGCCGCAATGGCCGGCGGAAGCGCGAGGAGCCGAGCTTCCTGCCACACGCGGTAGTAGGTCGAGGACGGGACGACCGAGCCCTTCTCACTGAAGAAGAGCCGTCCGTCGTCCGCCGTGCCGAAGGTGGCCAGGTGCTCGCGGAGCACGGCGACGAGGTGAGGCGGGATCGGCACCCGCCTCACGTCCTCGGTCGGCCGGTTCTTCAGCCCGCGGTCGTCATGGGTCTCCCCCGAGTCGGTCCACTGCTTGCCGACGGACGGCCGGGTCCGGTGGAGCAGCGCCGAGCCCCAGCCCTGCTCGGGAAGCTTCAGGTCCGTCTCGACGAGTCCGACCGCTTCCGCCGGCCGCAGGCCACCGAAGTACATGGCAGCGAACAGACCCACGAGGCGACGACCACGAGCACGCCGGTACCCGCCCACGTAGGAAACCGCCGCCAGGAGGTTCCGTGCCTGCTCCGGATTGGCGACAACCCGCGGGTCGACCTGGTTGGACACTTTCGGCTTCTGCCAGCGGACAGCCGTGATGGGGTTCTCACGCAGCTCCCCCAGGTCGACGGCGTAGTTCGCGGCGTTGACGAGTGTCCGACGCTTGCGCCGCACGGTCTCCGCCGCTGCCGCCGTGCCGTCGAGCTTGAGCTTGAGCGAGTCGAGGACCGTGCGAGCCGTGGCCGCTTCAGCGAGATCGGAGAGCGGCCGGGATGCCTTGGACACCCAGTGGAGAACGTTCCGCACGTCGTCCGGGACTTCCCGGTCATCGGGCCCTGGCAGCACGAAGGCCCAGTTGCGCAATGCTCTGCGGAGATCCTCGTCGGACGGTCGTCCGGCGCGCTCGTCGAGGAGTCCCAGGGTCACACTGGTGAGGGCTTCGTTGATGCCGTCCCGTGTGTTAGGGGCGGCATGAGGCCATTTCATGGCGAGGTATCGGAGAGCGAAGGCGTACCACGACACGGCCGACTTCTTCTCTTCCATCGAGGCCGGAAGTCCCGACTCCGTGTCGAACTCCTCGCCCTCGCGCATCGCACGCATGAGCTTCGTGCGGTAGTGGTCGGCGAGCGCCTTGGTGCGGAAGGACTCCGAGAACACATCGCCTGCGACGGACCAGCGGACACCGTACGAGGGCGTTTTGGTGTCCCGCTTACGGACTCCCCAGACCTTCACATCGAGAGACTTCACGCCGCCTCCTCCAGCTGTCGCAGCCATGTGTTGAAGTCGCTCCGCCGAACCCGCAGCTCCCCGTTGGGCAGCTTGAATGCGGCTGGCCCGTACCCCAGTTCTCGCCAGCGGTAAAACGTCCGACGGGAGACACCGCCCAGCTCATCCAGGACTTGGCGGACGGTCATCAGCTCGTCGCGACGGGCGTCCATGTCGGTTCTCCTTCCGTTCCGGGGGCGGGTTCGAGGGAAGCGGCCAGCCATTGCTCACCGGTGCTGAGGCCGGTTCCGGCGAAGACCCAGTGGGCGAGGACGAGCGTGGTTTCGCCGTCCTGGGGAGCGGCCATGGCGGCTTGGGCGCGGCGCCATTCGGCGCGGGCGTCGCGGAGGGCGCCGAGAGTGGTGGAGTAGCGGCGGGACTTGGTGGAGAAGTGGCCACGGAAGCCGAGCATGTGGGCCCAGGCGCGCAGGCGGAGGTGTTCGAGGTCATTGCGTGCGCCGAGGGTCCAGGCCGTCCGGATCATGTGCCGCGCGTGGTCGGTGATCCGTGCCTGTGCCAGTTCAGCGAGGAAGCGGATCGGCCGGTCCAGGGTGCCGGTCGCTGTCTCGGCGCCTTTGGTGGCGTACTTAGCGATGTACGCGGCGACGGCCCGTTCGGTCAGCTCTTGGCCGCCGCCGAAGTCGGCGGAGCGGATGGTGCGTACGTCGAGTTGACGGCCGAAGGTGAAGGTGTGGACTCGGCCGTCGACATCGGGTCCGTTGACGCGGGTGGCGGTGGCGGCGGCATGGATGGCGTCGGCCAGCAGCTCGGCGGAGGCCCAGGCGGGAGGGGCCGTGTCGCCGCCCTCCGGGCCGTCCAGGCGGATGACCGCGTGGAAGTGGACGGCGCCCCGCTTCTGGTACTCGGCGACCTTGGCGAAGGACACGCGTGCGTGATGCCGAAACGCGCGTTGGGTGAGTCCGGCGCGCTTGGCGATCTCACGGCGCAGGTAGATCGAGAAGCGCCGCCAGAGGGCTCCGGCGTGGGCGTTCCAGAGCACGGCCGCTTCGTAGTCGTATGCGTCCGGATCGAGGGGCGTACCGAGGGCCGGGGCTGTCTCGTCGTGCCGGGCACCGCAGCGGCAGGGCCGGCCGCTGGAGGGACGGTTGTGGACCGGGCCGAAGCTCGGTGCGGTGAGGGTGGCGAAGACGCGCGGGTGCGTGCCGACCTGTTCGGCGGTGCCCTTGCCGCCGCGGAGTCCGGCGGTGATCAGGTGGAAGGTGTCTCGGCGGTAGACCTCCGCGCAGGCCGCGCAGCGGGTGGCGCGACGGTTGTTGCAGCGGACGAGGAGACATCCGGCGGGCAGGGAGGACGAATCGAGGTGGTGGAGGACGCGCCCGATCTCTCCGGTCGTCTGGTCAACCGCGTACTCGGTGCGGTGGCCATCGAGGCGCACAGGATTCGTGCAGCCGCCCAGGCCGGAAAGTTGGCGGGCCAGCTCGGGCATGGTGCCGAGGGAGGCCAGCATGGAGAGTTCCGCCAGCGGGGGCGGAGTCTGCCGGGTGATGATGGGTCTTCCTTTCGGCTGTTTCGCGGTTGGGAGGTACGGCCCCGGGGCGGCGGGATGCTTGGCGGCGTTTGCCGCCCCGGCGGCCGGTCAGCGCCTGTTGGCGCCAGTGACGAGGGAGCGCAGGACCACGGCGGCGATGGCCACGGACACGGCCGAAACGGCGACCGCCGCCAGGAGCGCGGTGAGGACAACACCGACGACCACCACCGCGGCAACCGCACCGGCGCCGACCCCCACGAACGGGGCGACCGAGCGGCCGGCGGAAGGAGCCGGGGCGTGATCCTGCGGGATGTGGGTGGTGATGCTCGGAACGTGTGGGGTGTCGGGCAGCTTGGGGCGGAACATCGCGGGACTCCTTGTCGGTCGGGGTGTTATTCGTGGGTGCCGTTGACGACGTCGACTCCGGAGCGGGTGCCGGACTCGATGGCCGGGGCGAGGATGGTGTGCGAGAGCCAGAAGCCGAACAGCGCGATCACGACGGCGACCCAGAGGCGGACGCCGAGGAACTTGATCGCGGCCCAGGCGATGACGCCCAGGACGAAGACGAGCGGCAGCGAGACGGTCACGGGCACTCCTCAGCGGACGCGGCAGCGGTGGGTGCGCGCGGCCAGCTCGGCGGCGGCGCGGCTGTCGTAGTCGGTGGCGAAGCCGCAGCGGGGAGCCGTGCAGGCGGCGGTGTGCTTCTCGCGGCCCCGGCCGTCGTAGTAGGTGCCGACCTGGACGGGGCCGATGCGGACGACGCGGCGGAAACGGCGGTTGGCTGACATCAGGGCATCTCCTTGTTGGTCTCGCCGGTGAAGTCGGTGACGTGGTCGGCCAGCCAGCGCAAGATCTCGTCGCCCTCGTAGCTGTCGGCGGCGAGGATCACCGGTTCGGCGATCAGCACGGCTTCGGTCAGGCGGTTCTGTCGGGTCAGCTCGGCGGCGCGCTTCAGCGCGCGGAGCGTGGACGGGCGCAAGGGGGAGATTCCTCCGGGTCAGGTGAGTTGGGTGGTGATGGCTTCGGCGAGCGGCATCGGGACACCGAGCCGGGCGCGAAGGGTCGAGGTGTCGATGTCAGTTCCGGTCCGGGCGCGGTGCTCGTCGGCGACCTTGCGGGCGAGGGTGACGAGCGCGGGTGGTACCGGGGACGGAGGCGGTGGAGCCGACTGCGGTGCGGAGGCCGGTAGTTCGGGCGCAGCCGTGGGCGGCTCGATGTCTGTGGCGGTCGGCTCCGGCGCCTGTGCCGTCGAAGGTGGTTCCGGTGCCGCCGCCAGGTCCGTGCTGGGATTCGTTGCTCCGTGAGCGAGCAGCGTGCCGCCCAGGAAGGCGACTGCGGGCCAGCCAGCGACGAGGATGCGGAGCCAAGCCGGTACGTTCTCCAAGTCGAGCAGTCCGGCGGTGGCGACATTGGCGCCGAGGGACGCCGTCAGTGCGACGAGGAACCAGCACCACCCGGCCGTTTTCGCCTCACCGGAGCGCAGACGCCGCCAGGCCGCCACCAACAGCAGGTCGACGGAGACCGGATAGGCCCACGCCTTCCAACCGTCCTGTCCGGCGGCCAGCGCCAGGTCATGCAGGTGAGCGAAGGACAGCGCGGCGGCGATCAGGGCTTGAACGAGTACGGCGTCCACACGGACGGGCAGGGCGCGCACGGCCACTCCTTCCGGTTCCAGGCATGGGTGGGGTAGGGACTTGGCGCGGGACGGCCGCGCCGACCGTGGGAGCGAGTCGGTTACTCGGTGATCGGCTGAGGAGTGGCCAGGGGGCCGGACTCCTTTACCGGCACGGGCGGGACGTGGGGCCGGAACGGCGCGAGCGCCGGAACGTCCGGGGCGAGGTGTGCCGTCTCGCGGCAGATGGCCGCAGCGTCGGCGAGCGACAGGTAAGGGGTGCGGATGCGGGACCAGCCGCCGGACGTGTCGCCGATGACGGCGAGGCCGGGCAACTCGGCCGCGATGGCACAGGAGGCCAGGACAGCCTCAGGGGCGATGTCACCGAGCGCCATCTTCGCGGACGCCTCGTCGTTCACCCGGTGGCAGACACGGCCGGTGAGCTGAGCCCGGAGCATGGTCGCTCCCTTGCCCAGCTCGGCTCCGAAGCGCTGCCCGCAGACCTCCAGGTAGATGCCGGCCGCGCGGCCGAGCTGGGCGAGCCGGATGAGCTGGGTGACCATCTCGTCCCGTCGCTCCTCCTCCTTCCTCGTGGCGACGAGGAAGAGCTCTGCCACTTCGTCGACGAACAGCACGATGGGAGCCGGGCGTTCGTCCTCCGGCAGGCCCCAGACGTCCGAGGTGATCAGCTCATCCGGGGTGCCGGGCGCGATGCCCTGCCGCGCTTTGATCAGGTCGTATCGGTCCTCCATTTCCTTGACGAGCACGGGCAGCAGTTCGGCCGCCTGTTCCGGGTCGGTCGCCAGCGCCGAGAGCCGGGGAGCGAACGGCGCCAGCTCCACCCCGCGCTTGCAGTCGATCCCGACCAGGACCACCGGCTGAGCGGCCAGCCCGGCCAGCAGGTTCCGCAGGAACATGGACTTGCCGGACAGCGTGGCGCCGAGCACGAGTTCGTGGGGCACAGCCCGGTAGTCCCGTACGAAGGCGGTTGCGTCCTCCCGCAGAGCCACCGGCACGCGGAGCGGACCGACGTCGGTCCGGCGAGGCATCCGCACCTTCCGCAGGACGTCGAAGCCGACGAGCCGCAGTTCCACGACACCGGGCTTGACGTCCCGCACGTACACGGCGTGAACGCCCCAGGCATGGCGAAGGCGTTCCGCCGAAGCGGCAACGTCGGCGGGTTCCTGGCCCGGCGCGAGCCGAAGCCGGACACGCAGGCCGGTGGTGGTGGGACGGATGATGCCTCGGCGAGGCGGGAGGGGCCGTATATCCCTGCGGCTGGTCGCCTTGATGGCCAGTACCCGCAACCGGGACGGCTCGACGGTCAGGCCGCAAGCGTCCATGGTCGAGGAGTACGAGGCCAGCAGCCGGGCCACCGAGACCGGCAGCCCGACCGAGGACCAGTACGCGGCCGGGTTGGCGTGCCGGACGTAGGCCGCGCCGCCAATCGCAGCGAGCGGCGCGCCCAGCTCGGCCAACGTGATCAGGTCCGTCACGACGATCAGCCCGCCTGAGCGACCGGGAACGCGCCCGGCGCGATGGCGGTGGCGCGGTAGGCGATGCCGTGCCGCTGCTGGCCGTTGAACACGCTTTCCCATGGCCGGGCGATTAGCCCCGGCAACGACACCGGGGCACCGACGGTCAGGCCCTCCGTCACGCCGCTTTCGGGAACGGTGACCTGGATGAGAGACGAGTCCCCCTCGTCGATGAAGACGACGCCGACGGTCATCAGCGCCTCGCCGCTCACGGCGTCCTTGGCAATCTCACCGGTCTGGCGGTCACGCACCTTCGGTGCGGGCCCTTCGGTCAGCAGGATCGTCGCGGACGAGGCGTCAACGCGGATCACACGCACAGAGCATTCTCCTTCTGAGATGGATCAACCTGCCGCCTGACAAGTTGACTTAGCAAGTTCGAAGTTAGGGATGCCAAGTTGACTTGTCAAGCTGCTTGGGTAGCCGCCAACGAGCGCCACCGACACCGCAAGCGCACCATGAAGCCAACAGCGCAGAGGAGGGCGCGACATGGGCAGACAACACCGCGCTCAAGAGCCGCAGTCATGGGGTCCACGCAACCGCCAAGGCTCCACACCACAACCGGACGCCTGGCCGGCGCCGCCGCAAGAGCCGCCAAGCAGCCCCTACCAGGGCGTGACGACACCCCAGCCGAAGAAGCGACGCCGCGTCTTCCTGTGGCTCTTCCTGGCCGTCCAGATCGCGTTCCTGATCTGGGTGATCACAGGCGCCGCGAGCGGGAGCGGCACACCCGAAGACTGCCGAGGACTGACAGGCGACGACCTGAAGCTGTGCGAGGACGCGGGCGACGTCGGAACCACAATCGGCGTGGGACTCATCATCGGCCTATGGGCGGCGGTCGACGTCATCCTTGGCTTTACATACGTGGTCTATCGACTCGCCACCCGACGCACCTGAGACAGGACGTCACAGCCCAGCAGTGGGCAGCCCGCTGGTTCAGCTGAGCCGGTAAGTGTCCTCGAGCTCCTGCCGATCGGCGGGAAGCAGCAGTTCAGAGACTTGCAAGGCTTGACCGGAAGCGTCGCACGCGACGACCAGGACGCTGAGGACGGGCACACCGTCCGGGAGCTCCAGAAGCTCGGCCTCACCCGGCTCAGGCAGCCGAGCCGAGACACGTTCCTTCACATGGTCGAAGCGAACCTTCTGACGCGTCTCAAGGTGAGCGCGAGTGCCGCCGCTCAAGACAGCAGCACTCTCCAACTCGGTGCCCTCGACCAGCCCCGCGGGGAAGTACGACGAGACCAGCTCAACGGGTTCGCCGTCCTCCTCGACAAGGAACCGGCGCATGAGGACCTTGGCGCGCTTCGGCAAGCCGAGCACGGAGGCGACGCGCGCCGGCACAGGGACATGAGCGACCTCGACCAGCCGCCCCGGGGTCTGCGACTCATCACGCGCGAGTGCTTCACTCCCCCGGCGGCTCTTGTCGTCTTCGACGACGGCAGGTCTCCCGCGCACGATAGTGCCGTATCCCTGCCGGGACTCCAGCCAGCCGTCACGCTTCAGCAGTTCCAGCGCCCGGACGACGGTAGGACGGGACATTCCGAACGCCTGCACCAGTTGGTTCTCACTGGGCACGCGGGTGCCGGGCGGGTACGTGCCGTCCTCGATGCGCTGCTGGATGGTCTGGGCGAGGCGTACGTACTTCGGTGCCTCCACTTCATACGCCATGAACGCCGCCGCCTGTCGAGATTGGCCAAGTCAACTGGTCAACCAGACTAGCGACGATTCCGCCCACGCAGTACCAACAGAAGGTATTCCCCTCGTCACGACGGCCAGGCATCGGCGACCACAAAGGAGACCACCGTTCCACCGAAGCAACTGGGCCCGGAGTACCACGACTCTGCGATCGAGTCGACGAGCAGCAGCCCGCGGCCGTGCGCGTCGTTGGCGTCCGGGCACCTCAGCCGGACGTTCGCCGGGAAGCCGGGGTTATGCACCTCGACCCGCAGCGAGGTCTTCTCGCGGAACCACTCCACCCGCACTACCCACGGGTCATCAGCCTGCCCATAGGTGATGGCGTTGGTAACCAGTTCCGAGATCATCAGCGCGCAGTCCTCGACCGAGCAGGCCGGTTCATAGGGGGCGATGAACTTCCGGAACCAGCGTCGCGCCCGGGGTACGGACTCCGGGGTTGGATGCAAGGTCATTGCTCCGAGTCGCGGTGAGTCCTCAGAGGGGTAGCGGTCGATCGTGTAAGCCATCCGCGCTCACTCCTTGCCGCTGCCGTCACAGTCGAGGCAGCGCCGCTTCGATGTGGCACGCGTGCGGTCGGCGGCAGCGGCGAGCGCCAGGGACGTACGCGAACTGACCCTCTTCCAGCCACGTCCCCGACAACCTCGGCAAGGTAAGTGCGCTCCCTGGTCCGGCCACCGACTCGTCACTCCGTGCCTCCTTCCGATCAAGTGGCCTTAGCCACTTACTGGATAGTGGCATTAGCCACTTGCGGCGCGCAAGCTGTTCCCCGAAGTGATGAAACATCAGGTGAGTGGATACCCCTGCTCGAACGCCCAGCGCTGCGGCGGATAGGTGGCTTCAGCGAACTCCAAAGGCCGGTCCTGGAGGTCAAAGACGACGTGATGCACGATCAGGACAGCCGATCCCGGCTCAAGCTGGAGGTCCGCTGCCTCCTCGTCCGTCGCCTGCCGGGCACACATGCGGTCTTCGGCATAACTCCCCTGCCGCCCCGTCATGTTCTCGACGTACATCAGGGTCCCCTCTTGGATCCGCTCCGGCTCCAGCAGCTTGGGCGCCCGCTGGCCGACGTCCGGCGCGAACCACGAAGTGGACAGCGTGATGGGCCCGTCTTGATTGTTGGTGACCCGCCGGCGGTGCACGGCCCGACGATCCTTCACCAGGCCCAACGCCTCGGCAACGTGATCCGGTGCGTCCAGCCACCCCGCGGACGTGATCACCGCGTACTCGCCGGGCGTGTAGATCTTCCCGGTCTGCCTGGCTCGTCCGTACAACTCGCGCGCCCGCCGGTTCACTTCAAGGCTCCGCACGTACGTGCCGGACCCCTGCCGCTTCTCGACGAGCCCTTGATGACTCAGCGCCTCCAACGACCGCGCCGCGGTCGGCCGGGACACCTTCCAGTCCGTCGCCAACTGTCGCTCCGAGGGCACCTCATCCCCCGGCCGCAGGTCACCCCGAAGGATCTGATCGCGGATGAAGTGCGCGATCTGTAGATACTTCGGCTGCGCCTCCTCAATCTGAGGCATGTCTCCTCCTCGTCCAAGTGGCTATAGCCTCTAGCCACTATAGGGTGAGTGGTCAAGGGCCCGACCCCGTAGTCTTGGGCTCATGACGCGGTTGATCGTCGCAGCAGGAGGAGGGGGCGACGCAGTCGCCGCCGCAATGCTTGACGCCGCCCTCTATGGCGGCGACGACCAGGCGGTGATCCTCACGTACGCGTGGGATCGCTTGCTGATCGACCCACTGCCGGGCCCTCGAGGAGCCGACAACTTCACCGGCCTCGAACCGCTCACACCAGCCGTCTGGAAGGTGCCGGCGGAAGCCCGCCCGATCGCACCAGCAGGTTCCACGCTCCCACGACTCGCCGCAGAGCTCCCCCACACCTTCGCGCTGATCGACGCGAGGCACGGCGCGGAGGGCGTCACACGCCAAATCGAAGATCTGGTGACCCACTTGAAGCCGACGTCTATCGATCTCTTGGACGTGGGCGGCGACGTGTTGGCCCGAGGCGACGAACCGACACTGAAGAGCCCACTGGCCGACTCCGTGACACTGGCAGCCTGCTGCCAGGTAAACGCACCCATCCGCCTGTTGGTCGCAGGCCCCGGCCTGGACGGCGAGCTGCCACACGAGGACTTGCGAAGCATGCTCGGCCCACTCGTCCACACCTTCACGGCGAAGGACGTGGAGCCAGTCAGCCCGGTACTGGAGTGGCACCCTTCAGAGGCAACAGGCATGCTCGCGGCAACAGCCCGAGGCGTACGCGGCACATGCGAGGTCCGAGATGCCGGACTTCCCATCCCCCTCACCGACGAGAGCCCGACGGTCCACGAGGTCGACCTGGACGAGGCAGTGAGTCGCAACGAGTTGGCCCGCGCCATCATGTCGACAACCACCCTGGACCAGGTGGAGGCACTGAGCCGCGAGGTCTGCGGCTTCTCCGAAGTCGACTACGAGCGCAACAAGGCCCTCTGGCTCAAGGAGCAACGGCCGGCGAGGCTCGACGCCGAGTCGGCACTTCCCCAGCTCGCCCAGTTCGAGGCGGATGCCCGAAGCCGCGGAATCACTCACACGACGTTCCGCCACCTCACGGAGGTCCTGAACCTCAACGGCTCACAGCGTGATGACCTGCGCCGACTGCTCATCAACAGCCAACCGGAGCGGTACACAGCCCCACTGTGGCACATCCCAGCCACCACCTGAGTAACGACCTTCTTTACGGGTTCAAGGCGGCTCGCTCCGCTCCCCGCGCGCGGCACGGGCGCCGGCCGGGCCTGCGCTCCTGCCTACGTCCCGCTCCAGCCCGGCCGACGCCCGTGCCGCGTGCACAGCAATCAGCCGCCTGACGCCAGAGAAGGGGTACGTCGTGGCTGGGGCGGTCGGCTCCACGGCTTTAGGCAGCCACTATGGCGCGAGCCTCGAAGATCATGGCCCCAACGTCGTGCTTTACCGGGCAGGTCCAGCCCAAAGCCGCTCCGCCGACCTAATTCGGTGTGCCGCGAGCTGCATCCGACGGCACGGATATTTTCACGCATGGCACACAGCGCGCAGGCAGAGTCGTGAACAGCAGTTCCGCAGCCCACCCGTTTTTACCGAAGCCAGCCTGAGGTCGCCGGATACGGTGAACGGAACTTTCTGGCGATAGGTAACGATGACCCAGTCTAGGCCTTCCCCAGAAACTGTGAGATGAACTGACCGCTGTTTCCCACTAGCCACGAACGGAGCAACGAGCAACCCACCGTCACGTTACGAAAACAACCGGCGGTAGAGCTAGAACGTGCCCAGAGCCAGGTTGCATGCACAAGGGCACGCAGCCCCCAATCCACTCGACTGCGCACGCAGAATGGATGATCGAGATGCAACGCTAGCCCGCCTGACGCACACTTGAAGTGATGGACGGGGCAGGGCCTGCGGGGCGCACCTTGGCGTCCGACCTGCATGGTGAGTCCTGCCCACGCCGCGTTGGGCGTTTGTCTCTCTTATTTCCCAAGACCGCAAGCGCGGCGGCGCCGCATTCGGGGAGGCCGCTATGGCTGATTACCGTGACGAGGCATTCTTCCATCGGGCAGAAACGAAGGAGCTCATAAACGAGATCGCAGGACATGAGGCACTTGTGATATATGCAGGTGCCGGCGCGACGATGGACATGAGCGCACTAAGCTGGGAACGCTTGGTCACGGAATTGCTTGAACCACATATGCAAAGTACGGAGTCCCGGGAATGGCTCATGAAGACGTTGGACCCGCAGAAGGCAGCTTCCGCCGCATGCCAGTTCTACAAGGACTTGTACGATAAAGATGCAAAGGGGCGCATACTTGATCGAGTGCGCGTAGCCCTATACAAAGAGGGAACATGGGCCGGGGGGGCACTCGCCAAGAATATAGCCGAACTTATTGACCGTTGGTACGAGCACGATCGCCGGGCGTGCGTTGTCACCCCCAATTTCGATGACTACATCGAAACGGAATTGAGGGACAAGGTGCACAAGTCGACAGAGCCTTTCTTCGTGGACCCTGACGGCCCACCCATAGATATTGAACTTCCTAACAAAGACACGCCAGCATGTGTGTACCTCTGCGGCCATGCACCCAGAAATGGGAAGTCGCGAGCCCATCCGGTTCTCAGCGAGGAGGATTTCCTCAGGAACGCGGTATGCAGCACGGAACTCCTTACCGGAGTCTTCGAAAGAAGTAACGTTCTGATACTCGGGTCAAGTCTTGTAGATCCACCACTTATGACGTCCCTTCTCCATACCGCGGAGCATTCGAGAGTGAACGGTAAAAAGCGGTATGCGCTCATATCACTGCAAGACGATAAATGGAAGGAGATACCGCGCGACATTTCTCGCGATCTCCGTAGGGCTATATATGAGCGCCTGGCCCAGTTCAATGTGACGCCAATATTTACCGATTTTTATATTCAGATCGGCCAGTTTCTGCAGGAAGTGCGCACGGCCGTGCAAGAGAGGAGAGGCGGTTGCCGGTATGACCATCCTCTCTCAAAAGCCACTTATGGGGCCCGCTTGGTTTCATGGTGGGATGGCTGGTGGAAGTGGGCATTCGAATTTCCAGCAGATAATCAAAGGAAGCATCATGAGTACCTGATGCGCATGCTGGACGAGCAGGTTCGGCCAAAACTCAAGGCGCCGCCTGGGGAGCACCTCAAAATAGAGGTATGGCTTCGATGGAATCCGAAGGCGGAGCGAAAGCTGTGCCTGTGGGCCTCGTCCACGGGCACTTGGCCGGATGCTAGTTCGATGCAAAAACTCAACATAAGTAGTAAGGATGAGAGCGGCGGTCGGGAGCCTACGAATAGCGCGATGCTAGCGTTCACCAATGGTCGTCCGATCCTTGGTGAAACGCCCCCTGGGGCACCGACAAGGTGGAGAAGCTATCTGTCGGCTCCGATTTGGTACATGCATGAAAACGGTCCTGTGGCTGTAGGTGTAATCACACTCGCATCTGATTTGGAAGCAGACGGAGCAGAGATGTCGTCTATTGCCAAGCGTAATCGGGCTCGGATAGCCGAAGTTATTCCAAAACTCGACAACCTGGGAAGGCAGTTGGCAGATAGTAAATTGTGGGATGACGGTGCATGAGTGAGACCATTCACTGCTGCCCGGCAGTAGCGGCAGTAGTGACCAGTTCGGCCAGGTGCCCGGGGCGGTGTGGCGCAGGAAGTAGGTTCCTCCACGCTGGGGCGCGTTGGACTCCGTAGTACTAGCTCAGATGCCGCTCCACCACAGGTCAGCGCAGCAACTGCCACCAGTAGACCCGAGCTTCCCAAGCTGATGCCCCGGCGGGGCCCCTTCTCCAGCCTCGTGTCAACCCGCGTTGCCAGACACGTTTGCCATGCCTGCCTCACGCAGCCACGATGCCGCAATGGATCAGGTATTTTGGTTGGGGCTCATCTTGGGTGGCGTCGTCGGCGCCGTCATCGGCCTCGGCATGGACTTGTGGAAGCGGCCACTTGATCGCCTGCTTGACCGCAGGCTCGAACATCGCACTGCGATGCGCCGAGAGACACTGCTCCGAGAGCTGCAGCAAGACCGCCAAGCTCTGCGCGATCACCTCGTAGAGGTGATCCTGCAAACGACTCTCGTCAGCTCGTTGATCGGGATCGTGGCTGGTGTCGCCTTCGGTACATCCAACCTGTTCGCTTGGGTGCATCCGGCCGGCAATGCCTCTCGCGCTCTCATTGCGACTTTGAGCACGCTGGGACAGTTCCTCTCCGTCATCGGAGCCGCGTACATCGTCCGAATCGCGGGGGACGCCTTGGCACTAACCCGACGTGTATCCGGCGCTCGCCGTCCCCCCTCCAACACGTCTCCGCCGCCCGATCCTGACCCTGGCTCATCTGGCCCTAGGCCCTGAGCTGCACGGCAGACGTAGCCTGCGCCCGTCTCATTCAGCCCGGTTCACGGCCGTTCAGAGGAGACCGACGCCTGGCGTTGCCTACAGATGAACGTCCCTGCACTCACCCGACCACCCCACCACCACAGTTGAAAAGCGGGGCGCCCTCTGCGTCTGACGGTCCGTGAGTACGCGATGCTTGGGTATGACCCTTGAACCTAGCGCTGCTCCGGCGACGACCACTCACGTAAGTGCGGTGACCGATGGAATCACCAGAGTCTTCACGTGGCAGGAGGGCGCACGCATCGAGGTCCGCAACTTGGGCGGAGAGATCGTCATTGAGGCTAACGCCGCCGGGCTGAAGTCCCTGGCCGGCCACCTCCTCACACTGGCCCAGAACGGCACACCGGACGGTGCTCATCTCCATCTGGAGGAGACCAACGGGCTCGAAGAAGGCTCCGCAGGCCTGGAGCGGTGCGACGACGAATGACTCGTGCCAAACGCGTGCCAGATCGTGCGGGGAACCACGGGGAACAGCGGGGAAGCAATCGGCCGTCTCCTGTCCGTCTGCGTACCGCCGCCGCAGGCCAGGCCTGGAGCAAGCGCTAGACGCCCTGAGCCTCCCAAGCTGAGGGCTCAGGCATCGCCGTCACAAACCGGCCGGCGCGCTTGCTCTGGTCGACGACGTGGCAGCGTGGCGGAGGCCGGTGGGGGTGCGGCGAGGCATACGCGCGCGTGGTCGGTCGGCGCGCCCGCCGTCGTGGCTGACTGTCGTGGGCTGAGGTCCGGGCGGGCCACACCAGTGGACCGGACGTCCACGGTGATCAACCCTGGGCCGTCCGAGGTTCCCCGAGGCCACTCAACAGCGACCGGCAGTGACAGACAAGCCGAACGCGTCTACAACGAACCCGCAGGCCAGCCGCCCCTACCATTCGAGTTACCACCCAGGGATGGACCTCAGGCACGATGGGGTGCTTCTTGCCGCCGGATTGGTCGGGTGCTTGCGCCAAGTTTGCCCCTGCGCGAGCTCGCATGCGAGGAGGGCAGCACTCGGGAGTGGCACACCCTCCTGCCGCGGATCACCGCGAGCCCCAGCTCGACGCCGAGGATGCAGTCCTTCTTGTGGCTGCCGCCCCGGGACCTATCTCGCCACGCGTACCGACGGGCCGCCCTTCCTCGTCCGCTGAGCGTGGCAGGCCCGACGGAGGCAAAGCGCCGTAGCGACGCCAGAAGCAGGGCCGCCTGCCCGTCCCGCGACCGCAGGAATGCTGAGAACACAGAGTGCCGCACCACAACCACGTGGCCACCGTCACCACGACTGATCCCGTCCGTCCCCGTACTTGCTTCAAGTCTCCGGGCATTAGGGTGGGGGACCTGTGCTGGTCGACCGGAGGCAGCCAGATAGAGACGGGCGCGGGTATAGCGGGGAGCAGCAGGTTCGTGGCAATGGCGTTCGAGCAGGGGCAGCGCGTGAGTCTGCCGAAGACTGTGCCAGGCTGGGTCACGATCGATCACGCACGGAAGCTGCCCGACGGGAGCTGGTCGCTTTATGTCATCGATGATGACCAAGGTCTTCACAAGGCAGAACTAACAGCCGATGAAGCTGACCGAGTCCAGATCCTAGCGGAGGACGGCGGCGCACCTTCGGCACGCATCTTGGCCGGCATGTGGACGCAATGGATGGCGGCTGCTGCGACCAACGCGAACAGCACGCTGCTGGCCTCCTCGCCGCTGAACCCCTACGCGCACCAGGCCAATGCCGTCTATGGCGCCATGCTTCCCCAGCCGTGGCTACGGTTCATGCTTGCCGACGAACCCGGAACCGGTAAGACGATCATGGCTGGACTGTACCTGCGTGAGATGCAGCGGTACGGACTCATCCGGAAGGCGCTGATCGTCGCGCCAGCCAACCTAGCGTCCAAGTGGCAGGCGGACTTCGATCGATTCTTCGACGGCGGCCTCCGGCGAATCACCTCGGACACCGTCCGCGAGCATGCTCTCGATGTGACACATGACATGTGGGTCGTATCCCTGGAACTGGCCGCGGTCAACGGTGCCGTCCAGGAGGCCATCCGCCCGGACCGTGCGGGCTGGGACATCGTCGTGTTCGACGAGGCGCACAGGCTGACACCTACCGCCCAGGCATACCACCGGGTGGGGCGGCTCTTGTCTCGGGCACCTCGCACGCTCCTCATGACGGCGACGCCTCACCGCGGCTCCGAGTGGCTATTCCGGCATCTGCTGCATCTCGTCGACCCTGATATCTACCCGGATCCGGGCGAAGACCAGTCGCAAGACCTGCCAAAGCTCACGCCCGGGCCGATCCACTTCCTTCGCCGCATGAAGGAGGATCTTGTCGACTACGACGGTCAGAGCCGTCTTTTCAAGCGCCGCCGGGCGACGAATCACCGGATTCCGCTGAGTCGCCAGGAGCACTCCATCTACAGCCAGGCGCTGGCGTTGGTGGACCGCTACATGCTTCCGAACGCGCAGCCGCTTGCCCGGATGGTGTACGGCAAGCGGGCCGCCTCCTCCCTCTTTGCCATTCGTGAAACCCTGCGGCGCCGGCACGAGCAGATGGGACGGCTTGCAGCGGCCGAAGCCTCGGTCCTGGCGGACCCCTATGGCGAGGATGAGGCCGGCCGCGAGGAGGCCCAGGTCGTCAACGCAGACTCCACCGCGGTGCGTGCGGAGCGCAAGGCTGTCTCCGATCTGGTCGAGCAGGTGGACCAGATCCTGCAGGACCCCATGATCTCGCCCTCGAAGTGGCGAGTGCTTGTCGACGGTTGCCTGGCTCCGGAAGGGATCTTCCCCGGTAACGGTGAGCAAGCCGTGGTCTTCACCGAGTTCGCGGACACGGCGCAGTGGATCACTGAGCGGCTTGAGCACGAGGGCTACAGCGCGCGGATGTACTCCGGGCGGCAGCCCAATGCAGAGCGTGATGCGGTACGGGCCGCGTTCATGCGCGGTGACTTCCAAGTCATCGTCTCCACTGACGCCGGCAACGAGGGCATTGACCTGCAGGTCGCACACGTACTGATCAACTACGACATTCCTTGGTCTCTCGTCCGCCTGGAACAGCGCATGGGCCGTATCCACCGAGTCGGCCAAACTCGCGATGTCGAGTTGTTCAATCTGGTTGCTGTCGACACCCGGGAAGGCGCCACCCTCCATCGCCTGCTCGACCGGTTCGTTACGGCTGCCAACGAACTCGACGGCCAGATGTTCGACAGTCTCTCGCTGGTCGCCGAACTAGCTGGCATCCGGTACGAGGAATGGCTTCAGGCTCTCTACGGCGACGACGAGGAGCGACGGCGCGCCGCGGAGGACGCCGCCCGTCGCATCACCGTCGCCGACCTCCGCCGACGGGCACAACAGGTCCGGGCCCAGGAAGCCGAACTGGCCAGCAAGGTCGAAGCGATGGCAGCACTGACCTTGCTGCAACAGGACCTCCTCGAACGCATCAACCCGGCGATCGTCGAAGCCTTCCTCAAGCGGCTCGACTCCGCGGGACTGCTACGCGTGCAGAACACCGCGGCCGGTGACGGCATCCTGCTCCTCACTTCGGACGTCGTCCTGCCTGCCGGCCTCGGTGGCGAGGCACATGCTCTGGTCGCCACGAGCAGCCAGGCGCTCAAGGACAACGCAGGGAACGCCGACACCTCCCGCGCCCTCGCGCTCGGCCCAGGCAGCCTGGCCTTCGGTGACCTCATCGACCACGTCTCCGAGGCCCTGGCACCTGACTTGTACCGCGGCGGTGCCGCGGAGGACCCCACCAGCATCACCGGTTACGAACTGCACGCCTACGAGGCCACATTGACCGAAGTTGGAGGCCGGCGCCGCACAGCCTGGGCCGGTCTCATCCGCGTCGACGAGACCGGCGACGCCTACCCCGTCCGCTGGGAGACCCTGGCCAATTTGGTCCCGACCACCAAGCCGGGCGGTACGCCGCATCCCGCCCGCGAGCAGCTGGCCGAGGCGCGCGCCAACCAGCTTGCCAGCGATACCCGTACGAAGTACCAGGAAGTACGTGACGACTGGTTCGCGTCGGCCCGTCGTGACCTGGAGAACCTGCCGATCGACCTCACCCATCAGATCCGCGACCGGAACGAGCGCCTGACGCTGCGGGACCGTCTGCGCGACCAGGCGCAGAAGCGGCTTGAAGAACTTGAGCGCCTGAGCAAGGTGGAAATCACCCCGCCCGTGTGCGTGGCGCGCATGCGGGTGTATGCGGGCGCTGTCGAGACGTCCACCGAGGAGAAGGACTCCGAGCGCATCGCCATGCGCCACGTACAGCGCCTCCTCCAAGAGGACGGCTGGGTCGTTTCGGACGTGCACGCAGAGAACCGCGGATACGATCTTCGAGCGGTGAGGGGCCGCGACCAGCGCCTAGTTGAGGTCAAGGGAGTATGGGACTCGGCGGCCTCACGAGGAATCCGGCTGACCGGCAACGAGGTGCTCATGGCCATGCAGCACCGGCGGGACTTCTGGCTGTATGTCGTCGACCGATGTTCTGACGGTCGGGGCACGCAGTTCGGCAGCTTCCGTGACCCGATTTCCGTCTTCGCCGGTGACATCCGCGGAGACGCCGTATTCCGGATTCCGGGATCGTCGCTGCGCACCGCCCGTGACCGCCATCAGGAGAGTTCCGAATGACACGCATGATCGAACGCTGGTTTCCCTGCACAGAGGTCAGTGATGCGTGTTCGGAGGGCTGGGGCAGCGGCAACACCGAGTCGAGCCTGTGGGTGTGGTTCGCCAAGCGTCCCGTAGCCCAAGCGAAGGCTGCTGTCCTGACGAGCCTGCTGCCATGGCCGGAGGACGAGAAGGAACAGCGGGACCTGCAGGGGTTGGTCCGAAAGGCCCTGACGGGACACACCGTTGCGGCCAGCGAGATCCAGCAGATCCTCGACAAGGAGTACCCGCAGCCTCCGCGCGTCCTTGATCCCTTCTCGGGCCGGGCCATGATTCCTCTGGAGGCAGGCCGCCTCCAAGCACAGGCATACGGCATCGACTATTCGCCTTTTGCCGCTCTGGGCGGCACGCTTTTGTCGGAGCTGCCGTTCCGTGACTGGTCTCAGGAACCATCTCTTCCTTTCACCGAGGATGAACAGCGCCAGGTCGAGATCGAAGACAACTCCGATCGGATCGTGACCGATGTAGCCAGGTTCCTCGGGGAAGTGGGTTCACGTTTCCGCCAGTCCATGGACGAGTTCTACCCGAAGTATCGGGGGGTCTACCCATGGGGCTACCTGTGGGCGTCAACCCTCCCCTGCCAGGAATGCGGTCGTCGCTTCCCGCTGGTCGGCGAACTGGAACTGCGACGGGCCCGCCCGAAGAAGAACGACGAAGGCCAGAGCTTCCGGGTCGTTGCCGACCCGCAGTCGGGCGTGTGCGAAGCCGCCGTTCACGACGGACCGCCCACCGGCACACCCACACGCGTGCAGGCCGGCAAGAGCAAGTACTCGGCAACCGGCCGTGTCGCAGTCTGCCCATTCTGCAGCCACGTCCATTCCAAGGCTGTCCACACCCGCCTCAGCGCAGAAGGCCAGCGCCGCGACATGCTCCTGGTCGCCGCCGACATCGACCCGGACGACGGCACCAAGGTCTTCCGCTCCCCCACGGACAAGGAATTCGACGCTGCCCGGCGAGCGGCAGACGCGCTGAAGAGCGAGTCGCCGTTCGGGGTCCTGCCCGCGCGCCCTGACGAGACGATTCCGGATGGCAACACGTGGACCATCCAATCCGTGAACTACGGTGATCGCACCTACGGTGACCTCTGCGAGGCCCGGCAGACCCTCGGGCTAGTACGGCTGGCCCGCGCCATCAACGAGGCGACCGAAGACTGCCTGAAGGCCGGGATTTCTTCCGACTACGCGCGAGCGCTGGCTGGCTATGCCACAGCAGCAATGATGAGAAAGATGCGCCGATCCACCCGTGGCGCCCGCCTGCAAATCACAGGCGGCACCCGCGTCGGTGACATCTTCGTCAACCAGTCCGCGGTCTCCTTCTCCTACGACTGGTTCGAGAGCGGCCTGTCAGGCGGTCCGGGCTCGTGGGAATCCCTGTCTCGGCAGACCATCACTACGCTGCGCAATATTCGCCAGCGAGCGATGGCGTTGCCGGCAGTGATCCAGCGAGGCACTGCGACAGCCCTTCCGTTCCGGCCCGGCTCCATGGACGCTGTCGTGACGGACCCGCCGTACGACGACATGATCGACTACAGCGACTCCAGCGATCTGTTCTACGTGTGGGCCAAGCGGGCTATGTACACCGCCGATCCCATGCTGTCGATGACGATGCATCCCGGCGGTGTGCAGGAAAAGAACGACGACATCACCGTCAAGCGAGGCGGAAGCCAAGGCGGGGACCACCGCACGCAGCAGCACTACGACGACAGCCTCGCAATGGCCTTTGCCGAGGCCCGCCGGGTCGTGACCGAGGATGGCGTGGTCACCATCGTCTTCGGGCACGGTGACTTGGAGGTATGGCGCCGACTGCTCAGCGCCATCACCTCAGCCGGCCTGGTACTGACCGGATCATGGCCCGCCAAGACCGAAGCGGGCGGAGCATCGGCCACGGCCGCGAACATCGTGACGACATTGACGATGGCCTGCCGCCCCGCTCCTGCGAACAGGCGCGAGGGACGCCTCGCTGCTGTGGAGAGCCAGGTCAAAGCCGAAGTAAAAGCACGTGTTGAACTGTGGGATCGCTCAGGGCTTGCCCACACCGACATGCTCATGGCCTCCGCGGGGCCAGCCATGGAGGTGACCGGCCGCTACTCGCGGATCCTCGACGTCACGGGTGATGAAGTCGATCTCGAACGTTTCCTGATCGTGGCGCGTAAGGCGGTCCAGGAATCTGCAGACATCAAAGTCGTCTCATTGCCCTTGGACTCGTTCGATGCCCGCACTCGATTCGCCCTGTGGTGGGTACGCCTCTACGGCCAGCAGTTGGCGCCCAAATCCGAGCTTCGGTGGCAGGTCCTGGCCGCCGACCTGGAGATGGCGGACGTGAAGGACCTCCTTCACCAGGGCGACAAGGGCTGCCGTTTGCTCACGGCCAAGGAGTTCAAGGGCTCCATCACGCCGGACTCCTCGGTCATCGACGTCGCCTTCGCCATGGCCCAGGCATGGCCGGACGGTCTCGATGCTGTTGCCGAAGTCCTCGTCGATGCCGCACGGGACAACGACGACGAGTACTTGTGGTCCGCGATCACCTACCTGGCGAACAGGCTGCCCGAGGGCGAGGCCGATGCCTCAGCCTGGAACAATTTGCAGCGGGCTCGACGTGGCGTTGACGTGGCTGCCCGGACCATCGCGAACACGCAGATCCGCACGGCCCGTGAAACCGCTGGCAAGGACACCCACCCCACCCTGTGGTAGTCCAGCCTGATGCGACGCACTGACCAAAGACCAATGGAAAGCGAGGAGTTGGAGTGAAGCAGAGCGGTGTGACGCCGTGGTGGAAGGCGCTGCGGATCCGACCTGAGGTCCTGGACGCCTCGGGGTCCATCGCCGATGTGCAGATGTCGCTGTACCACGCCGTGTACGGGACCGGAGATCAACGCCCCCAATATGCCGACGCTTCGTACTACGGGGAGATCACCCACCCTACGGGGGCGCTCACTGATCTTCTCGCGCGAATCGCCATCCGCCTAGGCGGGGGAAACGACTACACCAAGGTGCCTGCGCTCCTGCGACTCGACCAGGGTATGGGCGGCGGAAAGTCCCACGCCTGCATCGGCGCCTACCATCTCGCCGCTGCCCCGCTCAGCCTGGCCAAGACGGACGTCGGCAAGGCCGTTCTCCGCCATGCGGAATCCATCCTCAACCGTCCCCTGCCCAAGAACCTCGACAACCCGCACGTTGTGGTGCTTCCGTGCGACAACATGACGCCGGGCGCTACGGTCGTCGAGCATGACGGCCCCACCAAGAGCCTTTACGAACGCTTCCTGTGGCGGCTCTTCGACGGCGACTACTCGCGATACGCCACCTACCGCGAGCACTTCAGTAACGTGTCCAAGATCTCCGAAGCCATCAGGTCGCTCGACAGGCCGGTCCTGATCATCGTCGACGAGATCATGAACTACTTCGGCAACGGGCTCGACGGCGTGGGCGATGAGGCTCTCACGGCACAGGACCAGGCTTTCATGCGCGCCCTTCTGGACGCCGTCACGAAGACGCCGCACACCGCGATGCTCGCCGTCATGATTGCCTCCGACAAGGACTCCATCTCCCTGAGCCCGGAAGGGCAGAGCCGACGTCTCGATCTTGAGCGCCTGCTTGAACGCAACGGCAAGCCCGTCGGCGCCCATGAGAACGACGATTTCGCGGCAATCCTGCGGCGACGCCTCTTCACTCAGCCGCCGGCGAAGGAAGTGGTCGATGCCACCGTCCGCGAATTCAAGGAGGCTATGGACAACGGGCCTTGGAAGAACAAGGTCTACGACGGGCTGCATGCGCCTTGGACGGTGAACTTCGCTGAGGAAGTGAGCCGGACCTATCCCTTCCATCCGCAGCTCATGCACATGGCCGAACACGAGTGGGCAAACCGCACAGGCTTCCAGAAGGTCCGCTCGACGATAAAGGTCTTTGCCGCGACCGTCTACGCCCTTCAGCAGCGCGGGAAGGCACACTCATGGGTGCCCCTGCTCATCGGTCCGGGTGATCTCCCCCTGTCCAACACTCAGGTACGCGAGTCGATCATCGGGTCCGGCCTGATCAGCGATACCAAGACCCAGAACAACTACCGCTCGCTCGCCCAGAACGACATCGTCGGCGTCAGGGACGCAAGCGGAACGGCTCGCCTTCTCGACGTGAACCGAGGCACCGACGACCGCGCGCTCTGGCACCACTCGAATCCCCGTGCTGCCGAGCGCGCCGCAACAGCCATCTTCCTCACCTCGATCGTGTCGGGACGCAGCCAAGGCCGTCGCGGCGCCACGGATGCCGAGGTCAAGGCCGCAACCGCTGTGCCGGATCCGGCCTACATGTTCGCCGATGCCGACGCCGTCCTGAAGGACCTCACCGACCCGGATACCGGCCTCGTGAGCATCGAAGTCACCCCCGGGCAGAAGGGTCAGCAGCCCCGGTACTTCCTGTCTACCGAGCAGACGCTGCTCATGCTGCAGCGTGCCATGAGGGACACCATCACCGACGCCGAACGCGATACGGTCATCGCCGAGTTCGCTGAACACCTCACTGATACCGGCCCGTTCGACCGCAAGCTGTTCGTACGAGCTTCGACAGATGGCCTCTCTGCCCGGGACGTACTGGCCGGGGCCGGCATCGACGATGCCCGGGTCTCGCGCCTCGTGGTATTGGATCCTGCCCAGTTCACTCTCCGGAATGGCGCAGATCGCGCAACTCGCGAAGCTGTTCAGGCAGCCGTAGGACTTGGCGCCGAAAAGCTACCTGCGCGATGGGCGTCCTCCGCGGTTTTCGCCGTAGCCAATACACAACAACGGCATGCTGCACGCCGTCTCGCGACCGCCTATCTCGCGGCGGAGCGCGTGCTCGGAGTCCAGGAAACGCAGGACGACGCGGACATGAAGGCCAAGGCCATCACCGAGCGCAATGACGCGAAGCGCAACCTTGAGACGACTATCAAGCGGGCATTCCAGCACATCCTTTTCCTGGCCCAGCCGGACGACGACACGACACGTGGCGTCGATGAAGTGACGTTTGACGACAAGACGGAAACAGCCCTCCACGGCACCATCGTGTGGAAGGCGCTCGTCGAGAAGGGCAAAGCCTTCGATCAGGGGACGTTCTCTGCGAAGGCGCTGCTCCACAACCTCCGTGAGAACGACTACGGGCGACCGCTCGACGAGCTCCGAGACTCCTTCTGGAATACACCGCGGCTTCCCCTCCTGCACGGTGGGCAGAGCGACCTACGGCAGGCCCTCTTCGACGCGGTCCGGGCCGGTCTGCTGCGCATCGTCGACGGCGAGGGAGACGAAGTAGCGGTCACGGGCGTCTCGGAGATCAACCTCTCTAGCCAACGGCTCCGGCTCGGCAAGCCCATGGCGCCGACCTCGGACGACGATGCGCAGCCAGGCCCAGCTGACAGCACTCCCGAGCCTGGCCCCGTCCCTGGAACCGAATCAGGGGGCCAAACAAGCCCCGGCGAGCCTGAGGACGGTCCTATCTCTCTTCAGGAGAAGCAGATCGCGTTCTCCGTGACGCAGAGCATGCTCAACAACACTGGAAATGCCGAGGACCTGAGCCAGCTGTTCCGTCAGCTGTACGACATCATCGACCGGGGTGACGTCTCGTTCCTGCAGGCCAGCTTCCAGATGGTGGTCAACGTCCAGTCCGCTGACGGCCTTGCCGAACGAATTCGTGAGTTGGGCTCCCCCGTCCACGTCCGTGATCTCTAGCAGGTCGACCCGCATTCGGCAGCCATCGATGTCTCCGAATCCGTGGACCATTCGTGGACAGGGTGCCCACTCAAGAGCGGTGACACGTCGCTGACCAGAAGGGACTCAGCCAACCGAAGGGCCCTCCGGAGGAGGTGTCGGACCTCCAGCGCAGGGAGGACGCCGCGCCCGACGAGTCGGCCAAACGGAAGATCCGGGACTCCATCCCCGTGCCGCCGAAGTACACCTCGGCCGACTTCCTGGCCCTTCCTTCTGGAAGGCGCGCGGCAGGCTGGACGTGCCCAAGGAGCGGTTTATCTCCTACGGGCAGACCAACGCCATCCCCGAGCTGTACGGCTGGGCTGGTTGGAACCACCGCGAGCAGGCTCAAGCGCTGGCGACGCACTTCACCAACACCGCCCGGACCACCGAGGAGATCACGCCGTTCCTCGCTGGCCCGCTGGAGCTGCAGCCGTGGCTGTACCAGTGGCGCAGCGAATTCAACATGCTCTACAGCGGCTGCCCGGCGGCCTTCTTCGCCGGTTACCGCCAGACCCAGCAGGGCGCGCATGGGCTTACCGACGAGGACCTGCGCGCCTGGCGTCCCCCGGCCGTCACCCGTGGCACGGCCAGGAAGGGGCAGGGCCGGACGGCGAACTGCCAACGAGTTCAGGTAGGCAGTCGGTCAAGCTTGAGCGCATCTGTGACATCGCGCTGGTCAGGTGGGTGGCTCGCTTGTCGAAGTGAGCCACCCACTCGAAATTGGTCTGCCTGCTGGTCAGACCGGCTTCGCTCGCTCAGTCGGCGATGTGGGTGCGGTGCCAGGTGTAGAAGGGCAGGCGGTGGGGGCCGTGGTCGGCAACGGTGCGGCCTTCGAGAGCCTTCGCCGCGACAGCCAGGTCAGGGGTGTTGTTGCTCTTCGGGCTGACGGCGATGCTGCCGTTGTCGGTGACGTACACGTAGCCGTGCTCAAAGAGCTCGTCGCAGCCGATGAGGCAGGCGGGCATGATGTTGGCCATCATCAGCCGCTCCTGGCGGCTGGCAGCGCTGCGCCGCTTGATGTGCGCGGCTCGGATGAACCGGGCAGGTAGGACACGACCGCACAAGGCACAGGCCGCCTCGGTGGCGCCGCCGAGCAGGCTCTTGCGGAGCTTGGCCTGCTCGCGACGGACGAGCACCTGGACGACGGCGCTGTCGGCGCCCGCGTGGTCTACGGTTCCGTCGCCCGGCAGGTCGGGAACAGGTGAGAGGGCGTCGGCGAGCTGGGCGACGGCTGCGATACCGGACTGGAGGACCGCGGCCCCCTGCTTGTTGGCGGACAGGCGCAGCGCTTCCATGGCGTCGGCACCGAGGGCGGTGCCCTGGACGTCCTGTTCTTCCTCCAGGACGTCGATGCCGATGCGCTCGGGGTAGTCGTCGTCCGGCCAGACGGGCGCACTGTCGGTGAAGTAGGGCCGGCTGACCTGGGTGACGATGACGCGCTGCAGGGTCGCGTTGGTCCATCCGCCTGAAGCAACCCGGCTGTTGGGCCCCCGATGCCCCAGGACTAGGAAGTCACCCTCGCTCAGGGACTGGACTGCCTGGCGAGCGCCGGCGCGGTCGAGGGCGCTTCGGCGCCATCCCCACAGGCCCTGGTCGAGCCCGATCTCAAGGTTCTCGCGCGAAGGGCTGGGGACGTAGATGTACGCGGTCTTGGGCATGAGCCCTCCATCACTCGGCCTCCCCCTTGGGGAGGGTGCAGTGGGCTACGCCAGCAGCGAGTCCGTGGACTGAAAGTGGCTTAGCCAACCCCGGAGTTGGGGCGGCGGTCATCCTACAGGATCGATATAAAAGGGTGTCAGCAGGAAGCGAGTCGGTGAGCCCGAGGTTCGGTCGCATGTCCCGTCGCCGCAACCACGGCCTCATGTCACGCCAGCTTCGCCGTTGTCCGGGTGGCTGGTGGGGACGGATGCCATCAAACTTCGGCGCCGCGCGGACTCGATGGGACACAATGCGCTCACGCTGGCCGCGCTTCAGGGGCCGGTCCTAGCGACGCAGGAGAACACGAACAGAGTGGATGGGGCACGGGCGCTGCTGGCCGACTATGGCCAGTGGGCTAAGGACGACACCGCGACCGATGCGGAGAGGTACGAGAGGCTCGCCGAACTGGTGGCCGCTCTCCTGAACCAAGTCACCGACGATGGCGCCGTGCAGCGCCTTGACCTTGAGGGGCTGCCCGGGCTTGGCTTCGAGTACGAAGGGCGGGACTACCTCCTCAGTCTGGCCATCGGTCCGACCGATGCCATGGGCCGGGCAGTGCTCGCCGCACGCCGATCGGGGCTGGAGTCCGAGCGATGGGCTCTGCTGTGGTGGACGGTCACGGTCACGCCCGAAGACGACGATTTGGACCGGGTCGAGGACGCCGTGCGGGCCTTCGGCGTGGTGCTGGACCGAACTCATCTGGACGCGGCCGTAGCCGGCCTACGGTCCCTTCCAGAGCTGATCCGCGACACCTTCCGGCAGCGTCAGACCCACGTCCCGCTCGCGGAGCTACTCACCGCCTCCCGCCCTCCGGATCACGTATGGACGATGACGCCTGCGGCGCGTCTGCGCCCGATGGTTCAGGTTGAGGTGCAGACCCAGGCACCTCTGACCGCTGAGCTGCTTTTCATGGGGCCGACTGTGGCGGATCCTCCTTCGGGACTTGCAACTCTTTCGTGGCCTGGCGGGAGCAGCCTTCTGATCACAGGCGCGCACGGCGTGTCGGAAATTGGCGGGCGCGGCGCTGCGCGCTGGCGCCTGAAGCTGTCCGGATGCCACGGAAGCCCGGTTCTTCAGCCCGATGGTGAGCTGCTGGTGATGTGTGGGCCGGCGCTGGTCCGCTGGCACGACGGCGCCCTGACCGTCCTGGCCGGCGCCTTCGAAGAGGGAGCCCAACTGCTGACGGGACCCGATGGGGAGCCGTGGGTGCTCTCCGGTTCCGGCGTCACCTTCAGCACCGGCGATGGCACGCTCGCCCTGACCCGCGTCGGCAGCGAGCTCGGCGACCAGCTGCGCTACCCCATCGCCTTCGAGGCAGCGGTCCGCTCGGCCGTCTGGCTGGATGGACGCCGCTTCTTCCTGGCCGCGGGCGGGAGTAGCGCCATAGTGGACCTAGGGCGCAGCACAGACGCCGGTCGGCGTGAGGACTGGATCCCGACGGCCGGCCATTACCCTGCGCACCTGCTGGCCGACGGGCACGGCGGCGTGCTCAGCGCCTCACCCGACGGGTCCGGCAACCACGTCCTACTGCACCGCACCCTCGTGGCAGAGCGCTCTGCTGAGACGGTGGCCGATCTCCGGCTCGCCCAGGTCTTCGGCCTCGCCCAAGCCGAGAGAGCCAATGGGCCTGTCTACCTGCTCGCTTCCCTGCCGGACCACGACCCGTCCCAGGTGCGTCCTGTCGTGGTCAAGCTCGCCGAGCACCGGCCAGCCGAAGAGTTCGGCCAGGGGGACCCCTCCCAAGATGGGGCACGGATGCAGGAGTACGGACTGGTGAGCGGCTCCGCCCGTGGGGAGAGGAAGGACTACCGGCTCGCCCGGCTGCCGCTGGCGGAGGGCGGGCAGGCCGAGGTTTTCGAAGCCGTACACAAGGCGTCGCGCGTGAGCGTGGCGTTCAAGCGCCGGCTGAGTAAGGGGTCACGGGAGCGCCGGCGCATGGCCCGGGAGATCGAACTTGGGCAGCGGTTAGGCAGTCACCCCCACGTGATGCCAGTGCTCGACTTCAGCCCGGACCACTCCTGGTTCGTGATGCCGATGGCCCGGGCCACCGCCGAGGACCTGCGCTCGGAGCTCCTGGCGCCGGGCAAGCTGCGGGTCCTGGTGGACGCCGTCGCCTCGGCGCTCGCCGCAGCGCACGAGCACGGGTGGCTGCACCGGGACATCAAGCCATCCAACATCCTGTACCTGGAGGACCGGTGGGTGCTGGCCGACTGGGGCATCGTGCGTCGCCCGCGTGGCCAGACCAGCGACCTCGGCGTCCTCACCAACGGAGCGATCGGAACCGAGGGGTTCGCCGCCCCCGAGCTGTTCAGCAGCGCGCACGAGGCCACCTTCGCCAGCGACATCTACAGCCTCGGGCAGGTCATTGGGTGGGTCCTGACCGGCACCTGGCCCCAGCCCAACGTCCCCCTGCTGCCAGCGCCGGGCCCCTGGTACGGGGTCGTGCGCCGGGCAGCGCACCGCGACCCCGAGCAGCGGCCGCAGAACATCACAGCCTTCCTCGACCTTGTCGAGAAGGAGACGGCTCCCGCTCCTGGCTTGCCGATCCTCCGAGGCCGACAACTGCTGGAAACGGCGGGCGGAGGAGATGGTGCGGCGGCCGACGCCCTGATCGCTCTGGCAGCCGACCGGCCCGGCGATTACGAGCTTTACCTGGAGGCAGTCACCGCGCTCGACGTGAAGTTCGCTGACGTTGCACTGCTGTCCGACGTTCCCCGGGCCGTCGCGGTGGTCAAGGCCCTCGCCGCCCATGTCGCGGGCGACGAGCAGGGGCAGTGGCCGCGTTTCAGTGAAGCCGACCAGGCCATCTGGTGGCTGCAGAGCATCGCCTCCCTCGCCAGCCGTGAAAGGCAGTGGGAGCTCCTAGATGCCGCGACGGACAGCATGTGCGCCTGGGATGGCGCGTTCGACCAGTGGAAACCGCAGGACTCGATCAGGCGCTGGCTGCGCTCCCTGGACGGGCAGGCCGCAACCATCGTTGCCTCAGTCCTCCGCCAGCATCCTCACAGCGCTTGTCATTTTCAGGAGCTCAGAAACGAGCGGGGCGTTGACGTGACGTTGCGCAGCGCGATTCACGCGGCTGTCACCGAGCTCGGCTGAGTTCTACTGGCGCAATGAGTTGCTGCTAAATGGGTGATCAAGCAGCAGGCGAGTTCGCGGAGTGCTGCTTGGATGTAAGCCCGTCATCTCCAGCGGATAGGCAGGCAACGGAAGTCGCACAGCAAGGCGAAACCGCGCTCGATCACCCATCGGTAGGTGCCCAGCCCGGGTGATCCCTGGCACGATGCCGCAGTCGCAGACCTGGCCGGGTTGGCATCGTGGTCGTATCCGCGGTCGGCGAACAGCGACTCCGGCTTGTGGCGGGGCTGGCCCACCCGGCCGCGCACCGAGTACTGAGGACCCGCCCTGCGAGCAGGTCCCGTGAGATGGCGCCAAGTAGGGGCGGGAGATGAAGCCACTGGCATCCAGGCGTGGCGTCCCAGCTTCCTTCGGAAGCCCGTAAGGCTGTCATGGGATCCCCGAAGTGGTGGCTAGACTCCGCGGACCATCTGTGGACTTATCTCAGTCGATTGAGCATGTAGGGGGCCCTGACCAGCGAGATTGCCTGGTAGCTAAGCGGCCTCCGGAGCCGTGTGCGCAGGTTCGAATCCTGCCGGGGGCACCCTGTACGAGGCGCCCAAAGACCCCGTCACCAGCGGAAACGCTGAGGCCGGGGTCTTCGCGTATGTGCAGGCAGATGCAGTCCGGAGCGGCCGTATGTCAGCGTCTGTGGACGAGGCATCGCCGGGATCTTGGAGCATCGCCGCAGGTCGCCGACTGCTTCCGACGGCAGCGCGACTGGCACGCCCCCAGCCGTGAAGTCTGCGGCGCCCGACTGCTTAGATCGCTGGCATGACGGACTGGTCGCAGCTCCACCACGCTTACGGCACGGCAGAAGACATTCCCGGTCTGCTCGACGCGGTGAGCCAAGCCCCGAACGATTCAGACTGGACCGAGCTCTGGTCCCGACTGTGCCATCAGGGCACCGTCTACTCGGCAAGCCACGCGGCCTTGTCGGCCCTACGAGACCTGGCGCGCCAGTGGTCGCCTGCGGACAGGCAGCAACCACTCTTGCTGGCTGGCGCCATCGCGGCCAGTACTGACCAGCCATACGGCGAGCAAGATCCCCACGTGGCCTACGCCCCGGAGATGTCCGACCTGCTGCAACTGACTGAGGAAGCTCTTCGGGAGCCGAGCCTCAGCGATGACCCCGGAACTTACGTCTACTTGCTCGCCGCACTCCTCGGCTTTGAAGATGTCGAGGTTTGGGGCGAACAACTCGACGGCCTGAACGATGACGAGTACGAGGTGCCCTGCCCCGCGTGTAGCGCCGAGAACTTCATAGCCTTCGGTGAGTACGGCTTCTTCTCGACCACAGACAGCATGTACATGAACGAGACCGCGGCAAAGAAGATCCCTCTTCAGCCTGCAGACTCCTCAGCGCTGGAGGGGCTGGCCCAAAGACTGCACAGTCGCGCGCTCGCCGACAACCAGGCCGATGTCGCGGGCAAGTTGACTTATCTTTTCGGTAAGGCGCAATGCGCCGAGTGCGACGCTGTCTTCAGCGTCGCAGATGCCATCGCAACCCGCTGAAACAGGTGAACCACTCCCCGCGGGGATGACTGAGCTTCTTCAGCGTTGCCGCTCCAGAGTGAGGATGACTTTGGCGATTGACGTCATGTGGTTGGGGCTGCAGCGGGATCTGCGGAAGATCCGCCAGGACTTCAGGCGTGCGACGCCGCGTTCGACCGGTGCCCGTGCCGCCGTCAGGGCCCGGTTGACGGTCTTCTCGGTGAGGCTGAGTTCCTACAGGGGCCTGCGTTTGATGCCCGTGGTCACCCAGGGGCCACCGCCCTGGTAGGCGGGGGCGGCCAGGACGGGGACGCCCTGGCGCTCGCAGATGCGGATGATCCGGTGGGTGCGGGCCGCGGTCAGGTCGTGAGTCCGAACCCGGCAGCGATCTTCGCGAGGGCGGTGTGTTCGCCTTCCTCGACAAGCTGTACGCCTGAGGTCAGGCCTCCCCGACGGCGAGGACGATCTTGCCGCGGTTGTCCCGCCGTTCCAGCCGCTCGTGGGCGGCCCGGGCCTCCTCGAGCGGCAGCACGGTCTCGACCGGCACCCGGTACGTCCGGTCCGCGACGCGCTCGGCCAGTTCCCGCAGGTCGGCCCGCGGGTCGTAGCCGTGGATCTGCAGGTTGGTGAGCTGGAAGCCGAGGATCGAGGCGTTCTTCGGGTAGAAGTCGCGGGTGTCGACGGTGCTGGGCTCCAGTGCGACATTGGCCAGCGCCACCACCCGGCCGCCGTGCGCCACCTCGCGCAGGCTGCGGGCGAAGGCACTGCCGCCCACAGTGTCCAGGACGACGTCCGCGCCGCGCCCGCCGGTGATCCGCAGCACCTCCTCGACCTCGGCGTCACCGGGGTACGCGGAGGTGTCGACGGTGGCGTATGCGCCGAACTCCCCAGCCCACGCGGCCTTCTCCGGTGACCCGGCGAGCGCGACGACGCGCGCGCCGGCCTCGGCGGCGATCTGCACGGCCGCACTGCCCACCCCGCTCGCGGCGGCCTTCACCACGACCGTGTCCCCCTTGCCGGCCCCGGCGAGGTGCCGCAGGCAGTACCAGGCCGACAGCCATGCGATCGGCAGCGCGGCCGCGGTCGTCAGGTCCAGCGCGTCGGGCAGGGCCACCACCTGCCCGACGGGCACCGCTGCCAACTCGGCGTAGAAGCCGGGAGCGGCGCCCGCGTCGAGGGCCACCACGCGCTGCCCGACCTCCAGCCCGGTCACTCCGTCCCCCACCGCGGCGACGGTCCCCGCCGCCTCCGCGCCCGGAATCAGCGGCGGCCGCCCGGCCCGGTGGTAGACCCCGGACCTGACCAGGGCGTCCGCCCGGTTCACGCCCGCCGCGGCGATCCGTACGAGCACCTCCCCGGGCCCCGCCACGGGATCGGGCACCTCGACCGGCACCAGCACCTCGGGCCCGCCGAACTTGTCGATCCGCACCGCACGCATACCCCACCCGCTTCCTGTCGCAGCCGCCGGGACGACTGACACCGGTTCATGTGGTGTCACCCTGCGACACCACATGAACCGGTGTCAAGGCGGGTTAGGATCGTTCGCATGACCAGTGCGTCCGACCCGGTGCTCGCCTTCCCCTTCGTCGGGGGCCGCCCCTGCCTGGACTTCGTCGCCACGCTCGGCAGGCGGCACGCCACCCCGGTCGAGCGGATCCCCGACGCCGCCGCGCTGGCCCGCTGGTTCCACGAGGCCGGGCTCACGCCGGACGGGGGCCCCGTACAAGTCACCGCCGGCGACCTGACCGAGGCCCGGGTGCTGCGCGAGGCGCTCTACCGCGTCCTGCGGTCGGCGATGGCCGACGACGATCCGGACCCGGCCGACGTGGTGCTGGTCAACGAGAGCGCGGCCCGCCCTGACCTGGCCCCCCAGTTGGGCGAACGCCGCTGGACGGCCCGGCATCCGGCGCGTGCCGCGCTGACGACGGTGGCCCGGGACGCCGTCCTGCTGGTGCGCGGCCCCCTGCTGGAGCGGGTCAAGAAGTGCGGGAACCACGACTGCTCCCTGCTCTTCCTGGACGACTCCCAGGCCCGCCGCCGCCGTTGGTGTTCCATGGAACGCTGCGGCAACCTCGCCAAGATCGCCGGATACCGGTCCCGCAGCCGGACGCGCGCCACCCCGTGAGGCCCGCACCTCCCGGCCGCGACCGGTGAGGTCCGCGGTGGCCCCTTGCCACCCGGCGCGTCGAACGGGTTCGATGAGCTTCTTCAGTTTCGGGTTGCCGCCGTAGACCTCGTTCCCGGTGACCCAGCCGACGCCGTGTCCGGCGTCCCAGAACCGCTCGATCATCGTGCGGGCCAGGTCCGGCTTGGTCACGAAGACGGTCTCTCGCAGAGCCGTGTGCGCAGGTTCGAATTCGGCCGGGGACACCTTGGATAAGGTGCCCAAAGACCCCGCCATCAGCGCTTTTGCTGAGACGGGGTCTTCACCTATGTGCAGGGGTGTGCTAGGCGGGGCGGCTGTATGTCGGGGGCTGCGGACGGGGCGTGCACGGGGTCTTGGGGCATTGCCGCAGGTGAGGCAGGCCCTCCGTGGTTCTCACGTCTACTTAGACCGTCACCCGCCAAGCAGGGACCTGGCCGGTCAGCGGTGTGCGCTTGGATGAGGGCGTGACCGTTCAAGATGTTGCCGGGCAGCTGCCCGGGATAGCCGTCCTCCGTGAGCACTGCCGTTCTCTGGCCATCCTGGACGCAGTCCTGAGCCCTGAATGGGGGGACCGCTACCACTCCTTCAACGACAACTGGTCGGAGGGCGCGTCGATGGCCTCCATGCAAAACGGATCGGGAGACGAGTACTCAATCGTCTTCACGGCCGGCGGCGCCTACATCCGTGGGTTCGATCACGAATCACCCATGAGCCCCTACGCAGAGGACGGGCCTTGGCCCGGGGTGCTCGATGAGGTTCCCGCCGTCTTCCGGCCCTGCGTTGAGGAGCCCGCGTTCTCGGATGAGGACGGGATGCCCCTCGTCACTGCGTGCATGTGGCGAGAGACGGGAGACGACGGCTGGAGAACAGGGACGATCGACTTCCCCGAGGAGACATCGGAAGACCCGGATGGCGCCGAGTACCTCTTCCAACTGCTGGTGGATCGCTCGCCAGAGGCGTTTCAGGAGTGGGCCGAGGACTACTACGAGGTCCCTGTCGACCTGGAAGCGGTTCGTCACGTCTTCGCATCGCGCCCCCTGACCGAGCGCGTGGTCAGTGCCTTGAACTCAGAGATCACCCTGTCCGATCTCGCGCGGGACATCGCGCACTCCGGCTATCCGCTGAGCTGAGACATCCGACAACGACGAGGCCCCTGGACGCGCTGCCAGGGGCCGCACATGCAGGCGACGTCGAGGATCTGAGCGCCCTGTGCGGCTCTCGCGTCACCGTCATCAAAGTCTGACGCCAGCAAGCGAGAGGGGTGCGCTCCCGGCGGTACCTTCGGAATGTCTGCGGCCAGGAGATGGGGATGCGGCTCCGCGTGCGTGGCTTCCGGTTTGTGCGAACGGACGACCTCACCCCTTGAGCAGTCGATGCGCCGTCCGCCCCGCCCACCACAACCCGGCCGCTCCGGCCGTGAGTTGGCCGATCAGCCGCAGCGGCGAGTACGTCCCGTCGTGGACCACGCTCACCAGCACCGGCACCGTGACGATCTGCGCGGCCAGCGGGCCGCGCAGGTACCACACGAAGGTCTGCACCGGGGCCGTGCTGCCCGTGGCGGTCTGGGTGCCGACCAGGATGTGCGCGGGGATGACGCCCCGGTAGGAGCTGACGAGCGCGGCGGCGACGAAGGCGGGCACCGCGGCGGCGAGCACCGCGAGGCCGGGTCGGGCCGCTCCGGCCGGCGCGCACACCGCGGCGCCGACGCCCAGTCCGGCGTAGAGCAGGACCGTGGGGACGACCGCGTGCCAGAGCGCCAGTTGGCGTGCGGTCCACGGCAGTGCGGTGGAGCGGCGTACGTCGTCGCTCTCCAGGCGGGCGGGCTCGGTCAGCTGGGCGGCGGCCAGGTACTGGGCCACGAGGGCGACGACACACACCAACTCGCGGGCGTCCGCGCGGACTTGCGTGGCCGTCACGGTGAGCGCGACCGCGGTCGTGGTCCACACCGCCGCCCAGCCGAGGCGGCCGGTGGCGCGCAGCAGCGCGGTCGCGTCCCGCCAGGGGACCAGGAGTCGGGGGTGGCGGGGCATGGGCAGTCGTACGGTGGGGCGGGACCGGCTCTCCTTCAGGGAGGGGAGTCCGGCTCTGGCCTGCCGCAGGTCGAGCATCACCAGGGAGGTCGCGACGGAGGAGGCCACCGTCGCCCGGCGGCGCAGCGCGCCGACGGAGATGAGCGGGGTTCCCCGGGCGGCGAGCAGGGCGAATGCGGCCAGGGACGCCACGGACAGGGCCGCCCCGAGTCCCCACCAGGGGGCCGGGCCGCCCACCGTGGCGACGAGGGGTTGTGCGGCCCAGCCCCACGGCCCCGACCAGAGGAACACGGCGGCGGACCAGGCGGGCGTCCATTCTCGGCCGCCCCGTGGACCGAGACGTGACGGGGGTTGCCTGGTTCGTACGGCTCGCGGTGGGCTGTGGGTCGAAGGCTTCGACGACCACGCGAGGGCTTGACGACCACGCGAGGCCTCGACGACCACGTGAGACCCCCGCTTCCCACCACGTGGGTGGGCGGGGTCGCGGTCCCGGCCGGGGCGTGCGGTCAGGCGGTGCGCTTGCGGGACGCCGTCTTCTTCGCTGCGGTCTTCTTCGCCGTGGATGTCGACTTCTTCGCCGTGCTCTTGGCCGCCGTCTTCTTGGCGCCCTGTGCCGACTTCGCCGTCTTCGCCGTGGACTTCCTCGCGGAGCCGGACGCGGCGGTCTTCTTCGCGGAGCCGGACGCGGCCGTCTTCTTCGCGGTGGACGTCGACTTCTTGGCGCCGGTCTCCTTCGGGGTGGCGCGGGAGGACAGCTGGGCGACCTCCGCCTCCTCGCCCCGCGACTCCTTCGCCGCCCGCACGCTCTTCTCCAGGGCCGCCATCAGGTCCAGCACCTTGCCGCTCGCCGCGGGCTCCGGGGCCTCGGGCGGGGTCTCGCCGGCCGCCTTCGCCGCGATGACCTCCTCGACGGCCTCGCGGTACTCGTCGTGCAGGTCCTCCAGGTCGACCTCGCCCAGCGTGTCCATCAGGGCGTCCGCGAGGTCGAGCTCCTGGTCGCGGACGGTGACGTCGGTGTCGGGGGCGACGCCCTGGGGGTCGCGGACCTCGTCCGGCCACAGCAGCCCGTGCATGGCGATGGCGTCGCCGACCACCCGCAGCATGCCCAGCCGTTCGCGGCCGCGCAGCGCGTACTTCGCGATGGCGACCTTCTGGCTGCGCTTGAGGGCCTCGCGCAGCAGCGTGTACGGCTTGGCGGCCGGGGCGCCGCCGGCCTGGAGGTAGTACGCGGCGTCCATCTGGAGCGGGTCGATCCGGTCGCCCGGCACGAAGGCGACGATCTCGATCGTCCGGGCGGTCGGGATCGGCAGGTGGGCCAGGTCCTCGTCGGTGATCGGGATGATGGTGCCGTCCGCGTCCTCGTACCCCTTGCCGATCTCCGCCCCGCTGACCTCGCGGTCCTCCAGTTCGCAGACCTTGCGGTAGCGGATGCGGCCGCCGTCCTCCATGTGGATCTGGCGGAAGGAGATCGAGTGGCTCTCCGTGGCGTTCACCAGCTTGATCGGGATGCTGACCAGCCCGAACGAGATCGCGCCGTTCCAGATGGATCTCACGTGCGGCACCCTTTCGATCGGTTCGGGGTGGCTTGTATGACTTTCCACCGTCATGTCTGAGATTCTCATCGTATGACGCCGATCACAGAGGTGGAGGGGCGGCGGCTCGCGCTCAGCAATCTGGAGAAGGTGCTCTATCCGGCGACCGGCTTCACCAAGGGCGAGGTGCTGCACTACTACGCCACGACCGCCGACGCCCTCCTGCCCCACCTGCGCGATCGGCCGCTGTCCTTCCTGCGCTACCCGGACGGGCCGGACGGGCAGGTGTTCTTCGCCAAGAACGTGCCGCCGGGTACGCCCGAGTGGGTCACGACCGCCGAGGTGCCGCGGTCGGAGGGGCCCGCGCGGATGGTGCTGGTGCAGGACCTGGCCTCACTGATGTGGGCGGCGAACCTCGTCACCGAGTTCCACACCCCCCAGTGGCTGATCCAGGCACCGGCCCTCGCCGACCGGCTGGTGTTCGACCTCGACCCCGGGGCGCCCGCCACCGTCGTCGAGTGCTGCGAGGTCGCGCTGTGGCTGCGCGAGCGGCTGGCTGCGGACGGGATCGAGGCGTACGCGAAGACGTCGGGCTCGAAGGGGCTGCATCTGCTGGCGGCGCTGCGGCCGGTGTCCTCGGAGCGGGCCACGGAGTACGCGAAGGCGCTGGCCGTGGAGGCGGAGAAGGTGATGCCGCGGTTGGTGGTGCACAGGATGACGCGGAGCTTGCGGCCGGGGAAGGTGTTCGTCGACTGGAGTCAGAACGCGGCGCGGAAGACGACGGCTACGCCGTATACATTGCGGGCTCGGGCGGAGCCGGCGGTTTCGGCGCCGGTTACCTGGGACGAGGTGGAGGGGTGTGAGGGTGGGGCGGGGTTGACGTTTCTGGCGGGGGACGTCGCGTCGCGTGTGCGGGATCTCGGTGATTTGTTGGCGCCGCTTCTTGATGTGGGGGGCGCCGGGGTACTGCCTTGATCTGTTGTTTTGCGAGTGCGGGCTCGTTGTGGCTTGTCGCGCAGTTCCCCGCGCCCCCAAGCGTCTCCACTCACCTGCGTCGCATCACACCCGTGTCCATGTCCTCCTGTCCCTCGCCACCGCGTGCAACGCCTCCACGTCCGCCGGCTTCAGCACACCGCCCAGGCGGGCCAGATCGGCGATCTCCGTGTCCCTCAGTACACGCACCTCCCGCACTGGGCCCGTGACCGTGATCTCCGCCGGGTCCGTCAGGGCCAGGACGGGGTGGACCTCGGCGGTCAGGGCGTAGGAGGCGCGGTCGGCGGTGGAGCGGAGGCGGCGGAGGAGGGGGTGGGGGTCGCGGCGGCTCAGGGCGACCATGGGGTCGGTGATCAGGACCCGGTGCTTGTGGGCGTACAGGGCGTGGACGGCGAAGAGGCCGCCCGGGCCGATGGCCAGGTGGTGGACGAGGTCGCCGCCGGGCAGCGGGACGGAGTGCAGGGTGTGCCAGCCCGCGCCGTCCAGCCGGTCCAGGGCGTCGCCGACCGCCTGCTGTGCCGCGAGCTCCCGGCGCCGGGGGTCGGGGCGGAGGCGGCGGGGCGGGCCGGGGTCGCGGTCGAGGGCGACCAGCAGGGCCTCGCCGGGGCGGTTGGGGGCGAGGTCGTCGTCCGGGTGGAGGGAGAGCCGGGCCAGCTCGGCGGGGGTCGGGACGGGCGGCGGACCCACCGTGACCTGGCCGGTCAGGAAGGGCCGGAGGGCTTCGAGGACGTCCTCGGCACGGTCCTCGCTCAGCAGGTTGACCCGAGCCGCCTCACGGTCGTACCAGGCGACGTTCCTGCCGTCCGGGAGACATACGTACAGCCGTTCCTGGCCGTGGCGCCAGGTCGGTATGACGCGCAGTCCACTCATGAGCATCACCCCATGACCATGGGAACAGGCGGGGTGCTCCAGGGGCAAGAACCCGGCTACCTTTGAGAGGGAGTTGGGAGCGGGACTTGGGGAGGCGCGTTTGCGTACTCGCGGGAAGCAGCCCGACGTACCGGCTCCGGACAACGCGTGGAGCGAGATCGTGCCCGGTCTGTGGATGGGTGGGCACGAGTTCCGGAGCCACGCCGGACAGCTGGAGTTCGCCGTCGTGCGGGAGGAGTTCGACCTCGTCCAGACGCTGCTGCGGCTGCCGGGGCACGGGCCGGGACCAGGCGTGGAGCACCAGGTGTGGCCCATCCCCGACGGTCCGCTCGACGGGACGCAGCTCGCGGGCGTGATGCGGCTCGCGCAGGCCGCGGGCGACGCGCTGGAGGCGGGGCGCACGGTCCTCGTGCGCTGTTTCCACGGGTACAACCGCTCGGGCCTGGTCGTCGCCCACGCCCTGGCCCGCCGGGGCCACTCCGCCGAGGAGGCGATCCGGCTGATACGCTCCCGCCGCTCTCCGTGGGCGCTGCACAACGAGCTGTTCGTCGAGTACCTGCGGGCCGGGCTCTCCACGGCCCGGCTGCTGGAGGAGCTGGCCGAGTAGCCCTTGGTGACGCGGGCGCAGCGACCACGCGAACGCAAATAGGACTTCCCTACGAATAAGGTGTACGGGGCCGTTGCCCGTCCTCGACCACAGGAGCCCCGTGCCTCCCAGACGTCCCTCGCGCGCAGTCCTCGCCCTCGGTGCCGTCACCCTTCTGGCAGCCGCCACCGCGGCCTGCGGTGACGCCGGTGGGCTGCGTGGCGCCGGGGCGACCCCGACCGCGATCAGCCCGGCCCGGCTCTGGCCGGACCTTCCGCCGGCGTCCTCCCCCGCCTTCGACTTCGACGAGGCGGAGACCGACGTGGTGAAGGGCGTCGCCGTCCCGGGCGACGACCTCCGCAGGGTGGACCCGGCCGCGATCGTGCGCGAGGAGATCGCCGGGAACCCGGGCGACTACGAGGGCGGGAAGGCGCCGTACCGCGAGACCGCGGCCCGGATGGGCGACTGCGGTACGGGCGGGGACCGCGCCCGGTGTCCCGTGCTCAAGCCGTACTACCGGGACCTGACCGGCGACGGACGCGACGACCTGACGCTCGGCTTCCGGCTGCTGCCCGGCACACTGACGGCCGTCCGCGTCTACACCGTGGACAAGCACCGGCTGGTGCAGGTCATGCACTACGAGGACGCCGTGAGCGCGGTCGAGCTGGCCGGGCGGTCCGTGATCGTCCGCTCGCCGTCGGACATCGCGGGGTACGAGTACCGCCTGCAGTGGACCTGGGACGAGGAGCAGAAGGCGATGCTGCTCACCCATGACGAGATGCTGCGCAGCGACGGCAGAAGACACCCCCCGCACGCCCCCCGCTCCACCCGCTCCCCCCAACCGTCCCGGTCCCCCTCGCCCGACTCTTCCGAGACCGATTCCGCCGACCCCTCGACCGGCTCTGACGAGTCCGACTCCGTCGCCTCCTCGACCGACTCTTCCGAGACCGACTCCGCCGACCCCTCTACCGGCTCTGCCGGGACCGACTCCGCCGCCTCCTCGGCGGCCCTCCGATGAGACTCGCGCTCCCCCGGTGGACCGCCACGCTCGCCGTGAAGGCCGCGGTCTTCATCACCGTGATGTGCTGCGCGCTGGCCGCCCTGCTCGGTGTGCTCGTGCATGTGCAGGTGACGAACCAGACCGTCGGCCAGGCCCGTGACCTCGCGCTGTCGCGGCTGACGGACGCGACGGCGGCGTTCGAGGCCGGGGACTCGCTGCGGCCCGATGCCGGCGTCGACCCCGAGGGGCTGCCGGAGCCGTTGCGGGAGCTGGCGGCGGCCGGGGAGCGCGGGACGATGGTCGCCGAGCACCGCGGGCGGCCCACGATGTGGGCGGCGGGGCCCGCCGACGGCGGACGGGCGCTGGCCGTCGCGGTCGACTACGGACAGCAGGCCCGGACGATCCAGGGGCTGGACTCGGCCATCCTGTGGTCGTCGGGGCTGGCGATCGGGGCGACGCTGATGGTGGGCGCGTTCGCGGTGACCCGGGTGACCGGACGGCTGCACCAGACGGCGCGGGTGGCCCGGCGGATCACCGCCGGAGATCTGGACGCGCGCGTGAACGACCCGCTGACGAAGGAGTCGAGCAGCCCCCAGGACGAGGTGGCCGCGGTCGCCGCCGCACTGGACTCCATGGCGTCCTCCCTGCAGGGCAAGCTGCTGAGCGAGCAGCGGTTCACCGCTGATGTGGCGCACGAGCTGCGCACCCCGTTGACCGGTCTGCACGCGGCGGCGGAGCTGCTGCCCGCGGGCCGGCCGACGGAGCTGGTGCGCGACCGGGTCGCCGCGCTGCGCACCCTCACCGAGGACCTGCTGGAGATCTCCCGCCTCGACACCGGGCGGGAGCGGCTGGAGGTCGACACCGAGGAGCTCGGGGCGCTGGCCGAGCGGGTCGTACGGGCCTCCGGTACCGACACCGAGGTCCGGGTCGTGCGGGACGCCCGCGTGGAGACCGACCGGCGGCGGCTGGAGCGGGTGCTGGGCAACCTGATCGCGAACGCGCACTGGCACGGGCGCCCGGCGGTGGTGCTGACGGTCGACGGGCCCGTGGTGACCGTGCGGGACCACGGGGACGGCTATCCGGACTACCTCGTGGTGCACGGGCCGCAGCGGTTCCGCACCGAGGGCGGGGCGAAGGGGCACGGGCTGGGACTGACGATCGCCCTGGGGCAGACGGAGGTGCTGGGCGCGCGGCTGGACTTCGCGAACGCGCCGGACGGCGGGGCGGTGGCGACCCTGACGTTGCCCCAGCGGGGGCCGGGCGTCCCCGATGGCGCAGTGTGACGGGCGCCGTCCGCGCACCCGTCCTAACGTGGCGAATGATCAGCATCTGCCCCCTTCAGGGAGGTATCCCATGCCCGCTCGCCCGCGTGCCGCACGTCTGCTCATAGCCGCCGTCACCACCGCTCTCACCACGGTCCTCGCCGCCCCCACCACCGCCGCCGCCCAGGGCGGCGACACGCGCGCCCCGCGCCTGTACAAGGGCATCGTCACGGCGAACCGGCTGGTGCTGCGCAGCGAGCCGACCGACGGCAGCCGGGCGCTCCGGTTCGCCGTGCGGGGTGACTACGTCACCATCTACTGCAAGAAGACGGGCCAGAACGTGCTGGGCAACCGCACGTGGTACCGCCTCACGGACGGCGCCTGGGCCTGGGGGTCGGCCCGGTACATCGCCACCATCGGAACTCCTCCGCGATGGTGCTGACCCTTCGAACGGCAACACTCAAGCCGCGCAAGCCTCACAAGAGGCCCCATTTGGATAAGTTCCGGACATGACCAAGGTCGGCACCCCTCTGGCCGCGACGGACGCGCAGGCGCCCGCCGCGCGCCTCCCCCGGCGCCGGGGCGTCGAACTCGCCCTCATCCTCGTCGCCGTCCTGCTGTCCGTGTGCGGCTACTGCGACGTGGGCATCGCCCGCAGCGGCACCCTCCCGCCCGGCGCCGCCGGTTACGGTGCCGGGCTCGGCGTACTCGCCCTGCTGGCGCATGTCGCGGTGCGGGTGCGCGCCCCGTACGCCGACCCGCTGCTGCTGCCCATCGGCGTACTGCTCAACGGCCTCGGCCTGGTGCTGATCTACCGGCTCGACCTGGAGACCCCGGACGACTCGGCGGCGCCCACCCAACTCGTGTGGTCCACGCTCGGCGTGGGCCTGTTCATCGTGGTCGTCGCCGCGCTGCGCGACCACCGGGTCCTCCAGCGCTACGCCTACGTGTGCGTGGTCGCCGCCCTTGTCCTGCTCACCCTGCCGATCTTCTTCCCGGCCGTGAACGGCGCCCGTATCTGGATCAGGATCGCCGGTTTCTCCATCCAGCCGGGCGAGTTCGCGAAGGTGCTGCTGGCCGTCTTCTTCGCCGCCTACCTCGCCGCCAACCGCAGCGCGCTCGCGTACACGGGCCGCACGGTCTGGAGGTTCACCAGGCTCCAGCTCCCCACGGGCCGCGCGCTCGGCCCGGTCCTCGCCATCTGGCTGCTGAGCGTCGGCGTCCTGGTCCTTGAGCGCGACCTCGGCACCTCCCTGCTCTTCTTCGGCCTGTTCGTGGTCCTGCTGTACGTCGCCACCGGCCGCACCGGCTGGATCGCGGTGGGTCTGCTCCTCGCGGTGCTCGGCGCGGTCGCCGTCGGCCGCCTCGAGCCCCACGTGCACGGCAGGGTCGAGGACTGGCTGCACCCGTTCGCGTCGATCGAGGCGGGCCAGGGCCCCAACCAGCTCGCGCAGTCGCTGTTCGCCTTCGCGGCCGGCGGGGTCCTCGGCACCGGTCTCGGCCTCGGCCACTCCGTCCTCATCGGCTTCGCCACCAAGTCGGACTTCATCCTGGCCACCGCGGGCGAGGAGCTCGGCCTGGCCGGCCTCTCCGCGATCTTCCTCCTGTACGGCCTCCTCGTGGAGCGGGGCTACCGGGCGGGCCTCGCCCTGCGCGACCCCTTCGGACGGCTGCTCGCGGTGGGGCTCGCGTCGATCTGGGCGCTCCAGGTGTTCGTCATCGCCGGCGGGGTGACCGGTCTGATCCCGCTGACCGGCATGGCGATGCCGTTCCTCGCGCAGGGCGGCTCGTCGGTCGTCACCAACTGGGCGATCGTGGCCCTGCTGATCCGGGTGAGCCACTCGGCCCGCCGGCAGTTCGACGGACAGGGGGCGCCGTGACCCGGCACATCCGGCACGCGGCCGCCTTCTGCGCCCTGCTGTTCCTGGCGCTCCTGGTCAACGCCGCCCGCGTCCAGGTCGTCCAGGCCCCGTCCTACGACCACAACCCGGCCAACCGCCGCCCCGACATCGCCCGTTACCGGCAGCCTCGCGGCAACATCCTGGTCGGCGACCGGCCGGTCACCGGCTCCCGGGACACCGGCGGCCGGCTCCGCCATGAACGGACGTACCCGGAAGGGCCGTTGTACGCGCCCGTCACCGGCTACTCCTCGCAGAGGTACGGCACGACCTTCCTGGAGCACACCGAGGACGGCGTCCTGTCCGGCACCGATCCGCTGCTCACCCCGCTCCCCCTCTTCAACGACGTCACCCGTGCCCGCAACCCCGGCGGCGACGTCGTCACGACCCTCGACCGGGGCGCGCAGCAGGCGGCGTACAAGGGGCTGGGCGGCCGGAAGGGCGCGGTGGCGGCGATCGAACCCGCGACGGGGCGGATCCTGGCGCTGGTGTCCGCCCCCTCCTACGACCCGGCGGAGCTGTCCGGCAACGGCCCGGCCACGGCCGGCGCGTGGGCGCGGCTGACCGGCGACCCGGACAAGCCGATGCTCAACCGGGCCGTACGGCAGACCTATCCGCCGGGTTCGACGTTCAAGGTGGTCACGGCGGCGGCCGCGCTGGACGCGGGTGTGGTCCGGGACGTCGACGCGCCGACCGACTCCCCCGACCCGTACCGGCTGCCCGGGACGACGACGAAGCTGGCCAACGAGTCCGAGGGCTGCGAGAACGCGCCGCTGCGGGTGGCGTTCCAGTGGTCGTGCAACACGGTGTTCGCGAAGCTGGGCGTGGACGTCGGGGCGGAGGCCATGGTGTCCACGGCGCAGGCCTTCGGCTTCAACGACACGGACCTGCGGGTTCCGTTCGCGGTGGCGCGCAGCACCTTCGACACGTCCGTGGACCGGGCACAGCTGGCGCTGTCGTCGATCGGCCAGTACAACACGCGGGCCACGCCGTTGCAGATGGCGATGGTCGCTGCGGCCGTCGCGAACGGCGGGCAGCTGCGGCCGCCGTACCTGGTGGAGCGCAGGCTCCGGGCGAACGGGGCGACGGTGTCCACGGCCGGTTCGCTTCCCGCGCGCCAGGTGATGCTCCCGGCGACCGCGGCCCGGATGCGGCAGCTGATGCGGGACGTGGTGCGCAAGGGCACGGGGACGAACGCCGCGATCCGCGGCGCGACGGTCGGCGGCAAGACCGGCACCGCCCAGCACGGCATCGGCAACGCCGGGACGCCGTACGCCTGGTTCGTGTCCTGGGCGCAGGGCCACACCGATCTGGAGGCGAGGGTCGCGGTCGCGGTGGTCGTGGAGGACGCGTCCGGCAACCGGGGGGAGATCACCGGGGGCGGGATGGCGGCGCCGATCGCGCGGGCCGTGATGGAGGCGGTGCTCAACTCTTGAGACGGGGGCTACCGGAGACGACACGCCCGACCTAACGTTCGGTCATGACTGACGCCGCAGCAGCATTCGAACTCGCCCAGGTCAATCTCGCCCGCCTCAAGGCCCCTCTGGACTCACCCCAGTTGAAGGACTTCGTCGACGCCCTCGACCCCGTCAACGCCGACGCCGACAACGCCGACGGGTTCGTCTGGCGGCTGCAGAGCGAGGAGGGCGACGCGACGGACATCGCGGTCTTCGGCGACGACTGGCTGATCATCAACATGTCGGTGTGGCGGGACGCCGACGCCCTGACCACCTACATGTACCAGGGCCACCACCGCGAGATGCTGGCCCGCCGCCGAGAGTGGTTCGAGCGGGTGCAGGAGGCGATGGCGACCCTGTGGTGGGTGCCGGCCGGCCACCGCCCCACGGTCGCCGAGGCGGAGTCCCGCCTGCTGCACCTGCGCACCCACGGCCCGACCCCGTACGCCTTCACCCTGCGGACGTCCTTCCCGCCCGGGGTCGGAGAGCCGGTCGCCCTGGACGTCCCCGACGACCTGGGCTGCTCCGTCTAAGGCGTGTTGCGAGCCCTTCCGGGCAGCGGCTCCCGACGGCTCAGCCACTCCTCCGGCACCCCGTCGACTCCCGTCCGCGCCGCGACGACGCCACCGGTGATGGCGCACGTGGTGTCGACGTCGCCGAACCCCTCGGCGGTGGTCCACAGCGCCGAGACCAGGTCGGCCGGGTGCCGGGCCGCCGACCACAGGGCGAACGGGACGGTGTCGTCGGCCCTGATCTGCTGCCCGTTGCCGAGCACGTCGGACGCCTTCCAGGGTTCGGTCGCGAGGGGCAGCTCGGCGGCCCGGACGAGCCCTTCGCGCACCGCGCTGTCCGGCGTCAGCGCCACCACCCGCTCCAGGTCCAGCTCCTGCCGCGCGGACAACGCCGCCGCCACCGCCACGGCGACCGCGCCCGCGATTCCCTCGGGGTGGGCGTGGGTGACCTCGGCGGAACGGGTCGCCTGCTCGACGACGCGCGGGAGATCGGCGTGGAACCAAGCGCCGAGCGGCGCCACCCGCATCGCGGCGCCGTTGCCGAGGCTGCCCTCGCCGCCGAAGAGACCGCGCGCCAACTCGGCCCAGCGCTCCGGCTCCTGGAGCAGCCGGGGCAGCAGCTCGTGCATGCCGTACCCGTACCCCCGGGCGGGATCGGCGCCGTAGCCGAGCGCGAAGGCCCGGGCCAGGTCCGTCGAACGGATCTCACCGTGCTCGTCGAGCACCCGGAGGATGCCGAGCGCCATCGCCGTGTCGTCGGTCCAGTGCCACTCCGGCTCCTCGGGCGTGCGCCGGGCGCGGACCTCCTCGTACGCCTGGCCCGGCTCGCGGAAGAGCGGGAACCAGCGCTCCCCGAACGCGTCGCCGAGAGCGAGTCCTTCGAGGCTGCGGCGGGCTGCGGTGTGTGGCGTGGCGTTCATGCGCTCAGTGTCCCGGAACCGGGCGCGGCCCACACCTGAGTTGTACGGGGGCGACAAGTCGTGCGCGGGGGATTGACGAGCTTGCTGACAAGCAGTCTCATAAGGAGCCAGTGAACCGCGGGTAACCCGGAACGCCCCCGTACGACGAGGTGGAACAGCCATGACGACCCAGACGGAAGCCGACGCGCTCGACGGGCTGCGGGACGCGCTCGGACTGCTCAAGGACCGCGAGCAGGTGGCCGAGCGACTGCTCGTCTCTTCCGCCAAGCACTCCTTCGACCCGGACCAGGAGCTCGACTGGGACGCGCCCTTGGAGGAGGGCAAGTGGTTCTGGCCACCGGAGCTGGTGTCGCTGTACGGCACGCCGCTGTGGAAGCGGATGGGCGAGGAACAGCGCCTGCTGCTGTCCCGGCACGAGGCGGCCTCGCTGGCCTCGCTGGGCATCTGGTTCGAGATCATCCTGATGCAGCTGCTCGTCCGGCACATCTACGACAAGGCCGCCACGAGCGCCCATGTGCGCTACGCCCTCACCGAGATCGAGGACGAGTGCCGGCACTCCAAGATGTTCGCGCGCCTGATCTCCCGCGGCGACACCCCGTGGTACCCGGTGAGCCGGACGCACCAGCAGCTGGGGCGCCTGTTCAAGACCATCTCCACCACTCCGGGGTCCTTCACGGCCACACTCCTCGGCGAGGAGGTCCTCGACTGGATGCAGCGGCTCACCTTCCCCGACGAGCGCGTGCAGCCGCTGGTGCGGGGCGTGACGCGGATCCACGTCGTGGAGGAGGCCCGGCACGTGCGCTACGCCCGTGAGGAGCTGCGCCGGCAGATGGTGACTGCACCGAGGTGGTCCCAGGAGTTCACGCGCATCACCTCGGGCGAGGTCGCCCGGGTGTTCTCGCTGGCCTTCGTCAACCCCGAGGTCTACACGAACGTCGGCCTGGACAAGCGGGAGGCCGTGGCCCAGGTACAGGCGAGCGGACACCGCCGCGAGGTCATGCAGACGGGAGCCAAGCGGCTCACCGACTTCCTGGACGACATCGGGGTGTTGCGGGGAGTCGGACGGCGCCTGTGGAGGTCGTCGGGCCTGCTGGCCTGAACCCGTCGCCCGGCGCACGGCACCGGGACCGTTCGCGCGGGTGTCGGGGCGGGTGCGCCGGTTACGCTGCGAGTCATGACCCCCGCCGCCGCCACTCCCGCCTACCGTCGCCTCAGTGTCGAGGAGCGGCGCAGCCAGCTTCTCGACGCCGCGCTCGCACTGTTCGCGCACCGCGCCCCCGAGGAGGTATCGCTGGACGACGTGGCGGAGGCGGCCGGAGTGTCACGGCCGCTGGTCTACCGTTACTTCCCGGGCGGCAAGCAGCAGCTGTACGAGGCCGCCCTGCGGTCCGCCGCGGAGGAACTCCGCCAGTGCTTCGACGAGCCGCGCGAGGGCCCGCTCCTGCCGCGCCTCGGCCGCGCCCTCGACCGCTACCTCGCCTTCGTCGACCAGCACGACGCCGGTTTCAGCGCCCTGCTCCAGGGCGGCAGCGTCGTGGAGACCTCCCGGACGACCGCCATAGTGGACGGGGTGCGGCGGGCCGCCGCCGAGCACATCCTGAGCCACCTGGAGATCACCGACCCCGGCCCCCGGCTGCGCATGACCGTCCGGATGTGGATCACCGCCGTGGAGGCGGCCTCCTTGATCTGGCTGGACGAGGACAAGCAGCCGCCCGCCGACGAGCTGCGGGACTGGCTCGTGGACCAGTTCGTCGCCCTGCTCACCGTCACCGCGCGCCGCGACCCGCAGACCGACGCACTGGTGCGGCGTGCGCTCACCGCCGAGACCTGATCGACACTGGTGCCGTGAAGAGCGAAGACACCCCCTTCGAGGGCGGGCCCATGGACGGCCGCGTCCTGCCCGTGCTCGTCGGCCCCACCGGCCAGCCCCCGAAGACGTACCGCATCCCCGTCCCCGACGCGGCCGGCGGTCCGCCCACCGTGCTCGTCTACCGGCGCGCGCCCCGCGGCCACAGCAAGCTGGGCGTGCCCCGGGGATGGAAGTACGAGTACGACCCCGAGGGACGGGCGGGCGGCCGCCTGAAGTGGCCCTGGTCGAAGCCGGACACCCCGTCCGGCAGCGAGCCGGACACCACGCCGCCCGGCAAGCCGGACGACGCGGACGAGTGACAGCGTTGCGCCGTACCGCGCACGCTCGACGCGCGCGACGCGCACGACCGCATGATGCTCACGGTGCGGAGGAAGGCGGAGGGACCGCCTCCCCCGCACCGGAGGTGATGACGTGTCAGGAAGGGTACTGCGTCTGGTCTGTACGGCGGCGGTGGCGGCGCACCTCGCCCTCGCACCGGTGTCCGCGGCGGCCGCCCCGGAACCCGGCGAGCGTTCCGTGGCCGAGCTGCTGACGGACCTTCAGCGGCTGTACCACGAGGCGGAACAGGCCACCGAGTCCTACAACGCCACCGAGGAGAAGCTGAAGCGGCAGCGTGCCGAGACCGACCGGCTGGACCGTGAGCTCGCCCGCGCCCGCCTCTCCCTGCACGACAGCAGGCGAGCGGCCGGACGGCTGGCCCGCCAGCAGTACCAGGGCACCTCCGACATCTCCCCCTACGTACGCCTCCTGCTCGCCCGCGACCCCCAGCACGCCCTCGACCAGGGCCATGTCATCGGCCAGTTGGCGCGGGAGCGCGCCGACACGGTGGGCCGGCTGACGGGCACCGAGCGCCGGGCCGACGACCTCGCCCGGAAGGCCCGTAAGGCACTGGACGAGCAACTCACCCTCACCGAGCGCCGCAAGAAGGAACGGGACCAGGTCCGCACCCGTCTCGACCAGGTCGAGAAGCTCCTCGCCTCCCTCACCACCGACCAGCTGACCGCCCTCGCCGACCTCGAACGCACCGGCGTCGCCGAGGCCCAGCGCACCCTCATGACCTCCGGCGCGCTCAGCAGCACCCGCGCCCCGTCCCCGGCCGGCGACCGCGCCCTGCGCTACGCCGTCCGACAACTCGGCAAGCCCTACGAGTGGGGCGCGGAGGGCCCCACGTCCTACGACTGTTCCGGCCTGACCTCCCAGGCCTGGGCCGACGCCGGCACTCCGATCCCCCGCACCAGCCAACAACAATGGGCGCAACTCCCCCGAATCCCCCTGGAGGAGCTGCGCCCCGGCGACCTCGTCATCTACTTCCCCGACGCCACCCACGTGGCGATCTACGCAGGCGAGGGCTGGGTGATCCAGGCCCCCCGCCCAGGAGAGAACATCAAGCTCTCCCCGATGGCGTCGAACCCGGTACTGGGAGCAGTACGCCCCTCTTAGAAGCTCTGCCAGAACCGCTGACCTGTGACGCCGCGGGGATGCAAACACGTCATGGCTGTGCGGAGCGACTTCTTCCGCTCGGGGGTGGTGCCAGAGTTCGCACAGCGTCCCTGGGCGTTGCCGGCGGGCGTCCGCGTGTGGTCATGCCGGTCCATACGCCTGCTGATCACGCCCTGGTAGGTGCGGATGCTGGCGCCGGGCGCTTCGAGGGCCTGGCGGCGGCCCTGCGTGGAGCGGACGCCGAAAGCGGCTGCGGCGGTACGGGTGCGCGCTTGCGCGGTACCGCTCCTGGACCAGGCATCGGGCGCGGGGCTTGGGTGCCGAACAGTCCGACCACGGGCGAGGCGGCTGCACCGAGGCTGGATGTCCGCCTCCTGACAACCGCCCCCGTCCTGGCCCCCCGATCCAGGACGGGGGCGGTTCCGCGCTGGCAGCTTGCTGTCCGGGGGCGTTCGGGGCAGTGACGGCGTGGCCAGACTGATCCGGTAAGTACCGGATCGTAGTGAGGAGTTCTTCATGCGCATGTCCATCGCCAAGGGCGGGGCCATCGCCGCCGCGGCGTGCGCCACGCTCGCGCTCGGTGCCGCTCCGTCGGGTGCCGCGACGAGTACCCTGCATCGGGTCGACTGCACGGGCAACAGCACGCAGTTCTACTTCGTCGCCCCGTTCCTCGGCACCAACTGTTTTGAGGGCCACGGTGACCTCGACTATCCGATGATACCCGGTTGGAAGCCGGGCCCCTGGGGCGCCGCGCAGAACACCGGCTGGTTCAGCTACAACGACGCCGACGGCGTGGAGCAGCGGGTGTACTTCACCGCGGGGCAGACAGGCGACGCTCCGTACAGGCGCATCCAGCACCTGCACATCGACTGACAGGTCGGCTACGACGCGACGAACCTGGACGGCGGTGGCCTCGGCGACATCGTCGTCCGGGCCGAGCCGGACCGCGTCCAGCAGCTGGCACCACGAGGTGCGGCCGGGCCGGTTGTCCGCCGCCTTGGGCTGCGGCAGCGTCGCCAGCGCGTGCCGCAGCCCGGGCACCTCGATGCGTCCGCAGTTCAGCGCATGCTGAGGCGGGCAAGTCAGCTGCGACGGCGAGCAGCGCAGTGCTCCGGCCGGTACGCCCTGGCAGGTTACGGAGTCGCAGTTTGCGCGCGAGATCGGCTGCTGAGCGGTGTGTCCCGGCGGCGTACCCAGGGAGTGGGTTCCTCGCTGTCAGGGTCGGCGGGCGTAGGACGTGAGGCGGTCGGCGAGCGCGATGACGAGGTCGCGGAGTTCATCGGGACGCTCGATGACGAACGGCCGGTCGAGTGCGGCGAGTACCGGAGGCAACCAGTCGAGCCGCTCCGCCCGCAACTCGACGCGCAGCCAGCGTTCGGTCGCCCGGTCCTGGCCGGCCGCGGGCTCGTGCTCCTCCAGACTCGCGACGCTGACGGGAAGATGGGCGCGGATCTGCTCAACCGTCCCGCGGATCCGCAAGGTCACCTCATGCCGGTACTCAGCCGTGGCGAACCCTGACAACACCCGCTGTGCCGGACCGGGACCCGCCGGCGCTTCGAATGAGCCGGGCAGGGTCCGCGCGTCTGCGATGCGATCGAGCCGGAACGTTCGGTCCTCGCCGATCTGGGCGTCCTTGCCCGTGACGTACCACCGGCCCGCATGGGCGACGATCCCGTACGCGTGCAGCGTGCGTGCGCTGCGCCGCCCGTCACGGTCGGTGTAGCGGATCGAGACCGGTCGGTGGTTGCGCACCGCATCAGCGATGGTGAGCAGGAGTCCGGCGTCCGGGGTTTCGAACTCGCCGGGCTGATCGGTGAAGTCGAGAGCGTCCAGAAGTGTGTCGAGCCGACGGGCGATGTGCTTGGGCAGCACCCGCCGGATCTTCGCCGATGCCGTCTCGCTCGCCGTGCGCTCCGTCGGCGTCAGCCCTGCTCGCCGGCCCGCGACCAGGCCGAGCAGTACGGCCAGCGCCTCGTCGTCGCTGAGCATGAGCGGAGGCAGGCGGTACCCGGGGGCGAGCCGGTACCCGCCGTAGCGACCGCGCACCGATTCCACCGGCACGTCGAGGTCGACCAGCTGCTCCACGTACCGCCGCACGGTGCGCCCTTCGACGCCGAGCCGGTCGGCGAGTTCCGCCACCGTCCGGGTGCCGCCCGACTGCAGCAGTTCCAGGAGGGTCAGAACGCGGGCGGTCGGTCGAGGCATGTCCGCAGCCTAACGCGGATACTGGACCGATTCTGTCCACTATTTCTCCTAGCCTGCGACGTGCACGCCTCCAGCACAGCCAAGGAGATCCCCATGGACTTCGTCTCGATCCGCATCATCACCAGCGACGTAGCGCGCCTGGTCGAGTTCTACGAGCGAGCCACAGGGGCGCGGGCGACGTGGGCCACCGAGGACTTCGCCGAACTCAAGACCCCGGGCGCCACCCTCGCGATCGCCGGCACCCGCACCGTCCCGCTGTTCGCCCCGGGCTCTGCCCGCCCGGCGGACAACCACAGCGTGATCACCGAGTTCCTCGTCGACGACGTGGACCGCGTTCACCAGAACCTGACCGGCTTCGTCACCGACTTCGTCAACGGGCCCACCACGATGCCCTGGGGCAACCGGTCGCTGCTGTTCCGCGACCCCGACGGCAACCTCGTCAACTTCTTCACCCCCGTCACCCCAGCGGCCATCGAAAAGTTCGCACGCTGACGCCAGGCACAGCCGATCACACGGGAGCCCTGCGATCCCAGGTCTCCCGGTGAACGCGGCCCCCGAGTCCTGGAGCCCGGTGGAAGCGGGAGTCGGCCAGCTCCGGGAAAAGAGCTGTCGGCATGGCCGGCACCATGGCGGCGACGTCGAGCGCGACGAACCCCTAAGCCCCCGTGACCTCGCCGAGGTACGCCGCCGTCTTCTCCGGCTCATAGAAGAAGTTCTCAAAGTCGGAAGGATCATTGAACCCATTGGCGAATCGATCCGCCACTGGCGGCAACTCCCCCGCCGCACCGATCAGGTTCAGGATGTGCTCCGGCGGCGGAGCCAACATCGCGTTGGTCCACTTCGTCACATGCCGCGCCGTGTCCCAGTACCGCTCGAAAGTCCCCCGCATCCACTCCTCGTCGAACTCCTTCTCCCCCTGGTCGAGGATCGACGCGAGATAGGACGCCGCACACTTGGACGCCGAGTTGGAGCCCTGCCCGGTGATCGGGTCGTTGGCGACGACGACGTCGGCCACACCGAGCACCAGACCCCCGCCGGGCAGCCGGCCGATCGGGTTGCGCACCGTCGGCGCGTAGCGTCCGGCCAACGTGCCACCGGCGTCCGTCAGCTCGACCTGAGTGGCCCGCGCGTACTCCCAGGGCGTGAACTTCTCCATGAGTCCCAGGGTCAGGGAGAGGTGCTCCGCCGGGTCCTTGACGCCGTTGAAGACGTCGAGCGGGCCGCCGGGTATGCCCTCCCAGAAGAGGATGTCGGCGCGGCCGGAGGTGGTCAGCGTCGGCATGACGAACAGCTCGCCGACGCCCGGGACCAGGTTGCAGCGGACCGCCTCGAACTCCGGGTGCTCCGGGCGCGGGCCCAGCCCGTGGACGTAGGACACCGCGAGGGCGCGCTGCGGCTCGCTGTACGGGGAGCGTTCGGCGTCGCGGCCGAACATCGACACCAGCTCGCCCTTGCCGGCCGAGACGAGCACCAGGTCGTACGTACGGGAGAAGTAGTCGAGGTCGGAGACCGCCGCGCCGTGGATGACGAGCTGGCCGCCGCGCTGGGCGAAGGCCTCCATCCAGCCCGCCATCTTCACGCGCTGGTCGACGGACTGGGCGTACCCGTCGAGCTTGCCCACCCAGTCGATGGCACGTGCCGCGGGGCCCTCGCCCCAGGAGCCGGGGGCGGCGACCGAGACGCCGAGTCCTTCGATCTTCGGGGCCTGGGACTCCCAGAAGTTCAGCTGGAGATCACGCTCGTGCTGCAGGGCCGTGTGGAACATGCACTGCGTCGACATGACCCGGCCGGAGCGGATCTCGTCCGCCGTCCGGTTGGACATCAGGGTGACCTCGTACCCGTGCGACTGGAGGCCGAGGGCGAGCTGGAGTCCGGACTGGCCGGCTCCGACGACGAGTATCTTCCGCATGCGGGGGGACTTCCTACTCGGGGGTTTCGTCGAGCGCGTGGCCCACGAGGGCCAGGAGGGTCTCGATCACAGAGATCCGGCGCCGCGCGTCCATGATCATGACAGGTATGCGCGCGGGGATCGTCAGCGCCTCCCGCACGTCCTCCGGTTCGAACCGCTCGCTGCCGTCGAAGTGGTTGACGGCGACGACGTACGGCAGGCCGCAGCTCTCGAAGTAGTCCAGCGCGGGGAAGCAGTCCTTGAGGCGGCGGGTGTCGGCCATGACGACCGCGCCGATCGCGCCGCGAACCAGGTCGTCCCACATGAACCAGAACCGCTGCTGGCCCGGCGTGCCGAACAGGTAGAGCACCAGGTCGTCGTCGAGCGTGAGGCGGCCGAAGTCCATGGCCACGGTGGTGGTGAGCTTGCCGGGCGTGGCGGTGAGGTCGTCGACCTCCTCGCTGGCCTCGGTCATCAGCGCCTCGGTCTGCAGGGGCGTGATCTCCGAGACGGCGGTGACGAGCGTGGTCTTGCCGACGCCGAAGCCGCCCGCCACGACGATCTTCGTGGCGATCGGGGCGCGGGTGCGGTCCGTCTGCCAGGGCTGCAGGGTCTCGTCGGGCTCGGGTTCGACGAGAGGTTCGCCGCCGCGAGGTGCGACGCGGGGGGAGACACCACGAGCGGCGTCAGAGACGACGGAGTCCACTCAGCACCCTTTCCAGCAGAGCTCGGTCCGGGCGGCCGGTGCCGTGTCCCGTCCCGGTTCCGTACACACGGATCTTTCCCTGGTCCGCGAGGTCGCTGAGGAGCACGCGGACCACGCCGAGCGGCATCCTCAGCAGCGCGGCGATCTCAGCCACCGTGCGCATACGGCGGCACAGTTCGACGATGGCCCGCATCTCCGGCATGACCGCCGTCTTCAGCGAACCGTTCGTCAGCTCCTTGCGCTCCTCCGGGGCCTCCAGCGCGGCCACGAACGTCTCCACGAGGAGGACGTGGCCGAAGCGGGTACGGCCGCCGGTGAGCGAGTAGGGGCGGACGCGGGCGGGCTTGCGGTCGCCGCCGCGGGTGGGGAGCTTCTTCGGCGCGGTGCTCATCGGGTGCTCCCCGCCGACTCGTTCTCCAGGGACTGCCGTAGCTCGCTGCGGAGTTCGGGCGTCAGGACGTGGCCGGCGCGGCCGACGAAGAGCGCCATGTGGTACGCCACCACGCTCATGTCGCAGTCCGCGGAGCCGTGCACACCGAGCAGGGAGCCGTCGCTGATGGACATCACGAAGAGGCTGCCCTCGTCCATCGCGACCATCGTGTGCCTGACCCCGCCGAACTCCATCAGCTTGGCGGCACCGATGGTGAGGCTGCCGATGCCGGAGACGATGGTGGCGAGGTCGGCGGAGGAACCGCGCGGGCCGGTGGGTTTGCCGGTCTGCGCCTTGCGGGCGTCGGCGTTCTGGCCGGCATCGGAAGAGAGGAGGAGCAGGCCGTCGGAGGAGACCACCGCGACGGACTGGATGCCGGGCACCTCCTCGACGAGATTCGTCAGTAGCCAGTGCAGGTTGCGGGCTTCACTGCTCAGTCCGAAGGTACTGGGCGCGGTCAACTGCTTGCCTCCTCGACTGTGCCCCCCGTGTCTTCTTCGGCATGTGCGTGCTGCGGTGCGGGTGAGGATGCCTCGCCGGGCGCCGGGGGCGCCTGGTTCTGGCCGGTCTGCTCGGCGATCTCCGCCTCCACGTCGCGGTACCCCGCCTCCGCCCCCCGGCGGAAACCGCCGAGGCGGCGACGCAGCGCCTCGGCATCGACAGAACCGGTGCGCTGCCGCGGCGGCGGGGCAGGCGCGTTGACCTTCGGGGTCCGCTTGGGCAGCCCCTTGTCGGTGAGCACTTCCTCGGGCTCGTCGGGAACCCGCTCATGCACCGCCTCGGCTTCCCCGCCGCCCCCAGCGGGCCCACTGAAAGCGGCCGCGGGCTCCCCACCCGCTCCTCCGAGCGCCGCCCGGAGAGCCGCCCGACGTTCCCGGGCGGTGTCCCCACCGGCCTCGGCCCCAGCGGGCCGGGCCTCGGGGGCCGCGGCGGGCTCGCCGGACCCGGGCCCGGTCGGAGCGTGTTCGCCCGCACGCGCAGCCACCGCCCACGGGTCAGGAGCCGCGCTCTCAGCGGGCTCGCCGGACCCGGGCTCGGTCGGAGCATGTTCGCCCGCACGCGCAGCCGCCCAGGAGTCACGAGTGGCGCCCTCGCCTGGCTCCCCGGCCCCGTGCTCGGAGGGCGCGTCTCCACTCACACGCGCGCCCGCCCAAGACTCACGCCCCACGCCCTCGGCAGGCTCGCCGGCGGCCCACCCGGACGCGGCGGCCTCGCCTACGGCGGATGCGGGCCCAGCGGTCCGGGGCTCGCCGGACGCTGCTTCAAGAGCGGCCCGCAAAGCCGCCCGGCGCTCACGGGCGGTGTTCCCGGCGGCCTCCGGCTCGCCCGCCACGGGCCCAGCGGACTCGGGCCCAGCGGGCTCGTTCTCGCTCGCACGCGTGTCTGCCCAGGGCTCGCGCGTCACGCCCTCGGCGGGCTCACCCGCGCCCGACGCAGGCCCAGCGGACGCGGACTCGCCGGACGCCTCTTCAAGGGCGGCCCGCAGAGCCGCCCTGCGCTCACGGGCAGTGTGCTCGGCGGGCGCAGGCTCGTCTGCCACGGGCCCAGCGGACGCGGGCTCGGTGGACGCACCTTCAAGTGCCGCCCGCAGAGCCGCCCTGCGCTCACGGGCAGTGGCCTCGACAGGCGCAGGCTCTTCAGCCACGGGCCCAGCGGACTCGGGCTCGGCGGACTCGGGCTCGGCGGGCTCGCCGGCGGCCCACGCCGACTCGCCCGCGCCCGACGCGGGCCCAGCGGACGCGGACTCGCCGGACGCGCCTTCAAGTGCCGCCCGCAGAGCCGCCCTGCGCTCACGGGCAGTGGCCTCGACAGGCGCGGGCTCGGACGGAGGCTCGGGCTCGGCGGGGGTGTCCTCGGTCGGGTCCTGCTCGTGGGTGGTGGGCTCGGTGGATGCCTGGGGTGGGAGGAGGAGCTCCATCGTCATCTCGGCGGGCCGCTCCGGGGCCCTCGGGGCGGCTTCCGGCTCGGCGTCGGTGGTCGGCTCGGGATCGGTACCGAGCGCCGTCGGCTCCTGCTCCTGCTCCTGCCCCTGCTCCGACTTCTCCGGTACGGCTTCCCGCGCGTCCCCGGCCGTCTCCACGGCATCCTCGGCCTCCGGGGACTCACCTACGGCCCCCTCGGTCGCCTCCGCAGCGGCTCCAAGCTCGGGAAGAGCCCCTTCGGCCCCGGCAGTCCCCTCGGACTCCCGTACGTCCTCCTCGGCCACCCCGGAGGACTCCGCGTCGGCCGCGTCGGCGTCCCGCACCGTTTGCTCCGCCAGCCTGACCAGCGGGTCGCCGCTCGTGGTGCGGCCGGGGAGGACGTTGGAGTTGGCCTCGGCGTCGGCGCCCGGAAGGGAGAAGGCGGGGGTCGTACCGGCGAGGGGTGAGGAGGACGAGGAGGGGACCGCGGCGGAGGGGGCCGCCGCGAGGAGGGACTGCGGGAGCACGACGACCGCGGCGACACCGCCCTGCTTCTGCTCGCGCAGCTGCACGCGGACACCGTGGCGGTGGGCGAGGCGGGCGACGACGTAGAGGCCGAGGCCGAGCCCCTCCTCGCCCTCCTGGTCGTACGGCGTCTCCGGGTCGAACTCGGCGAGGCGGGTGTTGAGGCGGGTCAGGCGGTCGCCCGCCATCCCGATGCCCTCGTCCTGGACGGAGAGCATGACCTCGCCGTTCTCCAGCAACCAGCCGGAGACCTCGACGGGCAGGTCGGGCGGGGAGAACGACGTCGCGTTCTCCATGAGTTCGGCCAGCAGGTGCGAGAGGTCGTCCGCGGCGAACCCGGCGATGTGCGCGTGCGGCGGCAGCGCGGCGATGCGCACGCGTTCGTAGCGCTCGATCTCACTGACGGCAGCGCGGACCACGTCGACCAGCGGCACGGGACCCGCGCTCTGCTGCACATGCTCCGTACCGGCCAGCACGAGGAGGTTCTCGCTGTGCCGGCGCATGACCGTGGCGAAGTGGTCGAGCTTGAAGAGCGTGGCGAGGCGCTCGGGGTCCTGCTCGCGCTCCTCCAGGTTCTCGATGACGGCGAGCTGCCGCTCGACCAGTCCCAGCGTGCGCAGGGCGAGGTTGACGAACGTACCGCCGATGCTGCCCCGCAGCCGCTCCAGCTGTGCGGCGGAGTCGCTGAGTTCCGCGCGCAGTTCCTCGCGGGCGTCGGCCATCTTCTGGCGCTGCCCGACGAGGTGCTTGCGGTCGTCCTCCAGGGTGGTGACCCGCTCGTGGAGGGCGGTGGCGTGCGCGTGCAGGGCGTTGACGGAGCGGACGACCTGGGCGAACTCGTCGTTGCGGCCGGTGAACTTCACCGGCTCCTCCGCCACCGGGTCCTCCGCCGCGGCCAGCCGGGCCGAGCCGAGGCGCAGGACGGCGAGCGGGCGGGTGAGGCTGCGGGCCATGCCGGTGGCCATGCCGACGGCCACCAGCATCAGCACGCCCAGCGCCGTGATCCGGATCTCCAGCGCCGTGACGTCGTCGTCCCGCAGCTTCTCGAGGTCCTTGGTGCGGTGGTCGAAGAGCGACGACTCCACCCCGCGCATCGCGTCGACGCGGGCGGACAGGGCCTCGTCCAGCTTCTTGGGGTCGGTGCCGAGTTCGTCGTCGCTCAGCTGCGGCTGGTCGGTGAGGGAGGCGAGGTACCGGTCGGCGGACTGCACGTCGGAACCCGTGACCGTGGAGTCGTACGAGGTCACCGCCGCCTTGGGCGCGCTGTCCCGGAAGTCGGCGAGGGCGGCGTCGGAGCGCAGCCGGGCCTGCTGGGCGGCGGCGCTGAGGGCGTCGCGCTGCTTGGTGTCGGCCTCGGAGGAGACCACCTCGGTGCTCGCGACGCCGGTGACGGGGTTGACGACCGTCTGCTTGCTGGTCGGCACGTTGAGGGCCGCGAGGAGCAGTCCGCGGGCGGCGGCGGACTGCTGCACGGCCGCGTCGAGCTCGGCGAGGGAGTACGTGCCGGAGCCCGCGCGGGGCGGCATCCGGGCCGCCAGCTGCTCGGCGAGGCCATGCAGCGCGGCGATGGTGGCGGAGTAGGCCTGGTGCGCCTCGAGGGCGGTGTCCTTGCCGGTGAGGGCGGACCTGCGGACGGAGGCGATCGCGTCGAGGTCCTGGCGCACCGCAGCCGGCGTGTCCGGGTCGGCGCGCATCTCCTCGACCTGCCGGTCGACGCGGGCGCCGCGCTGCTCGGAGGGTGCCTCGGACTTGACGCGGCCGGCCGCGATGTAGGAGGTGATCTCGTCGCGTTCGTCGGCGAGCGAGTGGGCCAGGGCGAGCGCGTCCTGGGTCTGCTCGGCGAGAACCACCAGGTCCTGGGAGTCCTTGAGCTCCCCGGAGGCGGCCAGGACCGACGGGGCTCCGGCCCCGGCGATGGCGGCGGCCACCACGGCCACGGCGACGATCAGCCGGTTGCGTACGTGGGTGGGGCGGCCCTTGCCGACGGGGGTGCGCTCCGCGCCCCCTTCGGGGGCCGTCTGCCTGCCTGTGCGCCGCGGCCGCGTCTTCTGCACCGGTGCTCGCATTCCTGACTCGTGTGCCCATGGGACGGGGTGACTTTTCGTCAACTGCTGCGTACGCCTTCCCCCGCGCTCTCGGCGTCGTCGGAGCAGGGGGCCCCACCGGTCCCCGACCCTCCCAGCGCCGATGGGCAGTGGTCGCGCATCACCTGACCCGCCACCCGAAGGAGTGAACATCCAAGGAGAGTTGGCGGGCAAGTTTCTCCGGCGTGTGCGACTGCCGTGCTCGGCCTGCCGGTTGGACGTGGGCGACGGGCTTTGACAGTATTCGCCGCCACGCCTTCCCGGAGCGCAGCATTCCGCCTCAAACCGGGCGCCTGACCTGCTTCGGTGCGCCCGTACGGCGTCCGATGCCGACCTTTTGCGGACCTTGTGCAGACCTCGTGCAGACTGGCCGGATGCGAACGGAACTTGTGTCGGAGCCCGGCGTCAGGGCGTGCCCCAACGAGGACTTCGCGAGTGTCGGACTGCCCGCCTCCGGACAGGGCGGTTCGCTCGTCGTCCTCGACGGTGTGACGCCGCCGTCGAGCGGAACGGGCTGTCTGCATTCGGTCCCCTGGTACACAGCGCGCCTCGGTGGGGCGTTGACCGAACTGACCGTTTCACTCACGGATGTTCCTCTGTCCGACGCCCTGGCTCGCGCCATCGCGCGTACCTCCGAAGCACACGCCAAAACCTGTGACCTTTCTCACCCACGCACCCCACAGGCCACCGTGGCCGTCGCCCGCTGGTCCCCGGACACCGTCGAGTACCTCGTCCTGTCCGACGCGGCCCTGCTGCTGGAGTCCCCCGACGGCCTGATCAGGCCGGTCCTCGACGACCGCCTGTCCCGGCTGCCCCGCTCGGCCCTGCGCTCGGACGCCGTGATCGACGCCACGCTCCGCAACAAGGAGGGCGGGTTCTTCACGGCGGCCGCGGATCCCGCGGTGGCCGGCCGAGCGGTCACCGGTGTCCTGCCCCGCGCCGAGGTCCGCGCCCTGGCCGGCCTGTCGGACGGCGCGACGCGCTGGGTGGAGACGTTCCGCGAGGGCGACTGGACGGACCTGTTCACCTTCGTCCGCAAGGAGGGCGCGGGCGCCCTGGTGGACCGGGTACGGGCACTGGAGCGGGCCGACCGTGAGGAGCGGGCGTTCCTGGGCCGGGCCAAGACCCACGACGACGCGAGCGTGGTGTACGTCGAGCTGTGAGCCGGCGCCGGGGGAAGCCCGCCCGGTGGGCTACCTCTGGGCTACCTCTCCATGCCCCGGTTCAGCTCGTGCAGCAGCCGGGCCAGTTCCGCGACCTCGCCGCGGTCCCAGTGGGAAAGCTTGCTGACGTAGCGGGCGCGGCGGGCCTCGCGGACCTTGCCGACCCGGGAGCGGCCCTCCGGGGTGAGGTCGACCAGCCAGGCCCGCCCGTCGGCCGGGTCGGGCTCGCGGGTCACCAGGCCGAGCTCCTCCAGGGCGCGCAGCTGGCGGGACATGGTCGCCTTGCCGACGCCGATGTAGCTGGCGAGTTCCGTGGCGCGCTGGCGTCCGCACTCCTCCAGCCGGACGAGCAGCCCGTACGCGGCGGACTCCAGGTCCGGGTGGACCTCGCGGGCCATCTCACCCTGGCTGGCCCGGGCACGCCGCAGCAGGACGGTCAGCTCCCGTTCCAGGGACAGGAACTCCTGGTCCACGTTCGCGTCCACGTTTGCGTCCTCGTGCACGTCAGCACCCCTGATCCGGTTTCCCGCTCTTCCGCGAAATCCTGCCGCACCCAGGACCTGTCCGGTCGCCGTCGCGGCTCCGCCAGTATTTCGCAGGAGTGGACCAATGGCGGCGCACGGGCCCGTTCACCCGCTCGGGCGGGCACGGCAGGGCCCGGGTCTCCCTCACGGGGCCCGGGCTCCGCCTCATCCGGGGGCGTCCGTCACGCCGCCACCGGAACCTCCGGCGCCGCGCCGTTCGTGACCGGGGCCAGCGCCAGCTCCAGGACCTGGCGGACGTCCGTGACGGTGTGGACGTCGAGCTTCTCCAGGACCTCCGCCGGGACGTCGTCCAGGTCGGGCTCGTTGCGCTTGGGGATGATCACGGTGGTGACCCCGGCCCGGTGCGCGGCGAGCAGCTTCTGCTTCACCCCGCCGATGGGCAGGACCCGGCCGGTCAGCGAGACCTCGCCGGTCATGGCGACGTCCGTACGGACCAGGCGGCCGGAGAGCAGCGAGGCCAGCGCGGTCGTCATCGTGATGCCGGCGCTCGGACCGTCCTTCGGGACCGCGCCCGCCGGGAAGTGGATGTGCACGCCCCGGTCCTTCAGGTCACCGACCGGCAGCTCCAGCTCGGCGCCGTGCGAGCGCAGGAAGCTCAGCGCGATCTGCGCCGACTCCTTCATCACGTCGCCCAGCTGGCCCGTCAGCGTCAGTCCCGACGCGCCCGTCTCGGGGTCGGCCAGCGACGCCTCGACGTACAGCACGTCACCGCCCGCCCCGGTCACCGCGAGGCCCGTCGCCACGCCCGGCACCGACGTCCGCCGCTCGGCCGGGTCCTGGGCGGACTCCGGCACATGGTGCGGTCGGCCGATCAGGGCGCGCAGGTCGCCGTCCGTGATGGTGAACGGCAGCTTGCGCTCGCCGAGTTCGTGCTGGGCCGCGACCTTGCGCAGCAGCCTCGCGATGGACCGCTCCAGGTTGCGCACACCCGCCTCACGCGTGTACTCGCCGGCCAGCTTGCGCAGCGCGCCCTCGTCGAGGGTCACCTCGTCCCTGTCCAGGCCCGCCCGCTCCAGCTGACGCGGGAGCAGGTGGTCGCGGGCGATGACGACCTTCTCGTCCTCGGTGTAGCCGTCGAGGCGGACCAGCTCCATACGGTCGAGCAGGGCCTCCGGGATGGCCTCCAGGACGTTGGCGGTGGCGAGGAAGACGACGTCGCTGAGGTCGAGTTCGACCTCCAGGTAGTGGTCGCGGAAGGTGTGGTTCTGCGCCGGGTCGAGGACCTCGAGCAGGGCCGCGGCCGGGTCGCCCCGGAAGTCCGACCCCACCTTGTCGATCTCGTCGAGGAGCACGACCGGGTTCATGGACCCGGCCTCCTTGATCGCGCGCACGATCCGGCCGGGCAGCGCGCCGACGTACGTACGCCGGTGGCCGCGGATCTCGGCCTCGTCGCGCACGCCGCCGAGGGCGACGCGGACGAACTTGCGGCCCATGGCGTGGGCCACGCTTTCGCCGAGACTCGTCTTTCCGACACCCGGAGGGCCTACGAGCGCCAGCACGGCACCGCCGCGCCGCCCTCCGACGACACCCAGCCCACGGTCGCCGCGCCGCTTGCGCACCGCCAGGTACTCGGTGATCCGCTCCTTCACGTCCTCAAGACCCGCGTGCTCGGCGTCGAGCACCGCCTTGGCGCCCTGGATGTCGTAGGCGTCCTCGGTGCGCTCGTTCCAGGGCAGCTCCAGGACGGTGTCGAGCCAGGTGCGGATCCAGGAGCCCTCAGGGGACTGGTCGCTGGACCGCTCCAGCTTGTCGACCTCCTTGAGGGCGGCCTCGCGGACGTTCTCGGGCAGGTCGGCGGCCTCGACGCGGGCGCGGTAGTCGTCGGACTCCTCGCCGTCGCTCTCGCCGTTGAGTTCGCGCAGTTCCTTGCGCACGGCTTCCAGCTGGCGCCGCAGGAGGAACTCGCGCTGCTGCTTGTCGACGCCCTCCTGGACGTCCTTGGCGATGGTCTCGGCGACGTCCTGCTCGGCGAGGTGGTCGCGCAGTTGCTGGGTGGCGAGCTTGAGGCGGGCCACCGGGTCGGCGGTCTCGAGCAGTTCGACCTTCTGCTCGACGGTCAGGAAGGGCGAGTAACCGGAGTTGTCGGCGAGGGCGGAGACACCGTCGATGGCCTGGACGCGGTCCACGACCTGCCAGGCGCCGCGCTTGCGCAGCCAGGCGGTGGCCAGGGCCTTGTACTCCTTGACCAGTTCGGCGACGTGGCCCGGCAGGGGTTCGGGCACGTTCTCGTCGATCCGCGTGCCCTCGACCCACAGCGCGGCGCCCGGCCCGGTCGTCCCGGCGCCGATGCGCACGCGGCCTCGGCCGCGGATCAGGGCGCCCGGGTCACCGTCGGCCAGCCGTCCGACCTGCTCGACGGTGCCGAGGACGCCGGTGCTCGCGTAGGTCCCGTCGATGCGCGGAACCAGCAGCACCTTGGGCTTGCCCGGCTCCGAGCGGGCGGCGGCCTGGGCGGCCTCCACCGCGGCACGTACATCGGCGTCACTCAGATCCAGCGGAACCACCATCCCGGGCAGCACGACCTCGTCGTCGAGCGGCAGCACGGGCAGGGTGAGCGGTGTGAACGGCGTGGACTCAGCAGCCATGATCTCCCCTTTGGCAGTCAAGTTGAGTTATGCCGACTCAATGCTTGGGGGCTTTCGAATGTTCCCCAACCCTCGTTCGCTCTGAGCGATCACCCGGCAATCGCAGGTCCGACGGTGTCCGGGACGGCCGATGCCTGTTGTCGTCTCCCCTTCAGCACCGCGAGATGGCGAATCGTTCCCTCCGCGGCATGTGGATCGACACCCGGACGGCCACGGCCGGGGCCTGCTGTACCGCAACGGCAGCGGCCGGGACGTACGGGTCACGGTCGCCTGCGGTGACGGCACGGTGAAGCGCTCGGTCATCGGCTACGAGCACGCCCTCGACGTGGCGCCGGAGCCGCCTCAGCGGCCTGCGACCCGCAGGGCCCGGACAGCGGTGTGGGCGTCGCGCCACCGCCGGACCAGCGGCCACACCGCGACGCCGATGCCCAGCGAGATCAGATGGCCCCAGTTGGTCATCGGGTCCGTGAAGGCGACGAGGTCGGAGACGAGCGTCCAGCCGACCGCGGCCAGAAGAGGCCACCGCAGCCGCGGCGTGAGCAGGCCGGCGAGGGCGCCGACACTCGTCGCGACACCGAAGCTGACGCCGTAGTCGAGGCGGTGCAGGGAGCTCTCGGGCAGGTGACCGACGAGCACCGCGATGCCCACCGGAACCTCGGTGGCGAGGGTGGCCAGGACGTGCCCCAGCAGGAAGACGGCGGCCGTGCGCGCACCGCCGATCCGCCGCTCCAGCACGGTCAGGACGAGGAGGAGCCCGATCGCGTACGGCGAGAGGACCCCGCCCGCGATCCACATCGCGCTCCCCACCAGCACCAGCACCGGCGTGCGCACCAGGTGCACCACATCCGTACTGGACCCCTGGTAGAGGGCGTGCACGAGTGCGGGACCGGCGTGTGCGGCGACAAGTGAGGTGACGGCGAGAACGGCGACGTAGGCGAAGGTGAACGGGGTGCCGGTGGGGGTCGGCAGCAGGCGCCACGGACGCGGGACACGACGGACACGGACGCGCGGCGCCTCGGACGGGACGACAGCGACCGTGCGGGGCAGGGCGGTCGCACTCCCCACCGGTCCGCGCTGGCTCGGTATGCCGTCCAAGCGGGGCTGGGGCGCGGGCGTCGACGCGTCGGCCCGCACAGTCCGTTCCAAGGTGAAGCGCTCCTTCCGTTCGCCCCACCACCCTTCGCGCCGCACGAACCGCCTGTCTGTGACCGACGCCACCCGGAGGCCGATTCACAGCGAGTTCCCAGCCCGCGCTCACCAGCGTCTTAATTCCTTCAACGGTCCGTCACATCGGTGTCAGGATGAGCGCATGCCCACCGCTTACGACATTCCCGAAGTGCTGGACCGTCGTGAGGGCCCGTACGGCGAGGTCGTACTGCGCCGGCACGGCGAGCTGCTCCAGATCATCGCCAACGGCTGCTTCCTGATGGACACCTCCGACGGCCGCTCGGAACGTCTACTCGTCGACGCCGCCCTGAACGCCCTGGACGGACGGGCCGCACCGCATGTCCTGATCGGCGGGCTAGGCGTCGGCTTCTCCCTCGCCCATGCCGCCGCCGACCCCCGTTGGGGACGGATCACGGTCGTCGAGCGTGAGCCCGCCGTCATCGACTGGCACCGCTCCGGCCCCCTGTCCGCGCTGTCCCGCGACGCCCTCGCCGACCTGCGCACGGAGATCGTCGAAGCGGACCTGCTCGATTTCGTCAATGAGAGATGCGACACGTACGACGCGCTGTGCCTGGACATCGACAACGGGCCCGACTGGACCGTCACCGACGGCAACCACGGGCTGTACGGTCCGGCCGGACTGGCAAGCTGCGCAAGGGCGTTGAGACCGCGCGGGGTGCTCGCGGTGTGGTCGGCACAGCCGTCGCCGGATTTCGAGGGAACCTTGAGGAATGCCGGGTTCCAACAGGTGCGTACCGAAGAGATCCCGGTTGCCCGAGGCGTTCCCGACGTCGTGCACGTTGCCGTAAACCCTGGATAGCAAAGCCACGGTGCCTCCCCGTACGCTGCTCCCCTGACGCGGATCATTCAAGCGTCAATCGCAACCATGCGCAGACCGAGGAATCACCCCACTGGTTCCGGAAAGCACACTCAGGGGCGGGCGATGGAGCAGACACACACCTCCCACAACGGCACGACGACGGCGACCCCGGGCGCGCAGCGGCGAGTCCTGGTGGTCGAGGACGACCCGACGATCGTCGACGCCATCGCAGCCCGACTGCGCGCCGAGGGATTCCTCGTGCAAACGGCGGGCGACGGTCCGGCGGCCGTCGACACCGCAGAGGCATGGCAGCCCGATCTGCTGATCCTCGACATCATGCTGCCCGGCTTCGACGGCCTGGAGGTCTGCCGTCGTGTGCAGGCCGCCCGTCCGGTGCCGGTGATGATGCTCACCGCGCGCGACGACGAGACCGACATGCTGGTCGGGCTCGGTGTCGGCGCCGACGACTACATGACCAAGCCCTTCTCGATGCGGGAGCTGGCCGCGCGCGTGCACGTCCTGCTGCGCCGCGTGGAGCGGGCCGCGCTGGCCGCGACCACCCCGCGCAGCGGGATCCTGCGGCTCGGCGAACTGGAGATCGACCACGCGCAGCGCCGGGTGCGGGTGCGCTCGGAGGACGTGCACCTCACGCCGACCGAGTTCGACCTGCTGGTCTGCCTGGCCAACACCCCGCGCGCGGTGCTCTCCCGTGAGCAGCTCCTCGCGGAGGTGTGGGACTGGGCGGACGCCTCCGGCACCCGCACGGTCGACAGCCACATCAAGGCGCTGCGCCGGAAGATCGGCGCCGAGCGCATCCGTACGGTGCACGGCGTGGGTTACGCGCTGGAGACCCCGACTCCATGAGCGACGGGCGGTCGGCCGCACGGAGGAGCCCCGGGGAGCCCTGGGGCGGCGTACGCCCGTTCTCGATCAAGACCAAGCTGGGCGCGCTCGTCGTCATCTCGGTGCTGATCACCACCGGTCTGTCGATGATCGCGGTGCACACCAAGACGGAACTGCGCTTCATCACGGTCTTCTCGATGATCGCCACACTGCTCATTACGCAGTTCGTGGCGCATTCGCTCACCGCCCCGCTCGACGAGATGAACACGGTCGCCCGGTCCATCTCGCACGGCGACTACACCCGCCGGGTGCGGGAGAACCGCTGGGACGAGCTGGGTGACCTGGCCCAGACGATCAACGCCATGGCCGACGAGCTGGAGGCGCAGGACCGCCAGCGCAAGGAGCTCGTGGCCAATGTCTCGCACGAGCTGCGCACGCCCATCGCGGGTCTGCGCGCCGTCCTGGAGAACGTCGTGGACGGCATCGCCGAGGCCGACCCCGAGACCATGCGCACGGCCCTCAAGCAAACCGAGCGACTGGGGCGTCTCGTGGAGACGCTCCTCGACCTCTCCCGCCTCGACAACGGCGTCGTACCGCTGCGCAAGCGGCGTTTCGAGGTGTGGCCCTATCTCTCGGGCGTGCTGAAGGAGGCCAACATGGTCGCCTCCGCGCGCGCGACGATGGGCTCGGGCGGCAGTCACACCCGTACCGACGTCCATCTGCACCTGGACGTCTCCCCGCCGGAGTTGACCGCGCACGCCGATCCGGAGCGCATCCACCAGGTGGTCGCCAACCTGATCGACAACGCGGTCAAGCACAGCCCGCCGCACGGCCGTGTGACGGTCAAGGCGCGGCGCGGGCCGCAGCCGGAGTCGCTGGCCATCGAAGTCCTGGACGAGGGCCCCGGCATCCCCAGGTCGGAGTGGCACCGCGTGTTCGAGCGGTTCAACCGGGGCGCGGTGCGCCGGCCGCACGGGCCGGGCAGTGACGGCGGTACGGGGCTCGGTCTGGCGATCGCCCGCTGGGCCGTGGATCTGCACGGGGGCCGGATCGGAGTGGCTGAATCCGAGCGAGGTTGCCGGATTCTTATCACTCTTCCGGGAGAGACATCCGTGCCAAGTTGACGTAAAGTCCGAACCGGAGTCCCAAGATCCACCACTGTCCGCGCTGACGGACACGTGTGATCAGGGCACAGGTCTGCGCGCTGCGCACGTACGACCCTCATCTCCGCATCCCCGTGCGGCACTTCTTGAGCGGAACCACGCTTGTTTCCCGCCATTTCCAGCCCCGAAACACACTTCGTGATGTGACTTACGCGACGATGAACGGGCCCGACCTGACCTTCACCGTGTTGGGGGCGTAGCCTTTATTCCCGCTGTCCATCACCTTGTGAAGCGGAAGAGGGCGGTTGCCGCCGTGTCGCCACAGTCCCCCAGTAACTCGAGCATCTCGACCGACACCGATCAAGCGGGCAAGAACCCCGCTGCCGCGTTCGGTCCGAACGAGTGGCTCGTCGACGAGATCTATCAGCAGTACCTCCAGGACCCGAATTCGGTCGACCGTGCCTGGTGGGACTTCTTCGCCGACTACAAGCCGGGCGCCGCGGGCGCCCCGGCTCCGGCGGGTACTGCGGCCGCGGGGGCCGCAGAGACCACCACGGCCCCGGCGGCGCCCGCCGCCCCGGCCGCCGCTGCTCCGGCGGCCCCCGCCGCCGCTCCGGCCCCCGCGGCCCCGAAGCCCGCGGCCGCCGCTCCGGCTCCCGCCAAGGCCGCCGCCCCGGCACCGGCTCCCGCGAAGCCCGCGGCCGCCAAGCCGAAGGCCGCGCCGGCCGCCGAGGCCGCCGCGCCCGCGGAGGGTCCCGAGTTCGTGACGCTGCGCGGCCCGTCCGCCGCGGTCGCGAAGAACATGAACGCCTCCCTGGAGCTGCCCACGGCCACGTCCGTGCGCGCGGTGCCGGTGAAGCTTCTCTTCGACAACCGCATCGTCATCAACAACCACCTCAAGCGCGCCCGGGGCGGGAAGATCTCCTTCACGCACCTGATCGGCTACGCGATGGTGCAGGCCATCAAGGCCATGCCGTCCATGAACCACGCGTTCGGCGAGAAGGACGGCAAGCCGACCCTCATCAAGCCGCCGCACGTCAACCTCGGCCTCGCCATCGACCTGGTCAAGCCCAACGGCGACCGCCAGCTCGTCGTCGCGGCGATCAAGAAGGCCGAGACGCTGAACTTCTTCGAGTTCTGGCAGGCCTACGAGGACATCGTCCGTCGCGCCCGCGACAACAAGCTGACGATGGACGACTTCACCGGTGTCACGGTCTCCCTGACCAACCCCGGCGGCCTCGGCACGGTCCACTCGGTGCCGCGTCTGATGCCCGGCCAGTCGGTGATCATGGGCGTCGGCTCCATGGACTACCCGGCGGAGTTCCAGGGCACCTCCCAGGACACCCTGAACAAGCTCGGCATCTCCAAGGTCATGACGCTCACGTCGACGTACGACCACCGAGTGATCCAGGGCGCCGCCTCCGGCGAGTTCCTGCGCGCCGTAGCCAACCTCCTGCTCGGCGAGAACGGCTTCTACGACGACGTCTTCGAGTCGCTGCGCATCCCCTACGAGCCGGTCCGCTGGCTCAAGGACATCGACGCCAGCCACGACGACGACGTCACCAAGGCCGCCCGCGTCTTCGAGCTGATCCACTCCTACCGGGTCCGCGGCCACGTCATGGCCGACACCGACCCGCTGGAGTACCAGCAGCGCAAGCACCCCGACCTGGACATCACCGAGCACGGGCTCACCCTGTGGGACCTGGAGCGCGAGTTCGCCGTCGGTGGCTTCGCCGGCAAGTCCCTGATGAAGCTGCGCGACATCCTCGGCGTGCTGCGCGACTCCTACTGCCGCACCACCGGCATCGAGTTCATGCACATCCAGGACCCCAAGCAGCGCAAGTGGATCCAGGACCGCATCGAGCGCCCGCACACCAAGCCGGAGCGCGAGGAGCAGCTGCGCATCCTGCGCCGTCTGAACGCGGCTGAGGCCTTCGAGACCTTCCTGCAGACGAAGTACGTCGGCCAGAAGCGCTTCTCCCTGGAGGGCGGCGAGTCCGTCATCCCGCTTTTGGACGCGGTCATCGACAGCGCCGCCGAGTCCCGCCTGGACGAGGTCGTCATCGGCATGGCCCACCGCGGCCGCCTGAACGTCCTCGCCAACATCGTCGGCAAGTCGTACGCGCAGATCTTCCGCGAGTTCGAGGGCAACCTCGACCCGAAGTCGATGCACGGCTCCGGCGACGTGAAGTACCACCTGGGCGCCGAGGGCACCTTCACCGGCCTCGACGGCGAGCAGATCAAGGTCTCGCTGGTCGCGAACCCCTCGCACCTCGAAGCCGTGGACCCGGTCCTTGAGGGCGTCTCGCGCGCCAAGCAGGACATCATCAACAAGGGCGGCACGGACTTCACGGTCCTGCCGGTGGCGATCCACGGCGACGCGGCCTTCGCGGGCCAGGGCGTGGTGGCCGAGACCCTGAACATGTCGCAGCTGCGCGGCTACCGCACCGGCGGCACGGTCCACATCGTCATCAACAACCAGGTCGGCTTCACCGCGGCCCCCGAGTCCTCCCGCTCGTCGATGTACGCGACGGACGTGGCGAGGATGATCGAGGCCCCGATCTTCCACGTGAACGGCGACGACCCCGAGGCCGTCGTGCGCGTCGCACGCCTCGCCTTCGAGTTCCGCCAGGCGTTCAACAAGGACGTGGTGATCGACCTCATCTGCTACCGCCGCCGCGGTCACAACGAGTCGGACAACCCGGCCTTCACCCAGCCGCTGATGTACGACCTGATCGACAAGAAGCGCTCGGTGCGCAAGCTGTACACCGAGTCCCTCATCGGTCGCGGCGACATCACCCTGGAAGAGGCCGAGCAGGCCCTGCAGGACTACCAGGGCCAGCTGGAGAAGGTCTTCACCGAGGTCCGCGAGGCCACCTCGCAGCCCGTCGCCGGCGACTCCCGCGACGGCCAGGACACCTTCCCGGTCGCGGTGAACACCGCGATCTCGGCCGAGGTCGTCAAGCGGATCGCCGAGTCCCAGGTCAACGTCCCCGACCACATCACCGCGCACCCGCGTCTGCTGCCGCAGCTGCAGCGCCGCGCCGCGATGGTCGAGGACGGCACGATCGACTGGGGCATGGGCGAGACCCTCGCGGTCGGTTCGCTGCTCCTGGAGGGCGTGCCGGTCCGGCTGGCCGGCCAGGACTCCCAGCGCGGTACGTTCGGCCAGCGCCACGCGGTGATCATCGACCGGGCGACCGGCGAGGAGTTCACGCCGCTGAACTACCTCTCCGAGGACCAGTCACGGCTGAACGTCTACAACTCCCTGCTCTCCGAGTACGCGGCGATGGGCTTCGAGTACGGCTACTCGCTGGCCCGCCCCGACGCGCTCGTGATGTGGGAGGCGCAGTTCGGCGACTTCGTCAACGGCGCCCAGACGGTCGTGGACGAGTTCATCTCCTCGGCCGAGCAGAAGTGGGGCCAGACGTCCGGCGTCACCCTGCTGCTCCCGCACGGCTACGAGGGCCAGGGCCCGGACCACTCGTCCGCCCGCCCGGAGCGGTTCCTCCAGATCTGCGCCCAGAACAACATGACGGTCGCCATGCCGACGCTGCCGTCGAACTACTTCCACCTCCTGCGGTGGCAGGTGCACAACCCGCACCACAAGCCGCTGGTCGTCTTCACCCCGAAGTCGATGCTGCGCCTGAAGGCGGCGGCCTCGAAGGCGGACGAGTTCACGACGGGCCAGTTCCGCCCGGTCATCGGCGACGCGTCGGTCGACCCGGCCGCGGTCCGCAAGGTCGTCTTCTGCGCGGGCAAGGTCTACTACGACCTGGAGGCCGAGCGTCAGAAGCGCGGTGTCACGGACACGGCGATCATCCGCGTCGAGCGCCTGTACCCGCTGCCGGGTGCCGAGCTCCAGGCGGAGGTCAACAAGTACCCGAACGCCGAGAAGTACCTGTGGGCCCAGGAGGAGCCGGCCAACCAGGGTGCCTGGCCGTTCATCGCCCTGAACCTGATCGACCACCTGGACCTGGCGGTCGGCGCCGACGTGCCCCACGGCGAGCGTCTGCGGCGCATCTCGCGCCCGCACAGCTCGTCCCCGGCCGTCGGCTCCGCCAAGCGCCACCAGGCCGAGCAGGAGCAGCTCGTACGCGAGGTGTTCGAGGCGTAACCGCTCTCGCGGGCCGTACGTGACCGGGCCGCACCCCCGCTTCGGGGGTGCGGCCCGGCCGTTTGCGCGCACTTAGAGCTCCGAACAACAGTGGAGTCCGATCAGCTCGCGGCGTCTGGTGCGTGCGATCGCAAGGCGCCGAAAGCCCCTGGTAGCGGAGCTACCAGGGGCTTTCGGTAACGCGGCGAGCGTGCGTGCCAGGCGTCGCGAGCCGGGCTCCACTGTTGTTCGGAGCTCTTATCCTTGAGCCATGTACTTCACGGACCGTGGCATCGAAGAGCTGGAGAAGCGGCGCGGCGCGGAGGAGGTCACCTTCGAGTGGCTCGCCGAGCAGCTGCGGACGTTCGTCGACCTGAACCCGGACTTCGAGGTCCCGGTGGAGCGGCTGGCCACGTGGCTGGCTCGGCTGGACGACGAGGACGAGGAGTAGGTCGGTCGTAGCGGGTACTGCGGGGCGCCTCTGTGGCGCCCCTTTTGCGCGTCCGTCAGTCGGGCGGGTGGCTGAGGTCGTACACCAGGGCGAGTACGCCGTGGGCCAGGAGGAGCGCTCCTGCGGCCGTCCAGCCGCCGCTGCGCCGCTGTAGGCCCACGACCGCCAGCGGGAGGCCCGCGGCGATCTGAGCCAGGGCCAGGGCCCGGGAACGGGGCGTCGGGGACCAGGGCAGCCAGGGGTTCGGGAGGCTGTCGGTGAGGGGCTGGGGCTCCACGCGCGCATGGGTCTCCGTACGGGCCGTTTCGCGTCCCACCGGCCCTGCGATCTCCCGGGTGCCGGGCTCCGCCCGCGCCGCCTCGCGCAGGTGGCTCGTGGGGGCGCCGGGGGTGAGGTCGGCCGGCAGACAGACGCCCGCGCGTGTGAGGACGGCGAGGAGGGCGCGCAGGCGGGCGGGGGCGTCGGCGCCGGAGCCCGGGTGCGTGAGCGGGTCGAGGGATTGCACGTCCAGGACGGGGTCCAGGCCCAGACGGGTGGCGAAGGTGCGCATGGCCTCGTCCTCGCCCGCGGGGGTGCCGTCGGCGAGCCAGACGTAGGCGACGGTGCGGCGGAAGCCGGAGGCGAGGGTGTAGCCGGCCCGGTCGGCGTCCCACCAGAGCGCCAGTACGGGCGTGGAGGCGCCGACGGCCAGGGCGGTGGCCCAGCCGGTGAGGACGCGGTCGACCGGATCCCCGCCGCGCTGCCACGGGGTGCCCTCGGGGACCAGGACGCTCCAGCCGTCGCCGGCGCCCGTCAGCAGCAGGGGTTCGCGCAGGAGGGGGGCGACGGGGGCGACGGAGTCCGGGGCCGCCCGGCAGAGCAGCAGGGCACCGGGCGCGGCGCCCGCAGGGGAGCGGGCGGATCGGCGTGCCGTCGACATGCCCACACGCTAGGACAATTCGTCATCTTTGGGTCTTGTCGATCACCGGAAAGGGTGTCTTGACTTTCGACCGCCGCGATATATCGTGTTTCACGTAAGACGCGATATGGCGTGTCGTGTCGGCGGGGAGGTCGTCAGCATGTCCGAGTGGTCCGTGTCAGAGCCGGGGAAGCTCACCTTCGACGAGCCGGTGAGCAAGCTCCAGGTGCGCATCGTCCATGGAACGGTGAACGTCGTGGGGACCGACGAGGGTTCCGCCCGTCTGGAGGTCTCCGAGATCGACGGCCCGCCCCTGGTGGTCACCCAGGAGGACGGCACGCTCACGGTGGCGTACGAGGACCTGCCCTGGAAGGGCTTCCTCAAGTGGCTCGACCGCAAGGGATGGCGCCGCAGCGCCGTGGTCTCCCTGGCCGTTCCGGCGCCCACGCGCGTGGAGGTGGGCGTGGTGGGCGCCGCGGCCGTGGTCTCCGGGATCGAGGGGCCCGCCGAGGTCAGGGGGGTCTCCGGGGACACCACACTTGTGGGCCTCGCGGGGCCCGTGCGCGCGGACACCGTCTCGGGGAACGTGGAGGCCCAGGCACTCTCCGGCGACCTGCGCTTCAACTCCGTCTCCGGGGACCTGACCGTGGTCGACGGCGCGGGCTCCTCCGTGAAGGCCGACTCGGTGAGCGGTTCGATGATCGTCGACCTGGACCCGACGGCCCGGCCCACCCACGTCGGCCTCACCAGCATCTCGGGCGAGATCGCCATCCGGCTGCCCCATCCGGCGGACGCGGAGGTTGAGGCGAACACGGCCAGCGGCGCGGTCTCCAACGCCTTCGAGGACCTGCGGGTCAGCGGCCAGTGGGGTGCCAAGCGGATCACCGGGCGCCTGGGCGCGGGCAACGGGCGACTGAAGGCGACGACGGTGTCCGGCTCCATCGCGTTGCTGCGGCGACCACAGGAGGACGGGGAGGGCGACGGCGCCTGGGCGGACGAGCCCGCCCCACCGACAGACTCCGGCTACGACTCCGGCTCCGCTTCCGTTTCCGACCCGGTGGACCCGACGGACCCTGCGGACAGAGGACAGGCCGACTCGGGGGACAATTCCGGTTCCGGCCCGGGCGGGGACGCGCGTGCGACCGACGCCCCCGCCGACGGCACGACCGACAAGAAGGTGCTCTGACATGCCTCCCGTCTTCGCACACGGCCGCCTCCGCCTCTACCTGCTGAAGCTGCTGGACGAGGCCCCGCGTCACGGCTACGAGGTGATCCGCCTCCTGGAGGAACGGTTCCAGGGGCTGTACGCCCCGTCGGCGGGAACCGTCTACCCCCGCCTGGCCAAACTGGAGGCCGAGGGGCTGGTCACCCACACCACCGAGGGCGGCCGCAAGGTGTACGCCATCACGGACGCGGGCCGCGCCGAACTGGCCGACCGCAGCGGTGAGCTGGCCGACCTGGAGCTGGAGATCCGCGAGTCGGTCGCGGAGCTGGCCGCCGAGATCCGGGCCGACGTCCGGGGCGCGGCGGGCGACCTGCGGCGCGAGATGCGGGCGGCGGCCTCCGAGGCCCGCCGGAGCACCGGCACCGGCACCGGCGGGACCGGGACCGGCACGAACGGCCCCTTCGGTGGGTTCGGGGACCACGGTGAGTTCGGCGAGTACGCCGACAGCGAGGCGTGGCGCGCCGCGAAGGAGGAGATGCGCCGCGTCAAGCAGGAGTGGAAGGAGCAGGCGAGGCGCGCCAAGGACGAGAGCCGCCGTGCCCGTGACGAGGCCCAGCGGGCTCGCCGCCAGGCCAAGGAGGCCCAGGACCGGGCCCGGACCCAGACGCAGGAGGAGGTGCAGCGCATCGCCCGGCGGGTCCAGGAGCAGGTGCAGGACCACTTCGCGCGGGGCGACTGGCCCACGGGACTGCGGGAGGGGCTGACCGAACTGGCGAAGGAGTTCGGCGAGTTCGGAAAGGACTTCGGGAAGGAGTTCGGCAAGGACTTCGGGTTCGGCCGGAGCGGCCCCGGCGGCAGGACGGCGACCGCGGAGCCGGAGTACGGGCAGACCCCGGAGGACTTCCCCGCCGACTACGAGCCCGCCTGGGCGCACGAGGACCCCACCGGCGACCCCGCCCGTGACCTGGACCGCCTGCTCGACCGCTTCCGCGACGACATCCGCGACGCGGCCCGTGACCACGGCATCACCTCCGACCAGCTCCGTGACGCCCGCCGCCATCTGTCGACGGCGGCGGCGCACATCGGGGCGATACTGCGGACGCCGAGAGGCTGAGGGGCAGCGGGGGGCGACAAGCCGGCGCGGGCGGAGAGCTCAGCTCGCCCGTGCCTCTCCCCCGCCGTACAGCACGCGTGTCAGCGACTCGTAGGTCACCCCGTGGTCGGCGAGGACCTCGGCGGGGACGCCGGGGCCGGTAGTCAGGGCCAGGAGGACGTGTTCGTCGCCGATGTGGCGGTCGCTGTGGGCCAGGGCGGCTCGCAGGGCCCTGACGAGGACGTCCTTGGCGTCCCGGCCGAAGGGGCGGCGGCCCGACCACCCGCGCCCGTCCTTGCGGTCACCGGACATGGCGCCGACGCCGTGCACCTCCTCCACCCGGGAGACGATCTCGGAGACGTCGATGCCGAGGCCGGCGAGGGCGTCGGTCTGCGCCCGGGACAGCCCCGCGTGCCGACGTGCCTCGTCCAGTTCCCGCCGCACCGACTCCGCTCGTTCGGCGAGCCCCAGCGCGGTCAGCGCGAAGGCGGCACGGCCGGCCTCGCGGTCCAGCACGGCGAGCAGGATGTGCTCGGCGTCGACATGGCGCGCACGGGAGCGTTCGCAGTGAACGACTGCTCCCCGCACCACCTCACGCGCGTCCTTCGTGAACCGTTCGAACATCACTGCCTCCCGTACTTCTTGTGCACGGCCTGCCTGCTGACGCCGAGTTCGGCGGCGATCTCCTGCCACGACCAGCCCTGATTGCGCGCGCTGCGTACCTGCACCGCCTCCAGCTGCTCCAGCAGCCTGCGCAGCGCGGCGACGGCGCGCAGTCCGACCCGTGGATCGCGGTCACCCGCGCGCTCGGCGAGATCCGTTGCTTCGGTCATGACGTCAACTTACGTTGACACGCCGTGCAATGTCAACCAGGGTTGACACATGAGTCGCGCGAAAGGCGGGCCCGGCGACCCGGACCCGCCCGTGACAGAGGCAGAGCGTGTGTCAGGAGTTGTTCGTGAGGACGATCTTCCCGAACTGCTCGCCCGAGGCCATCCGGGCGAAGCCGTCGCGGGCCCGGTCCAGCGGGAGCACCTCGTCGACGACGGGGCGTACACCCGTGGCGGCGCAGAAGGCGAGGAGGTCCTCCAGTTCGTCCTTGGTGCCCATGGTGGAGCCGACGACCTTGAGCTCGAGGAAGAAGATGCGGGTCAGCTCGGCATGCGAGGGCCGGTCGCCGCTCGTCGCGCCGGAGATGACGAGCGTCCCGCCGGGCTTCAGCGACTTGACCGAGTGGGACCAGGTGGCGGCGCCGACGGTCTCGATGATGGCGTCGACGCGCTGGGGCAGCCGCGCTCCCGGCTCGACCGCCTCGACGGCGCCGAGTTCCAGGGCCCGCTTGCGCTTGGCCTCGTCCCGGCTGGTGGCGAAGACGCGGAGCCCCGCCGCCTTCCCGAGAACGATCGCGGCCGTGGCGACACCGCCTCCGGCGCCCTGGACGAGGACCGAGTCGCCCGGCCGCACGCCGGCGTTGGTGAACAGCATGCGGTAGGCCGTGAGCCAGGCGGTGGGCAGGCAGGCGGCCTCCTCGAAGGAGAGCTCCTTGGGCTTGGGCAGGAGGTTCCAGGTCGGCACGGCGACCTGCTCGGCGAAGGTGCCCTGGTAGCGCTCGGTGAGGATGGAGCGGGGTTCGGCGGGCCCGACACCGTGCCCGGTCTGGCCGATGACGGAGTGCAGGACGACCTCGTTGCCGTCCTCGTCGACGCCGGCGGCGTCGCATCCGAGGATCATCGGCAGCTTGTCCTCTGCGAGGCCCACACCGCGCAGGGACCAGAGGTCGTGGTGGTTGAGGGAAGCGGCCCTGACATCGACGACACTCCAGCCCGGCCGGGCCTCGGGAGCCGGACGCTCCCCCAACTCCAGGCCGGAAAGCGGCTGGTCACGGTCGATTCGGGCGGCGTAGACGGCGAACATGAAGCCGACGATAGGGTCCTGACGCCACCGACGAAACCGCGCGGCCGTGTGAGACATCCCCTCTTGCGCGGCGCTGCGCGAACCGCAGCGGGGTGAGTCGCTGCCCGCCACCACGGCAAAGGAAATGGCCCCGCCCGCACAGGCGAGGCCATTCGGCTCAGGGCGAGCTCGGGCTCACGCCCGGGCGACCCCCTCCGCGCGAGCCGCAGCGGCCACCGCCGCCGTGACCGCCGGAGCGACCCGCTCGTCGAAGGGCGAGGGGATGACGTAGTCGGCCGAGAGATCGTCGCCGACGACCGCCGCCAGCGCCTCGGCCGCCGCGATCTTCATGCCCTCGGTGATCCGGGAGGCCCGCACCTGAAGCGCGCCGGCGAAGATGCCGGGGAACGCCAGCACGTTGTTGATCTGGTTCGGGAAGTCGGACCGCCCGGTCGCCACGACCGCCGCGTACTTGTGCGCGACGTCCGGATGCACCTCGGGGTTCGGGTTGGCCATGGCGAACACGAACGCACCCTCGGCCATCGAGGCCACGGCCTGCTCCGGGACCGTACCGCCGGAGACACCGATGAAGACGTCCGCACCCTCCAGCGCCACCTCCAGCGATCCGGAGATCCCCGCCTTGTTGGTGAAGGCCGCGAGCTCCGCCTTGACCGACGTGAGGTCGTCCCGATCACGGGAGACGACACCCTTGCGGTCGGCGACCGCGACGTCCCCGATGCCCGCCTCGACCAGCATCTTCGCGATGGCGACGCCCGCCGCCCCCGCACCCGAGATGACGGCCCGCAGATCCCCGATCGTCCGCCCGCTCAGCCGCGCGGCGTTCCGCAGCGCCGCCAGCGTCACGACCGCCGTACCGTGCTGGTCGTCGTGGAAGACGGGAATGTCCAGCCGCTCCTGGAGCTTGCGCTCGATCTCGAAGCACCGCGGCGCCGAGATGTCCTCCAGGTTGACGCCGCCGAAGGAGGGAGCCAGCCGCACCACGGTCTCGACGATCTCGTCGACCTCCGTGCAGGCCAGCGCGATCGGCACCGCGTCCACGCCGCCGAACTGCTTGAAGAGGATCGCCTTGCCCTCCATCACCGGGAGGGAGGCCTCGGGGCCGATGTCCCCGAGCCCCAGGACGGCCGTACCGTCGGTCACCACGGCGACCACGGACGACTTCCACGTGTAGTCGTGGACGAGCTCCGGCTGCTCCGCGATCGCGGTGCACACGCGCGCGACGCCGGGGGTGTACGCGAGAGACAGGTCGTCCTTGTCACGGACGGGCACGGTGGCCTGCACGGCCATCTTTCCGCCGCGGTGCAGTGCGAACGCCGGATCGAAGGAATCGAGGGGCTCCGCACCGCCCTCCTGGTCCGCTTTGTCTTCGCTGCGAGGATTGAAGATCTCCGCTGCCACTGTGTCTTACCCCTTAGATGTTCATGGTTTGAGGGTTGGCCACTCCCTGGTGAGGGGTGGGCGGGCACCACGCACGGCCCTGTCACTGATACGTACGAGCTCGTGCGCGACGGGCGCGCCGCACACGCGCCCTGGGCCCCGGATGAGGGGTGTAAAGAACCTTCTTACCCGACGGACCGCGCTCAGGACGAGTCCATAACGTGAAGGTCACACGTCATGAGAGCACCGATGACGGAATATGGGGACAAGTTCTGGACAACCTCTTGACAAGGGCTCAAGTGGTCACACGCCAGACACCTGGGTCGCGCGCATCGCGGGACAAGCCGCAGATCTTCCGGCTGGAAGCATGGAATCCCGCAGAAGGTCCGGCCGTGATGTACCGGAGTGGTGCGGTTCGGGGGTCGCCCGTTATCCGATTTTGACATGGCCGGTCCCCTGATTGGTTCAGTCCGAATGGCAAGATGCCGTAATCACACAAGGTCGCGACACCCGATGACGTGTGCTCCCGTCGACCATCGGCAACTCCACCCATCCGCCGGAGGAACCCAAAATGACCGCAAGCTCCACCCGTCGTACGACCGCCGCGCGCTCCCGGCTAGCAGCGGTCGGTGCAATCGCGGTCGCGGGCACCCTGCTCCTCGCCGGCTGCGGTGACCAGACCAAGGACTCCGGTTCGAAGAGCAGCGACACCGCCTCCGCCTCGAGTTCGGCCCCGCTCGCCGACAAGCTGCCCCAGGCCATTCGCGACAAGGGCGTCATCAAGGTCGGCTCGGACATCGCGTACGCGCCGGTCGAGTTCAAGGACAGCTCCGGCAAGACGGTCGGCATCGACCCGGACGTCGCCGACGCGCTGGGCAAGCAGCTCGGCGTGAAGTTCGAGTTCGAGAACGGCACGTTCGACACCCTGATCACCGGTCTGCGCTCCAAGCGCTACGACATCGCGATGTCCGCGATGACCGACACCAAGGGCCGCCAGGAGGGCGTCGACGCCGAGACCGGCAAGAAGGTCGGTGAGGGCGTCGACTTCGTGGACTACTTCACCGCCGGTGTGTCGATCTACACGAAGAAGGGCGACGACCAGGGCATCAAGACCTGGTCCGACCTGTGCGGCAAGAAGATCGTCGTGCAGCGCGGCACCGTCTCCGAGGACATGGCCAAGGCCGAGTCCAAGAAGTGCGCCGGCGGCAAGAAGATCGCCATCCAGGCCTTCGACAACGACCAGCAGGCCCAGACGCGCCTGCGCGCGGGCGGCGCCGACGCCGGTTCCTCCGACTTCCCCGTCGCCGCGTACGCCGTGAAGACCTCCGGCGGCGGCAACGACTTCCAGATCGTCGGCGAGCAGGTCGAGGCCGCCCCGTACGGCATCGCGGTCGCCAAGAACAACGCCCAGCTGCGGGACGCCCTGAAGGACGCGCTGGACGCGATCATCAAGAACGGTGAGTACGACAAGATCATCCAGAAGTGGGGCGTCGCCGACGGCGCCGTCAAGGAAGCCGTCGTCAACGGCGGCAAGTGACCGCAAGATCCGCAAGCGGGCACTGAAAGGCAACACCCGTGACTGTTGACACCCACAAGACGACGGGACCGGCAGACACGCCCCCGGCCGGACCGGAGGCCATCAAGGCCATCCCGGTCCGGCACTACGGGCGGTACGTCTCCGCCGTCGTCGCCCTCGCCCTCCTGGGCGGGGTCGTTTACGCGTTCTCCCAGGGCAGGATCAACTGGGGCGCGATCCCGGACTACTTCTTCAACGACCGCATCCTCAGCGGCGTGGGCAAGACGCTCCTGCTGACCGTCCTGTCCATGGTGATCGGCATCCTCGGCGGCATCCTGCTCGCCGTGATGCGGCTGTCGAAGAACCCCGTCACCTCGGCCATCGCGTGGTTCTACATCTGGTTCTTCCGCGGTACGCCGGTCCTGGTGCAGCTCATCGTCTGGTTCAACCTGGGCCTGGTCTTCGAGTACATCAATCTCGGACCGTTCTACAAGGACGAGTGGTCGGACTTCATGACCCCGTTCCTGACCGCGCTGCTCGGCCTGGGCCTGAACGAGGCCGCGTACATGGCCGAGATCTGCCGTGCCGGTCTGCTCGCGGTCGACGAGGGTCAGACCGAGGCCGCGCACGCGCTGGGCATGAGCCACGCCAAGACGCTGCGCCGGATCGTCATCCCGCAGGCGATGCGCGTGATCGTGCCGCCGACGGGCAACGAGGTCATCAACATGCTGAAGACGACCTCGCTGGTGTCCGTCGTCCAGTACTCCGAGCTGTTGCGCGTCGCCCAGGACATCGGCCAGGTCTCCGGCGCCCCCGCCGAGATGCTGTTCCTGGCCGCGGCCTGGTACCTGCTGCTGACCTCGGTCTTCAGCGTCGGCCAGTACTACCTGGAGCGGTACTACGCCCGCGGCGCCACCCGGTCGCTGCCGCCGACGCCCCTGCAGAAGATCAGGGCCAACCTCCTGTCGCTCGGCCGTCCGAAGGGAGGCATGGCATGACCGAGAAGCTCAGCAAGACGGAGACTCCCGTGAAGGAGTCGACCCAGTTCATGGTCAAGGCCGAGGGCGTCCACAAGTCGTACGGCCTGATCGAGGTCCTCAAGGGCATCGACCTGGAGGTGAGGTCCGGCGAGGTGTTCTGCCTCATCGGCCCCTCCGGCTCCGGCAAGTCGACCTTCCTGCGGTGCATCAACCACCTCGAGAAGATCAACGCCGGGCGGTTGTACGTCGACGGGGAGCTGGTCGGCTACCGCCAGAAGGGCGACAAGCTGTACGAGCTCAAGGACAGCGAGGTCGCCCTGAAGCGCCGGGACATCGGCATGGTCTTCCAGCGCTTCAACCTCTTCCCGCACATGACGGCGGCGGAGAACGTCGTGGAGGCCCCAGTCCAGGTCAGGGGCGTCAGCAAGGCCCAGGCCAGGGAGCGCGCGATGCAGCTCCTGGAGCGCGTGGGCCTGGCCGACAAGGCCAAGAGCTACCCCGCGCAGCTCTCCGGCGGCCAGCAGCAGCGTGTGGCGATCGCCCGAGCCCTGGCGATGGACCCGAAGCTGATGCTGTTCGACGAGCCGACCTCGGCCCTCGACCCGGAGCTGGTCGGCGACGTCCTCGACGTCATGCGCGACCTCGCCGAGTCCGGGATGACGATGGTCGTCGTCACCCACGAGATGGGCTTCGCCCGCGAGGTCGGCGACAGCCTGGTCTTCATGGACGGCGGTGTGGTCGTCGAGGCCGGCAACCCGCGCGAGGTGCTGACCAACCCGCAGCACGAGCGGACGCAGGCGTTCCTGTCGAAGGTGCTGTAACCGACGTCAGAAGGGGCGGTACGGGATCCCCGTACCGCCCCTTACGCGTCCTCGCGGCCCGAACCGGTCTACTTCAGGGCGAGCAGGAGCGTGTCCGAGGGCGAGGCCCACACCGCGCGCGCCTCCGCGAAGCCCTTCTCGCGCAGTACGCGCGCGTGCCAGGTCGCGGAGGGCGTGTCGCCGTCGGCGTGTTCGCCGTAGATCTCGAAGCGTGCGGCCGTGGGGCCGGCGAGGACGGGGTCCTTGGCGGCGAGCTGCCACCAGTCGGCCCAGTCGAGGGCGCCGCCCTGCTTGGCTTGTTCCATGCGGGCGTGCCGCTGTGCGCGCTCGGCCGCGTTGATCCTGGGGGTCGTCTCGTCGATCATGTGGTCCGCGTTCATGAAGACACCGCCGTCGCGGACGAGCTCCGCGACCTGACCGTAGAGGGTCGCGAGGGGTTCGCTGTGCAGCCAGTGCAGGGCCGTGGCGGTCAGGACGGCGTCGTAGGAGTCGTGCGGCAGCTTCGCCGGCCAGTCGGGGTCCTTGAGGTCGGCGGTGACGAGGGAGACCCGTTCGTCGCCCGTGAAGGTGCCCTCGGCGATGGCGAGGAGCGCCGGGTCGAGGTCGACGCCGGTGCTGGTGGCCTCCGGGAACCGGGCGAGGACCCGGGCGGTGATGCTGCCGGTGCCGCAGGCGAGGTCGAGGACGCGCGGTGCGGTGCCGACCAGGGCCTCGACCATGTCGAGCATGACCCGGAAGCGTTCCTCGCGGTCCGGCATGTACCACTCCTGCTGCCGGTCCCAGCTCTCCTGCCAGGCCGGCCAGTCGGCGCCGGTCGTGGTCATGTGCGCGTCCGTCATCGAAACCCTCCACCAGATATGTCGCGTAATACCCTGGAAGCACGACCGTCTGTTACCCGACCGCAGTCACGACCATAGAGCGCCGCCGTAAGGACTACAAGTGGAACTGGCCTATTACTCGGACTATGCCGTACGGCTCGTGAACAGCGAGGAGCCGTTGCGCGGCACGGACACGCTCACCTCGGTCGAGGCGGTCCGCGACCTCTTCGGTCCCGGCCAGCAGAGCGCCCGCCGCGCCTCCGACGCGGACGTGACGCGGTTCCGTGCGGTCAGAGGCCGGCTGCGCGCGGTCTTCGAGGCGGCGGACTCCGGCGACGAGACCCTCGCCGTGGACCTGCTGAACTCCCTGCTGCTGGAGTTCCCGGTGAGCCCGCAGATCTCCGGGCACGACTTCCGCGACGACGACGGCCGCCCGCTGTGGCACATGCACCTGGCGGACCATCCGTCCAACGTCACCGCGGGCTACGCCGCCATCGCCGCGATGGGCCTGGCCTTCCACCTGACCGAATACGGCGTCGACCGCCTGGGCCTGTGCGAGGCCGCCCCCTGCCGCAACGCCTACCTGGACACCTCGACCAACCGCTCCCGGCGCTACTGCTCCGACCGCTGCGCCACCCGCGCCAACGTGGCCGCCTACCGCGCCCGCAAGCGCCAGGAGGCCGACCGCTCGGAACGGGCCGCGCGGCCCGCACGCACCGGCCTGGCCGCCGACAGCGCCCAGCGCACCAGCGCGAACGGCGAGCGCTGAGCCGGCCCCAGCGGCCGGAACCGGAAGCGGACCCTGCCCAGGATCAGCTCGTCCGGCACGGTCCCGTAGTCCGTGCTGTCACCCCCGGCGTACGCGTTGTCCCCGAGCACCCACCAGCCGCCCTCGCGCCGCTCGCTGGCCCGCTTGACGACGAGCAGGTCCTGCTGGAAGGGGTGGCGCAGGACGACCACGTCCCCGGCCCTGATCCTCGCTCCGTACTGCACCACCAGCTGGTCCCCGTGGTACAGCGTGGGCACCATGGACGGCCCGGTCACCTCGGCCAGCCCGAAGGGCACCGCCGACCTCCCCCGCTCGGTCTCCTGCGACAGCTCCGGCATCCCCGGCACCTCCCCGGTCCGTTCCTCTCCCAGTCTCAGTCTCGCCCCGGACTTTTGTCCTAAGCCCAAGGGGGCACTCGCGAAAACCGCTTCCGCAGGGAGTAATGTCCCACCTGAGAAGACGATCACGAGGAAGGAATGCTCCATGCTTTCCCGCCTGTTTGCCCCCAAGGTCAAGGTCAGCGCACACTGCGACCTGCCCTGCGGTGTGTACGACCCGGCCCAGGCCCGCATCGAGGCGGAGTCGGTGAAGGCCGTCCAGGAGAAGATGGCCGCCAACGACGACCCGCACTTCCAGGCGCGTGCCACCGTCATCAAGGAGCAGCGCGCCGAGCTCGCGAAGCACCACGTCTCGGTGCTCTGGAGCGACTACTTCAAGCCCCCGCACTTCGAGAAGTACCCCCAGCTCCACCAGCTCGTCAACGACACCCTGAAGGCCCTGTCGGCCGCCAAGGGCTCCACCGACCCGGCGACGGGTGAGAAGGCCCTGCAGCTCATCGCCGAGATCGACAAGATCTTCTGGGAGACCAAGAAGGCCTGACGGCAAGGCTGCTCCCCGGACCGGCGGTCGGTGCATCACCGCGGGCGAGGGGATCATGAAGGGGCCGGTCCATGAGCGACCGGCCCCTTTCGTGATGCGTGACCGCCTCTACGGCCCGCTGAGCCGTGCGTCGGCTCACCGTCGGCAGACCAGCAGGCCGGCCCGGCAGGTGACGCGGAACGAACCGGTGCGGACGATGTGGTCGGCGACGATGGCGCGGGCCCGCTCGACGGTTGCCTCGAAGGGGGCCTCGTACTGGTCGGCCCAGGCCCGGTAGGAGGTCAGGTAGGCGACGATCGGCGCGGGGTCGTGGACCGTGACGACGCCGGGCAGAGCGAGTGTCTCCACCTGCCGGAACTCCGCCCGCAGCAGGGCCGGCGCCCGTTCCAGGGTGAAGCGGTCGCTGAACACCAGGCGGTCCGGGCCGCGGCCGGTGCCGAGGACGTCGGCGGCGGCCCGCTGCCACAGCTCGTCCAGTTCGGCCTTGTCGCGCTCGCCGTTGGTGGAGACGAGCACCGGCCCGGCCCGCCGCACCACCCGGGCCAGCTCCGCGACCGCGCCGGGGATGTCCGGAACGTGGTACAGCATGTGCATCGCCAGGACCGCCCCGGCACTCTCGGACGCCAGCGGCAGCCGCCCGGCGTCCGCCACGGCCACCGGCCCCGGAACGTCCGCGAGGATCCCGGGCGAGAGGTCCAGGCCGAGGACGGTCAGATCGGGCCGCTCGGCACGGATCCGCCGTACGAACGTGCCGTTGCCGCAGCCGACGTCCACCACGCTCCCGCGTACCCCGGCCAGTCGCTCGGCCGCGAGGCCGGGAAGGTCGTAGCGGGGCGTCCGCCGGCGGTGGAACGCCTGCCGGGCGGCCAGGTCCCGGCCGCTCCGGTAGGCGCTCCCCGCCAGCCGCTCCCGGTCGGTGAGGGCGGTCTCACGTGCGTCGGACGGTTCGGTCACGAGGGTGAGCGAACCGCAGCCGCGACCGGTCCGACAAGGGCGCCGGGCGGTTGTCGGCCACGGCGTCCGTCAGCTCACACCGTTGTCGGCCGTGTCGTCCTCCCCCGCCTCCAGGAGCCCCGCCGCCGCACCGACGATGCGCGGGTCCGGGGTGCCGACCACGTCCTCGGCCTTGTCGGAGTAGTCGAAACGGGCCAGCACGCTGCGCATGGCCTCCACGCGCGCCCGCTTCTTGTCATTGCTCTTGACCACCGTCCACGGCGCGTACGTCGTGTCCGTCTCGCGGAACATGGCGACCTTGGCCGCCGTGTAGTCGTCCCAGCGGTCCAGTGAGGCGAGGTCCATCGGGCTGAGCTTCCACTGCCGTACGGGGTCGATCTGCCGGATCGTGAAGCGGGTGCGCTGCTCGCTCTGCGACACCGAGAACCAGAACTTCACCAGGTCCACGCCGTCGTCCACGAGCATCCGCTCGAACAGCGGCGCCTGGCGCATGAAGCGCTGGTACTCGTCGTCGGTGCAGAAGCCCATGACCCGTTCGACACCGGCCCGGTTGTACCAGGAGCGGTCGAACAGCACGATCTCGCCCGCGGTCGGCAGCTGTTCGACGTACCGCTGGAAGTACCACTGCCCGCGCTCGCGTTCGGTCGGCTTCTCCAGTGCCACCACCCGTGCGCCGCGCGGGTTGAGGTGTTCGGTGAACCGCTTGATGGTGCCGCCCTTGCCGGCCGCGTCGCGGCCCTCGAAGACGATGACGAGCCGGCGTCCCGTTTCCTTGATCCAGCTCTGCAGCTTCAGCAGCTCGATCTGCTGGAGCCGCTTGTGCAGGTCGTACTCGTTGCGCTCCATGCGCTGCCGGTACGGGTAGTTCTCCCGCCAGGTGTCGACCGGGCTCCCGTCCGGCCGGACGAGCACGGGGTCGTCGTGGTCGCTGTAGTCGACCCGCAGATCCGCCAGCGCGGACAGCAGGGGCGGCGTCGTCATCCCGTCCTACCTCCCGGTCTCGAGGTACACGTCTCGAAGGCATACATCTCTGACGCACACCTCTCAGTGGAACTGCGGCACGATCAGATAGATCCCGTACGCCACCACCGCCGCGCAGGCGAGGAAGCACAGGCCCGCCTGCGCGAGGCCGAGCGGGGAGCCGGCGCCGCCCTGTCGTTCCTGCGCCCCCTCGAAGCGGGCCAGGCCCAGCACGCCGAGGGCGAAGACGACGACCACGGCGACGGTGACTCCGACGCTCACCGCGGTGACCTGGCCGAGTGCGGTCCAGTCGATGCTCATGCTGTGAACTCCCCTGAATCAGGCGGCGGTTCCGACGCCGGCCGGCTCCGCGGTACGGAGGGTGACCTCGTGGGCGTCGTTGACGTTGTGCGCGCTCACGGGGTTGCGGCGGGAGATCAGGACGATGCCGCCGGCGAGGGCGACGCCCACCAGGGCCACGACCACCGTGCCGAGGTTCCCGCCGTGCGTGACCGCGCTCGCCGCGACCCCGCCGACCAGTGCGGCTGCGGGCAGCGTGATCAGCCAGGCGAGCGCCATGCGCCCGGCGACGCCCCAGCGCACCTCCGCCAGCCGCCTGCCGAGCCCCGCGCCGAGGATGCTGCCGGAGGCGACCTGGGTGGTGGACAGGGCGAAGCCCAGGTGGGCGGAGGTGAGGATGACGGTCGTGGAGGCCGTCTCGGCGGCGAACCCCTGCGGGGACTGGATCTCGGTCAGCCCCTTGCCCATGGTGCGGATGATCCGCCAGCCGCCCAGGTAGGTGCCGAGGCCGATCGCGAGGCCGGCCGAGGCGATCACCCACACCGGCGGACCGGCGTCGTGGCCGAGCGCGCCGGCCGAGATCAGGGTCAGCGTGATGACGCCCATGGTCTTCTGGGCGTCGTTCGTGCCGTGCGCCAGGGAGACCAGCGAGGCCGAGGCGATCTGCCCGGCCCGGAAGCCCTTCGTGACGGACTTCTCGCGGGCACGGGCGGTGAGCCGGTAGGCGAGGTACGTCGCGATGAGCGCCGCCACGCCCGCCACGAGCGGCGAGGCCACGGCGGGGATCAGTACCTTCTCGACCACCTTGTCGAAGTGCACGCCGTGCGAGCCGGCGCCGACCCAGACCGCTCCGATCAGCCCGCCGAACAGCGCGTGCGACGAACTCGACGGCAGTCCCACCAGCCAGGTCAGCAAGTTCCACAGGATCGCCCCGACCAGCCCCGCGAAGATCATCCCCGGGGTGACGAGGGCGTCGTCCACGATGCCGCCGGAGATCGTCTTGGCGACCTCGGTGGACAGGAAGGCGCCGACGATGTTGAGAGCTCCGCTCACCAGCACCGCTGTTCTGGGTTTCAGCGCGCCGGTGGCGATGGACGTGGCCATCGCGTTCGCCGTGTCGTGGAATCCGTTGGTGAAGTCGAAGGCCAACGCCGTGACGATGACCACCGCTACCAGGAGCGTGATGTGATCCATTCCTTTATGCGAACAGCCTCAGACCAATGCGCGGCGAACTGCGGGCAAAGGCTGTTCCAGAACCCCGCGCGCACTCGGTGGAGACCGTGCGACCCTGATGTGGTGAACACCGAGGAACTGGTCCGGCTGCGGCGGGCACGGGACCGGATCGACCGCGAGTACGCCGAGCCTCTGGACGTTCCCGCACTGGCCCGCACCGCGCTCATGTCCCCCGGCCACTTCCAGCGCAGCTTCCGCCGGGCCTACGGCGAGACGCCCTACGCCTGTCTGATGACCCGCCGCGTCGAACGCGCCAAGGCCCTGCTGCGCCGCGGCGACCTGACGGTGACGGAGGTGTGCCTCGCGGTCGGCTGTACCTCGCTGGGCTCCTTCAGCTCCCGTTTCACGGAGCTGGTGGGCGAGACGCCGAGCGCGTACCGGGCCCGGTCGCACGAGGCCGGCGCTGTGATCCCGCCGTGCGTGGCGCGGACGTACACCCGTCCCAGGCGGTTCTAAGGGCTGTCCCGTTGTCCCTGGCGGATCAGCGTGCGCCCGCCAGGGACAACGGGACAGGCCTAGGCTCGGGTCATGGACCTGAAACTCCACCAGTGCTTCATCGCCGTCGACGATCACGACAAGGCGCTGCACTTCTACTGTGACGTCCTGGGCCTGGAGGTCCGTAACGACGTCGGTTTCGAGGGGATGCGCTGGGTGACCGTCGCCTCCCCGCTGCAACCGGACGTGGAGATCGTCCTGGAGCCCCCGGCCGCCAGCCCGGACTTCTCCCCCGCCGACCGGCAGGCGATGGCCGAGCTGCTGGCCAAGGGAGTGCTCCGCGGTGTCATCTTCACGACCACCGACTGCGACGCGCTCTACGCCAAGGTCGAGGAGGCCGGCGGCGAGGTGCTCCAGAGCCCGACGGACCAGCCGTACGGGGTGCGGGACTGCGCGTTCCGGGACCCGGCCGGCAACGTACTGCGGTTCCTGGAGCGCCCGCGGGGGTGACGCGCGCGACGGGCGGCCCCGTCGCCGCCCTACGATCTCTCCATGCCCCAACCCATCCTGTGGACCCATGCCTTCATCGACCGGCCCCTGCAACTCTTCGACCCCGCCTGCGCGTTCTGGTCGGCCGTCACGAACACGCGACTGTCCCGGCTGCGCGGCGACCGGCAGGAGTTCGTCACCCTGGTGCCGGCCGCTGCCGACGCCTGTGTGAAGGTGCAGGGCGTCCTGTCGGGTGAGGGCGGCGCGCATCTCGACTTCGCGGTGGACCATGTCCCGGAGTTCGTGCGGGCGGCGCTGGAAATGGGCGCCGAGCTCGTGACCGACCACGGGCGGTGGGCGGTCCTCGGCTCGCCGGCCGGGCTTCTGTTCTGCGTCGGTCCGTGGTGGCACGGGGAGTCGGTCCGGCCGCCGGTGGTGCGCCGCAGCCGGCTCGACCAGGTGTGCGTCGACGTGGCGCCCTCCGTCTACGACGCCGAGGTCGACTTCTGGAGCGAGCTGCTGCCCGGCTGGGACTCCCTGTCCGGCTCGCTCCCCGAGTTCCACGTGATCGCGCCGCCGCCCGGGCTGCCGATCCGCATCCTCCTCCAGCGCATCGGCGAGGAACGCCCCGCCTCCGCCCACATCGACCTGGCCTGCGCGGACATCGAGGCGACCCGGGCCCAGCACGAACGGCTGGGCGCGAGCCTGGTCGCCCGCGAACGGCACTGGACGGTCATGCGGGACCCGGCGGGCGGCACGTACTGCCTGACGGGCCGCGACCCGATCACGGGCGGGCTGCCACGCCGGACGGGCGGATAGGACGACGGCACTCCGGCGGTCGCCCAGGCGGGCTCACATCCGCTCGGCTAGCGGATCGTCGCGTACGCGCAGAGGATCTGTTCGCCCTCCCGCGCCGCCGTCTCCGCCGGGCAGGGCAGCTCGGTTGCGTCCAGCTGCAGCAGCGGGGCAGGCGCCTCGCTCGGGTCGTAGTTCTCCCAGACGTACGGCCCCGGCGGCTCGGCCGAGTCCTGCAACCAGAGCGTGAGCCCGCCTCCGACGGCGACGGTCACCGCCCATCCGACGACGATCCAGCGCCACCACCGGCGGCGTCCCCCCGTGTCCGTCACTCCCGCTCCTTCGGCCCACCCACCTGACGGCAGTTCGAGACCAGGCTAGGGCCAACGCTCGTGATCAATACACCTAGTCCCCCGGCGAGAACGTGTGCTGCTGTTCCGCGGCGGACCGTACCTCGGGGTGGGCCCCCTCGACGACGTGCGCGTCGCACTGGGGGTTCCGGCAGGGGCCGGCGACCCATTTGGGGACCCAGGCACCCAGCGTCTTGTGGCGCCGGACGACCGTCTCGACGGGCTGTCCGCAGGCGGGACAGACGTGTCCTTGACTGTCCATGTCCTCAGCCTAGGACGCGAGCGGACTCAGCGCTTCCTGCTGTACGTCCGCACCACTGTGCCGTTGCCGAAGGCGCGCACCTCGTCGAGGGTGAACTCCGTGACGGCGAAGTCCGAGCCGAACATCGGCATGCCCGTGCCGTAGACGATCGGATAGCTCTTGATCACCAGCTCGTCGATCTCGTCGAGCAGCGCGCCCGCGACCTGCGCACCTCCGCACAGGTAGATGCCGAGCTCGCCCTCCTCGGCCTTCAGTTCGCGCACCTTGCCGACCAGGTCGTCCGCGATGATCTCGACGTTCGGGTCGGGCGACTCGCCCAGGGTGCGCGAGGCGACGTACTCGCGCAGATGGGCGTAGGGGCTGGTGACGCCCTGCTTGAGGGCCTCGTCGTAGCTGGCCCGGCCCTGGATGAGGGTGTCGAACCTCTTGTTGGGCAAGTCGTCGAAGCCGAGGGACCTGCGTCCCGGGGTGAAGGCGGTTTCCGGGTACTCCGTCTTGAGGAACTCGAGGAACTCCTCGTCGACGAAGGGGTACATCGCCGAGGCGTCACCGTTCACGTCCCCGATGAAGCCGTCGAGCGAGCAGGCGATGAAGTACGTGAGCTTTCGCAAGCCGGTCTCTTTCCGTAGGGTGTGTGAACCACGTCAGTTGTAGTACTTCAGCTGTAGTGGTTGCAAGGGATTTCCCGAAACGGATCAAGCGACGGATCAAGTGGGAGAAGGGATTCCGCATGGCCGGCAATCCGGAGCGCCGTGCCGCCCTCGTCGACGCGGGGGTCGAGGTGCTCGCACGCGAGGGGGCACGCGGGCTGACGTTCCGCTCGGTCGACGCCTCGGCCGGGGTGCCGGTGGGCACCGCCTCCAACTACTTCACCAACCGCGACGACCTGCTGCGCCAGATCGACGCCCGGCTGCACGTACGGCTGGCGCCCGACCCCGGGGTGATGGGCGCGCTGTTGACACGGCCGAGGGACCGCTCGCTGGTCACGGCGTTCATGCACGACCTGATGGCGCGCGCGACCAAGGACCGCACCGGATATCTGGCCCTGATGGAAATGCGCCTGGAGGCCACCCGCCGTCCGGAACTGCGGGCGTCGTTCACCAAGTCGGTACGCGGGGACCTCGACGAAGCCCTGGAATTCCACCGCGGCGCCGGGCTGCCCGGCGGGGACGAGGCCGTCACCGTGCTCTACCTGGCGATGCTCGGCCTGCTCCTGGAGCATCTGACCCTGCCGGACGTACTGGACGGGGTACTGCCGGGCGTCAGCGTGCCGGAGGGACTGGTGGAACGGATCGCGGCGACGATCCTGCCGGAGGAGTAGGCGCCGCCGGCACGGCCTGGCCGGTTGGGGACCGTTCAGCCCCTCGGCTCGCGCCACATCGGCCACATGGTCGGGCCGTCCGGGAGGTCCAGCGCGCGGCCGGTGAACTCGAAGCCGAGCCGCTCGTACAGGACACGGCTGCGGGCGTTGCTCGCCTCCAGGTAGGCGGGCAGCCCCTCACGGTCACAGCGGTCGAGGACGTGCGCGATGAGCGCGGTGCCCAGCCCCTCGCCCTGGCGCTCCGGTGCCACGCCGATCATCCACAGGTAGGCGTGGGCGCGGTCCGAGGGGTGGATCGCCGCCGTCAGCCGACCGACCGTCTCGACGCGTTCGTTCGCCGGTTCGACCGCCTCGCGCACCTGGGCGGGGCCGTCGTCCTCGGCGTGCTCGTCCTCCCCTCCGGCCGGTACGTCCAGCCACAGCGCACACGCGGCACCGTCCTCGGTGAGGTCGACACGGCCCTCGGCGAACACGATGTCGGTGAACGCGCCCATGAGGCGCGGGTGGAACGTGCGGCGCTGCTCCGCACCGGGGAACACCCAGGTGCTCACCGGGTCGTCCTGGAAGGACTCGTCCAGCAGCCGGACGACCAGCTCACGATCGCCCTCGCCCGCCGCCCGGATCGCCACGCCCATGTTCTGTCCCCTTCGCTCAATCACCGTCGAACGTACGCCAGTTGAGCCTATCGGGAGGGGCTTCGGACACGGCCGCGCGGGCTGGGCCCACCCGCGGCGACGAGGACGGGCCCCGCACACCGTGGGGATGTGCGGGACCCGCCGGACCGGGGCCACCGACGACCGCGCGGGGTCAGGAACCTCGCGGCCCGGCGCCCCGGGTCTTGATCAGCCGACACCGACCGGTCCTCACCGGCCGCCACGACCACGAACACGATCGTCCGCCGTCCGTGCCGGGCCGCCGGCTCAGTTGCTGCGGCGGGTCACGAATTCCGCCAGGGCCAGCAGGCCACCCGCCTCCTCCGGGTCGGGGACGGCGCGGGACAGTTCGTCCATCGCGCGGGCCATGCGGTCGGCCGCCTGGCCCTGTGCCCAGTCGCGGCCACCGGCCCGCTCGACGGCCAGGGTGGTGCGCTCCAGCTCGCCCTCCTCGTACGGCACCCCGTACAGCTCGGCGAGTTCGGCGGCCGCCGGGGTGCCGGAGGAGAGCGCGGCGACCACCGGCAGGGACTTCTTGCGGGCGGCGAGGTCCGCGCCGGCCGGCTTGCCGGTGCGGGTCGGGTCGCCCCATATGCCGATGACGTCATCGATGAGCTGGAAGGCGAGCCCGGCCTCACGGCCGAACGCGTCGAGGGCGTCCACCTCGTCGGCCGACGCGCCCGCGTACAGCGCGCCGAGGGCGCAGGCGCAGCCCAGCAGCGCCCCTGTCTTGGCCTCCGCCATGGCGAGCGCCTCGTCGAGGGTGACCTCGGCGGGTGGGCGCCGCTCCAGGGCGGTGTCCGCGTGCTGGCCCGCGCACAGCTCGACGACGCAGTCCGCGAGCCGGGCGGCGGCCGCCGAGGACGCCGGGTGCGGGTCCTCGGCCAGCAGTCTGAGCGCGAGCGCCTGGAGGGCGTCACCGGCGAGGATCGCGCCGGCCTCGCCGAACACGGTCCACGCGGTGGCCCGGTGCCGACGAGTGGTGTCGCGGTCCATCACGTCGTCGTGCAGCAGCGTGAAGTTGTGGACCAGTTCCACCGCCGTGGCCGCCCGTACGGCGGTCGACCGGGCCGTCGGTCCACCGAGCGCCGCGGCCGCGGTCAGGACGAGCGCGGGGCGGATGGCCTTGCCCGCGTGCCCGGCCGCCGGAGTGCCGTCGGCGTGCTCCCAGCCGAAGTGATACAGCGCGATCCGCCGCATCGAGCCGGGCAGCGAGTCGACCGCGGCGCGCAGTTCGGGGTCGACCGACGCCCGGGCGCGCTCGAGAATCACCGCTGCCTCGTGCCCGTCGGGCGGACCGGCCCGGTTGTCCTTCTGGGACCCGATGGGCCTCCGCCTTTCGAGCGTCTCGGTGCCCCCGGCCACCGGCGGCTGGGTCAGGTCCGTCAGGGACTCGGCCATGAGGTCCCCCTCGGCTGAGCCGCGGTCACCGCCAGCGGCCGATCTCGACGTTCTCCAGGACGCCGAGCGCGTCCGGCACGAGCACCGCGGCCGAGTAGTAGGCCGTCACCAGGTACTTGATGATCGCCTGCTCGTTGATGCCCATGAACCGCACGGACAGGCTCGGCTCGATCTCGTCGGGGATGCCGGCCTGACGCAGGCCGATGACGCCCTGGTCCTCCTCGCCGAGACGCATGGCGATGATGGAGCTGGTCCGGGCCTCGGTGACCGGGATCTTGTTGCACGGGTAGATCGGGACGCCGCGCCAGGTGGGGATGCGGTTGCCGCCCACGTCGATGGTCTCGGGGACGAGCCCGCGCTTGTTGAGCTCGCGGCCGAAGGCGGAGATCGCCCGCGGATGGGCGAGGAACAGCTTCGTCCCGCGCCGCCTGCTGAGCAGTTCGTCCATGTCGTCGGGGCTGGGCACGCCGTCGTGCGGCTGGATCCGCTGGTCGTACTCGCAGTTGTTGAGCAGACCGAACTCCCGGTTGTTGATGAGTTCGTGCTCCTGGCGCTCCTTCAGCGCCTCGACCGTCAGCCGCAGCTGCTGCTCGGTCTGGTTCATGGGCTGGTTGTAGAGGTCGGCCACGCGCGAGTGGATGCGCAGCACGGTCTGGGCGATGCTCAGTTCGTACTCGCGCGGCCGGGCGTCGTAGTCCACGAACGTGTGCGGGATGTCGGGCTCGCCGGAGTGCCCCGCGGCGAGGTCGACCTCCTTCTCGCCGTACTTGTTGGTGCGCTGCTCGGGGATGGCCCGCAGCCGTTGGAGGTGCTCGCGCAGGGTGTCGGCGCGCTCCGCGACCTGGTCGACGTCCTGACGGGAGAGGATCAGCACCGTGCAGGCGGTGTCCGCCCGGGCGGTGTACTCCCAGATGGCTTCGGGGTCGAGCAGGGCCTGGTCGCCGAAGTAGCCGCCGTCGGCGAGCACTCCCAGGACCGCGTCGTCGCCGTAGGGCCCGGTGCCGATCTTCTCGACCCTGCCGTGCGCGAGCAGGTACACCTCCTCGGTCTGGCTGCCGAAGGAGGCGATCACCTCGCCGGGGGCGAACTCCCGCTGCCGGCAGCGCTGAGCGAGCTCCGACAGCACCTCCTCGTCCTCGTAGGCGCGCAGGGCGGGCAGTTCGCCCAGTTCCGCGGGGATGACCTCGACGCGGTCGCCGGTCTTGACGAACGTGATGCGGCCGTCCCCGACGGCGTAGGTCAGGCGCCGGTTCACCCGGTACGTGCCGCCCTGCACGTTCACCCAGGGCAGCACCCGCAGCAGCCAGCGGGAGCTGATCTCCTGCATCTGCGGTGCGGACTTGGTGGTGGTGGCCAGGTTCCGCGCTGCCGCCGTGCCGAGGCTCTGCTGCGGCTTGCCCTGATCCGTGCGGACCTCTTCGCCTACCGACATAGAGAAATGCCCTCCAAAGGAATGCACCGGCGCCGATCTGCGCCGGGCACTGATCTCGCGAGCAAGCCTTCCATCACGGAACGTGGCGGTGCTATTACCCGAAAGAGCGGGAATGGATCATCGGTCGACGGGGCAGAGAGGGGGCTTCACCCGGCCCTCACCCACTCAAGTGCGAGATTTCCGACTTGTCCTGATCCGCTCGCACACCGTGCGAATGATGGTGACTCGGAACGTCCGGTTTCGGTAGAAGCATGCGGTACGAGGCGGCCGCGACCGGCGGCCGTCCGCAGCGCGAAGGAGGGGGTCATGGCCCTTCCCATGTCCGCGGGCACGTTCCTGGAGGCCTTGAGAGCCGAGGGGCTCGAGGTCGTCGAAGTCGGTGACTGGCGGCACCACAACCGCAACCACAAGGGGCCCTGGGGCCCTGTCCACGGCGTGATGATCCACCATTCGGTGACCGAGGGCACCGCGCGGACCGTGCGGATCTGCCGGGACGGCCGCGACGACCTGCCGGGGCCGCTGTGCCACGGTGTCATTGCCAAGGACGGCACGGTCCACCTCGTCGGCTACGGGCGGGCCAACCACGCGGGTTCCGGGGACGACGACGTGCTGCGCGCGGTCATCTCCGAGGAGGCGCTGCCCCCGGACAACGAGAAGAACTCCGACGGCAACCGGCACTTCTACGGCTTCGAGTGCGAGAACCTCGGCGACGGCGAGGACCCCTGGCCCGCGGTCCAGCTGGAGGCCATCGGGCGGGCCGCCGCGGCCATCTGCCGGCACCACGGCTGGTCCGAACGGTCGGTCATCGGGCACCTGGAGTGGCGACCGGGCAAGGTCGACCCGCTCGGGTTCACGATGGCGTCGATGCGGGAGCGGGTGCGCGACCGCCTGAAGTGAGCGTCGCCCGAAACCCCCGGGGAACCGGCCGGGGGCGCGGGCGACAATGGTGCCGTGAGCAGCCACGACGTCACCGACCTCGCAGCCCTGCGCCCCCGGCTGCCCTCGCCCCTGGTGGAGGTCGAGGACGAGCGGTTCGACCGGCGCGGCGTCCGGCTGCTCCTCAAGCGCGACGACCTCGTCCACCCGGAGCTGATCGGCAACAAGTGGCGCAAGCTCGCGCCCAACCTGGCCGTCGCAGCGGGGCGGCCGGTCCTCACCTTTGGTGGCGCGTACTCCAACCACCTGCGCGCCACCGCCGCCGCTGGCCGCCTGCTGGGCCTGCGCACCGTGGGCGTGGTCCGGGGTCAGGAGCTGGCCGACCGCCCCCTGAACCCGTCCCTGGCCCGCTGCGCGGCCGACGGCATGCGGCTGCACTTCGTCGACCGGGCGACGTACCGCCGCAAGACCGAGTCCGACACCCTCACGGCGATCCTCCGCGCGACCGGCGCCGAGGACGCGTACGTCGTCCCCGAGGGCGGCAGCAACGAGACCGCCGTCCGGGGCTGCCGTGCCCTCGGCGAGGAGCTGCGCGGGCACGCCGACGTCGTGGCCGTCGCGTGCGGCACCGGCGGAACGCTCGCCGGTCTGGCCGCCGGGCTCGCCCCCGGTCAGCGCGCGCTCGGCATACCCGTCCTCAGGGGCGGCTTCCTGACCGCCGACACCGAGGCCCTCCAGATACGGGCCTTCGGCTCCCTCCGCGGCGACTGGACCCTCGACGACCGCTTCCACTGCGGTGGCTACGCCCGCACCACCCCCGAACTGCACGCCTTCGCCGACGACTTCGAAGAGCGGCACGGCCTGCCCGTCGAGCGTCTCTATGTCGCCAAATTGCTCTACGGACTTGTCACCCTCACGGGGGAGGGCGCCTTCCCCCGGGGAACCACGCTCGCGGCGATCGTCACGGGGCGGCCCGAGAGCTGAGAGGCGGCCCGAGAGCTGAGAAGGACGCCCTACGTCGCCTCCCGATAGGCGGCCGCCTCCTCCAGGTCGAGCCTGCGCAGCAGCGTCCGCAGCATCTCGTCGTCGATGTAGCGGGCGTCGCGCAGCCGGACGAACACCTCGCGCTCGGTGCTGATCATCTCGCCGGCGAGCCGCCGGTAGGTGTCGTCGACGGTTTCGCCGGTGATGGGGTTGACCTGCCCCAGTCGCTCCCAGACGGCGTTGCGGCGCCGCTCCAGGACGCTGCGCAGCCGGTCGGCGAGAGGCGGCGGCAGGGCGTTGCGCTCGTCGGACAGGAGGGCGTCCAGTCGCTCCTCGGCGCGCCGGGACGCCTGTGCCTGGGCGTTGGCCTCGGCGAGCGTCGCCTGCTGAGGGTCGGGCTCGGGGAACTTCAGCAGCCGGATCAGCGGGGGCAGCGTGAGGCCCTGTACGACGAGTGTGCCGATGACGGTCGTGAAGGTCAGGAACAGGATGAGGTTGCGCTGCGGGAAGGGGGCGTCGCCGTGGTCCACGGTGATCGGGATGGAGAAGGCGATGGCGAGGGAGACGACCCCGCGCATCCCGGCCCAGGCGATGACGATCGGGCCCCGCCAGGTCGGGTTGTCCTCGCGTTCCCGGATCCGCGCGGACATGAGGCGCGGCAGGAACGTCGCCGGATACACCCACAGGAACCGGCCCGCCACGATCACGAGGAAGACCGCGATCGCGTACCAGGCGGCGTCGACACCCTCGTACTCGCCGAGGCCCCTCAGGACGACCTGCAGTTGCAGTCCGATCAGCGCGAAGACCGCCGACTCCAGCACGAAGGCGACCATCTTCCACACCGCCTCCTCCTGGAGGCGGGTGGCGAAGTCGACCTCCCACGCGCGGTGGCCCAGGTAGAGGGCCACGACGACCACGGCGAGGACGCCGGAGGCGTGGAACTGCTCGGCGGTCGAGTACGCGACGAACGGGATCAGCAGGGAGAGGGTGTTCTGCAGCAACGGCTCCTTCAGGTGTGTGCGCAGCCAGTGGAGCGGTGCCATCAGGACCAGGCCGACCCCGACGCCGCCGACCGCCGCGAGCAGGAACTCGCCGACGCCGCCGGCCCAGGTCACGCCCTCGCCGACCACCGCGGCGAGGGCCACCTTGTAGGCGGTGATCGCGGTGGCGTCGTTCAGCAGGGACTCGCCCTGGAGGATCGTGGTGATCCTCGACGGCAGTCCGACCCGGCGTGCCACCGCGGTGGCCGCGACCGCGTCCGGCGGCGCCACCACCGCGCCCAGCACCAGCGCCGCCGTGAGCGGCAGCCCGGGCACGATCACATAGGCGGCCCAGCCGACGAAGAAGGTCGCGAAGAGGACGTACCCGACCGACAGCAGTGCCACCGGCCGCAGCTGGGCCCGCAGGTCCAGGTAGGAGCTGTCGGTGGCCGAGGTGTACAGCAGCGGCGGCAGCAGGAGGGGCAGGACGACGTCGGGATCGAGGGTGTAGTCGGGCACCCCCGGGAGGTACGACGCCGCGAGGCCCACCGCGACCAGCAGCAGCGGTGCGGGCACCGGAGTGCGCCGGGCGGCCGCCGCGATCACGGCGCTGCCCGCCACCAGCAACAGCAGTGGCATCACGTCCATGTCCGGCCCGCCCTCGTTTTTCCGCGCGGTTGCCCGCACGCCCGTCGTAATCTGGCAATCATGAAACAGTGCACGCACGCCGACGCGCTGCCGCACCCCGAGCCCGAACCGCTCAGCGAGACGTGCCCGGAGTGCCTGGCCGACGGTACCCACCCGGTACAACTGCGGAAGTGTCTGGTCTGTGGTTACGTCGGTTGCTGCGACACCTCACCGGGGCGGCACGCCACGGAGCACTTCAAAGGCTCCGACCACCCCGTGATGAGGACCTTCGAACCCGGCGAGAACTGGCGTTGGTGCTTCGTGGACCATGTACTCGTATGACGCCGGGACGCCCTCGGGCCCGGACGGTTCGACCGTCTGACGTCTGGGTACGTCAATCCGGCGCGCGCTCTTCCCATTTGGGCCCGCAGAACCTCTAGCCACTGTGTGTATTCATGTGTTTACTATGAGTGACAGCAAGGGGTTGGGGTCCTGCGGACAGGAAAGTTCCGAGCGCGGTAGCGTCACCGCTGAACCACACTTCGCGTTACCCCGGGGGGCGACCCTCGGCCCCGAAAAGCTTGTACCACCATGGAGGTGAGGGTGTCCCAGATCGCAGGCGAGCCCGCGACCCAGGACTTCGTGGAAGTCCGGCTGCCGGCTGCGGGTGCCTACCTGTCGGTGCTGCGGACGGCCACGGCCGGCCTCGCGGCCCGTTTGGACTTCACCCTGGACGAGATCGAGGACCTGCGCATCGCGGTCGACGAGGCCTGCGCGATCCTGCTCCAGCAGGCCGTCCCCGGCTCCGTGCTGAGCTGCGTCTTCCGACTGGTCGACGACTCGCTGGAGGTCACCGTCTCGGCGCCGACCACCGACGGTCACGCCCCCTCGCGGGACACGTTCGCCTGGACGGTGCTGTCCGCGCTCGCGGGCAAGGTCTCCTCCGCCGTGGACGAGGACAAAACCGTGTCGATCAGCCTCTACAAACAGCGCGGCGCGGGACCCGGGCCGGCGTGAGGAACGGGGACGGGCCGGTGCGGGACGAAGAGCGCGGCACACGGGAGCTCCCGGCCGAGCAGGCTCCGGGTGGTTCCCGACGCATGGCGGACGGCATCGACGGCATCCCCGAACAGGCCCGGCCGCATCCGGAGGAGGACTCCGCGGAGGCCGGCTTCCCGGACGACGACCGGCAGTGGGATCGGGAAGGTGCCGTGCGCAGCGCGCCTCGGGAGCAGCCGATCGGGAGCTCCCACGTCCATGGAGGCGCCCCCGCTCGAGCGAAGCCGGCGGTGGGGGACGAGGCGAGAGCTCGGGGAAGGGCGACGGGCGGGACGATGAGCGAGCACGAGCGAGACGACGACCATCAGACGCGGGCCGTGGAGGCCACGCGCCACGAGCCCCACGACCGCAGCGGGGCGCGGGCGATGTTCGTCGAGCTGCGCGGACTCCAGGACGGCAGCCCCGAGTACGCGGAGCTGCGCAACAAGCTGGTCCGCATGCACCTGCCGCTCGTGGAGCACCTCGCGCGCCGGTTCCGCAACCGCGGTGAGCCGCTGGACGACCTCACCCAGGTCGCCACGATCGGTCTGATCAAGTCGGTCGACCGCTTCGACCCGGACCGCGGCGTGGAGTTCTCGACGTACGCGACCCCGACGGTCGTCGGCGAGATCAAGCGGCACTTCCGCGACAAGGGCTGGGCGGTGCGCGTCCCACGCAGGCTGCAGGAGCTGCGCCTGGCGCTCACGACGGCGACGGCCGAGCTGTCGCAGCTGCACGGCCGCTCCCCCACGGTCCATGAACTCGCCGAGAAGCTGTCGATCTCGGAGGAGGAGGTCCTGGAGGGCCTGGAGTCCGCCAACGCGTACTCCACGCTGTCCCTGGACGTGCCCGACACCGACGACGAGTCGCCGGCGGTCGCGGACACCCTGGGCGCGGAGGACGAGGCGCTGGAGGGCGTCGAGTACCGGGAGAGCCTCAAGCCGCTCCTGGAGGACCTGCCGCCGCGCGAGAAGCGGATCCTGCTGCTGCGGTTCTTCGGCAACATGACCCAGTCGCAGATCGCGCAGGAGGTCGGCATCTCACAGATGCACGTCTCCCGGCTGCTGGCACGGACGCTGGCCCAGCTGCGGGAGAAGCTCCTCGTGGAGGAGTGAACGGCGCGAGTGACGGCGCGGAAGCGAGGGCTACTTCTGCGCGTTGCCGGGCCCGCGGATCCCGAGGGCCCGGGTCGTCTCGCCGTTGACGAGCAGGACGAGCGCCGTGACGGCGACGGCCGCCAGCGCGATGCCCGCCGGGATCGCGATGCTGTCGGCCTGGAGCAGGTTGTAGGCCACCGGCAGCGCCATGATCTGCGTGATGACGGCGGGCCCCCGGCTCCAGCTGCGCCGGGCGAGCAGTCCGCGGGCGGCGAGCAGCGGCAGCAGCGCGAGGACGACCAGCGTCACCCCACCGGTGACGGCCTGCTGCCGGTCGTCAGGGTCCCCCGTGAGCCCGAGGACGAGGATCCAGACCCCGCCGACCACCAGCGCGAGACCCTCCGCCGCGGCGAGCAGGGCGGCATACGTCAGCCGCCGCGGACGCGGACCCTCGGTTCCGGGGCTGCCTTCCGGGGCGCTTGCGGGGCTGCTGGAGATCTGCTCACTGCTCACCCTTGAAGGGTAGCCCGCACACCGCGCGCACCCGTGTCGAGGCTCACGCGGGGATCTCTTACCAGATCCCCACCTCGCCCTGTGCCCGGTACCACCCAGTAGGTACGCTGCCATGCATGCGTGCACTTCTCGTGGTCAATCCGGCGGCTACCACCACAAGCGCACGTACGCGCGATGTCCTGATCCACGCGCTGGCGAGCGAGATGAAGCTCGACGCGGTCACCACCGAGTACCGCGGCCACGCGCGCGACCTGGGCCGACAGGCCGCCGAGAGCTCGGACGTCGACCTGGTGGTGGCCCTCGGCGGTGACGGCACCGTCAACGAGGTCGTCAACGGCCTGTTGCACGCCGGCCCCGACCCGGACCGCCTGCCCGGCTTCGCCGTGGTCCCCGGCGGCTCCACCAACGTCTTCGCCCGCGCCCTGGGTCTGCCCAACCACCCGGTGGAGGCCACCGGCGCCCTGCTGGACGCCCTGCGTGAGGGCAGCGAGCGTACGGTCGGTCTCGGGCTGACCTCGGGCACGCCGGGCACCGAGGACGAGGCGGTCCCGTCACGCTGGTTCACCTTCAACGCGGGGCTCGGCTTCGACGCGGGTGTGGTGGGCCGGGTGGAACAGCACCGCGAACGCGGCAAGAAATCCACACACGCTCTTTACGTCCGCCAGGCCGTTCGCCAACTCCTGGGGGAGCCGCACCGCCGGCACGGGACGATCACGCTGGAGCGGCCGGACGGCGACCCGGTGACCGATTTGGTGTTGTCCATAATCTGCAACACGTCTCCGTGGACCTATCTGGGCAATCGCCCGGTGTACGCGTCACCTAAGGCCTCGTTCGATACCGGCCTCGATCTCTTCGGTCTCAGCCGTCTGTCCACCGCCTCGGTTGCCCGGTATGGCACCCAGTTGCTCACTTCGTCCCCCGAGCGCGGACCCCGTGGAAAGCACGCCGTCTCCCTGCACGATCTGAGCGAGTTCACCTTGCATTCGAAGGCCCCGCTGCCCCTCCAGATGGACGGCGACCACCTCGGGCTGCGAACGAGCGTGACGTTCACAGGCGTACGCCGTGCACTGCGTGTGATTGTGTGAGCAGAACTGGCTAAACTCCTTTCACTCGAACGTTTAGGCCAGGATCCACCCCATGGAAGTACGGCTGTGACCTAGTCGACACCGAGGAATCAAAAAAAACTTTCCAGAAGGGGTTGTATCCGCCGCTGAGGTTTGCGAGTCTCTACGTGGCGATCGGGACGGCCCGCAACACCAGCCTCCACTGATCACCAGAACCCCTCCACGAATCACAGGACCACACCAGGGAACCTGGCAGTCGGCCCTTCACTTGTTGAGGGATTCGTGAAAGCGTTCACATTCACAAGCAACCTGCACGTAATCAAGGAGAGGTAGCAGCCATGGACTGGCGTCACAACGCCGTTTGCCGCGAGGAAGACCCCGAGCTCTTCTTCCCCATCGGCAACACCGGTCCTGCGCTGCTGCAGATCGAGGAAGCCAAGGCCGTCTGCCGTCGCTGCCCGGTGATCGAGCAGTGTCTGCAGTGGGCGCTCGAGTCCGGCCAGGACTCCGGCGTCTGGGGTGGTCTCAGCGAGGACGAGCGCCGCGCCATGAAGCGCCGCGCCGCCCGCAACCGGGCCCGTCAGGCCTCCGCCTGACACACCCACCCCTGCTGACAGCCTGAGCTTGGCGGCGCGTACACCGCGTACGCTTCTCCCGCCCCCGAGCCGCAGCGCGCAGTACCCCCGATGCGCAGCACACGCTGGCAACGAGCTGTTGAGCCCCGGCCCCCTGAACGGGCCGGGGCTCTTTGCTGTCCAAAAGCCGCTCGGCTGTTGCGAAGCTCCGGCTGTTCGGAAGTCCCCTCGCCGGCCCGCTACTTCTGCGCCTGCACCGGGACGTCCAGGATGACCCGGGTGCCCCGCTCCGGTGCCGGGACCATGTCGAAGGTGCCGCCCAACTCGCCCTCCACCAGCGTCCGTACGATCTGAAGGCCCAGGTTGCCGGAGGTGTGCGGGTCGAAGCCCTCGGGCAGGCCGACGCCGTCGTCCTGGACGGTGACCAGGAGGCGGGCCTCCTTCGTCGTACCGCCGCGGACCGCCGAGACCTCGACGGTGCCGGTGTCGCCCTCGCGGAAGCCGTGCTCCAGGGCGTTCTGGAGGATCTCCGTCAGGACCATCGACAGCGGGGTGGCCACCTCCGCGTCCAGGATGCCGAAGCGGCCGCTGCGCCGGCCGGCGACCTTGCCCGGGGAGATCTCGGCGACCATCGCGAGGACGCGGTCGGCGATCTCGTCGAACTCCACGCGCTCGTCGAGGTTCTGGGAGAGCGTCTCGTGCACGATCGCAATCGAGCCCACTCGCCGGACGGCCTCCTCGAGGGCCTCGCGGCCGCGCTCGGAGTCGATGCGCCGGGCCTGGAGACGCAGCAGGGCCGCGACCGTCTGGAGGTTGTTCTTCACCCGGTGGTGGATCTCCCGGATGGTCGCGTCCTTGGTGATCAACTCGCGCTCACGCCGCCGCAGTTCGGTGACGTCACGGAGCAGCACCAGCGAACCGATGCGGATCCCCTTGGGTTTGAGCGGGATCGCCCGGAACTGGATGACCCCGTCGTTGGCCTCGATCTCGAACTCGCGCGGCGCCCAACCGCTGGCGACCTTGGACAGCGCCTCGTCCACCGGGCCCCGGGTCGGGGCCAGTTCGGCGGTGGTCCGGCCCAGGTGCTGGCCGACCAGGTCGGAGGCGAGGCCCATGCGGTGGTAGGCGGACAGCGCGTTCGGGGAGGCGTACTGGACGAGGCCGTCCGCGTCCAGGCGGATCAGACCGTCGCCGACGCGGGGCGCGGCGTCCATGTCCATCTGCTGGTCGGGGAAGGGGAAGGAGCCCGCCGCGATCATCTGCGCGAGGTCGGACGCGCTCTGGAGGTAGGTCAGCTCCAGGCGGCTCGGGGTGCGCACGGTGAGGAGGTTGGTGTTGCGGGCGATCACACCGAGGACGCAGCCGTCACGTCGTACGGGGATCGACTCGACCCGCACCGGAACCTCCTCGCGCCACTCGGGGTCGCCCTCGCGCACGATCCGGCCCTCGTCGAGCGCGGCGTCCAGCATGGGGCGGCGGCCGCGCGGGACGAGGTGGCCGACCATGTCGTCCTGGTAGGAGGTGGGGCCGGTGTTGGGCCGCATCTGGGCGACGGAGACATAGCGGGTGCCGTCGCGCGTGGGGACCCACAGGACGAGGTCGGCGAAGGAGAGGTCGGAGAGCAGCTGCCACTCCGAGACCAGCAGGTGGAGCCACTCGAGATCGGAGTCGTCGAGGGCGGTGTGCTGGCGTACGAGTTCGTTCATGGAGGGCACGTGTGCGAGCGTACCTGGCGGTACGGACAAGGTTCGCGACCAGTGACGGGGCCTGAGAACACCCGCGGGCCGCGGCGCCTGGGAGGGACCCTCAACCCTCCCGGCACCGCAGCCCGGAGCAACATCGGCCGCGGGGTGTGCGGTCCCGTCCGGCCGAAGGATGAGGAACCGGGGCAGTCAGGGCAGAGAGCTCCGGATCCTCGGTCCGCCTTCCTGTGCGGGGAAGACGGAGGTCTGCGTTGTTCTCGCTGTGCACTTCTCCCACGCAATTGTGGACTAGACCACTGGGCGTGTCCATGCGTTGGAGCCTGTTTGTTGTTGGCGCTTTCCCCGGGCGGACCACACCGGCGGGGTGCCCTTACATCCACCACGCAGCCTAACGCTTGTGGGTTCATGTGCGGGGCCGGATGCCATGGCAATTTAATCCGCCTCTGCTAGATTGGTCTAAACCACATAGCCGCATTCGGCCCCCTCAGCTCCTACAGATCTCTCCAGAACGGCAGGCCCAGCGTGGAAGTTGTCATCGTTCCGGACGCGAAGTCGGGCGGCGAGCTCATCGCCGAGGCCATGGCGGGGCTGTTGCGGCGCAAACCCGACGCGCTGCTCGGTGTGGCCACCGGCTCCACCCCGTTGCCCATCTACCGGGCGCTGGTGGCCAAGGTGCGCTCCGGCGCCGTGGACACCTCCCGCGCGCGGATAGCCCAGCTCGACGAGTACGTGGGGCTGCCGGCCGACCACCCGGAGTCGTACCGCTCGGTGCTGCGGCGCGAGGTGCTGGAGCCGCTGGGCATCGGCATGGGCGCCTTCCTGGGGCCGGACGGCACGGCCAAGGACGTGCAGGCGGCGAGCGAGGCGTACGACAGGGCGCTGGCCGAGGCCGGCGGGGTGGACCTCCAGCTGCTCGGGATCGGGACCGACGGGCACATCGGGTTCAACGAGCCGTGCTCGTCGCTCGCCTCGCGCACCCGGATCAAGACGCTGACCGAGCAGACCCGGATCGACAACGCCCGCTTCTTCGACGGCGACATCGAGCAGGTCCCGCACCACGTCATCACCCAGGGCATCGGCACGATCCTGGAGGCGCGCCACCTGGTGCTGCTCGCCACGGGCGAGGGCAAGGCCGACGCGGTCGCGGCGACCGTCGAGGGGCCGGTCGCGGCGGTCTGCCCCGCCTCCGCGCTCCAGCTGCACCCGCACGCGACGGTCGTGGTCGACGAGGCCGCCGCCTCCAAGCTGAAGCTCGCGGACTACTTCCGGCACACTTACGCCAACAAGCCGGACTGGCAGGGGATCTAAGGCCCGACACGGACCGACGTGGGCCGACGCGGCCCCACGCGCGAAAGCGCCGGGCTCCCTCGGGGAACCCGGCGCCTTCCTGCAACTCTTGATCCGGCGTTTTTCCTGCTCCGGCTCCGATCTTGCTCCGCCCTACTCCCCTCCTCCTACTCCGGGCCACTCCCCCCGTCCCGGTCCCCCGTGATGACCTCGGCTGCCGCTCGGCCGCAGACGCGGGCGGCGCCGTGGGTGGCGATGTGGAGGGCGCCGCGAGGGGGTGCCTGAGGGAGGCCCATCTCGACGACGACGGTCTCGGGGCGGGCCGTGAGGAGGGTGTCGAGGGCCTTCGTCATCCAGGGGTGGCGGTGCTCGTCGCGGACGACGGCGACGATCCGCCGCTCCCCGGCCGCCGCGAGCGCCGAGGTCGCGGCGTCCTCTCCGGCGAAGCTGCCGGTCCGCGTGCCGGGCAGCCGGCGGGCGAGTTCCGCGGCGACGCCCCAGGGGGTCTCGTCACCGACGGCGAAATTGGCGACGGGCGTGAGGGCCACCACGTAGGGCGCCTCGGTGAGCGGGCTGAAGTGCTCCGCACCGGTCAGGCGCAGGGCGCGGCGGGCGGCGACGAGGCCCACGTCGGGCCGGCCCCCGACGCCATCCTCGGGGGCCGCCGTCGTCGCCCAGCGGGCCAGGGCCCGTACGCGTTCCGCCGCGTCGGCGAGGCGTTCCTCGGGGAGTTCCCCGGCGCGCACCGCCGTGACGAGGGCGTCCCGCAGGCGTCGTACGGTCTCGTCGTCGGCCAGGCCGCCGCCCACGCAGATCGCGTCGGCGCCGGCCGCGACGGCGAGGACGCTGCCGCGTTCGATGCCGTAGGTGCCGGCGATGGCCTGCATCTCCATGCCGTCGGTGACGATCAGGCCCCGGTAGCCGAGTTCGCCGCGGAGCAGGGTGGTGAGGATGCCGCGGGACAACGTTGCCGGGCGGTCGGGGTCCAGGGCGGGGACCAGGATGTGGGCGCTCATGATGGCGCGCGTCCCGGCGGCGATCGCGGCGCGGAACGGGGCCAGCTCGCGTTCCGCGAGGACCCCGGGGTCGACGTCGATGCGGGGGAGGGCGTGGTGGGAGTCCACGGCGGTGTCGCCGTGGCCGGGGAAGTGCTTGGTGCAGGCGGCGACGCCGGCGGACTGCAGACCCGTGACGTAGGCCGCGGTGTGGCGGGCGACGAGGGTCGTGTCGGCGCCGAAGGAGCGGACTCCGATGACCGGGTTGGCGGCGTTGGAGTTCACGTCGGCGGACGGGGCCCAGTTGAGGTTGACCCCGCAGGCGGCGAGCCGGCGGCCCAGCTCGGCGGCGACCTCCAGGGTGAGGGTGACGTCGTCCACCGCGCCGAGGGCGTGGTTGCCGGGGAAGCTGGAGCCGGTGCGGACCTCGAGGCGGGTGACGTCGCCGCCCTCCTCGTCGATCGCGACGAGCACGTCGTCGCGTTCGGCGCGCAGCTGGGCGGTGAGGGCGGCCAGTTGCTCGGGCGAGGTGATGTTGCGGCCGAACAGGCCGACGGAGGCGAGCCCTTCACCGAGGCGGCGCAGCAGCCAGTCGGGGGCGGTGGTGCCGGTGAAGCCGGGCTGGAGGACGGTGAGGGCGTCCCGGGTCAGGGTGTCGGTGCCGTGGGCGGTTGTCGTCACGGGTGGTGTCATCCCTTCACGGCGCCCGCGGTCAGACCCGCGGCCATCTTGCGCTGGACGAGGAGGAACAGGACCACGATCGGCACGGCCATCATCGTGGAGCCGGCCATCATCGGGGCGTACTCCGTGCCGTGCTTGGTGGTGAAGTTGCCGAGCCAGACGGTCGCGGTCTGGTGCTTCTGGCTGAGGAGCATGAGGGCGTACAGGTACTCGTTCCAGGCCTGGATGAAACCGTAGACGGAGGTGGCGACCATGCCGGGGGCGAGGAGGGGGAAGACGACCCGGACGAAGGCGCCGGTGCGGGAGCAGCCGTCGACCATCGCGGCCTCCTCCAGCTCCTTGGGGATGTTGACGATGAAGCCGCGCAGGGTCCACACCGTGAAGGGAAGGATGAAGGTCAGGTAGGTGATGATCAGGCCGGTGAGCTTGTCGTACTGCTCCAGGTCGTTGAGGAGCAGGAAGACCGGGATGATCATGGCGACCAACGGGACCATCTGGACCGCGAGGATGCCCACGATCACGATCTTGCGGCCGCGGAAGGCGAACCGGGAGATGGCGAGCGCGGCCAGCATGCCGACCACGATGCCGATCGCCACCACCGCGAGGGAGACGACCAGGCTGCGGCCGACCGGGCCCCAGAAGTCGGCGATGGCGAGCGCGCGGCGGAAGTTGGCCAGGGTGAGGCTGGTGGGCAGGAGGCTCGGGTCCGGGTCGATCGCGTCCTTGGCCGGTTTGAACGCCGTGTTGAGCATCCAGTAGACGGGGAAGCCGGCGGTGGCGAAGACGAGGAGGCCCAGGAGGTTCCAGCCGGCTTTGGACCTGCGGCGCGCAGGAGGGGTGAGCGCACTCATTCGACCTCTCCGATCTTCAGCATCTGACGCATGTAGACGGCGACCACACCGAGCAGCAGCACCACGGTGATGAGGGCGATCGCCGAGCCCTGCGCGTAGTCGTTGACCACGAAGGCGCGGTCGTAGGAGTAGGTGGTGAGGAGCTGGAACTCGGCCTCGGGGTGGCCGTTGCGCATCACGAAGACCTGCGGGAAGACGCCCATGTCCCAGATGACCGACAGGGTCGTGAGCATCACGACGATCGGCTTGAGGACGGGCAGGGTGACGTACCGGAAGACGCCCCACGAGCCCGCGCCGTCCAGCCGGGCGGCCTCCTCCAACTCGGCGGGGACCTGGGTGAGACCGGCGCTCAGGGTGATCACCACGAAGGGCACCGCCCCCCACACCACCAGGAGCATGATCACGGCCAGGCCCTGCGGCCCGCTCGCGAACCAGTTGTGGCCGATCAGCTCGACGCCCGGCAGCTTGCTGAGCAGGGCGTTGAGGATGCCGTAGTCGGCGTCGAAGAGCCACTTGAAGACGGTGGTGGCGACGATGATCGGCATGCCCCAGCTGGCCACCAGCGCGATGTTGACCAGGGTCTTCACCCAGCCGGAGACCCGCTGGAGCAGCAGCGCGATCAGCATGCCTGCGACCATCGTGAAGATCACGCAGCCGGCGGCGAAGACGATCGTGCGGACGACGACCTGCCAGAACTCCCCGTCGCCGAGCACGTTCGTGAAGTTGTCGAACCCGACCGACTCCGCGGGCTGGAAGCCCCACAGCTGGGACTGCCCGAACTTCTGGAACGACAGGGTGACCAGGCGGACCATCGGATAGCCCATGACGAGGGCGAGGATCAGCAGACAGGGCGCGAGCAGGAGCCAGGGGACGGCGGCACCGGAGCGCCGTCTTCCGGGTGGCTGCTTCACGACGGCCGGTGGTGGCGGTGGTGCCTGCCGCGCTTGCGGCACCTTGGCAGGGGTGGTGGTGTCTGCGGCACTCATGGCGCGCTCCTCAGCGGTCCCTCGTCGTACAGGAAATCAAGCTCGGTAGCTGTACGAAGTGGTACGGTTACGGTGTGCTGGCGAGAACCAAGCTGGCGCAGCAACGTCCTTGCAGGCTTTGCGCATCCGGGCTGGTTCCAACCCGGCTGGTGCTGATCGTGTGAGACCCGGTCGCTCGGTGAGCGACCGGGCAACGTGAGCCAGGGATTCACCGCCCCGAGTGGCGGTGAAGGGTTCAATTGGTGTTGATGACCTTGTCAATCGCGGCGTCGGCCTCCTTGGCCGCCGCCGCGACGGTCTCCTTGCCGGTGCCGATGTTCTGCAGCATGGTCTGCAGGATCTGGGCCTTCTCGACCTGGCCCCAGCCGGGCGCCATCGGGACGAACCAGTTGGACTCGGCCGCGGTGGCCGGGACCGCGGTCGCGGGGTCGTTCTTCAGGGGCGCGAGGTCGATCTTGTTGTTGGGCAGGTTGCCCTTGGCGATCAGGCCCTTCTGGCCGGAGGGCCCGGTGAAGGCGTTGATCCACTCGGCGGCGAGGGCCTGCGCGTCGGACTTCACCGGGATGGCGAGGTCGGAGCCGCCCAGGAAGACGGGGAGGTTCTTGCCGGACGGGCCGGGCATCACGAAGTTCTCGAGGTTGCCCTTGAGCTTGCCGGACTTGTCGTTGTCGGGGAGTTCGGAGGTCGCGCCCTCCCAGGCGGCACCGAAGATCATGCCGGACTTGCCCTGGCCGTAGACGATGTAGCGGTCGGACTCGTCCTTGGTCTTGTCGCCGTGCATGTACTTGTCGACGACGTTCTTGAACTCCTTCAGGCCCTTGACGGACTCGGGCGAGGAGAGGTTGGCCTTCCACTGGCCGCCCGAATCGACCGCGATCGAGCCGCCGGCGTCGTAGACGAAGGACATGGCCGCGTACCAGTCGCGGGTGGGCTGGTACCAGGCGCTGAACTTGTTGCCTTCCTTCTTCTGGACCTTGTCCAGGGCGGCGGTCAGTTCCTTGTACGTCTTCGGGGTGGACTTGACGCCGACGGAGGCGAAGATGTCCTTGCGCCAGTTGCCGACCCGGCCGCCCGCGTAGTACGGCACGCCGTAGGTCTTGCCGTCGTAGGTGACGGAGGTCTTGAGGCCGTCCAGCCACTGGTCGGAGTTGGTGAACTTCGCCGGGTCGACCGGGGCGAAGGCGCCCTTGACCATGTAGCTCAGCATCTCGCTGTTGCCCATCTCGACCACGTCGGGGACCTTGTCGGTGGCGAGGACCGCGTCGAGCTTGGCGTTCTTGTCGGGCCAGCCGTAGTACTCGTGGTTGATCTTGACGCCGGGGTGCTTCTTCTGCACCGCCGCGTCGGCGGCCTTCACCAGGTCCGGCCAGTTGTTCTGGGCGTCGACGGTGAGCCAGACGGTCAGTTCCTTCGCGTCCGCGCCCTTGTCCGAGCCCCCGCTGCCCTTGTCGTCACCGCACGCCGCGATGGAGACCATCATGCCCGCGATACCGATCGCGGCTATCAGCTTGCGCTTCACGCCACCCTCCTCAGGGATGCCACATCCCCCGCCCACGGGCCGGGACCTGGACCAATGGTGTAGACCAGTGCGCAGAGCTTGGCTCAGACCAATAAGCCTGTCAAGGGTGGCCGAACCCCCTCCGACCAGCCGTTATGCGACCTACATATGCAGGAACCTTTAAGTAAGAAACCGTCGAAAACATGGACACCGGAGAAGGGATCCCGGTAGACCACTTGCCCTGGTGGACTAGACCAGCGAAGGCTGCGGCGGTATACAGAACAGATCACGCAAGCGGCGGGCCGGCACCGCCGCACACGTGCCACGATGTGACCCGCATCCGGAGCCGGGAAGGCAGGCCATGAGCACCGACGTCAGCAGTGCGGAGAACGAGGCTGGGGCGACCGTCCGTACCGCGCGTGTGCCCAAGTACTACCGCCTGAAGAGGCACCTGCTCGACATGACGGAGACCCAGGCGCCCGGTACGCCGGTCCCGCCCGAGCGGACTCTCGCGGCCGAGTTCGACACCTCCCGCACCACCGTCCGCCAGGCACTCCAGGAACTGGTCGTCGAGGGCCGCCTGGAGCGCATCCAGGGCAAGGGCACGTTCGTCGCGAAGCCGAAGGTCTCGCAGGCCCTGCAACTCACCTCGTACACCGAGGACATGCGCGCCCAGGGCCTCGAACCCACCTCGCAACTCCTCGACATCGGCTACATCACGGCCGACGACACCCTGGCCGACCTCCTCGACATCACCGCGGGCGGCCGCGTCCTGCGCATCGAGCGACTGCGCATGGCCAACGGCGAGCCGATGGCCATCGAGACCACCCACCTGTCCGCCAAGCGCTTCCCGGCGCTGCGCAGGTCGCTGGTCAAGTACACGTCCCTCTACACGGCGTTGGCGGAGGTCTACGACGTCCACCTCGCGGAGGCCGAGGAGACCATCGAGACGTCCCTGGCCACCCCGCGCGAGGCCGGTCTGCTCGGCACGGACGTGGGCCTGCCGATGCTGATGCTCTCCCGGCACTCGCTGGACAAGGAGGGGCAGCCGGTGGAGTGGGTGCGGTCGGTGTACCGGGGCGACCGCTACAAGTTCGTCGCGCGACTCAAGCGGCCCACCGAGTAGGCAGGTCCGAGCCCCCGTATCCGCAGCTCAACGGCAACGTTTGGGGACCGATATGCGGACGGGGGCTTTCGCTGTCGGGACGCCGTCACCTAGATTTCCTGCGCATTACAGGTGATCAGTGAGGGGACGGAGTCACAATGTCAGAAGCCCCGGAAGTGAGCCGAGGGCCGGTGGTGACGCCCGCGCGCGTCGTCATCGCCCTCTGCCTCCTCGCGCCCTTCGTGGCGATGCTGTGGGTGGGCTCGTACGCCAAGACAGACCCCGCCTTCATCGGCATCCCGTTCTTCTACTGGTACCAGATGCTGTGGGTGCTGCTCTCCACGGTGCTGACCATGATCGCGTACAAGCTGTGGCAGCGTGACCAGCGCGCCCGCGCGACGGAGAAGGGCGGTGCGTCGAAGTGAACGACGGCGTCAACGGCGTCGCGCTCGGCGTCTTCATCTTCTTCTTCCTGGCCGTCACGGTCATGGGCTTCCTGGCCTCGCGCTGGCGCAGGGCCGAGAACGAGCACAGCCTCGACGAATGGGGCCTGGGCGGACGGTCGTTCGGCACCTGGATCACCTGGTTCCTGCTCGGCGGCGACCTGTACACGGCGTACACCTTCGTCGCCGTACCGGCGGCGATCTACGCGGCGGGCGCGGCCGGCTTCTTCGCGGTGCCCTACACGATCCTCGTGTACCCGCTGATCTTCACCTTCCTGCCCCGCCTGTGGTCGGTCTCCCACAAGCACGGGTACGTGACGACGTCCGACTTCGTCCGCGGCCGCTGGGGCTCGAAGGGCCTGTCCCTCGCGGTGGCGCTGACCGGCATCCTCGCGACCATGCCGTACATCGCGCTCCAACTGGTCGGCATCCAGGCGGTGCTGGACGTCATGGGCGTCGGCGGCGGCGAGGACACCAACTGGTTCGTCAAGGACCTCCCGCTGCTGATCGCGTTCGGCGTGCTTGCGGCGTACACCTACTCCTCGGGCCTGCGGGCCCCGGCGATGATCGCGTTCGTGAAGGACACGCTGATCTACATCGTCATCGCCGTGGCGATCATCTACATCCCGATCAAGCTCGGCGGCTTCGACGACATCTTCGCCAAGGCGGGCGAGGCGTTCAGCCAGACCAACCCCGCGACCGGCAAGCCGCGCGGCGCCCTGGCACCGGCCGAGGCCGGCCAGTGGACGTACGCCACACTGGCGTTGGGCTCGGCACTGGCCCTGTTCATGTACCCGCACTCGATCACGGCGACGCTGTCCTCGCGCAGCCGTGAGGTGATCCGGCGCAACACCACGATCCTGCCCCTGTACTCGCTGATGCTGGGCCTGCTCGCCCTGCTGGGCTTCATGGCCATCGCGGCCGGCGTCAAGGTGACCAACGGTCAGCTGGCGATCCCGCAGCTGTTCGAGAACATGTTCCCGGACTGGTTCGCGGGCGTGGCCTTCGCGGCGATCGGCATCGGCGCGCTCGTCCCGGCGGCCATCATGTCGATCGCGGCCGCGAACCTCTTCACCCGCAACATCTACAAGGACTTCATCAAGCCGGACGCCACGCCCAAGGAGGAGACCCGCGTCTCCAAGCTCGTCTCACTCCTGGTGAAGGTCGGCGCCCTGGTCTTCGTCCTCACCATGGACAAGACGGTCGCCATCAACTTCCAGCTCCTCGGCGGCATCTGGATCCTGCAGACCTTCCCGGCCCTCGTCGGCGGCCTCTTCACCCGCTGGTTCCACCGCTGGGCCCTCCTCGCCGGCTGGGCCGTCGGCATGGTCTACGGCACGGTCGCCGCGTACGGCGTCGCCTCCCCGACGCAGAAGCACTTCGGCGGCTCGGCGAAGGAGATCCCCGGCATCGGCGAGATCGGCTACATCGGCTTCACGGCGTTCGTCCTGAACGTCGCGGTGACCGTGGTCCTGACCTTCGTCCTGAAGGCCCTCAAGGCCCCCGAGGGCATCGACGAGACGAGCCCGGAGGACTACACGGCGGACGCGGGCGACCCGGGCGTCCAGGTGGAACTGCCGCCGGCCACCGCGGGCAGCTCCCACTGAAACCCGCCCCACAGGGGCGCGGGAACGCACGAACCACCAGCAGCGGGCCGCCGAGAGCAGGACCAACGGCGGCCCGCCTGCCTGTCCCCCACCGTCGCTACGAACGCGTACGCCGGGCCATCGCGTCCCAGAACCGGTCCAGTTCCCGCACCCGCATGCTGACCCACGGCGGCGTCTTCCTCCGCAGCCCCCGGGGAAAGCACCGCCGCACCCGCCCGGGCAGCAGTGCCTGCTGCTGCCGGCAGAACGGCTCGCGTATCTCGTCCCGGGGCACACTCCCGCGCGGCGGATACGGGCACAGCTTGAACTTGCAGTCGGGCAGGCAGTTCGAACCCGGCGCGGGCGGAACGGCGGTACCGGCCGGCCTGCCGGGTTCCAGCGGCTCGCGCTTGGTACGGATGCACGGCGGGAGCGACAGGCCGGGCTGCTCCACGCGGGCCATCCGGTCCTCGACCTCGTCGGGATTGCCGTCCCGTTCGACGAGGTTGAGCAGGACCAGCACATCGGCGACGAGTCGCTGGGCGCGCCCGTCCAGGGTGCTCCAGCCGACCGAGGGCGGGATCCACAGGTTGTGCCGACGGGACCCGTCGAGCTGGCCCACCCGGGAGCCGATGTTGTCGGCCACGCCCTTCTCGTCGATCCAGAGGAAGCGTTCGGGCTGCCCGGTCTCCAGGGCGAGGGCCACCAGGTCTCCCGCCTCGCTGACGAAGGGGTGCAGACGCCGCCGGGGCGAGGCCCCGTTCTCGCCGTCCTCGCCGTTCCCGCTGAGCTGACCCGGCGGCCTGTTGACCGTGCCGGCCGTCGACAGCCAGCGCCGGACGGTGTCCACGGCGGTCGTGCCGCCGATCCTCCTGGACGGCCGTGCCGACGGGTCGCCGTCGCCCTGCCCAGGGGGGAGGCCGACGGTGTCCGGGAGCTCCCACAGGCACAGCGCGTGGAGCAGGCTGAGCTGCGCGTACCAGCAGCGGGACCGTTGCAGGAACGTCTCGGCCTGCCGGATCAGGTCGGCGCGGCTGCCCTGGTCCGTGTGCGGGTGGGTCCGGCGCCGGTTCGCCGCGAACTTGAAGCCCTTGGCCAGCGCCGCCTCCAGGGGGAGCGGCAGATCGGCGCTGCCGGCGTGGGCCGGGTCGAGGTGGCGCAGCCACTTGGCGAGGCGCTCCTGGGCCTCGTCGCGGTGGGCCTCGTCGACGGAGCCCAGCAGCATGGGGAGGATCCAGGCCCGCATCACGAAGTTCCGGAGCAGGCGGACCCGTTCACCCCGGTACTCCGCGTTGATTTCGCGCAGCTCGGCCTGCTGCCGCTGGGTGCGGTCGGACGACGCGGCCCCGGCGGGCGCGCCGGCGTTTTTCTCCTGCGTCGCCGCCATCTCCTCGGCCCAGGCCGCGTACCGCTGCCTCTTGCGGGCCTTCAGGGCGGTGACCGCGTCGTTGTACTCCTGCACGGGGTCGTTGTCGAGGCCGAACTGCTCGCGGATCACCGCGAACGCGGCGCTGCCTCCGCTGCCGCACTCCTGGGCGGTGGCCAGGCTGATGCCGTAGGAGGGTTCCTCGACTCCGAGGACGAAGAGCCGCCAGTACAGCCCGGTGGTGTCGATCCGGTCGGAGACTCTCCGCAGCGCCGCGCCGAGCTGCTTGACCAGGGCCAGCTTCGCGTCGTCGAGGGTACGCCGGTCCCCCTTGATTCCGGACCAGCAGTCGTGCACGGCGGCGACGACGGTCTTGAGCCGTTCCGGAGACTCCTCCACGCTCTCGACCTCCAGTGCGGCCGCGTACAGGTCCAGGACCTTCGGGTCGTCCGTGCGGCGGCTCGCGGCGGCGCAGAGCCGATGGGTCAGGGTGCGCCCGTACACGGGTGCCTGCCGCACCAGTTCCTGGAGCTCCTTCTTCGCCTCGGCCCGGACGCCACCGCCGCGGGCCGTGGTCTTCGCCGCCGAGCTACGGGACAGGAACACCAGGGCCACGAGCAGCTCACGGCTGGGGCCGGGCGGTTGCAGCGCCTCGTCGACCAGCTCCCCGGCGTCCCGCTCGCCCAGCTCGTCCAGGACGCGGAAGCCGAAGTACGCCTGCATGATGCTGTGGGGGAAGCGGACCTTCCGCTCCAGGCCCTCCAGCAGCCTGAGCTTGTCGGCGTTGGCCGCGAAACGGGCCAGGACGGCCTGGCACTGGTCGGTGCTTCCCTCGCTCAGCCGTCGGCTCTCGTCGGCACTGAGCCGGGCGCAGAGAGTGTCCCAGATCCGCTTGCGATGCCACTCGGAGAAGACGGTGCCGCGCTTGCCGTACTGGTCGAAGCCGCGTGCGCTGGTCCACAGGTGTTCGGCCCGGGTCCGTGCGCGTCGCAGCGGGCCGGGGTGCACGTCCTCGCCGAGCAACTCGGCGAAGCCGACCTCCAGGCTGTCCTTGAGCAGGCCGATGCAGGCCAGGGCGGACACCACTTCGACGGTGTCGCCGCGCTCCTGCCGGCTCAGGACCACGTCCTGCCGCAGCCGGCTTTCGCACAGGGCGCGTTCCCACCGCTCCAGCAGTTGCAGCCGCAGCGCGCTGCGGTCCCGGCCGGAGATGTCCAGGTGCTCGGAGTCGTCGTGGCGCAGCAGGTCGTTGCTGTGCAGTTCGCGCACGATCTGCAGGTAGACGGGTGATTCGGTGACCTCCGCCGTCTCGACGACGGCGTCCAGGTACTGCTCCTCCCGGCCCGAGGCGCGGGCCTCGACGAAGTGCAGTGCCTCCTCCTCGCTCAACGGCTCCAGCTCCACGATCGCGGCGGCCGTGCTCTCCAGGGGGCTGTGCGGCCGGGAGGCGATGACCAGGGGCAGCTTCTCGCGGTGGGCGCGCTCGATGGCCCGGCGGATGATGTTGTCCCGGTTCTGCTGGAGGCTGTCGGCGAGGAGCGCCTCCTCCAGTCCGTCGGCGATCACGACCGGTTTGTCGTCGGCGAGCAGCTGCTGCCAGACCCGGTCGTTCTTGGTGCGCGCGAGGGTCCCCTGGGGTGTCTCCTCGGCGAAGCGCAGCTTGGCCATCCGCTCGAAGTTGAGGTCGGGGTCGTCGGCCGCGTCCCGCAGCCGGATCGGCACGGGCACCGCGCGCTGCCGGGCGAGCAGTTCCGTGAGGCGGACGAGGACGGCGGTCTTGCCCACTCCGACGCCGCCCACGAGCAGATAGGGCCGCCGGGTGTCGCGGTCCCGCAGCCGTTCGGCGATGACCTCGGCGACCTCGTCGCGGCCCACGATGTCGCCCGTGTCCTGGCCAACGGTGAGCACCAGCCGGCCGGGTCTCCTGCTGGCCTTGGCGAGGTAACGCCGCTTGGTCCAGGCGTACCAGCAGAACAGGAAGAGCGCGGCGGCGATGGAGGCGGTCAGTACGGGGCCGACGAACTGGAACAGGGCGTCCAACCCCCCGCTCTTGCGCAGGTGCTCGAAGCCGGTCGACTTCCCTGTGATCAGGATGGACAGGCCCTCCCCGCACCAGGCCAGGAGGGCGAGCACGGCGACGGCCCAGACGAACCTGGTCGCGTTGGCGTAGGAGAACCATCTCCGCCATTTCTTGGGCCGGGTGGCACCGCGTCGCGCCTCCAGACGGATGGTCAGGGTGTGCCAACGGCCCACGAGGACGCTCCGCACCCGGCTGCCCGCCCGTCTCAGGTCCAGCGTGGCCATCGGCGCGTTGCGCGGCCGTTCCTTGCCGGGCGGTCGACGGACGACACTCGTCATCGTGCGCTCCCTCCGAGTGCGTTCTCGGGGCGGAGGGCTCAGCGGGCACCGGCACCTACTTCCATGGAAGCACGTGCGGGCCGCCCCGCAACCGGTACGGAAACCCAGCGGATCGGCGCCGGGGGCGTCCGGCAGACTCACCCCCATGGACATCGTCATCCGGCAGGCGCACCCCGACGAGTACGAGACCGTCGGTGAGATCACCGCCCAGGCCTACCTTCAGGACGGCCTCCTCGACTTCGCGGAGAGCGACGCGTATCTGGGCGAGTTGAGGGACGTCGGCAAGCGGGCCGCGGCCGCGGAGGTGCTGGTCGCGGTGGAGCGGGGGCGGGTGCTCGGCGGCGTCACCTTCGTGCCGGCGGGCGGCCCGATGGCCGACATCGCCCGGCCGGGAGAGGCCGAGATACGGATGCTCGCGGTCGCGCACGCCGCACGCGGGCGTGGCGTCGGTGAGGCCCTCGTGCGGGCCTGTGTCGAGCGCGCACGCGCCGTCGAGGGCTGCGCCTCGATCGTCCTCTCCACCCAGCGCACCATGCACACCGCCCACCGCGTCTACGCACGCCTCGGTTTCACCCGCGCGCCCGAGCGCGACTGGAACCCGATCCCACACCTCGACGACATCACTCTCCTCACCTACGAGTTGACGCTCTGAAACCATCGCAACACAACATCTGGGGGTGGCATCGCAGCCCGGCACAAGATGTATGCTCATGCTCGCTGTCGCCGCAGGGGAATCCGGTGCGAATCCGGAACTGTCCCGCAACGGTGTACTCGTGCGCGCTTGCCCGCGTATGAGCGTCAGTCCGAGGACCTGCCGACAGCGCGCCCGGCCCGTCCGGTCCGGGTGCCCGACGTCCGGGCCTCGTGGAGTGGGTCGGTGGACGCGACGCCGTGTGCGCTCGTGCTGCCCCCTGCCCTCCGCCAGGCCCCGTGCCGAGCGAGGGAGAGCCCCACGTGACCATCGCGCCAGCCGAACCGGCTTCAGCGACACCGTCTGCGACATCCGCCGCGGACGACGGTCCCGGTACCGCACTGCTGCGGACCCTGACCGAGCTGACCGCCGACCTCCCCGACGCCGACCCCGGCCGGGTCGCCGCCGCCGCCCTGCGGGGCCGGTCCGCGCGGGCGGACGAGTCGGAACTGCGCGAGCTGGCCACGGAGGCGGCCGCCGGCCTCATCTCCGAGGACCCCGTCTACTCCCGGCTGGCCGCCCGTCTGCTGACGATCTCCATCCGCGCCGAGGCCGCCTCGCAGGGCGTCACGTCCTTCACCGAGTCCGTGGCCGTGGGGCACCGGGAAGGCCTCATCGCCGACCGCACGGCGGAGTTCGTACGGGTGCACGCCGACCGGCTCGACGCCCTCGTCGACACGGACGCCGACGACCGCTTCGGCTACTTCGGCCTGCGCACCCTGCACAGCCGCTACCTCCTGCGGCACCCCCTCACCCGCAAGGTGGTGGAGACCCCGCAGCACTTCATGCTCCGGGTGGCCGCCGGTCTCGCCGAGGACGACACGGCCCGCGCCCTGGACGAAGTCGCCGCGCTCTACGGGCTCATGAGCCGCCTCGACTACCTCCCCTCCTCCCCCACGCTCTTCAACTCCGGCACCCGCCACCCCCAGATGTCGTCCTGCTACCTCCTCGACTCCCCGAAGGACGAGCTGGACTCCATCTACGACCGCTACCACCAGGTGGCCCGCCTCTCGAAGCACGCCGGCGGCATCGGTCTGTCGTACTCCCGCATCCGCTCCCGCGGTTCGCTGATCCGCGGCACCAACGGGCACTCCAACGGCATCGTCCCGTTCCTCAAGACCCTCGACGCCTCCGTCGCCGCCGTGAACCAGGGCGGCCGGCGCAAGGGCGCTGCCGCGGTCTACCTGGAGACCTGGCACTCCGACATCGAGGAGTTCCTGGAGCTGCGCGACAACACCGGCGAGGACGCCCGCCGTACGCACAACCTGAACCTCGCGCACTGGGTGCCGGACGAGTTCATGCGCCGGGTGAACGCCGACGAGCAGTGGTCCCTCTTCTCCCCGGCCGACGTGCCCGACCTCGTCGACCTGTGGGGCGAGGAGTTCGACGCCGCCTACCGCAAGGCCGAGGCCGCGGGCCTCGCCAAGAAGACCATCCCCGCCCGTGACCTGTACGGCCGCATGATGCGCACCCTCGCGCAGACCGGCAACGGCTGGATGACCTTCAAGGACGCCGCCAACCGCACCGCCAACCAGACGGCGACCCCGGGCCATGTCGTCCACTCCTCCAACCTCTGCACGGAGATCCTGGAGGTCACGGACGACGGCGAGACGGCCGTGTGCAACCTGGGGTCGGTGAACCTGGGGGCCTTCGTGGTCAACGGTGACATCGACTGGGAGCGGCTGGACGACACCGTCCGCACCGCCGTCACCTTCCTCGACCGGGTCGTCGACATCAACTTCTACCCGACCGAGCAGGCGGGCCGCTCCAACGCCAAGTGGCGCCCGGTGGGCCTGGGCGCGATGGGTCTGCAGGACGTCTTCTTCAAGCTGCGCCTGCCCTTCGACTCCCCGGAGGCCAAGCAGCTGTCCACGCGGATCGCCGAGCGGGTCATGCTCGCCGCGTACGAGGCCTCCGCCGACCTCGCCGAGCGCAGCGGCCCGCTGCCGGCCTGGGAGAAGACCCGTACCGCCCGGGGTGTCCTGCACCCCGACCACTACGGTGTCGAGTTCACCTGGCCGGAGCGCTGGGCGGCACTGCGCGAGCGGATCGCGAGCACGGGCCTGCGCAACTCGCTGCTCCTCGCGATCGCGCCCACCGCCACCATCGCGTCGATCGCGGGCGTCTACGAGTGCATCGAGCCGCAGGTCTCCAACCTGTTCAAGCGAGAGACGCTGTCGGGCGAGTTCCTCCAGGTCAACTCGTACCTGGTGCAGGACCTCAAGGCCCTGGGCGTGTGGGACGCCCGCACCCGTGAGGCGCTGCGTGAGGCCAACGGCTCGGTGCAGGACTTCGCCTGGATCCCCGAGGACGTACGGGCCCTGTACCGCACGGCGTGGGAGATCCCGCAGCGCGGTCTGATCGACATGGCCGCGGCCCGGACCCCGTTCCTGGACCAGGCACAGTCGCTGAACCTCTTCCTGGAGACGCCGACCATCGGCAAGCTCTCCTCGATGTACGCGTACGCCTGGAAGTCGGGCCTGAAGACGACGTACTACCTGCGCTCGCGCCCGGCGACCCGCATCGCCCGCGCCGCCCGGGCCACCGTCCCCGTCCAGCAGCCGGCCCCGGACCCCGAGGCCGTCGCCTGCTCCCTGGAAAACCCCGAGTCCTGCGAGGCCTGCCAGTAATGACCACCCGGAACCTTCTCGACCCCGGCTTCGAGCTGACTCTCCGCCCGATGCGCTACCCGGACTTCTACGAGCGCTACCGGGACGCCATCAAGAACACCTGGACCGTGGAGGAGGTCGACCTCCACTCGGACGTCGCCGACCTCGCCAAGCTCAGCCCCGCCGAGCAGCACCTCATCGGCCGTCTGGTGGCGTTCTTCGCGACGGGCGACTCGATCGTCGCGAACAACCTGGTACTGACGCTGTACAAGCACATCAACTCCCCCGAGGCGCGCCTGTACCTGAGCAGGCAGCTCTTCGAGGAGGCCGTCCACGTCCAGTTCTATCTGACGCTCCTGGACACCTACCTGCCCGACCCGGAGGACCGGGCGGCCGCCTTCGACGCCGTGGAGAACATCCCCTCCATCCGCGAGAAGGCCGAGTTCTGCTTCAAGTGGATCAACGAGGTCGAGAAGCTGGACCGCCTGGAGACCCAGGCCGACCGCCGCCGCTTCCTGCTCAACCTGATCTGCTTCGCCGCGTGCATCGAGGGCCTGTTCTTCTACGGCGCCTTCGCGTACGTCTACTGGTTCCGCAGCCGGGGTCTGCTGCACGGCCTCGCCACCGGCACCAACTGGGTGTTCCGCGACGAGACGATGCACATGAGCTTCGCGTTCGACGTCGTCGACACCGTCCGCAAGGAGGAGCCGGAGCTGTTCGACGACGAGCTGCGGCAGCAGGTCACCGACATGCTGCGGGAGGCCGTCGAGGCCGAGCTGCAGTTCGCGCGCGACCTGTGCGGTGACGGCCTGCCCGGCATGAACACCGACTCGATGCGCCAGTACCTGGAGTGCGTCGCCGACCAGCGCCTCACGCGCCTGGGCTTCGCCCCGGTGTACGGCTCGGAGAACCCCTTCTCCTTCATGGAGCTCCAGGGGGTTCAGGAACTGACCAACTTCTTCGAGCGGCGCCCGTCGGCGTACCAGGTCGCGGTGGAGGGCACGGTCGACCTGGACGAGGACTTCTGAGTCTGCGCCTCGCGCAACTGGCGGTCGATCCGGCGCTCGTGGGCCAGTCCCACGAGCGCCGGCCCGGCCAGGAGGACGAAGAGAACCAGGACGGTCACATAACCACTGAGTGCGTTCATGCTGTAAGCATCGTGCGGGAAGAACACTCCTGACAGTGGCAGGACTGCCGCGCACCTTCAAATTCCTGCCACCCTCGGGGCACACTGTCGGCATGCTGAAGAACGTGGCCGCAGTCCTCCTCGACGGCGTGCATCCTTTCGAACTGGGTGTCGTCTGCGAGGTGTTCGGCATCGACCGCAGCGACGAGGGCCTGCCCGTCTACGACTTCGCCGTGGCCTCGGCGGAGGGCCCGACCCTGACCACGCCCGCCGGCTTCTCCATGGTGCTGGAGCACGGTCTGGAGCGGCTGGAGAGCGCCGACCTGATCGCCGTACCGGCCGGGGAGAGCTACGTGGCGCGCGCCTATCCGCCGGAGCTGCTGGAGGCTCTGTGCGCGGCTGTGGACCGGGGGGCACGGGTGTTGAGCGTGTGTTCCGGGGCTTTCGTCCTGGCGGCCGCCGGGCTGCTCGACGGCCGCCGCTGCGCGGTGCACTGGCGGCACGCCGAGGAGCTGGCCCGGCGCCATCCGCGGATCACCGTCGAGCCGGACGTGCTGTACGTCGACGCCGACCCGGTGATCACCTCGGCGGGCACCGCGGCCGGCATCGACGCCTGTCTGCACATCGTGCGCAAGGAGCAGGGGCCGGAGGTCGCCAACAGGATCGCCCGGCGCATGGTCGTACCGCCGCACCGCGACGGCGGCCAGGCCCAGTACATCGAGCGGCCGCTGCCGCGTTCCTCCTGCGACACGGTCGGTGAGGTCCTCGCGTGGATGGAGCGCAACCTCCACGAGGAGGTCACCGTCGAGCAGCTCGCCGCCCGCGCCCACATGTCCCCGCGCACCTTCGCCCGCCGCTTCCAGCAGGAGACCGGCACCACTCCCTACCGCTGGCTCCTGCGGCAACGCGTGCTGCTGGCCCAGCATCTGCTGGAGGCGACGGACGAGACGGTGGACGCGATCGCCGGTCGCACCGGGTTCGGCACCGCGGCCGCGCTGCGCCACCAGTTCGTACGGACGCTGGACACGACCCCGAACGCCTACCGGCGCGCGTTCCGAGGACCTCAGGCCGCCTGACGCCTCACCTCGGCACCGGCCGCAGCAGCAGTTGCTGCGGGCGCAGCGTGATGCCGACCCGGGTCGCGTCGTTGGAGCCGGGCACCTGCTCCAGGCGGTACCGCGTCGCCACGGCCGCCGTGATCAGGGACAGTTGCGCCATCGAGAAGTGGTCGCTCGGGCACTTGCGGTTGCCCACGCTGAAGGGGCTCATGGCGTACTTCGGGACGTCCTTCACCCGTTCCGGCAGCCAGCGGTCGGGGTCGAAGGCGAGGTGGTCGGCGTAGGAACGCGCGTCGCGCTGGATCGCGTAGGGGCTGTAGACGATGTCGGCCCCGGCCGGAATGCGATACCCGCCGAGTTCGGTGTCGATGACGGCCCGACGGGTCAGAATCCATACGGCGGGGCGCAGTCGCATGGCCTCGACGACGACATTGTTGGTGTGGGTGAGCTTGCGGACGTCCTCGAATGCCACAGGACGTCCTCCGGTCACCGATTCCACCTCCGCGCACACCTTGTCCGCGTGTTCCGGGTGTTCGGCGAGGACCTGGAGCAGCCACATGATCGTGGACGCGACGGTTTCGCTGCCGGGGGTGACTATCGCGACGACCTGGTCGTGGATCTCCTGTTCCCCGATGGGGTCGCCATTGTCGTCCTCGGCCTCCAGCAATGCCGTCAGCAAATCGTCCGGCTTTTGACCGGATGCGCGGCGCTCGGCGACGATCTCGTCGACCAGGAGGTGCAAATCGGCCAGGGAGCGGTTGAATTCACGGTTGGCCGGCAGGGGCAGCCGGTAGAGCGGCCCGAGGGGGATCACCATCCGCCGGTACATACCGCGGAAGACGGTGGCGAGGGCGACGCACAGCCGCTCGGCCCGCTCGTCCATGTAGTCGCCGCGCAGCAGACAGCGGGCCGCGATGCGTACGGCGATGCGGAACGACTCGGAGGTGCAGTCGATCGTCTCGCCGGCCTTCCAGCGGTCGGTCAGCGCGTGCGCCTCCTCCTCCATGATCGGCCCGTAGGCGGGGATCGCGTCGAGTTTGAAGGCGGGCTGGATGGTGCGGCGCTGGCGCCGGTGCCGGGGGCCGTTGGCGGTGGCCACGCCCTCCTTGCCGAGCAGGCCTTCCAGGGATTCCCACAGCGGCCCGTCGATCTTGTAGTCGGGGCTCAGCGCGAGCGCGCCGGTGAGCGCGGGCGTGGTGACGGCGTACACCGTCTTCGGGCCGAGCTTCAGGCGGACGACGTCCCCGTGCTCGCGCAGCCGGGACATGAACGCCAGCGGATCGCGTGCCAGCTTCCAGCCGTGGCCGAGAAGCGGAACTCCGCCACCCGCGAGGGGCGGCTCCCGCAGCTCCGGCAAGTGTGGTTCCACGGGCTGCACGGACTCGACGGTCATATCTCACCTGCCGCTTCGTTGTTGACGTACGGGGGCGTGGACCGGTCGTCCCAGCTGTCGACCCGGTAGCGGCCGGACTCGTGGTGGAACCAGTAGACGGAACTGAACCAGTTCCGCATGTTTCCCAGACAGGCGCGCACGGCGACGCTCAGTTCCTTTCCCCGCACCGTGCCGTCGTCGAGACCGTCGGCGAAGCGTAAGGCTTCCCGTTCGGCGAGCAGGAATTCAGTGATGCACTCGTCGACCCGCCGCCTGACTTCCTCGACCGCCTGTTCCAGAGTGAGTCCCTCATGGGTGACGAGACTGATTCCGAGATTGTGCACCTCGTCGCCCGCGATTTCCTTGGGGAGCGAGCAGAGGTCGTTGTACCAGGCGGCGAATTCCTGACTCAGCAGCGCCGCCCGCCGATATGCCGGATGTTTTCTCACGACGTCCGGGAGTTCGTATCCCGCGCTCGGCTCCAGCAGATCCGTCCATATCCAGTGCGCGAAGGTGAGCCGACGCAGCGCGAGATATTCCTCGACGGACGGGATGATCCCCTCTCTGCGGTTGTGGAACTCCCGGTCGTAGGCCTCGATCACCGCGTGGAAGTGCCGGGCGAACCGCTCGTTCCACGTCCGGGGCAGGAACGAGTACAGCCTCACCACGCTGTCCGAGAACCCGGCGACCAGCGGGTCCTCGTGGTGCAGATGGGACCGTGGGGAGTCAAGGGCCCTGTGCAGCCTGGATTTCAGGCGCCGCCAGGCCGCTGGTCGGTCGTGCACGATGTCGCGGTCGTGGCGGTCGTCCCAGACGAAGAACCACGCGCTGTAGTCTCCGATCGCCTGGAGGACCTCGTCCGGGGCACCGAGGTAGTACCCCGCCATGAGGTCGGTGTAGCACAGTCCATCGGCATATTCCGCCACCTTGTCCGCGGGCATCAGCCGTTTTTCCAGGAGCCAGGTACGGGTCTTCTCCTGAAGCCTTGGCCAATACTCATGGAGTTGCCGAGGAAAGGCGGCCTCGATCGCCGGAAGAGAGAGCGAGGGTGGGACCGCCACCACCGTCGCCGTCGAAGTGGTGCTGTACGCGGTGCTGTAAGTGGTGCTGTGTGGGAAAGCAGGCACGAACTACCCCTCTCAGCCGCCTGTGGCCACGCGCCCCTCCGCTGTACCGGGCGTGCGCCGTTGCGTATCCGCCACTCCCATTCAGCCCTACAACTGACCGCTCTGGGAACGGATTTGCAGCATTCACTACCCCACAGTGCTGAGAATCCCCTGTTGCCTGACTGGTTCTGGATCACCAGGAGAGCGAGAAGCGATCGAACGTGCGACGGACACACGAACGGCGCCTGTTCGGCCGGGGGAAGCAGAACAGGCGCCGTGCGTACGGGGTTTGTGTGACCTCAGTCGTTGGCGACCACGGGGTAGCGGGGCTCGTTCTCGGCCATCTGCCGCAGCGCGTCCTTGCGTTCACGCTTGGAGAGCCGGTCGATGTACAGGTACCCGTACAGGTGGTCGGTCTCGTGCTGCAAACACCGCGCGAAGTACCCGGTGCCGCGCACCTTGATCGGGTTGCCCTTCTCGTCCTGCCCGGTCACCTCGGCGTAGTCGGGCCGGGCGAGCGGCGCGTACGCGGTCGGCACCGACAGGCACCCCTCGTTGCTGTCGTCCAGCCGGCGCCTGTCCGCGGGCAGCTCCACGATCTTCGGGTTGCAGACCACACCGACGTGCCGCACACCGTCGTCGTCCGGGCAGTCGTAGACGAAGACCTTCAGATCGACCCCGATCTGGTTGGCGGCCAGGCCGACGCCCTCGGCGGTGCGCTGCGAGGCGAACATGTCCGCGACCAGCTGCTGGAACTCCTCACCGAACTCGGTGACGTCCCTGCACTCCTTGTGGAGCACCGGGTTTCCGACGACGGTGATCGGTCGCGAGGTACCGGCCGCGCGCCAGGCGGCCTCGCGCTCCTCCGTCTCCTCCGTGTCGATGACGAAGCCCTCGTCGTCCACGGGGAGCACGCCCACGTGCTGCTGATCGGTGTCCTGCTGCGCCATGACCGACGTAAGCCTTCCTGCAACCATGAGAAGTTTCTGCCTGTACAGCCTAAGGGTGGTTCAGCAGGGGCAGCGGGTCAGCAGACCTCTTCGAGATCCCGCCAGTCCCGGGAATCCGGGCTGTCGGCGACCCAGCCGTCCAACAACCCCCGCACCAGCGCGGCCGGCGCGGCCACCCCGCACTCCCGTTCCGGAACCCACAACTGCCCGTCCGTCCGGTGCCCGAGCGGCCCGGGATGTCCGGGCTCGCTGTGGTCGTGCGGGTCGAGATGCTCACCGTCGCCCTCGTCCGAGGGCATCCGTGACTCCGAACACATCCGGCACAGCAGCCGCACCGACGACGACCAGTCCTCCGCCGCGAACCCGGCGTCGGCCGCGAGCTGCTCCAGCGCGTCCCGGTCCGCCTCGGTCGCCGCCTCCAGCAGCACCACCCAGGTCGGCACGGGCGACGGCGCCCACAGCTCGATCTCGTCGAACACGGGGTACGCGTGCCCGGCCGCCGTGGTCCGCTCGCCGTGCGGCACCCCGTCGTGCAGCACGACCTCCCCCCAGCGCCGCCCGGAGGACGGCAGCGGGATGGACAGCACCTCGATCCTGGCGGGGTCGAGCCGACGCCCCCACACGACCTCCGCCTCGCCCTCGGGCGACAGCCGCACGGCCGCGCTGCCGAGATCCATGCCGAGGGGTTCACCCGAAGCGGTGGCTCCCCCTGGCACGTGCAACCCGTACGCCTGCCAGGCGCGCCGGGCCAGCGGCCAGTCCTGGAGCGCGGTCGCCGCGATGCCGACGTTCCACCAGTCGGGCGCCCCGGTCTCCCGGTCGAGCAGCGCCACGGCCCTGAGGCCCGCGGCCCGTGCCTGCTCCCAGTCGTGCCGGAACTTGTGCAGCAGGGCGAGGTTGAACCAGGACTCCGACAGCCACGGCTCCAGATCGGCGGCACGTGTCAACAACGCACCCGCGTCCTCGTACCGACCATCACCGATCAGGGTGAACGCGCGGTCGGTGGCCTGCCGCCAGGAGGCGGAGGGCCGGTGCCGTCCCTTGCCGAAGATCCTCACGATTCCCGCCTGCCAGTTCCGTGGTGTGGGCTGGCCTGTGCCCCCGGACACTCTCTCTCCTTCGCATCCAACCACGTACGGCTGGAAGGGCGCTCATTACCCATGGGTTACCCCACTCCGGGCAGGGTAAGACAGCCTCGCGACAGAACCCGGGCCAGTGCTTCCACGACTTCGGGCGCGTAGTCGTCGGCGGTGCCCAGCCGCAGTTCCTCCAGCGCCTTCAGCGGCCCGCCCGGCCCGGCGTCCCGCGCCTTCTCCTCGTACGCGTTCACCGCCCGCACGATCCGCGCGGCCGGCGGCTGCTCCCGGCAGGGGTCGGCCTGCCGCTCCACGACGACGGCCACCTGCGGGTCCACCCCGGTCTGCCGTACGACGGCCCCGCCGAGGATGGCGATGCGCCGCTGCTCCTCGACGGGCAGCGCGGCGGTGGCCCCGGCAGGCACCGGGTCGAGGAGGCTGAGCTGGCCGATGTCGTGCATGAGGGCCGCGTACTCCAGCACGGTGAGTTCGGGCTCGGTCAGGCCCAGGTCGCGGCCGACGGCCTGGCTGAGGGAGGCGACCCGCAGGGCGTGCCCGGCCGGGGTGTACCCGGCGATCTCGGTGGCGCGCGCGAGGGAGGCGATGGTCTGCCGGTAGGTGGCCCGCACGGCGGCGTAGCGGCCCAGGGACAGCTGGGTGAGCAGCAGCGGGAGCGAGAACACCGGCAGGGCCCACAGGCCCGCGACGTCCACCGCGAGCGCCATCACGGCACCGGTCGCGCAGACGGCCGACCCGATGCCGAGCGTCGCGCGCAGTTCGTCCCGCAGCAGGGGGCAGAACGGCCAACCCGTGCGCGCGTGCGCCAGCGCGGCGGCGAGGACGGTGTCGCACAGGACGGTGAGGGTGAGCAGCGCGAGCAGCAGCAGAGCGTGCGCCGGACCACCCCAGGCGGCCAAGGTGCCGCTGTGGGACAGGGGTTGGAAGCAGACGACGGCGAACCCCACGGTCAGCACCCGCCGGGCCAGGTGGTCGAGCGTCGGGCTCCGCCCCTGCGCGATGTGCGGCACGCTGCCGAGCAGGGAGGCGGCGAGCACGACGGTGACGACCTGGGAGACGCCGACGGGGGTCCCCTGCGCGCCGGCCAGGTCGAGGGTTCGGGGCAGTCCGGCGCTCTCGCCCAGCAGCGCGTACGCCAGCGCCCCGGCGGCCCCGAGCGGCGCGATCTCGCGCACGCCGGGCCCGCTCCACCGGGTGAGCTCGCCCACGGCGACGAGCAGCCCGAAGGCGAGGGCGAGGGCGCCTTCGTGGACACCGTTCCAGAGGGTGACGCAGAGGGAGACGAGGGCGAGGAGGGCGGCGGAGGCATGGACGAGGGCGAGGGCGGCAGGACACCGATGCCGGGTCATCCACGTGCTCCCGGCAGGCTGGAGACCGGCGGCCGGTCACCGGGCCGAACGGGCTCGTCGGCGGTCACCGCGGGGTGCCAGCCGGATCTGCCCACCGCGCGGACGAGGGCGGACACCATCCGGGGATCGAACTGCGTTCCCGCGCACCGCTCCAACTCCTCCAGCGCGGTGGGAACCGGCCGGGCCCTGCTGTACGACCGCGTCGACGTCATCGCGTCGAACGCGTCCGCGACGGCCACCACCCGTGCGCACTCCGGGATCTGACTGCCCACCAGCCCGTACGGGTATCCGGTCCCGTCCAGCCGCTCATGGTGGTGCAGCACCGCCGTCCGGGCCTCGCCGAGGAAGGAGATCCCGCGCACGATCTCGTGCCCGTACTCGGGGTGCAGCTCGATCACGCGCCGCTCCTCGGGCGTCAACGGCCCGTCCTTGCGCAGCAGCCGGGTGGGCACCCCCAGCTTCCCCACGTCGTGCAGGATCCCGGCGAACCGGAGGACCTCCACCCGTTCCTCGTCCATGCCGAGCTCGCGCGCGATCAGCACGGACGCCTGCCCGACCCGCTCGCTGTGCCCGCGGGTGTAGCCGTCCTTGATGTCGACGGCCTGCACCAGCGCCCGGATGGTGGCCCGGTGGGCCGCCCGCTCCCGGTGGTACTGGGCGTACACCCACCACGACACGCCCATCGGCAGCAGCACGAGCAGCGCGGAGACGGGCCCGTACGGGCTGCGCCACAGCACGGCCATCATCAGCCCGGCCGTCCCGTGCACCGCGACCGGCGCCAGTGAGCGCGGCAGCAGCCCGCCCCACGCGCGCCGGGCCGGCGCCTTCTCGGCCAGGGCGAGGATCCCGCCGTCCAGCAGGGTGAGGACCAGGCAGAACAGCAGGACGGCCGCCCCGGCCGGGCCGAGCGCGTAGGGGAAGTCGGAGGTGGCGACGGCGTCGCAGCCGTCCAGCGCCTGGTGGGCGTGGGCCGCCGCCCACACGCCGAGGACCAGCCGGGAGGCGCGCCAGACCCGGCGCAGCAGGAAGGGACGCGCCTCGACGTGGGAGAGCAGGGCCCCGGGCAGCGGGACGAGCGCGGCGGCGGCCGGGGGCAGCAGGAACGCCGCGGCGAGCAGCACGGGGTAGAAGGTGCCGGCGAAGCGCCGCCGGGCGACCTGTTCACAGCCGGCGTACAGCGCGGCGAGCAACAGGACCGCCCACGCGTGTGTGCGCGATGTCGACGGGGGCAGCAGACAGAGGAGGGCGACGAGGCCGACGGCGACGACGTACACACGTGCCCGTGCCGGAACCGCCTCCATGTCGCCCCTCCCCCGGCATGACGGTGCCCTACCAGGCTTGGGAGCCTAGGGCGGCCAGGGGGAGGCGCGCGGGCGTATCACCCGCGGATTACTACGTTCGGGTGACGGCCGAGGGCCGCCGGTGCCGAACTTTCCCGGGGGTTCAGGACTCCCGCGGAGTGACGGGGGTGGCCGGAGAGGCCGTCACGTCGTGCTCGGGCACGGTCTGGCCGGAGCGGATCAGGTCGATCCGCCCCATGACCTTGGCCCGCAGATCGGTCGGCACGTCGTCGTGCCCGCAGCACCGCTTGACCAGCTTCTTCACGGCCTGCTCCAGGCCGTACTTCTCGAGGCACGGCGAGCATTCCTCGAAGTGGTGCTGGAACTTGTCGCGGTCGACGTCCGGCATCTCGCTGTCGAGGAACTCGTAGAGATGATCGAGGACTTCACTGCAGTCCGTCTCGTGCGGGTCTCCGCAGCTCATGAGCCCGAACCTTTCACTTCGTTCGACTCGCCGGCGCCCGCCGGGACCAGTCCGCGCTCACGGGCGTAGTCCTCGAGCATGCCGCGCAGTTGGCGACGGCCCCGGTGCAGCCGGGACATCACCGTACCGATGGGTGTCCCCATGATGTCCGCGATCTCCTTGTACGCAAAGCCCTCGACGTCCGCGAGATAGACGGCGATGCGGAACTCCTCGGGGATCGCCTGGAGTGCTTCCTTGACGTCCGAGTCGGGCAGGTGGTCGAGCGCCTGCGACTCGGCGGAGCGCAGACCCGTCGACATGTGCGACTCGGCCCGTGCGAGCTGCCAGTCCTCGATCTCCTCGGCCGCGCTGCGCTGGGGCTCGCGCTGCTTCTTGCGGTACGAGTTGATGAACGTGTTGGTGAGGATCCGGTACAGCCACGCCTTGAGGTTGGTGCCCTCACGGAACTGGTGGAAGGACGCGTACGCCTTGGCGTACGTCTCCTGCACCAGGTCCTCGGCGTCGGCCGGGTTGCGCGTCATGCGCAGCGCGGCCGAGTACATCTGGTCGAGGAATTCGAGCGCGTCCCGTTCGAAGCGCGCGCTGCGCTCCGTGTTCGACTCCGCGCTGTCGCCCCGGCCCTCGGGCAGCTCCGCCTGGCCGTTGTCGGTCCCTGCGTCGGTCCCAGTGACCGGACCCACCTCCTCAAGATTTTTCGTGGCACCGAAACCGGTCCCACTCGAATCGGAGGATAGAACACGATCCGCACCCGCCGCCGCCCGAATAGGGGCGTTCTTGGCCGCGTGCAGCACCGTCCAGTCCAGGTCGGCGCGGCTGCTGCGGCTCGGGCAGATGGTCGAACCCATGCGGCGGACTCCCTCTCCTACGACGTCGGCGCTGGTCTGCCAGCACTTCTGTCCGCCTCAACAGTGATCGGCCGCGCTGCATTCCCGACGCCTACGCGAGTGACGAGGCCCACCCCACGACTCCGGCCGTGATGATCTCCAGAGCGCGGTCCTGTCCGATGTCCGCCCGCTTCGGCACGGCGAAACCATGATCGCCGTACGGCACCTCGATCAGTTCGTACGTCCCCTCCGGGAACTCCTCGGGCTTGCCGAAGGGGTCGTTGCCGCCCTGGACGACGAGGGTGGGAACCCCGGCGCCGAGCAGTTCCCCGGCGCGGGACTTCTCCGGCTTGCCGGGCGGGTGGAGCGGGAAGCTGAGGGCGAGGACGGCGTGCGCCCCGAGCTCGGTCGCCGTGCGGCAGGCCACCCGGGCGCCCGCGCTGCGCCCGCCGGAGATCACGGGGAGCCCCGGCTCCGCGAGCGCGGGCCAGATCCCGCGCCAGCCCACGTCCAGTGTCTTCGGGGCGGGTGCCACCTTCTTCCCGGCGACCCGCCAGGGCTGCTCGACGAGCGCGACGGTCACACCGTGCCCGGGCAGCTCGGCAGCCAGCGCCTTGAGGTCACGGGCCTCGATGCCACCGCCGGCGCCGTGACTGACGGCGAGCACGAGCCGGGCCTTCTTCGCCGGGTGCCAGGTGATGCGGGCGGGGCCGACGTCGGTCTCGACGGTCTCGCTGGTCGCGTTGGCCCCGCTGGGTCCGCTGGGCCCGCTGGGCGCCTTCGTCACGTCAGTCACATCGCTCACGTCCGTCACATCAGAAGAGTGTGCCCTCTTCGGGTCCCTCCAGCTCCTTCAGCAGCTCCGGTCCGTTGTTGCGGACGTTGCTGACGGCGGTCGTCACCGGGTACGCCCGCATCAAGCCCTCGGGCGGCGGGGCGAGCAGCTCGCGCAGGTCGTCCGGGTCCGTGCGGGACGGGTCGAGCCAGGAGTCCCAGCGGTCCGGCGTCAGCATCAGCGGCATCCGGGGGTGGATGTCGGCCAGCGCGTGGGGCCCGTCGGCCGGCGCCACCGCGAGCGGGGTCTTCTCGGCCTCCGTGGTGATCACGGAGCACGTCACCCACCAGGCCTGCGGATGGTCGTCGGGCAGTGTGCGGTCCCGCCAGAACTCGTACAGACCGGCCATCGCGAAGACCGACCCGTCGGCCGGGAGCACGAAGTACGGCTGCTTGCGGGGCCGCTTCTTCTTCCCCTCGACCTCCAGGTCCCGCTCCTGCGTGCCGGTGACCCACTCGTAGTAGCCGTCGGCGGGGATGATGCAGCGCCGGGCGGCAAAGGCGCGGCGGTACGACGGCTTCTCGTGCACCGTCTCCGCACGCGCGTTGATCATCCGGGCGCCGCCCTCGGGCGTCTTGGACCAGGACGGGACCAGGCCCCACTTCAGCTTCCGCAGCTGGCGAACCGGGCGCTTGTCGTCGGCGTCCTTCAGAGGACGGTCCAGGACCGCGTACACCTCCTTGGTCGGAGCCACGTTGTAGTCGGGCGCCAGGGTCTCCTCCGGCTCCCACTTCTCGACCTCGAAGACCCCTGCGAGATCCTCCGGCCCACGACTGGCCGCATACCGTCCGCACATACGTGCCAGACTGCCAGACTCCGTACGACCAGAGGGAGCCACCGCACAACATGGACAGCACCGCCGCCACCGCGCTGCCCGACCTGTGGGACCGTCTCGTCGGCACCCAGCCCGACCCCGACCTGTGGGTGGTGCTCGCCACCATGGCCGCCGCGCTCGCCATAGTCGTCCCGCACAACCTCTGGCGCCTGTCCCGCAACGCCATCACCATCGCCCACGAGGGTGGCCACGGCCTGGTCGCGCTGCTCACCGGCCGCACCCTGACCGGCATACGCCTGCACTCCGACACCAGCGGCCTCACCGTCAGCCGCGGCAAGCCCCACGGCATCGGCATGATCCTCACCGCCGCCGCCGGCTACACCGCTCCCCCGCTCCTCGGCCTGGGTGGCGCGGCCCTGCTGGCGGCCGGTCGCATCACTCTGCTGCTGTGGGCGGCGACCGCCCTCCTGGTGGCGATGCTGGTGATGATCCGCAACGCGTACGGCGCGCTGACCGTCGTCGTCACGGGTGGCACCTTCCTCCTGGTGTCCTGGCTGACCGGCCCCCAGGTACAGGCAGCGTTCGCCTACGCGGCGGTGTGGTTCCTGCTCCTCGGCGGAGTCCGCCCCGCCTTCGAACTCCAGGCGAAGCGCTCGCGAGGCGGAGCGGGCGACTCGGACGCGGACCAGTTGTCGAGGCTGACGCACACACCGGCCGGCCTCTGGCTCTTCCTGTTCCACGCGGTGAGCCTGTGCTCGCTGATAGGCGGGGGCCGCTGGCTGCTGGCCGTGTGACCAGCCCCGAAGGGGCTGGTCACAGGGGCGCGGGGCTGTGTCGATCTGGGGCACCGCCGCGGGGCGCGACCAGCCACAACGGCGCCGCACCCGAAAGACGGCCAAAGACTAAAGTGGGCGCATGCCCGTGAACCCCGCACACACCGCCCTCTGGCCCGCCCCGCACGCGAGCGGAGCCGTCGACGCGACGGTCCACGTGCCCGGGTCCAAGTCGGTCACCAACCGCGCCCTCGTCCTCGCCGCCCTCGCCTCCGAACCGGGCTGGCTGCGCCGCCCGCTGCGCTCCCGCGACACCCTGCTGATGGCGGGCGCCCTGCGCGCGATGGGCGTGGAGATCGAGGAGACGGTCTCGTCCAGTTCCTCCGTCGCCGGCGGCCAGGACCGCACCGGCGAGGCCTGGCGGGTGATCCCCGCGGGCCTGCGCGGCCCCGCCACCGTCGACGTCGGCAACGCGGGCACCGTGATGCGTTTCCTGCCGCCGGTCGCCGCGCTGGCCGACGGCCCCGTCCGGTTCGACGGCGACCCGAGGTCGTACGAGCGTCCCCTGAACGGCGTCATCGACGCGCTGCGTGTCCTGGGTGCCCGGATCGACGACGACGGCCGGGGCGCGCTGCCGCTGACGGTGCACGGCGGCGGGGCGCTGGACGGCGGCCCGGTCGAGGTGGACGCGTCCTCGTCGTCGCAGTTCGTGAGCGCCCTGCTGCTGTCGGGCCCGCGGTTCAACCAGGGCGTTGAGGTCCGGCACATCGGCTCGACGCTGCCGTCCATGCCGCACATCCGGATGACGGTGGACATGCTGCGCGCGGTCGGCGCCCAGGTGGACACCCCGGAGTCGGGCGGCGAGAAGAACGTCTGGCGGGTCACGCCGGGCGCGCTGCTGGGCCGGGACCTGACGATCGAGCCGGACCTGTCGAACGCCCAGCCGTTCCTGGCGGCTGCGCTGGTCACGGGCGGGAAGGTCCTCATCCCGGACTGGCCGGCGCGGACCACCCAGCCGGGTGACCGGCTGCGGGAGATCTTCACCGAAATGGGCGGCTCCTGCACGCTGACGGAGTACGGCCTGGAGTTCACCGGCTCCGGCGCGGTCCACGGCATCGACGTGGACCTCGGTGACGTCGGTGAGCTGACCCCGGGCATCGCGGCGGTCGCGGCCCTCGCGGACTCCCCGTCGACGCTGCGGGGCGTGGCCCATCTGCGGCTGCACGAGACGGACCGGCTGGCCGCGCTGACCAAGGAGATCAACGAGCTCGGCGGCGACGTCACCGAGACGGCCGACGGGCTGCACATCCGCCCGCGCCCCCTGCACGGCGGGGTCTTCCACACGTACGAGGACCACCGCATGGCGACGGCCGGTGCGATCATCGGCCTGGCGGTCGAGGGGGTGCGGATCGAGAACGTGGCGACCACGGCGAAGACCCTGCCGGACTTCCCCGAGCTGTGGGCCGGGATGCTCGGGGCATAGGGACATCAGCCATGCGTCGCTACGGCAAGCACACCGACGAGGACGACATCCGCAGCCGCCCGAACCGCAAGGGCAACCGACCCCGTACGCACATCCGCCCCAAGCACGAGGACGCGGCCGAGGGCATGGTCCTCACCGTCGACCGGGGCCGCCTGACCTGTCTGGTCGAGGACCGGATCGTGCTGGCGATGAAGGCCCGTGAACTGGGGCGCAAGGCCGCGATCGTCGGCGATCGCGTGGCCCTCGTCGGCGATCTGTCCGGCAAGAAGGACACCCTCGCCCGTATCGTCCGCATCGAGGAGCGCACGTCGGTGTTGCGCCGCACGGCGGACGACGACGACCCGTACGAGCGGGTGGTGGTCGCCAACGCCGACCAGTTGGCGATCGTCACGGCCCTGGCCGACCCCGAGCCGCGCCCCCGCCTCATCGACCGCTGCCTGGTCGCGGCCTTCGACGGTGGTCTGGAGCCCCTGCTGGTGATGACCAAGTCGGACCTGGCCCAGCCCGACAAGCTGCTGGAGCTGTACGGCCACCTGGACATCCCGTACGTCGTCACGAGCCGCGAGGAGCTGGAGAACGGCGGCGCGGCGGACCGGGTGCGCGAGCACCTCGACGGCCGGATGACGGCGTTCGTGGGGCATTCGGGCGTGGGCAAGACGACCCTGGTGAACGCGCTGGTGCCGGAGGACCGCCGCCGTTCGACGGGGCACGTCAACGCGGTGACCGGCCGTGGCCGGCACACCACGACGTCGGCGCTGGCGCTGCCCCTGGCGGGCGTGAACAGCTGGGTGATCGACACGCCGGGCGTACGGTCCTTCGGCCTGGCCCACATCGACCCGTCCCGCGTCATCCACGCCTTCCCCGACCTGGAACCGGGCACGGAGGGCTGCCCGCGCGCGTGCAGCCACGACGAGCCGGACTGCGCGCTGGACCAGTGGGTCGCCGAGGGCCACGCGGATCCCGCCCGGCTGTACTCGCTGCGCCGGCTGCTGTCGACGCGGGAGCGCACGGAAGGCGACTGACCTCCGCGTTGTTTGTCTTCCCGCAGGTCCGGTAAGGGCATAATCGCACCGGGTCGGATCCCAAACCCGCCCCAGCATGACTGAGCGGTCACCGGACGTGGACAGTACGGGAGGACAGCACATGGCGTGGCTGCTGGTCATAGTGGCCGGACTGCTCGAAACGGGCTTCGCCGTCTGTCTGAAGTTGTCGCACGGCTTCACGAGGCTCTGGCCGACCGTGGCGTTCAGCGTCTTCGCCCTCGGCAGCTTCGGCCTTCTGACCCTGTCACTGAGGAAACTCGACGTGGGCCCCGCCTACGCCGTGTGGACGGGCATCGGCGCCGCGGGCACCGCGATCTACGGCATGGTCTTCCTCGGCGACCTGGTGTCCACGCTGAAGATCGTCTCGATCAGCCTGGTCGTCATCGGCGTGATCGGGCTCCAGCTGTCGGGGTCGTCGCACTGAGAGGCGAGGCGCGCCGGCAGCCGGACACCGGGCCACTCAGACCGGCTGGCGGTACAGGGCTCCGCGTACGAGGTCCGCGACACCTCCGTCGCCGGGCGGCGCCGCCACACAGGACAGCGCGATACGCACGGCGAGTTCGCAGGAGCGGGCCAGGTCGGCACTGTCCCCCCTGGCCGCACCGGCACCGGGGCCGGTGATCACGGCCACGGCACGGTCGCGGACCATCGCCACGAAGTCCGCGGGCGAGGGCAGCGGGCCGTCCGCCCGCCGCTGCGCCGGTGCGGCCGAGGCGGAAGGCACCCCGGAGAGCGTCGGCGAGGGCAGGCGCTCGTTCCAGGAGCCGGTGAGCATGGCCCGTACGAGCGCGTTCTCGCGGGCGGCCGCCGTGGTCCACTCGGCGGTCGCGGTCAGCCGGTCCCGGGCGTCGGCGGGGGTGGTGAGCGCGCGCTCCACCCCGGCGAGATAACCGTCGGCCTCCCGGCGGACGAGCGCCCGCGCGAGCCCTTCCTTGCTGCCGAACTCGTTGTACAACGTCTGCCGGGACACCCCCGCCGCCGCGGCGACGTCCACCATGCGCACGGCGGACCACGGCCGACGCTCCAGCGCCTCGTAAGCGGCATCCAGCAGGGACTCCCGCGCTGCAGGCATCATCGCCTCCCTGGGGCGAGCGACTCTGCGCCCAGATTTGACGCGTACCGAGGCACTGTCAAGAGTTCGCGAGGGCATCGGGGGGCGCCTACTGGCAGGCGCACGCGGGAGGTTGAGGGGTGGTACATCGTCGGCACACCTGCCCGGACCCGGCCGCGGGCATGCATCCGTCCCACACCTTTCCGACAGCGCTTGCCGTCCCGGGCCGCCCCGGTGGTGCGCGACCATCGAGCGCGTCCGGGGCACCCCGGCCCCCTGTGGCCCACCGTCACCGTGGCCAGATACCGTTCCCTGCATGCCGGACTACCTCGACGACCTCCGCCTCGCGCACGTTCTCGCGGACGCCGCGGACGCCGCCACCATGGACCGTTTCAAGGCCCTCGACCTCAAGGTCGAGACCAAACCGGACCTGACTCCGGTGAGTGAGGCGGACAAGGCGGCGGAAGAGCTCATCCGCGGCCAGCTCCAGCGCGCCCGGCCCCGGGACGCGATCATCGGCGAGGAGTACGGCGTCGAGGGCTCCGGCCCGCGCCGCTGGGTCATCGACCCCATCGACGGCACGAAGAACTACGTCCGCGGCGTCCCCGTGTGGGCCACCCTGATCGCCCTGATGGAGGCGGGAGAGGGCGGCTACCAGCCCGTCGTGGGCCTCGTCTCCGCGCCCGCCCTGGGCCGCCGCTGGTGGGGCGCGAAGGGGCACGGAGCCTTCGGCGGCCGCAGCCTGTCCTCCGCGAGCCGCCTGCACGTCTCCCGTGTCTCCCAGCTCGCGGACGCCTCCTTCGCGTACTCCTCGCTGAGCGGCTGGGAGGAGCAGGGCCGCCTGGACGGCTTCCTCGACCTGACCCGTCAGGTGTGGCGCACGCGCGCGTACGGCGACTTCTGGCCGTACATGATGGTCGCCGAGGGCTCCGTCGACGTGTGCGCCGAGCCCGAGCTGTCCCTGTGGGACATGGCGGCGAACGCGATCATCGTGACGGAGGCCGGCGGCACCTTCACCGGGCTCGACGGCCGCCCGGGCCCGCACAGCGGCAACGCGGCGGCCTCGAACGGGCTGCTGCACGACGAGTTGCTGGGGTATCTCGGCCGGCGCGCGTGAGCGGCACGGCGCGCCAAGTACGAAGAACGGGATGAGCGTGCGCGCCCTCGATCGGCCGCGCACGCCCTCTTGTTGACCCCCGCTTTACCTGCCACTCTGAGAGGACCCCCACTTGTGAACTTGTGAACCCCTGAACAGCATCAGGGGCTCCAGGAGGTGACTCGGAACCCATGCTCGTCCGCGACGCCATGAGCACGGTGGTCCTCACCATCGGCCCCGCCCACACCCTCCGCCAGGCCGCCGCCCTGATGTCCGCCCGCCGGGTGGGCGCGGCCGTGGTCCTCGACCCCGATGCCGGCGGGATCGGCATCCTCACCGAACGCGACATCCTCAACTCCGTGGGTCTCGGCCAGAACCCCGACACGGAGCGCACCCACGCCCACACCACCAACGACGTCGTGTTCGCCACGCCGTCCTGGACCCTGGAGGAGGCCGCGCAGGCCATGGCCCACGGCGGCTTCCGCCACCTCATCGTCCTGGACGGCGGCGAACCGGTCGGCATCGTCTCCGTGCGCGACATCATCCGCCGCTGGGTACCGGCGCGACAGCGTCGGCCCGAGCGTCTCCCCGCATGACCGTACGGGCCACGGTTGAAGTGGGCCAGCTTCTCCAGCAGGAGCTGGTCCTGGACGAGGACCGCCGCCGACACCCGCGGGCTCGATCCCGTATTGGACTTAGTCCAAGTTGAACAGAAGTCCAAAGTCACACAGGTTCGGATTCTTGTCCTCCGTGCTGTTAGGCTGGTTCCTATGAGTGACCTTCTGGAACGGCTGCGCGGACGCGGCTGGCGAATGACCGCGCAGCGGCGCGTCGTGGCCGAGGTCCTCGACGGCGAGCACGTCCACCTGACGGCCGACGAGGTCCATGTGCGGGCGGTCGCCAAACTGCCCGAGATCTCCCGGGCGACCGTCTACAACACGCTGGGCGAGCTGGTCTCCCTCGGCGAGGTGCTCGAGGTCGCCACGGACAAGCGCGCGAAGCGGTACGACCCGAACGCGCACCGGCCGCACCACCACCTGGTCTGCGCCCAGTGCGGCGCGATCCGCGACGTCCACCCCGGCGGCAACCCGCTGGCCGACCTCCCCGACTCCGAGCGCTTCGGCTTCACGGTCTCGGACGTCGAGGTCACCTACCGCGGCATCTGCCCGAACTGCGCTGCGGCGTAACTCACACGCACGGAAACGCCCCGGCACCCCTCGCGGGTACCGGGGCTGCTTTTTGCGTCTGCCGACCGGGCGCCGCTCCCGCTCGCAGAGCAAACGCACCGAGGGCCGGAACCCTTTCGGATTCCGGCCCTCGGCCTTCAGTAGCGGGGACAGGATTTGAACCTGCGACCTCTGGGTTATGAGCCCAGCGAGCTACCGAGCTGCTCCACCCCGCGTCGATGAATGCAACGTTACGTGAAGGACGCACAGAGAAGCAAATCGATAGGAACGCGGGGGTCCGCCTCAGCGTGAAGCAGCGCCGGACACCTGGCTCACCAGGGCCGACGACACTCACCCGCCGCAACGGAGCCTCACGCCGACAGTTCCTCCCGCAGCGCGTCCCGCAACCGCGCCGCCCGCTCGGCCACCTCGACCGGCCCGAGCCCCACCGCACGGTCGGCCCAACGCTGCCCCTCCGCCAGCTCGCCCCGACGCGCGTAGACCAGGGCCAGCCGCAACGCCGCCCGCCCGTGCCCGGCGTCGGCCGCCCGTGTCCACCAGACCGCGGCCTCCGGCTCGCTGCCCTCCCGGGCCAGCAGCAGCCCCAGGTTGAACGCCCCGTTGCGCGACCCGGCCTCGGCCGCCTCCCGGTACCACCGGGCCGCCTCCACGACATCGCCCCGAGCCGCGGCCAGCATTCCCACCCGCACCTGCGCGCGCCGGTGCCCCTGGGACGCCGCCCGCTCGTACCACTCCTCGCACTCGGTCTTCTCGTGCACGGACTCCCCGAGCTCGTGCGTGGACGCCGGCGGCCGCCGCGCGTCCAGCACGGTGGCCAGCCGGTACGCCGCCTCCGCGCTGCCGCCCCCCGCCGCGCACCGCAGATGCCGCTCCGCCGCCTGCTCGTCCCCGTCCCGCAGCCGGGCCATCCCGACTTGCAGCGCCGCCTCGGTGTGCCCGGCGGCCGCCGCCCGCTCGTACCAGCGCAGCGCGGCCTCGTCCTCGCCGCGTCCGGCGTGGAGGATGCCCAGGTTGAAGGCCGCGTCGACGCTGCCCGCCTCCGCCGCCTTGGAGAACCACGGCTCGGCACCGGTCGTGTCCCCGCCCTGCAGCAGCAGGATCGCCAGCGCGTTCGCCGCCTCCCGGTGCCCGGCGTAGGCCGCGCGCCGGTACCACTGCTCGGCCGGCGCGGTCCGGCCCTGCTCGGCGCAGAGCAGCCCGAGGTTGTACGCGCCGTTCACGTCGCCCGCGTCCATCGCGGCCCGGTACCACCGCTCCGCGGTCTGCGTCTCGCCCCGCTCGGCGTGCAGCGCGCCCAACGCGTTCGCCGCGTTGCCGTCGCCGTCCTGCGCGGCCCGCAGCCACCACACGGCGGCGCTCTCGGTGTCCCCCGCGTCCCGCAGCAGGAACCCGAGGGCGCAGGCGGCCCGCGCCTCCCCGTCCTTGGCGGAGGTCAGGTACCAGCGCCCGGCCTCCTTGAGCTCCCCGCGCTTCTCCAGAATCGTCCCGAGGTGCAGCGCGGCACGTCTGTGCCCGCGCGCGGCGGCCTGCCGGTACCACTGCTCGGCCTCGCCCAGGGGGCCACCCTTGTCGGCCCCGGCTCCCGCCCCGGCCTCACCCGCGGGCATCTCGCCCGTACGTGCCTCGCCCGTACGCCCGGCACGGCGATCCAGTGCGCGCGCCAGCCGGTACGCCGCCTCGCGGTGCCCGCGCTCGGCCGCGGCCCGCATCCACCGCTCGGCCCGCTCGTCCCCGCGGTGCTCCAGCAGGTCGGCGAGCGCGTAGGCGCCGAGCGCGTGCCCCTGCTCGGCGGACTGGCGCAGCCAGTACTCGGCGGCCGGCTCGTCCCCACGCTCGCGGTGGTGACGGCCGAGGGCGTGCGCGGCCGCGGCGGAGCCGGCGACGGCGGCGATCCGCCACCACCCGGCGGCGTCGTCGGCGTAGCCACGCTGGTGAAGAAGGACTCCCAGGTTGTTGGCCGCGGCCCGGTCACCGGCTGCGGTGGCGGCACGCAGATGGGGCTCGGCTGCGTCGAGATCGCCGCGGCGCAGCAGCATGCTTCCGAGGACGCTCATCGCCTCGACGTCGCCGGCCTCCGCCGCGAGCCGCTGCCGAACCTCCTCGGCTGCTTCCTCAGCCGCCTCTTCGGCGGTCTGCCCGGTTTCGTCCCGGGTTGCCTCCCCCATGGAAGGCTGCACAAATCGCCCTGTCTCGAACAGAGTTGCCTTGTCCCCCATAACGTCCATCGTCGCACCACCTGCAACCTGGGTACACCTCGTATACCGCAGCCAGTGAGGTCACTTCAGCGTTTTGTCGACATGCCCACAGAGAGACAAGTCAAACACAGTTCCCTCAACTCCCCCACAGCGGCGCGACCATCGCATGGCGCGGCACATGCGTTCGCACACCACGAAGGCCCGGATCCTCTAAAGGATCCGGGCCTTCGCTGTCGCACGACTCGTCGTCGACTTCAGTAGCGGGGACAGGATTTGAACCTGCGACCTCTGGGTTATGAGCCCAGCGAGCTACCGAGCTGCTCCACCCCGCGCCGTTGTTCTGCAACCGTATCACGGCGCGGGGTGGGTTTGATCAACCGCTGGGGCTACTGCTCGGCTTCCCGCTGGGACTGCTGCTCGGCTTACCGCTGGGAGTGGCGCTCGGACTCGGGCTGCTGGTGCCCTTGCTGCCGCCGCCGGCCTTCTTGTCGGCCTCGGCCTGTGCGTCCTCGGCCCGCTGCAGCGCGTCCTCGAGGTCCTTCTGCGCCTTGCCGTACTTCGTCCAGTCCTGCTCCTTCAGGGCGTTCTGCCCGTCCTCGAAGGCCTTCTGGGCGTCGTTCAGCGCCTCCTGGACCGTCGGGTTGCCCGACGTCGGCGGTGGTGTCGTGCCGCCGTCCTCCGGGGGTTTGGGCGTCGCGCCCTCCGCTCCGAAGACCTTGTTGAGGGCCTCGTCGAGCGTGTCCTCGAAGGCGGTGGTGCCGCCGTACGTCACCAACACCTTGCGCAGCAGCGGGTACTTGAGTCCGCCACCGCGTACGTAGACCGGCTCCACGTAGAGCAGTCCGCCGTCGAGCGGCACGGTCAGCAGGTTGCCGTACTCGACCTCCGAGTCGCCGCCTCTCAGCAGCCTGATCGACTCGGCGATGTCCTGTTCGGAGTTGAACTGGCTCTGGACCTGTTTGGGTCCGTCGACGGTCGTACTGGTCGGCAGTTTCAGGATTCTGATCTTGCCGTAGTCACCGGTGCCCGCCTCGGCGTCGACCGACATGAACGCGCTGAGGTTGTCACGGCCGTTCGGCGTGAACGTCGTCGTCAGCGAGAACGCCTGCTTGGTCTGGTCGGGCATCTTCATGCTCAGGTAGTACGGCGGCACCGCGTTGCCCGACTTGTTGGTCGGGTCGTCCGGCACCTGCCACACCTCGCTGCCGCTCAGGAACGTCGTCGCGTCCTTCACGTGGTAGCGGGAGAGCAGCTCGCGCTGGACCTTGAACAGGTCCTGCGGGTAACGGAGATGGTCCATCAGGGACTTGGAGATGTCCGCCTTGGACTTCACCGTGCCCGGGAACGCCTTCATCCAGGTCTTCAGGACCGGGTCCTTGGTGTCCCACTGGTAGAGCTTGACGTCGCCGGTGTACGCGTCGACGGTCGCCTTCACCGAGTTGCGGATGTAGTTGACCTGGTTCTGCTGGGCCACCACCGCGCGCGAGTTGTTGGTCGCGGTCAGTGAGTCGGCCGTCGTGTCACCGAGGGTCGTACGGGAGGCGTACGGGTATCCGTTGGTGGTGGTGTAGGCGTCGACGATCCACTGGATCTTGCCGTCCACGACCGCGGGGTAGGCGTCGCCGTCGATCGTCAGCCACGGGGCTACCGCCTCGACGCGCTCCTTCGGCGTGCGGTTGTACAGGATCCGCGAACCCTCGCCGATGGCACCGGAGTAGAGGATCTGCGGCTCGCCGAACGCCACCGCGTACGCGGCCCGGTTGACCGGGTTGGAGAGGTTGACCCCGCTCTTGCCCGTGTAGGTGGTGGTCTTCTCGCCGTTGTCGTCGGAGTAGTCGATCTCCTTCTGGGGACCGCCGACGATCGAGTACGTCGATGTCTTCTCGCCGTAGTAGATCCGCTGCTGGTACCTCGGGAGGTCGCCCTGGGACGGCAGGTCGGACTCGGTGAAGACCGGGCGGCCCTCGGCGTCGGCGGTGGTGCCCTTGGCGGCGACCACGCCGTAACCGTGGGTGTAGCGGAAGTGGTTGTTGATCCAGTTCTGCTTGTCGACGCCCGCGAGGTTCAGTTCACGCAGACCGATGACCGTGTCCTGGTCCTGGCCGCCCTGGTTGTACCGGTCGACGTCCAGGTTGTTCGGGAACGCGTAGTACTTCCGCATCTGCTGGAGCTGCTGGAAGGTCGGCGAGACGATGTTCGGGTCCATGATGCGGATGCTCGCCGTGGCGTCGACGTCGTCGCGCAGCTTGGTCTTGTCCTCGGTGGTGCCCTTGCCCGAGTACTCGGTGACCTTGGCGCCGTCGATGCCGTACGCCTCACGCGTCGCCTTGAGGTTCTTCTCGACGTACGGCGCTTCCTTGGCCTGCTCGTTCGGCTGGACCTGGAACTTCTGCACGATCGCCGGGTACAGCCCGCCGATGAGTATCGCGGAGAGGACCATCAGGCCGAAGCCGATCACGGGCAGCTGCCAGGTGCGCCGCCACAGGGTGGCGAAGAACAGCAGGGCGCAGATGACGGCGATGCAGAACAGGATCGTCTTGGCCGGCAGATAGGCGTTGGCGTCCACGTACCTCAGGCCGGTCCAGTTGTCCGTCGCCTTGAAGTCGCTGGACTTGACCGCGAGGCCGTACCGGTCGAGCCAGTACGCGACCGCCTTCAGGGCCACGAAGACACCCAGCAGCACCGAGAGATGGCCGGTGGCCGCGGCGGTGGCGCGCGCTCCCGGGCTGGTGACGCGCAGCCCGCCGTAGAGGTAGTGGGTGAGCGCGGCGGCGATCACCGACAGGATCGCGGCGGCGAAGCCGAAGCCGAGCAGGAACCGGTACCAGGGCAGGTCGAAGGCGTAGAACGAGACGTCGAGGTGGAACTGCGGGTCCTTCTGTCCGAAGGAGACGCCGTTGACCCACATCAGCCAGGTCCGCCACTGGCTCGACGCCGAGGCGCCGGCGATCAGGCCGACCAGGGCGGTGATCCCGAGCAGCAGCCACTTCTTGTACGGCGCGATGCCCATGCGGTAGCGGTCGAGGCTCTGCTGCTCCATCGACATCGCGCTCAGCGGCGGGCGCAGCCGGTGGGCCAACCAGATGTTGAAGCCGACAGCGAGGGCCATCAGCAGACCGAAGACGAAGAAGAGCCCGACCTTGGTCCACAGCGTGGTGGTGAAGACGGACGAGTAGTTCACCGAGCGGTACCAGAGCCAGTCCGTCCAGAAGCCCGCGAACATGGTGAACGCCATACCGAGAACGGCAAGGACGCCCAGCGTCATGAGCAGGGTCCGGACACGCCGGGACGGGCGGCCCACTCTCATCCGCGGCCCTGTCGGGCCTCCGCCGCGGTCCGGCATCTGGAAAGCCAAGGTGCGCACCTCGAAGTTCGCTGTTGATTCGTCAGGCCCGCGTGTTCGTGGACCGTACGTGGCCCCCCGTGATCGTGGGCCCACACCTATGCAACTTACTCACCGTTTACTCGGTTCCCGATTCCGGGCGGGAACGAGGCAGGATTGTGACCATGTCCAACACTCCCATGGCGGCGAGCCCGCTCACCCGGGCCGTACTCGAGATCGACGAGTACGCCTCCGGCCTCGGCTGGGACCAGCCCGCCCGCCTCTTCGCCCTCGTCGACACCGCACGGCTGCGGGTCCAGGAACCCGCGCTCGCGGCCCAGCTCGGCCTGGCGGACGACGAGCCGGAGACCACCGGCCTCACCCCGATCGAGCAGGACGAGATTCCAACGGACAAGGCGCTCGACGAGTTCCTGGGCACGATCGCCTGGCCCGACGCGGTGGCCGGCTGCGCCCTCACCGTGGAGCGTCTGATGCTGCCGCCGTCCGCCGAGGCCCAGGTCCCGAAGGGGCTCAACGAGAAGAAGCTCGCTCAGTGGGTCGCCGAGCACCCCGACCGCCAGGAGGTCCGCATGACGGTCGCGGTCCTGCGGGACGGCACGCGCGAGTCGGCTCTGCGGCTGCGCGAGAAGGACGCCGCCACGGAGGTCCTCACCGGCTCCGACCTGGTGCCGGGCCTCGCGGAGGCGCTGGCGGCCACCTTCGTCGACTGAGGTCATCGCGTACGACGACGGGGGTGCCCCTTGCTTCGAGGGGCACCCCCGTCGTCCTACGCAGGCGGCCTGCCGGTCAGCCCTTGGTGGTGCACTTCGGCAGGTCGGCGAGGTCGCCGCTGCGGATGTCCTTGAGGGCGCCGAGGGCGTCCTCGATGGTGTTCACCTTCACCAGCCGCAGCCCGGCGGGGGTGTCCTTGGCGGCGGACGCGCAGTTGTCGGCGGGCGTGAGGAAGTACTGGGCGCCCTTGTTGCGGGCACCGACGGTCTTCATCTCGATGCCGCCGATCGGTCCGACCTTGCCGTCGTCGTCGATCGTCCCGGTGCCCGCGACGAACTTGCCGCCGGTGAGGTCGCCCGGGGTGAGCTTGTCGTAGATCCCGAGCGAGAACATCAGACCGGCGCTGGGCCCGCCGACGTCGGCGAGCTTGATGTCGATCGTGAACGGGAACGTGTGGTCGGTTCCGGCGGAGATCCCGACGATGGCGCGCTTGGCGCCCTCATCGTTCGAGGTCGTCGTGGTGATCGTGACGTCCTGGGTGCGGGTCGCCGTCTTGTTCTCCTTCTCGGCGGCGGCCTGCTCCTTGGCCGGCACGATCGTGAAGACGACGTCGTCACCCGGCTTGTGCTTGGTCACCAGCTTGGCGACGTCGTCGGGTGCCTTCACCGTCGTGCCGTCGACCGCCTTGATGACGTCGCCCGCGTGCAGCTTGCCCTCGGCCGGTGTCGCCTTGCCGACGGTGGAGACGATCACCCAGGACTTCACCGGGACGCCGAGTTCCTTCAGGGCGGCGACCTTGGCGCTCTCCTGGGACTGGCTGAACTCCTCGGCGTTCTCCTGGGTGGACTGCTCCTCGGTCTTGCCGTCCGGGTAGAGCGTGTCGTGCGGCACGACCTTGTTGTCGTGCGCGAGCCAGCCGTAGACGGCCTCGACGAGGTTCATCCGGTAGTCGGCGCTGGTGACCCGCACGGTGGTCATGTTGAGGTGGCCGCTCGCCGGGTAGGTCTTGCGCCCGGAGATCTGCAGCACCGGCTCGCCGTCGTGATCGCCGAGGGTGTTCACCGTCGGCCCCGGGGACATCTCCGAGTACGGCACGGGGATGAACACTCCCGCGCACAGGAGCGCGATCAGCATCAGGGTGGAGGCGAGCATCGTCGCGGTGCGGCGTGGCATGTCTCGACAGTACGGGACGCCTCTGTCAGCGCACCGTCAGGGCCGCCACCTCAGGTACCGGAGTGGGGCTTCTCCATCGCGGCACGGAAACGGGCGTATCCGTCGAGCTCAGGACCGTCGCCGCGGGCCTTGCGGGTCCGGTTGGCCCAACTCCCCCACACTCCGGCGACGATCGCAGCCATCAGCGGAATCAGCAACCAGACGAGCGCCCCCATGCCGACCTCCCAACCCCGAGTGCGCGACCGCAACTGACTGATCAGCAGATTAACCATCCGCACGGACAACGCTCATACCAGGGGGGCGGTTACGCAACCGGAGGGATACCGAGGCCCGAGGGCCCGGCTCAGCGGGCACCCACCCACTGCTCAGCAGGCTCCCACCCACTCCTCCGTGCCGTCGGAGAACCTCTGGTGCTTCCAGATGGGCACCTCGTGCTTGAGGTCGTCGATCAGCTTCCGGCAGGCCTCGAAGGCCTCGCCCCGGTGCGGGCACGACACTGCGACGACCACGGCCAGGTCACCGACCTTCAGGTCTCCCACCCGGTGCACGGCCGCCAGCGCCCGCACCGGGTACGCGGCGACCACCTTCTCCGCGATCCTGCGCATCTCGGCCTCGGCACTCGGGTGGCAGGAGTATCCGAGTTCGTCGACGTCGGCACCCCCGTCGTGATTCCGCACGGTCCCCACGAACAACGCGGTCCCCCCGGCGGCGTCGTCCCCGACGGCCCGGAAGACCTCGTCCAGGGAGAGGGGCGTCTCCCGAATGCCGATGAGCTTGACGGGGTCCTCAGCGGCCTGCTCGCCCGGGTGATCGTTCCTGGATGCCATGTGTCCATCGTGCCGCACGCGCGCGACGAGGGTGAACAGGGCTTGTCACCAGCACGCGCGGGCACCGGTCGGAGCGTCCTGCAGACGACCGCGTGCCCCTGTGAGTGGCGGCTCTCAGATCCTCCGCCGCACCTTGCGAGCCCTCCGCACCACTGCCGCCGCGCCCAGCAACGCCACCGTCGCCCCCGCGGCCCCCGCGGCCGTCGCGTCCTTGCGTCCCAACCGCCGGCCGACGACCGTGTGTCTCCCGGACACCTCCTCCAGCAGCTCCGCGAGGACCTCCTCATTGGTCCACTGCGGTCGCCACCCCGCGTCATGGAGCCGGCTCCCGCTCACCACCCAGGGGTACATCGTGTACGCCAGGTCCCCCGCCGGGGACGGCGTGAGCCCGATCCGGTGCAGCCGGGCCGCCGCGCCCAGGGCCACGGCCGACGGCAGCTCCATCCGCCGGATCCCGCTGAGCTCCTCGACCTCCTCCTGCTCCAGCCACCCGTCGCACCCGACGGCCAGCTCCCCCTCGACCTTCTCCAGGACGGCGTACTCCAGCGCCCCCACCAGGTCCTCGACATGGCAGAACTGCCAGGCGGGCCGCGACCCGGCCACGACCAGCAGCCGAGGCGATTCGAAGTACCGGGTCAGTGCGGTGTCCGTGCCGCCGACCAGCACCGCGGGCCGCACCACGGTGACGTTCAGCCCGGGATGCGCCCGCGGCGCCCTGCGCGCGAGTCGCTCGATCTCCAGCAGGTCCCCGACACCGGTCGCCTCCGCGGTCGCCCGCAGCTCCGCGTCCTCGGACAGCGGCAGCTCGTTGTCCGGCAGCGCCCCGTAGACCATCGCGGACGTGCACAGCACCACGCGGTGCACCCCGGCCGCGGCCGCGGCCGTGAGCACGGTCTGCGTCCCGCGCACGTTGTAGGCCGTCCGGGCGGAAGTGTCGGACCCCAGGTCCAGGTCGAGTGCCAGATGCACCACGACGTCCGCGCCGCGCAGCTTCTCCGCGATGGCCGGATCGCGTACGTCGAGGATGTGCCACTGCGCGGCCGCGCACTCGCCCCTGCGCTCGTCGATGGCGACGACCTGCTTGATCTCACCCGACGCGGCGAGCCGCTCGGTCAGCAGCGCGCCGACGCCGGACGCTGCGCCGGTGACCGCGACGACGGGGCCGCGGATGGCCGGACTGGTCGAGTTGTTTCGCGGTGCGCGAACCTGCGGATCTGGGGAACTCACCGGGCGTCTCCAGCGGTTGTCTTCAGTACGAGCGCGAGTGACGCGTACGTACCAGGTGGCATCCATCCTGCCGCAGGCCGTGACTCGGCGAAGCACCGAGGCCCTAACGGCCGGTGGTGTCTACGCTGGGTGGTGTTGTCGGGCAGTCGCGCCGTCGGAGAGAACCGGCGGCCTTACCAGCCGAGGATTCCCGTGAGTGACACCCCATTCGGATTCGGCCTTCCGCCGGAGGAGCCGGACGACGGCGACGAGGGCAAGAAGAAGGACCAGCAGAGCGGTGGTGGTCAGGGACCCGCCAACCCGTTCGGTTTCGGCGGTCTGCCCGGTGCCGGAGGCTTTGGCGGCCCCGGCGCGGACAACCCGCTCGCTGCCATGTTCGGTTCCCTGAACCCCAGCGACTTGGGCGCCGCGTTCCAGCAGCTGGGCCAGATGCTCTCCTACGAGGGCGGCCCGGTGAACTGGGACATGGCCAAGCAGATCGCCCGCCAGACGGTCTCCCAGGGGACCGCCGACGGCACCAAGGACAGCAGTGTCGGCCCCTCCGAGCGCACCGCGGTGCAGGAGGCCGTGCGCCTGGCCGACCTGTGGCTGGACGACGCGACGTCGCTGCCGTCCGGTGCCGCCTCCGCGGTGGCGTGGAGCCGCGCGGAGTGGGTCGAGGCGACCCTGCCCGCGTGGAAGGAGCTCGTCGACCCGGTCGCCGAGCGCGTCGGCGCGGCGATGGGCGACGTCCTGCCGGAGGAGATGCAGGCCATGGCCGGCCCGCTGATCGGCATGATGCGCTCGATGGGCGGCGCCATGTTCGGCACGCAGATCGGACAGGCCGTGGGCGTCCTGGCGGGCGAGGTCGTCGGGTCGACCGACATCGGCCTGCCGCTCGGCCCGGCCGGGAAGGCCGCGCTGCTCCCGGTGAACATCGAGGCGTTCGGCAAGGACCTCGGCGTGCCGCAGGAGGAGGTGCGGCTCTACCTCGCCCTGCGCGAGGCCGCACACCAGCGCCTCTTCGCGCATGTGCCGTGGCTGCGCTCGCACCTGTTCGGCGCGGTCGACGGGTACGCGCGCGGGATCAAGGTCGACACGGCCAAGCTGGAGGACGTGGTCGGCCAGTTCGACCCGCAGAACCCGGAGCAGCTGCAGGACGCTCTGCAGCAGGGCATGTTCCAGCCGGAGGACACGCCCGAGCAGAAGGCCGCCCTGGCCCGCCTGGAGACGGCCCTCGCCCTGGTCGAGGGCTGGGTGGACGCGGTGGTCCACACGGCCGCGAAGCCCCGTCTGTCGTCGGCGGACGCGCTGCGTGAGACGCTGCGCCGCCGTCGTGCCTCGGGCGGTCCCGCGGAGCAGACGTTCGCCACGCTGATCGGTCTGGAACTGCGCCCGCGCCGGCTGCGTGACGCCTCCCGTCTGTGGGCCTCCCTCACGGACGCGCGCGGTGTCGACGGCCGCGACGGCCTGTGGGCCCACCCCGACATGCTGCCGACCGCGTCCGACCTGGACGACCCGGACGGCTTCGTCCACCGCGAGCAGCTGGACTTCTCCGAGCTGGACAAGATGCTCGGCGAGGCGGCGGACAAGCCCGACCTGAGGAAGAAGAACACGGGCGACGAGGGCGACGGCAAGGGCGACGACACCGAGTGAGCCTGTACGACGACGCGGTCCTCGTGCTCAAGGGCTACGAGGACCAGGGAGAGCTGCGCCAGACGTACCTGGACCACTTGACGGAGCACCCGGACGGCATGTGGAAGTCCTGCGCGGACGGGCACATCACGGCGAGCGCGCTGGTGATCGACCCCGAGCGGAGCCGGGTCCTGCTGACCCTCCACAAGAAGCTGCGGATGTGGCTGCAGATGGGCGGCCACTGCGAGCCGGACGACGCCACCCTCGCGTCGGCGGCCCTGCGAGAGGGCACGGAGGAGTCGGGCATCCCTGGGCTGACCCTGCTGCCGGGCGGCCCGGTGCGGCTCGACCGGCACCTGACGCCCTGCGCCTGGCATCTCGACGTGCAGTACGCGGCGCTCGCCCCGGCCGACGCGGTGGAGGCCATCAGCGACGAGTCCCTGGACCTGCGGTGGTTCGCCTACGACGAGGTGGCGGACGTCGCTGACAACTCCGTCGTACGTCTGCTGGAGGCGACGCGGGCCAGGCTCTGAACGTGTAAGGGGTGGCCGCCATGGCGGCCACCCCTTACCGGTGCTCAACTCCAGACGTTGCCCTGGTTCTGCCCCCGGGCCCCCTGCTGGCCCATGCCGTACTGCGCGGCCAGGCCGGAGCCGATCTGGGCGTTCTGCGGCGGCAGCAGTTCACTCGGCTGGACCAGTGCGAAGCCGGTGCCCATGAAGCTGAGCTCCCAGCCCTCACCGGTGCTGCCGCGCCGCCGCCACACCCCGGAGGAGTGCGTCTGGGCCTGCATCTGCACGCGCAGACCGGTGGACCAGGCGACGATCGCGTCGGCGTCGCAGTTGACGTACTTGTCGGGCGTGACCTGCATCATCAGCGGCGCGCCCGAGGTCATCAGGGCGACCCTGCCGCGGCCGGTGATGTTGAGCTGGTACTTCCCGGAGCCGGAGATGCCGTACAGGCTGTCGACGGCGATGACCTCGTGGTGCAGCGAGGAGTCCATCGCGAGGACGTAGCTGCTGTCGACCGTCAGCCCGTCCTGCTCCACGTCCACCAGATGGACGTGCTGCGCGAGGTTGGCGAGGTAGACCGTGCCCTGCCCGTGGCAGCGCATCAGGTCGAGTCCCTCCCCGGTGCGCGCCCGCGCGCGTGACTGCTGGTTGCTCTGGTACTCGGCGTCGAACTCGACGAGACCCTGGTAGGCGACCATGGTGCCCTTGCGGGCGAGGATGTCGTCGTGACCCTCCAGGGTGACGCGGAGCATCTGCTTGTTCTGCAGGCTCCAGCGCTCCTGGGTCTGCTGGTCGTTGTAGGCGAAAAGCGGGCTCTGCATGGCGTTCTGGCTCCCCCTCAGCCCCGGATCCGGAGGCGGTCGGTGCTGTCCTCGCTGGGCTGGACGACGACGATGCCCTCTCCGGAGAAGGCCATCTGGTACGCCTCGCCGCTGCCCCGGCCGATCAGCGACTGCGCCTTGAAGCTGCGCTTGCCCTTGACCTTGAGGTTGGGGGACCAGGCGACGAGCGCGTCGGGGTCGACGTACGTCTCGTTCTCGCCGCCGCCGCAGTCGACGACGATGGGCTTGCCCCGGGAGGTCAGCGCGACCCAGCCCTGGCCGGAGATCTTGGTGTTCCACAGGCCCTGTCCGGCGAACTTCGCCAGACCCTTCACCCGCTCGACGCCCCATGTGAGGTGCGCGTCGAAGGCGAGCAGGTTGGTGGCGTTCACGGAGATGCCGTCGCCGTTGAGGTTGATCACGACGACGTTCGCCCCGTAGTCGGCGAGGTAGAGCAGTCCGTCGCCGGAGCACTTCATCAGGGGCGCGCCCTCGCCGGTCATCCAGTCCTTGGCGATCTGGCGCACGGCCGGCGGGTTGGGCTCGTACTGGACGAAGCCCTCGTAGGCGACCATCGAGCCCACGCGCGCGAAGAGGTCGTTGCCGGTCTGCATGGCGACCTTCAGCATGTGGTTGCCGTGGTTCTCCATGCGGGCGGTGACGGGTGCGGGGGCATAGCCCGCGAGCGGCTGGTTCATGACGGGCTCCCTCAGACCTCGTACGGCTGGACGACGATGAAGTTGCCGGGGGCGCCCCGGAACTGGAGGTTGACGCTCTCGCCGGTGTCGCCCGGGTAGGCGTTGCGGCGCATCCGCACCTGGCTGGAGACGACGACCTGGGAGGCGGCCGACCAGGCGACCACGGCGTTGCAGTCGGCGAAGGTCGTCGGCGTGACGGGCAGCACGACAGGAGTGCCGTGCGTCTTCACCACGATCGTGCCGGTGCCCGTGAACTGCATCGTGAACAGCGCGCCGCCGGGGATGCCGTGGCCCTCGATGCGGCGGACCTCGTACTGGAGGCTCTCGTCGAAGGCGAGGACGTTCTCGGCGGAGACGCAGATGCCGTCGCCCTGGAGCTCGATGGGGTGCAGCATCGTGGAGTTCTCGGCGAGGAAGACCTGCCCCTGGCCGGTGCAGCGCATCAGCTGCATCTCCTGGCCGGTCGCGTTGCCCACGATCCGGCCGGCGAAGCCCGCGCCCTTGTAGCTGAAGTCGACCTTGCCCTGGTAGAGCACCATGCTGCCCTGGCGGGCCAGCACGGGCTGGCCGCCGATGCCGAGGTCGACGCGGACGAGCTTCTTGTTCTGCTGCGTCCAGCGCTGCCCGGTCGGCGTCTCCTTGAACTGCTGGAGCGCGGCGGTGACACCGGCGCCCTGGGGCGCGCCCTGCGGCACTCCGTAGCCGCCGGCCTGCTGGCCGGGGACCTGTCCGAAGGGGGGCTGCTGTCCGTAGCCCGGCGGGGGCGTCGGGGCCTGGGGTGCCTGGGGCTGGCCGTAGCCCGGGGGAGGCGGGGCGGACGGCTGGCCGTACGGCTGCTGCTGGGGCGGCTGGCCGTAGGGCGCGGGAGCCGGAGCCGGGGGGTGGGGGGCGCCGCCGGGCGGGGTCATGGGCGCGACGATGGTCGGCGCGGCGTGCACTCCGGGCGCGGGCGCCGGGGGCGCAGTGGCTCCGGGCGGGGGCGCGAAGCCCTGTGCGGCGGGCTGCGGCTGCTGCGGGGCGGGAGCCGGGGCGGACGGGGCGCCGAACGCGGGCGGTGCGGAGGCCTGGGCGGGCGGGGCGAACCCGGGAGCGGCGCCGGACTGCTGCTGCGGGGCCGCGGGGGTCTCCTCCTCCGCCACCTCGCCGCCGAAGTTCTTCAGCAGCGCCTCGAGACCGCCGTCGAAGCCCTGTCCGACGGCCGCGAACCGCCAGACGTCCTTGAGGTAGAAGTCGCCCAGCATCACGGCCCGCTCCGTGGAGAACTCCGAGCCGTCGAAGGAGTACCGGGCCACCTCCTCGCCGCCCGCGACGATCCGGATGTACCCGGGGCCGACCTGCGACATCTGGCCGGCGCCGTCGAGCGTCGCCGTGAACGACAGCTTGTGGATCTGCGGCGGGATCCGGTCGAGGGTGACCCGGAACGACTCCGTGTCGCCCGCCTGCGCACCCAGGAGCTGGATGGACTCCTCGGGAGACTTCGGCTGGTTGAAGAAGACGAAGTACCGGTCGTCCGAGAGCCGTTCGTCGGCGTCCAGGCCGAAGCAGCTGATGTCGAAGGTCAGCCCGGGGCCGGAGATCTGCACGCCTACGTACAGATCCGTGCCCGCGGTGAGGTCACTGATCCTGGCCTTGTGGCCGCGTTGGAATTCCCTGGCCATGCGTAACGACCGTCCCCCATCCCGAATGCGAGTGCGTCGCGCCAGGCTAACGGCAAACTCGGACATCGCACGAAGTCGGTACAGAGCCGGTACACAACCCGCGATCAGCGGCGTAGCGAGTGAGAAGCGCCAGGCGCGGGACGTGCCCACGCGCGCGTGACGTCAGTCGTCGCGCGCGCCGGGCGGATGAGGCAGCCGGTCGGCCGCGACCACCCCCTCGAGATAGCCGCGGGCCCGCTCGGTCCGCGGGTACGCGTCGAGCAGCCGCCAGAAGCGCGGTCCGTGTCCGGGCACGAGCAGATGCGCGAGTTCGTGGAGGAGGACGTAGTCGATGACGTATTCGGGCATCCCCTGGAGCCGGTGCGACAGGCGGATGCTGCCCTCGGCCGGGGTGCACGAGCCCCAGCGGGTGTTCTGGTTGGTGACCCAGCGGACCGAGGTGGGCCGGGCCCGGCCGGCGAAGTACTGGTCCGACAGCCGCTCGGCGCGCCCGGCCAGCTCGGTGTCGCCGAGCGCCCGCTTGCTCTCCTGCGCGGCCAGCTTGTCGAGCATGACGCTCACCCAGCGTTGCTCCTCCGCCTCGGACATCCGGGCGGGGATGAGCACGATGGTGCGATCGCCCTCGCGGTACGCGGAGACCGTCCGGCGGCGCCGGGTACTCCTGCGGACCTCGATCGCGCTCGCCCCCGAGCCGCTGGGCGGCTTGCTCGTCGCGCTGCGCTGTGGCGTTCCGGCGCTGTGCAGGGGTTCGGCGGGCACGCCCCGACGTTACCCGCTGCACACGAGGAAGTCCCGGTTCGGAATGTTTCGATTCTGATCGCCCACCATGCGTTTGGATGAGTACGACCGACATGAAGAGTGATTTGTACGAAGAATCCCCACAGCCTGTGGACAACTTCCGACGTCCGCCGCCCCGGCCGGGCATGCTGGCACTCGCCGGCGGGGCGAGGACGCCCCCACGCCCCCGCTCCGTCGGCTCACGGGGAGTTACCAGGGCCTGTTGCCAGGGGGACACACATGCATCCGACGGTGAAGCCCGCGCTGCGGCGCGGCTGGCGCGACCTCGACACCGTGCAGTTCGGGATGACTCCGGCGCACGCCATGACACTCGGTCCGATGGACAGAGCCACGGGCGACTTCCTCGACCTGCTCAACGGCACCCGCGGCATGGCGCTGCTGCGTGAGGAGGGTCGCCGCGTGGGCCTGCCGGACGGTCAGGTCGACACGCTGGTGGAACGGCTGTCGCGGGCTGGGCTGCTCGACGACGCGAAGGGAGGCGGGGCCGCCGCCGACGCCCTGCGCGACAGGAAGCAGGCCCTCGACCGGCTCCGCCCGGACCTCGCCTCCCTCTCCCTGATCACCCGGGAACCGGGCGACGCCGTCGTCCGGCTGGCCGCCCGCCGCTCCTTGCGGGTGCAGGTCAGGGGCGCGGGACGGGTGGGCGCGGTGCTGGCCTCGCTGCTGGCAGGAGCGGGCGTCGGCGAGGTCGATGTCCGTGACGGCGGCCGGGTCGAGCCGTGGGACGTGGCACCGGGCGGGCTGCCCGCCGAGGCCGTCGGCGAACGCCGGGACGAGGCCGCCTGCCGTGCGGCGCGCCGGGCCGCCCCCGACCGGCCCTCGCGCCACGGCACCCGCACGCGGCCCGAGGAGGCGGACCCCGGCTTCTCCCTTGTGGTCCTCGCCCCACGGGACGACGTCGCCGTGCACTCACCGTGCCCGTCCGACGCCGCTCCGCTCGTCTCCTCCGGCACACCACACCTCTATACGGGCGTCGTGGAAGGGACGGGGGTGGTCGGCCCCTTCGTCCTGCCAGGAGAGACGGGCTGCGCGGGCTGTCTTCAGGAGGGGCGCGCCGACCGGGATCCGACCTGGCCGCGGCTGGTCGCGCAGTGGCGCTCCGGGAAGCCGCGCCAGGTGCGCCCCTGCGATCTGACGCTGGCCACGACCGTCGCCGGACTGGCCGCCGCGCACGCGCTCGCTTTTCTGGACGGTCATGTGCCGTCGAGCGCGGGCGCCCGCTGGGAGGTGTCCTTGCCGGGCCTGCACTGGCACGCGCGGCCGGTCCGGGCGCACCCCGCATGCCCGTGCGGGGCCGCGCGGAAGGCAACGGAAGAGGTTGCGGAGAGCCACGGAGAGCCACGGACCGAACTGAGAAAGTAGCTGAGAAAGAAGCTGAGGGAGAACACACTTCGGAGACCGAGGGCCCGCACGCGACAATGGCGGGGCAACGGCCGTCAACGGAGTTATGCCGTAAGGCAGGCGCGGCGCGGCCGGCTGGGACTTGGAGGGCGCATGTCTGATCTTCCCCGGAAGGCGGTCACCCGGACCGCCAAGCTCGCCGCGCTTCCGCTCGGCTTCGCCGGGCGGGCCACCTGGGGGCTCGGCAAACGGATCGTGGGCGAGTCGGCGGAGCTCGTCGGCCGCGAGCTGCAGCAGCGCACCGCGGACCAGTTGTTCAAGGTGCTCGGTGAGCTGAAGGGCGGCGCGATGAAGTTCGGGCAGGCGCTGTCCGTCTTCGAGTCGGCGCTGCCCGAGGAAGTCGCGGGTCCCTACCGCGCGGCCCTGACCAAACTCCAGGACGCGGCGCCGCCCATGCCGACGCGCACGGTGCACGGCGTGCTCGAGGAGCGGCTCGGTGAGGACTGGCAGAGCCTGTTCCTGGAGTTCGAGGACAAGCCGGCCGCGGCGGCCTCGATCGGCCAGGTCCACCGGGGCGTGTGGCACGACGGCCGCGAGGTCGCGGTCAAGGTGCAGTACCCGGGCGCCGGTGACGCCCTGCTGTCCGATCTGAACCAACTGAGCCGCTTCGCCCGGCTGTTGGGCCCGCTCATCCCGGGCATGGACGTCAAGCCACTGATCTCCGAGCTCAGGGACCGTGTCTCCGAGGAACTCGACTACGAACTGGAGGCCCAGGCGCAGCAGGCCCATGCGGAGGAGTTCGCGGGCGACCCCGACGTCGTGGTGCCGGCGGTCGTCCACCAGTGCGACCAGGTCCTGGTCACCGAGTGGATCGACGGCATCCCCCTGTCGGAGATCATCTCCGACGGCACCCAGGAGCAGCGGGACCGCGCCGGGCAGCTCCTGGCCCGTTTCCTCTTCTCCGGCCCGGCCCGCACCGGCCTCCTGCACGCCGACCCGCACCCCGGCAACTTCCGTCTCCTGCCCGGCGGACCGGACGACGAGGAGTCCTGGCGTCTGGGCGTCCTGGACTTCGGCACGGTCGACCGCCTTCCCGGCGGCCTGCCGACGCCCATCGGCGACTCCCTGCGGATGACGCTCGACGGCGAGGCGGAAGCCGTCTACGAGCTCCTGTGCGCCGAGGGATTCGTCAAGGAGTCCATCGACCTGGACCCCGACGCGGTCCTCGACTACCTCCTGCCGATCATCGAGCCCGCCCAGGTCGACGAGTTCACCTTCACCCGCGGCTGGATGCGCAGCCAGGCGGCCCGCATAGCCGACCCCCGCTCCCCCGCCTACCAGCTGGGCAAGCGCCTGAACCTGCCTCCGGCCTATCTCCTCATCCACCGGGTGACGCTGAGCACCATCGGCGTGCTGTGCCAGCTCGGTGCGACGGTGCGGATGCGCGAGGAACTGCAGGAGTGGCTCCCCGGGTTCGTGCCGGAGGACGTAAACGAGGACGAGGACGCGGTCGAGGACCTGGGTGAGGAGGAGTCGGCGGCGGAAGCCTGAGGCCCGGAGGCCGCGGCTTTCCTCCGAGCTGCTCGGCTGATCGGGCGCACAACGCACCGCGGGGGCCGGTCCGTTCGTCGGACCGGCCCCCGCTCAGGTGGGTGAAGGCCTTGGGGGTCCTTGCACTATGAGCGCCCCGGGCGGGCATGGTGCAAGGGCTCCTTACTGCATGACCGCCATGGCGAGCGCGCGGCGGGCGCGCATCGAGGCGCGCTCGGCCCGGCGCTGCATCCGGCGGGCGGTCGCCAGGCGCACGGCCCGGCGTTCCTGCTCGGCCTCGTGCAGTCGCTCGTGCATATGCGCACGAGCCAGGGCTTCTGGGATGAGTTGCATCTCTCGGGTCCTGTTCTGGCGCGAGTCGTTCGCGCGGGTGGTGGTGACGTCTTCGGTCGCGGAGCCGGCGGGCTCGCTGGTGGACGGCTTCATCGGGGCCTGCTTCTTGGGGTCGTGCGTGAGAGGGCGGTCGATCGTTCCTGCGGTGTTCATGCCGTGACCGGGTTCTTGCGCGGGCGGCCACGCGGCCGCTTCCGGGCGACGACAACACCCTGGACGAACAGCTCGCCACCCCAGACGCCCCACGGCTCACGCCGTTCCTTGGCGCCGGCGAGGCAGGCCTCCATCAGCGGGCAGGTGCGGCACAGGGACTTGGCGTACTCGACGTCGGCCGGGGACTCGGCGAAGAAGACCTCGGGGTCGTAGGAGCGGCAGGGGACGGGTACGCCGAGGTTCTCGATGGCGTCGTCGAGCGCGGTGAGCGCGGTGAGCGGGGTCAAGGTGGAGTCCTCCGTGAGGCCGGGCGGGGGGATCGTTTCGGAAGGCGGTACGGACGGGGCGTGCGCTTCGAGTTGCACGGTTCGTCTTCCTCGTCTGGTCGTTTCCGGTCCTGTTGGACCGGGTGGCGGCTGGTACCGGGTTCTTTTCTTGCCCCGAGGCCCCTTCGCTCCGTCGTCCCCGTTCGGGGAAAACAAAAGGGCCGCGGATCCCGGGTGGGGTTCCGCGGCCCTGAAGGCGCCGGCCTGATCGACTGTCAGGCTGGATCACTCCAGGGTTCTGGCCCACGGAAGGCCCACATCAGGTGGTGCTGCGTCGTCTGCTTCCGGAATCCGGCACCGGTCACCGCAAAGGCATAGGCCTGCGCCTGCGCCTTTACTGCTGCTTCCAGTGCCTTGGTCGGTCGCTCATTGCGCTCGCGGACGGGAAGGCCCGAGAGAGACAGGGCGGACGCCGGACGCACGGCACGAGTGCCGGACAGACCGGTGCCCAGAGGGGAGTCGCCGAGCAGGCACATGGAGACGACCGAGCGATCGGTCATTTTGGCGGTGCTGATGGAGCTGGTCTCGATGCTGATCACTGGAATCGCCTCCTCTCGGCGTCTCAGGGACTGGGGTGAACCAGTCCGCGCGGGTATGCAAGTACAACACGAAAGCGGGGCCTCCGAGAAGGCCTCCGTCCCCGTGGCTAAGAACCTATGGGGATTGCTGGGGCATGCGCAAACTATTTTTTCGACGAGTTCGCGTCAGTTCCGGCGATCGTCCTCCCCGGGGCCTCTGCCTGCGCAGATGGCCAGGACATCGGCCCCGTAGCGGTTGAGCTTGCGCGCGCCGACCCCCGGGATCCGCGCCAGCTCGCCCGGGTCGTCGGGAGCTGCCTCGGCGATCGCCATAAGGGTCTTGTCGGTGAAAACGCAGAATCCGGGCTGCCCGCTGAGCTCCGCCTGCTCGGCGCGCCATTCGCGCAGCCGCTCGTACAGACCCTCGTCCATGTCGGACGGACAGTCCTCGCAGCGCATCAGCTTCATCTCACCGGCGTCTGTCAGCGTGCGCCCGCAGACCCGGCACCGGGCGGGGGCCCGCTGCGTCCGCCGTGGCACGGCGGTCGGTCCCCGGCCCGCGAAGCCGCGCTCGACGCCTCCGGAGGCGGCCGTGCCGCCACGACCGGCGGCACCGGCCGAGCCCGGGCGCAGCCCGTCCAGGAAGCGGCTGGGGCGGCGGTTCGGCCGGCCGCCGGGCGAGCGGGACAGCGCCCAGGAGAGGTGCAGCCGCTCGCGGGCGCGGGTGACGCCCACGTAGAGCAGGCGGCGCTCCTCCTCGATCTGTTCCTCGGTCTTGGCGTAGGTGATCGGCATCATCCCCTCGGCGACCCCGACCAGGAACACGACGTCCCACTCCAGCCCCTTGGCGGAGTGCAGCGAGGCCAGGGTGACGCCCTGCACGGTGGGCGCGTGCTGGGCGTTCGCCCGCTCGTCGAGTTCGGCGACCAGGTCGGCCAGGGTGGCGCCGGGCTTGGCGGCGGCGAAGTCCTGCGCCAGGTTGACCAGCGCGGCCAGCGACTCCCAGCGCTCCCTGACGGCTCCCGAGCCGGCCGGGGGCTGCGTGGTCCAGCCCTCACCGGAGAGCACGGCCCGCACCTGGGAGGGCAGGTCGACGGCGTCGGCGAGGAGGGAGTCGTTGCCGCCGAAGCGGGCCGAGGCGCGCAGGGCGATGCCCGCCTTACGCACCTCGGGCCGGTCGAAGAACCGCTCGGCGCCACGCAGCTGGTAGGGCACCCCGGCATCCGCGAGGGCCTGTTCGTGGGTCTCCGACTGGGCGTTCGTGCGGAACAGGACGGCGATCTCGCCGGCCGGGACGCCCGCGTCGATGAGGTCACGGATGCGGTGGGCGGCACCCTCCGCCTCGGCGGGCTCGTCGGTGTACTCGGTGTAGGCGGGCTCGGGGCCCGGGGCGCGCTGGGAGACCAGCTCGAGCCGGTGGTCGGCGGCGCGGCCGCGGGCCTGGGCGAGCAGGCCGTTGGCGAGGTGGACGACCTGCGGGGTGGAGCGGTAGTCGCGGACCAGCTTGACGACGGTGGCGCCGGGGTGGCGGGTGCGGAAGTCGAGGAGGTGGTCCGGCGTCGCCCCGGTGAACGAGTAGATGGTCTGGCTCGCGTCGCCGACCACGCACAGGTTGTCCCGGTCGCCGAGCCACAGTTCCAGCAGACGTTGCTGGAGGGGGCTGACGTCCTGGTACTCGTCGACGACGAAGTGCTGGTACTGGGCGCGCACCTGTTCGGCGATGTCGTGCCGGTCCTGCAGGACGGCGACGGTCAGCAGCAGGACGTCCTCGAAGTCGATGACGCCCCGGTCGCGCTTGAGGTCCTCGTAGACGGAGTACAGCTGGGCGATCTCGGCGGGGTCGCGGGGCGTGTCCCGACCGGCCTTGGCGGCGGCCGCCGCGTAGTCGGCGGGGACGGTCTGGGTGACCTTCGACCACTCGATCTCGGCGGTGACGTCCCGCAGTTCGCCCCGGTCGAGCCGGATGCGGCAGGCGGCGGCCGCGTCGGCCACGAGCTGGATCTTGCGGTCGACGAGCCGGGGCAGGGAGCCACCGATGGCTTTCGGCCAGAAGTACTGCAGTTGCCGGAGCGCGGCGGAGTGGAAGGTGCGGGCCTGGACCCCCTGCGCGCCGAGGAGGCGCAGCCGCCCGCGCATCTCTCCCGCGGCACGGTTGGTGAAGGTGACGGCGAGCACACTGGACGGCTGGAGGATCCCCGCGCGTACGCCGTAGGCGATGCGGTGGGTGATCGCTCTGGTCTTTCCGGTGCCGGCACCCGCCAGTACGCACACCGGCCCGTGCAGGGAGGTGGCCACCTCGCGCTGCTCGGGGTCGAGCCCTTCGAGCACCGCGTCGGCAGTGTCCGGTGCCTGCGGGAAGAGGGTGGAGTGCGTTGCTGCTGTCACACAGCCATGCTGCCAGGTCGCCCGGGGCGGGTGAGTCGGTTGTCCACAGGGAGCCGCTCGCAGTCGTACTAATGCGGCAGGCGTCACGCGGGCGGGCATACCCCCGGCGGGAATGGCGGCCCGCTCGCGTACGTTTCCGCACCGGACGACCTCTTTCCCCGAGCCATCAGAGGAGCGCGCGAGACATGCAGGGCACTGTGACGATGTACAGCACGACGTGGTGCGGCTACTGCCAGCGGCTGAAGAAGCAGCTGGAGCGCGAAGGCATCACGTACAACGAGATCAACATCGAGCAGGACCCGGCGTCCGCCGCTTTCGTGGAGAAGGCGAATGGCGGAAACCAGACGGTCCCGACCGTCCTCTTCCCGGACGGCTCGACGCTGACGAACCCTTCGCTGGCTCAGGTGAAGCAGAAGATCGGCGCGTGACCGCACCGCTGTGAGACACAGAAGGGGTGGCTGTTCCCGAGCGGGAACAGCCACCCCTTCTGCATTTCGCGTCACACCACGTCAGATGCTGCGCGTCGGCAGCGGCTTGCCGTACCAGATCTCGATCAGGCGGGCCGCGATGGAGATCCCGTACGGCGGCAGGACCTCGCCGGACTCGAACGCGGCGCGCAGTTCGTCGCGGGAGAACCAGCGGGCCTCGTGCAGTTCGTCGCCGTCGACGGTGATGTCGGTGGAGGTGGCCCGCGCCATGAAACCCAGCATGAGGCTGGACGGGAAGGGCCAGGGCTGACTGGCGACGTACTCGACCGGACCGACCGCGATGCCGGCCTCCTCGCAGACCTCGCGGCGCACCGACTGCTCTATGGACTCCCCGGGCTCGACGAAGCCGGCCAGCGTGGAGAAGCGGCCCTCGGGCCAGTGGACCTGGCGGCCGAGCAGGATGCGGTCGTCCTCGTCGGTGACCGCCATGATCACGGCGGGGTCGGTGCGCGGGTAGTGCTCGGCGCCACAGGCCTGGCAGCGGCGGATGTGCCCGGCCGCGGCGATGACCGTGCGCTCGCCGCAGCGGGAGCAGAAGCGGTGCGTGCGCTGCCAGTTCTCCAGTCCGACCGCGTGCACCATCAGACCGGCGTCGCGCGCCGACAGCAGCAGGCCCGCCTCGCGCAGACCGGCCGGGCGCGCAGACTGGTCGATACGGCCGGGCAGCCCGTCCTTCTGGAGGGCGAAGTAGCTGACGCCGTCCTCGTCGATGCCCAGGAAGTAGCGGTGGGCCTCGGTGAGAGGGGCCTCGAAGGACGGGGTCATGACGAGTTCGGTCCGGCCGTCGGGCGTCTCGTCGATGAGGGCCTGGCCGCCTGAGACCACGAAGCAGCGCGTCGAGGGGTGGCTCCACGCCGCCGCGAGCCAGGCCTCGTCGAGCCGGTGGTGGGCGGCCCGGTCGATGCCGCTGGGCGCGGTGAGCGAGATGGGTCGGTCGGCGGTGTGGTCGGTCCAGGCGGTCACGGGTGTATGCATCTCCCCCGGTGGCAAGGATGGTTTCGGCGGTCGGTTCAGCGGGACGTACGGCAGCAGGCGGCCGGGTCCGGCGGGTCCTGGGTGGGCGGGGCGGCCCTCTCAGTGTGCCCCGCGCGCGGCGCCGCCAAGGGCGGCTCGGAGCGGTCAAGGTGCACGACGCCAGTTCTCCGCGAGGTCGCTCCACAGGTACGCGCTGGTCTCGACGCCCTTGAGGAGCAGGTCCAGCTCGACCTTCTCGTTCGGGGCGTGCCAGCCGTCGGACGGGACGGAGATGCCCAGGAAGAGGACGGGGGCACCGAGGACGTCCTGGAGGTCGGCGGCGGGTCCCGAGCCGCCCTCACGGGTGAAGCGGACCGGCGTCTCGAAAGCGCGGCCCATGGCGCGGGCCACGGACTGGAGCGCCGGGTGGTCCAGAGGAGTCAGGCACGGGCGGGTGGCGGGGCTGAAGGTGATCTCGGGGCGGATCCCCGCGGGCACCTGGTCGGCGGCCCACGCGCGGACGGCCTTCTCGACGCGGTCGGGATCCTGGCCCGCGACCAGTCGGAAGGACAGCTTCACCATCGCCGAGGACGGGATGATCGTCTTGCTCCCGGCGCCCTGGTAACCGCCGCCGATGCCGTTGACCTCGGCGGTGGGACGGGCCCAGACGCGCTCCAGGGTGGTGTACCCGGCCTCGCCGTGGGCGGCGCGGGACTTGGCGGTGCGCAGCCACCGCTCCTCGTCGAAGGGCAGCTCGGCGAAGAGTTCCCGCTCGCGGTCGGTGAGCTCGACGACGCCGTCGTAGAACCCGGGGATCGCCACGCGCGCGTGCTCGTCGTGCAGGGCGGCGACCAGTCGGGCCACGGCGGTCGCCGGGTTGGGGACGGCTCCGCCGAAGGAGCCGGAGTGGATGTCCTGGTCGGGGCCGTGGAGCCGGATCTCGCACTCGGCGAGGCCCCGCATGCCCGTGCACACCGTGGGGGTGTCCTCGGACCACATGCCGGTGTCGGAGACGACCACGGCGTCGGCGGCCAGCCGCTCGGCGTTCTCCTCGACGAGGGTGCGGAAGTGTGGCGAGCCGGACTCCTCCTCGCCCTCGATCAGGAGCTTCAGGTTCACGGCAGGGGCGGTGCGGCCCGTGGCGGCGAGATGGGCGCGGACGCCGAGCGTGTGGAAGAAGACCTGGCCCTTGTCGTCGGCCGCCCCGCGTGCGTGGAGGCGGTTCTCCCGGACGACGGGTTCGAAGGGCTCGCCGTCCCAGCCGTCCTCGCGGGCGGCGGGCTGCACGTCGTGGTGGCCGTAGACGAGGACCGTGGGCGCCTCGGGATCGCCGGAGGGCCACTCCGCGTAGACGGCGGGGGCGCCCGGGGTCTCCCAGACCGCGGTGGTCGGGAACCCGGTCTCCTTGAGGCGGGTGGCGAGCCAGTCGGCGCTGCGTCGTACGTCGGGAGCGTGGTCGGGCTGGGCCGACACGGACGGGATGCGCAGCCACTCGACGAGGTCGTCGAGGAAGGCGGCACGGTGCTGCTCGATGTACGTACGGACGGCGCTGACGGCACTGTCAACGGGCTGGCTCATGGCCACGACCCTATCGGCCCGCACCGGCATCCTCGCTGGGCGGTTCGTCACACGACGGCTCGTCCAGGAGCAGCCGCTCCAGCGCGGCCCGGCCCGGCAGGTCGTCCGGCCGTACGACCTCGCCGTCGCGGACGTACAGGAACGCGGCCGTGACCGACTCCAGGGGCACGCCCCGCTGCTCGGCCCAGGCCAGGCGGTACAGGGCGAGCTGGAGCGGGTCGGCGGTGCGGGCGCGGTTGGTCTTCCAGTCGACGATCTCGTACGTCGCCGTCCTGCCGTCGCCTTCCTTGTACACGGCGTCGATACGGCCCCGTACGACGCGGCCGGCGATCTCGATCTGGAAGGGGGCCTCGACTCGGTGGGGCGTGCGGTGGGCGTACTCGGTGCGCTCGAAGGCGTCCTTGAGCGCCTCCAGGTCCCGCTCGTCGGCGATCTCGGCCTCGCTGCCGGGCAGGTCCTCCGGCTCCAGCATGGGCAGTGTCAGCGCTTCGAAGCGGGCCTCGACCCAGGCGTGGAACCGGGTGCCCCGGCGGGCGGCGGGTTGGGGAGGGCGCGGCATGGGGCGTGCGAGTTCCTGCGCGAAGCCGTCCGGGTCGGCGGCCAGCCGCAGCAGCTGGGAGGCGGTCAGCGTGGTCGGCAGGGGGACGTCGGTGACGCTCTGGCGGGCGCGCTGGAGCTCGCCTGCGAGGGCGTCGAGGTCACGGTCCCAGGAGGCGATGGCACGGGCTTCCTCGGGCGTGAGGCGCGCCGGGCCGGTGTGGGTGGTGTGGCGTGTGGGGGGTGGGCCGAGGGACGGTTCGGGGGCCGTCGCCTGGTGCGGGACCGTAGGGCGGTCCGTGGGCATGGCGTCCCAGTCGGAGAGGTCACCGTCGAAGGCGGCGTCCCCGTCATGGGAAGACTCGTCGTAGGAGCGCTCGTCGAAGGGAGCCTCCTCCTCGAAGGGGTCGGTCTCGTCGACGAGGTCCTCCTCGTCGTACGGCGGCTCCTCGTGCTCCGGGGGCGGCGGCCAGTCCGGGTCGTCGTAGGGGTGCGTGGCGTGGGCGGCGGGGTGGCCGTCCTCGGGGGAGGTGAGGTGCTCGAGGTGGGCGAGGACGGTCTCGGCGGCGGCGCGGCGGCGGGCGAGGGCGGTGTCGTCCAGGGGCAGGGGCCACACCTGGTCGGCGCCCGCGCGGTGCAGGGCCGGATTCTCCTCGCCCTCCTCCGGCTCGTCCGCCCACGCCTCGATCTCCCCGTGGCCGGCCGCGCAGTGCTCGTGGAGGGCCAGCAGGAAGGCGGACGGCCCGCGGGGCTTCTTCTGGGTGGGGCCCCACCAGTGGCCGGAGCCCAGCAGGAGGGAGCGGGGGCGGGTGAAGGTGACGTAGCCGAGGCGGAGTTCCTCGGTGTGCTGGTGTTCCTTCATCTCCTCGTGGAAGGCCTTCAGGCCCCGCGAGTCCCATGCCGCCACCTCGGGCAGCGTGTCGGCGTCACCGCGCAGTTCGTGCGGCAGCACCTTGGCCTGGGCGGTCCACTTCTCGCGGCCCTGGCTGCTGGGGAACGTGCCGGTGACCAGGCCGGGGACGGCGACGACGTCCCACTCCAGGCCCTTGGACTTGTGCGCGGTGAGCACCTTGACGGTGTTCTCGCCGCCGGGCAGCGCGTTGTCGAGGCCCTTCTCGTACTGGGCGGCGGTGCGCAGGAAGCCGAGGAAGGCGAGCAGGCTCGCCGCGTTCTCGTTGGAGGCGAAGGAGGCGGCGATGTCGAGGAAGTTCGACAGGGTCTCGCGGCGACGGGCGGCCAGGGCGTGCGGTGACGCCGACAGTTCCACCTCCAGGCCGGTGACGGCGAGGACGCGGTGCAGGACGTCCATCAGCGGGTCGGAGAGGGAGCGGCGCAGGTCGCGCAGTTCGGCGGCGAGGCGGGCGAACCGCACGCGCGCGTCCGGCGAGAAGGGCAGTCCGTCGTCGTCCCTGGTGCCGGCGTCGCCGTACAGGGGTGTCTCCAGGAACGTGTCGAGGGCGTCCGCGAGCGAGATCACCTCGGCCGGGTCGACGCCCTCGACGGCTTCGGCGAGCCGGCGGTCGGGGTCGTCGGCGTCGTCCCCGCGCGCGTGGGCGACGAGGAGCCGGGCGCGTCGCCCGAGGAGAGCGAGGTCGCGCGGGCCGATGCGCCAGCGCGGGCCGGTCAGCAGACGGACCAGGGAGGCGTTGGCGCCGGGGTCCTGGAGGACCTCGCAGACGGCGACGAGGTCGGCGACCTCGGGCAGGTGCAGCAACCCGGACAGGCCCACCACCTCGACGGGGACGTCCCGGGCGACCAACGCGCCCTGGATCTCCGCGAAGTCGGTCGCCGTGCGGCACAACACGGCGATCTCGCCGGGGGCCTTGCCGGTGTTCACCAGGTGGGCGATGGAGTCGGCGATCCAGTCGATCTCCTCGGCGTGGGTACGCAGGAGCGCGCAGCGCACCACGCCGTCGCGTTCGGCGCCGGGGGCCGGGCGCAGGGCCTCCACGCCCGCGTGCATCGCGCGGAGGGGTTCGGCCAGGCCGTTGGCGAGGTCGAGGAGGCGGCCGCCGCTGCGGCGGTTCTCGCTGAGGGCCTGCCGGGACGCGGGGCGGCCGTCGGCGTGCGCGAAGTGCTCGGGGAAGTCGTCGAGGTTGGCCACGGAGGCGCCGCGCCAGCCGTAGATCGCCTGGCACGGGTCTCCGACGGCGGTCACAGGGTGCCCGGTGCCGTCCCCGAACAGGCCCGCGAGCAGGACGCGCTGGGCCACAGACGTGTCCTGGTACTCGTCGAGGAGCACCACGCGGAACTCCTCGCGCAGGGCACGGCCCACCTCCGGCAGACTCGCGAGCCGCGCGGAGAGGGCGATCTGGTCGCCGAAGTCGAGCAGGTCGCGCTCGCGCTTCGCGGCCCGGTAGCGCAGCACCAGTTCGGCGAGTTCCCGGCGGGCGGCGGCCGCCTCGGGAACCCTGCGCAGGTCGGCGTTGGTGAGCTTGGCGTTCTGGAGGGCGCCCAGCAGTTCGGCGTCGTAGGCGCGCAGGTCCTCGGGCCGTACGAGGTGTTCGGCGAGCTCGGCGTCGAGGGCGAGGAGGTCGCTGACCAGGTCGGCGAAGGACCGTGTGAGGGACGGATAGGGGCCGGGGGCCTCGCGCAGGACCCGCGCGGCGAGTTGGTAGCGGGTGGCGTCGGCGAGCAGGCGTGAGGTCGGTTCGAGGCCGATGCGCAGACCGTGGTCGGTCAGCAGGCGGCCTGCGAAGGCGTGGTACGTGGAGATCACCGGCTCGCCCGGGGGGTTGTCCGGGTCGATGACGTCGGGGTCGGTGACGCCCGCCTTGATCAGCGCCTTGCGGACGCGCTCGGCGAGTTCACCGGCGGCCTTGTTGGTGAAGGTCAGGCCGAGGACCTGTTCGGGGGCGACCTGGCCGGTGCCGACCAGCCACACCACGCGGGCCGCCATCACCGTCGTCTTGCCCGACCCGGCTCCGGCCACGATCACCTGGGGAGCGGGAGGCGCGACGACGCACGCCATCTGCTCGGGGGTGAACGGGATCCCGAGGAGCTCCTTGAGCTGCTCGGGATCGGAGATACGGGCGGGCATGTCGGAGAGGCTAACCGCGGGCACTGACACTCGTGTCACTCGACCACGTGCCGCCCCTCGGGCCGTGCGCTGCACGAAGCCCGGAACGCGCAGTGCGCGCACTGCTGGCCGGTGGTGGGCGCGAACCGCTCGTCGAGCACCTTTCCGGCGGCGGTGGCCAGCAGTTCGCCGATCCACTCCCCCTCCAGTGGCTCCTGGGCCTGCACCTTGGGCAGGGTCTCGCCGCCGTCGCGCTTGGCGGCCCCCTGCCGCAGCTGGACGAGTTCGGCGCCGCCCGGTTCGGGCCGTACGCCGTCGAAGGCGTCGTCAACGGCTCCCTCGCGCACGGCGAGCTGGTAGACGGCCAGCTGGGGATGGCGTTCCACCTCGGCGGAACTGACGGGCTGTTTGCCGGTCTTGAAGTCGACGACATACGCACGGCCCTCGCCGTCCGCCTCCACGCGGTCCATCTGGCCGCGGATGCGTACCTCGTAGTCACCGGCTCCGAGGGTGACGTCGAAGTCGTGCTCGCTCGCCACGGGGGCGCGTCCCGCGCGGTCCATGACGTGCCACTGGAGGAAGCGTTCGAGGGCCACGCGCGCGTGTTCCTTCTCCTGGTGCGACTTCCACGGCGCGTCGAAGGCGAGCGCGTTCCACACGGAGTCGAGGCGTTCCATGAGGACGGCGAGGTCGGCGGGGGTGTGCCCGGAGGCGACCTCGTCGGCGAGGACGTGGACCACGTTGCCGAAGCCCTGGGCGGCGGTCGCGGGGGCGTCGGCCTTCACCTCACGGCCCAGGAACCACTGGAGGGCACAGGTGTTGGCGAGTTGGTCGAGGGCGCTGCCGGACAGGACGACGGGCTGGTCGCGGTTGCGCAGCGGCACCTTGCTCTCGGTCGGCTCGAACATGCCCCACCAGCGGTAGGGGTGCGCGGACGGCACCAGCGGGCGCCCGTCCTCGTCGGCGAGCGCGGCGAGCCGGGCCAGCCGCCGTGCCGCCGCCTCCCTGAGGGCGTCGGACGCCTGCGGGTCGACCGTCGTGGCGCGCAGCTCGGCGACGAGCGCGGCGACCGACAGGGGGCGGCGGGGGCGGCCGGTGACGTCCTTGGGTTCGACGCCGAGTTCCGTCAGGAAGCGGGAGGGCTGGTCGCCGTCGTCGGCGGGGGTCTTCACCGCGGTGACGACGAGGCGTTCACGCGCACGCGTGGCGGCCACGTAGAACAGGCGGCGCTCCTCGGCGAGCAGTGCGCCGGGGGTGAGCGGTTCGGCGAGTCCGTCGCGGCCGATGCGGTCGGCCTCCAGGAGGGAACCGCGGCGGCGCAGGTCCGGCCACAGGCCCTCCTGGACGCCGGCCACGACGACCAGTCGCCACTGGAGGCCCTTGGAGCGATGCGCCGTCATCAGGCGTACCGCGTCGGGGCGTACCGCACGCCGGGTGAGGGTATCGGCGGCGATGTCCTGGGAGTCGATCTCCTCCAGGAAGTTCAGGGCGCCCCGGCCACCGACGCGCTCCTCCGCGCGGGCCGCGGTGGCGAAGAGCGCGCACACGGCGTCGAGGTCACGGTCGGCGTTGCGACCGGCCGCGCCGCCCCGCCGGGCAGCCCGCTCCAGGCGGGTGGGCCACGGAGTGCCCTCCCACAGGTCCCACAGCGCCTCCTCGGCCGTACCGCCTCCGGCGAGGCGCGCGCGGGCCTTCCCGAGCAGCGCGCCGAGGCGCTGGGCACCGCGCGCGTACGTCGGGTCGTGCGCGACCAGGCACTCCGGCTCGGCGAGGGCCCGAGCGAGCAGGTCGTCCGAGGGCGGCGGCAGCGGGTTGCCCGCGGCGCGCTCCTCCTCGCGCAGGGCACGCCCGAGGCGACGCAGATCGGCGGCGTCCATGCCGGCGAGGGGCGAGGCGAGGAGCGCGAGGGCGGTCTCGGTGTCGAGCCAGCAGGGCTCGGGCGTCGGCCCTTCGGCGCGGGCCCCCGACTCGGACGGCGGCACCTCGGCAGCGGCTCCCGCCTCGGTCAGCGGCACCTCGGCAGCGGCCCCCGCCTCGGACAGCGGCACCTCGGCAGCGCCCCCGGGCTCCGGCGTCGGCCTTTCGGCAGCGGCCCCCGACCCGGACGGCCGCACTTCGGCAGCGGCCCCCCGCTCGGACGGCGGCACGTCGGCAGCGGCCCCCGCCTCGGTCAGCGGCACCTCGGCAGCGGCCCCCGCCTCGGACAGCGGCACCTCGGAATGGGTGACCGCCGCCGTCGCCACCGCTCGCAGGGCCGTCAGCAGGGGTGCCACCGCCGGTTCGTGGCGCAGGGGGAGGTCGTCGCCGTCGATGTCGAGGGGCACGCCCGCCGCGGTGAGCGCGCGGCGGACCGTCGGTATCGAGCGGGATCCGGCGCGCACCAGGACGGCCATCTCGCCCCAGGGGACGCCGTCCTCCAGGTGCGCGCGGCGGAGGATGTCGGCGACGTTGTCCAGCTCCATGCCCGGCGTCGGGTAGGTGAAGACCTCCACGCGGCCGCCGTCCCGGGTGGGCGCGAGCTCGCGGTGGGCGCGCACCTTGTCGGCCGGCAGGCGGGTCAGCGGCATGCGTTGGGTGAGCAGCCGGGTCGCGGCCAGCAGCCCTGCGCCGGAGCGGCGGGACGTGCGCAGCACCTCGACGGGGGCGGGGCGCCCGTCCGCGCGCGGGAAGGCGTCGGGGAAGTCCAGGATGCCGTTCACGTCGGCGCCCCGGAACGCGTAGATCGACTGGTCGGGGTCACCGAAGGCGACCAGGGTGCGGCCGCCGCCTGCGAGGGCGTGCAGCAGTCGTACCTGAGCCGCGTCGGTGTCCTGGTACTCGTCGACGAACACGGCGTCGTACCGGGCGGCGAGCTGCTCGGCGACCTCGGGGCGGTGGGCGAGGAGGACCGCGCGGTGGACCAGTTCCGCGTAGTCGAGCACGCCCTGCAGGTCGAGCACGTCGAGGTACTCGGCGAGGAAGGCGGCCGCGGCGCGCCAGTCGGGACGGCCCGTGCGGCGGGCGAAGGCGTCCAGGGCGTCGGGCCCCAGGCCCAGTTCACGGCTGCGGGCGAGGACCGCGCGGACCTCGTCGGCGAAGCCGCGGGTGGTCAGGCAGGCGCGCAACTCGTCCGGCCAGCGCACGTGAGCGAGGCCGAGCCGTTCCAGGTCGGGCTGTCCCGCGAGCAGCTCGCGGACGGTCACGTCCTGCTCGGGGCCGGACAGCAGCCGCAGCGGCTCGGCGAACAGCTCGCTGTCCTGGTGGGCGCGGACCAGGGCGTAGCAGAACGAGTGGAAGGTGGTCGCCTGTGGCGCGCGGGCGGCTCCGGTGCGCAGGGCCATGCGGTCGCGCAGTTCGACGGCCGCCTTGCGGCTGAACGTCAGCACGAGGATCCGCGCGGGATCACCGCCTCGGGCGACGCGGGCCGCCACGGACTCCACGAGCGTGGTGGTCTTGCCGGTGCCCGGACCCGCGAGGACGAGCAGCGGCCCGGACGTGTGGTCAACCACGGCACGCTGTGCGGCGTCCAAACGAGGGGGGTCGACGCGGGTCGGCGGGGTACGTACCAGTCGGTAAGCGCCACGGCTCCCCTGCCGCACCTGGGGGTGCGGCAGGCGCCTGGTGGAGGAAGAGGAGCTCACGTGGTTCGCCGGTCCTGGTGGGAGTGCATGGGCTTGTCGCTGCCGGCGCGAGCGCCGGGGGCGGGCCGCCGTGCGGTGCGGGCGGTGACCGCGGGGTGAGAGGGACACGTGCAGCCGACGCTACGCCGACGGGCGGACCGGAAAGAGGGCTTCCCCTTCTTCCCGGCAGCCCCACAGGGCGCGTACGCCACGCGAGTCCCTCGCCTCACGAACGTACGTCATCCCACGGACGTGCCCCGTCTCCCCCGTACGGACCACGGACTCCCCTCGACCCGGTCCGATGGCGGAAGCTGTCAGGTGTGACCCGTCGCGCGTTCGCCGCCGTCCCATCGCGCCCGCCGCATGTCGAGGCGGGGCAGATGGCCCTCGGCGGCCCTGCTCGCCACCCTCAGGGGCGTGCTCTCCGCGCGGTAGTGGTCGAGTGCCCGCAGTTCGTGGCCCGGGAGGAGCACTCCGTCGGAACGCACCACGCGCCACCACGGCACAGCTCCGCCGTAGAGGGCCATCACGCGGCCGACCTGGCGCGGACCGCCCTCCTCCAGCCACTCGGCGACGTCGCCGTACGTCATGACACGCCCCGGCGGGATCAGTTCGGCGACTTCGAGGACACGCTCGGCGTACTCGGGAAGCGCGTCCGCGTGCTCCGCGCCGGTGTCGTCCGGATGGCTCTGCTCGCTCATCCGTCCCATCCTGCCCCACGCCACCGACAGTGTGACGCCCTGGCGACGGTGCGTGACCCTCGCCCGGGAGTGGTGCTTCAGGCAGACTGTGCGCCCCCGCATTTGCACCCTGATGCCCCCGTGTGTCGGTGGGGCATGCCACCATCGTGCGGGCGGTGATCGGTGATACGAGATCAAGAAGAGACGATGAAGCAGCAGGGTGCGCATTCCGGGGACACGGAGGGCACCTCTGCGGCTGCGTCGCGCCCGGACACCCCCAAGGCAGGCGAAAAGGGCGTCACTGACGCGAACACCGACGAGAAGCAGACGGACGCCAACGTGGTGGACGAGGTGTACGCCGACGAGGTCGAGGGCGACGAACCACTGCTCCCCGCGCGCGTGCACCGCCCCTCCGACCTGATGCGACTCCTGGTCGGTGTCCTCGCGATCGTCGTCCTGCTCGGGATCGCCGCGTTCGCGCACGGCACCACCTCGGGCCTGGAACAGGACATCAACAAGGGCACCGGGCAGGCGCCCGACCTGCTGATCAAGATCGCGGGACTGGCCTCCAGCATCGCCATCCTGCTGGTCCCGGTGGCGTTCGCCATCGAGCGCCTGATCAAACGCGACGGGCTGCGCATCGCCGACGGCGTCCTCGCGGCCGTCCTCGCACACGGAGTGACCCTGGCCACCGACCTGTGGGTCGCCAAGGCCGCTCCCGACTCGATCCAGGAGGCGCTCACCCAGCCCTCCCCCGGCGACATCCACGCCCTCACCGACCCGGTGCACGGCTACCTCGCGCCGGTCATCGCCTACATGACGGCCGTCGGCATGTCGCGCAGGCCGCGCTGGCGCGCGGTGCTGTGGATCGTGCTGCTCCTCGACGCCTTCTCCATGCTGGTCACCGGCTACACGACACCGTTCTCGATCATCCTGACGGTGCTGATCGGCTGGACCATCGCCTACGGCACGCTGTACGCGGTCGGCTCCCCCAACGTCCGTCCCACCGGACGGAACCTGATGGCGGGCCTGCGGCACGTCGGCTTCCACCCGGTGAGCGCGGCGCGCGAGGAGCTCGCGGACACCCCGGAGACCGGCGACCGGGGCCGGCGGTACTTCGTCACCCTCGAGGACGGGCCGCCGCTGGACGTGACGGTGGTCGACCGTGAGCAGCAGGCCCAGGGCTTCTTCTACCGCGCGTGGCGCAATCTCACCCTGCGCGGCTTCGCCACGCGCAGCAGTCTGCAGTCGCTGCGCCAGGCCCTGGAGCAGGAGGCACTGCTCGCCTACGCGGCCATCGCGGCCGGCGCCAACGCCCCCAAGCTGATCGCGACCAGCGAACTCGGTCCCGACGCCGTGATGCTCGTGTACGAGCACACCGGGGGCCGCACCCTCGACTCGCTGGCCGACGAGGAGATCACCGACGAACTGCTGCGGGACACCTGGCACCAGGTGCGGGCCCTGCAGTCCCGGCGCATCGCGCACCGCAGGCTCGTGGGTGACGCGGTCCTGGTGGATCGTTCCGGCACGGTGATCCTCACCGACCTGCGCGTCGGCGAGATCGCGGCCGGTGACCTGCTGCTGCGCATGGACATCTCCCAGTTGCTGGTGACGCTGGGCCTGCGCGTGGGGGCCGAGCGCGCGGTGGACACGGCGGTGGCCGTGCTCGGCCCCGACAGCGTGGCGGGCTGTCTGCCGATGCTGCAGCCCATCGCCCTCAGCCGCTCCACGCGCGCGACGCTGCGGAAACTGGCCCGGGAGCGGGCCCAGCGCGAACGCGAGGCGGTCCTGGAGGCGTCCCAGCAGGCCAAGCAGGCCCGGCTGGAGACGGGCGGGGACGACAAGGCCGCGTCCGTACCCGACAAGGCCGACAAGAAGGCCGTACGCGCGGAGGCACGGGCCGAGAAGCGAGCCATCGACGAGGCACTGGAGGAGGCGCGCGAGGACGATCTGCTCACGCAGATCCGACACCAGGTGCTGCGGATCAGGCCGCAGGCCCCGGTCGAGCCGGCCCGCCTGGAGCGGGTGCGGCCGCGCACGCTGATCAGCTTCATCGCGGGCGCCATCGGCGCGTACTTCCTGCTGACGCAGCTCACCCACATCGAGTTCGGCCCGCTCGTCGCCAACGCGCAGTGGGGCTGGGTGGCCGCGGCCGTACTGTTCTCGGCGCTGAGCTACGTCGCCGCGGCCATGAGTCTGCTGGGGTTCGTGCCGGAGCGGGTGCCGTTCCCGCGGACGGTGGCGGCGCAGGTCGCCGGGTCGTTCGTCAAGATCGTCGCCCCGGCCGCGGTCGGCGGAGTCGCCCTCAACACACGCTTCCTCCAGCGCGCGGGTGTGCGGCCGGGTCTCGCGGTGGCGAGCGTGGGCGCCTCCCAGTTGTTCGGGCTCGGCTGTCACATCCTGATGCTGCTGTCCTTCGGCTATCTGACCGGCACTGAGAAGACGCCGTCGTTGTCGCCGTCCCGGACGGTCATCGCAGGTCTGCTCACCGTGGCGGTCCTGGTGCTCGTGGTGACCTCGGTGCCGTTCCTGCGGAAATTCGTCGTCACGCGCGTGAGGTCGCTGTTCGCGGGTGTCGTGCCGCGCATGCTGGACGTGCTGCAGCGGCCGCAGAAGCTGATCACCGGCATCGGCGGCATGCTGCTGCTCACCGCCTGCTTCGTGATGTGCCTGGACGCCTCGATCCGCGCGTTCGGCGACGAGTCGACCAACCTCAGCATCGCCAGCGTCGCCGTCGTCTTCCTCGCCGGCAACGCGCTCGGGTCCGCCGCGCCGACGCCGGGCGGTGTGGGCGCGGTCGAGGCGACCCTGACGGTCGGTCTGATCGCCGTCGGGCTGCCCAAGGAGGTCGCGGCACCCGCGGTCCTGCTGTTCCGGCTGCTGACGCTGTGGATCCCGGTGCTGCCGGGCTGGCTGGCCTTCAACCAATTGACCCGAAAGGGCGCGCTGTAGGACGCCGACGGCCCGGCCAAGGTGCTCCAGGGCCGCGGCGGCCGTACCTCGGACGGCCCGTGCCCCGCGCGCCCTGCCGGGCCGAACCGCAGGATGGGTTCATGCCGACCCCTTCCCGTCCGCGGGCCGCCGTCCTGGTCGCCGTCGCCGTCCTGCTGTCCTTGCCGGCGGCGGCCTGCGGCGACGGCGCGGGGGACACGGACCTGTCGGCACAGCAGCTGAGCTGGAAGGACTGCCCGGCGCCGTCCCCGGCGCAGGGCGGCGGCAACGCTCCGTCCCCCCTGCCGGACGGCGACCCGTGGCAGTGCGCCACCCTCAAGGCGCCCCTCGACTGGGACAAGCCCAAGGGCGACACCATCGGGATCGCCCTGATCCGGGCGAAGGCGAGCGGCGACAAGAGCAGACGGATCGGCTCCCTCGTGTTCAACTTCGGCGGCCCCGGCGGCTCCGGCGTCAAGACACTGCCCGCCTTCGGCGACGACTACGCGGCCCTGCGCACCCGCTACGACCTGGTGAGCTTCGACCCGCGCGGGGTCGGCCGCAGCGACCCGGTCCTCTGTGAGGACGACCAACAGCTCGACGCCTACTTCCAGCAGGACATGACGCCCGACGACGCCACCGAGCGCGCCGAGTTCGTCGACCACACCAAGAACTTCAACGAGGCCTGCGAGAAGAACTCCGAGAAGGTGCTGCCGCATGTGCGCACCACCGACGCGGCCCGCGACATGGACCTGATGCGCCAGGTCCTCGGCGACGACAAGCTGCACTACTTCGGTATCTCCTACGGGACCGAACTCGGCGGCGTCTACGCCCACCTGTTCCCCCGGAACGTGGGCCGTGCCGTCTTCGACGCGGTCGTCGACCCGACGCAGACGCCGGAACAGGGCTCGCTGGGACAGGCCAAGGGCTTCCAGCGCGCGCTCGACAACTACGCCGAGGACTGCACCTCGAAGACCGAGGACTGCCCGGTCGGCGACACCCCGCAGGACGTGAAGGACCGTATCGCCCGGCTGCTCGAGGACCTCGACAGCAAGCCCCTCCCGGGCGTCTTCCCCCGTGAGCTGACCCAGAGCGCCGCGACCGGCGGCATCGCCCAGGCACTCTATTCCAAGGACTTCTGGCAGTACCTCACCGAGGGCCTTGAACAGGCGTACGACGGGGACGGCAGGATCCTGCTGCTGCTGTCCGACTCGTTGAACGGGCGCAGCGAGAACGGTGAGTACAGCAACATCGCCTCCGCCGGCGTCTCCATCAGCTGCGCCGACTACAAGCCCCGCTACGACACCGGCTACGTGCAGGAGAAGATGCCGGAGTTCCAGGCCACGTCGGCGCTGTTCGGCGACTACCTCGCCTGGGGGCTCATCAGCTGCACCGACTGGCCGGTGCCGGGCGCCGCCGACCACCCGGACGTCAGCGCGCCCGGATCGGCGCCGATCCTGGTCGTGGGCAACACCGGCGACCCGGCCACACCGTACGAGGGCGCGAGGAAGATGGTCGGCGCCCTGGGCCCGGGTGTCGGGGTCGAGCTGACGTACCAGGGGCAGGGGCACGGCGCGTACGAGAGCAGGAACAAGTGCGTGCAGGGCGCCGTGAACGGCTATCTGCTGGACGGGAAGGTGCCGGCCACCGGGACCGTCTGCTCCTAGCGAGACGTATGTTGCCGGGCAAGAGTGCAGGTCAAAGGGTTATCCACAGGGTCCGGCAGGTGTGACGCGGTCCGCCTACTATGGCCTGACCGCCGTCCGCGACCGAAGTGCGGACGGCTTGCGAGGGGGGAATGGCATGGGTCGTTTCGTCCGGTGGACGGCGTTGGGCGCCGCCGCCGCGATGCTGGTGACGGGCTGTAGCGGCTCGTCGTCCGACGGCAAGAACGGCAAGGGGAGCAAGGGCAGGGGCAGTGACCGCCCGTCCGCCTTCGCGCCGTCGTCGGGCACCGGGACCAAGGCCCTGCCCTCGTCCCTGACCTCACAGAAGCTCGACTGGGGCCGGTGCCGGGCGACCGATGACTCCCCCGCGCCGGACAGCGAATGGCAGTGCGCGAAGCTGAAGGCGCCGCTGGACTGGGCGAAGCCGGACGGCACGACGATCGAACTCGCGTTGATCCGCGCCAAGGCCGACGGCAAGGACCGCATCGGATCGCTGCTGTTCAACTTCGGTGGCCCCGGCGGCTCCGGTGTGTCCTCGATGCCGTCGTACGCGTCGACGGTCTCGCAGTTGCGCGAGCGGTACGACCTGGTCAGCTGGGACCCTCGGGGCGTCGGTGCCTCGGGCGGGGTTCGCTGCCGCAGCGACAAGGAGATCCAGGCGGCCGAGGAGAAGATCGACGCCACCCCGGACACCACGGCCGAGGAACGGGCGTACTTCCAGGACGCCGACGACTTCGGCCAGGGCTGCCGGCAGGACGCCGGGGACCGGCTCGCCCATGTGTCGACCACTGACACCGCGCGGGACATGGACCTGATGCGCCAGGTCCTCGGCGACCGTGAGATGCACTACTTCGGCATCTCCTACGGCACCGAACTCGGCGGCGTCTACGCCCACCTCTTCCCCCGGAACGTGGGGCGGCTGATCCTCGACGCGGTGGTCGACCCGAGCGCCGACACCGTGGGCCACGCCGAGAACCAGGCGAGGGGCTTCCAGCGCGCCCTGGACGACTATCTGAAGTCCACCGGCCAGGACCCACGGCGGGGCACACAGAAGATCGCCGACCTGCTGAAGCGCATCGACGCCAAGCCGCTGCCGACGTCGTCGGGCCGCAAGCTGACGCAGACCCTCGCGGTCACCGGCATCGTCCTGCCCCTGTACAGCGAGTCCGGCTGGCCGAGCCTGACCAACGCCCTGAAGGCGGCGGAACAAGGGGACGGCTCCGGGCTGCTGACGCTGGCCGACGGCTACAACGAGCGCGACGCCTCGGGTCGCTACGGCACCACGACCCATTCTCAGCGGGTCATATCGTGCCTGGACGACAAGCAGCGGCCCACCGCGGAGGAGACGAAGAAGCGGCTCCCCGAGTTCGAGAAGATCTCCCCCGTCTTCGGGGACTTCCTGGCCTGGGACACGGCCGGCTGGTGCCACGACTGGCCCGTGCCCGGTCAGTACGACTCCCCGGAGGTGAGCGCCCCGGGCGCCGCCCCGATCCTGGTCGTCGGCAACACCGGCGACCCGGCCACGCCCTACGAGGGCGCCCGCAGGATGGCGGACGAGTTGGGCAAGAACGTCGGCGTCGTCCTCACCTGGAAGGGCGAGGGCCACGGCGCCTACGGCAGTGGCAACGACTGCGTCGACTCCACGGTGAACTCCTACCTCCTCGACGGCACGGTCCCGAAGGACGGCAAGGTCTGCTCATGACGACGGCGGGGGCTTCGCGCACTCGTGGTGCGCGAAGCCCCCGCCGATCGGAGAGCGGGACGAGCCGAGGCTCAGTACACCGGCTTGTCGGGTTCGATCTGGTTGACCCAGCCGATGACGCCTCCGCCGACGTGGACGGCGTCGGAGAAGCCCGCGGACTTCAGGACGGCGAGGACTTCCGCACTGCGGACACCCGTCTTGCAGTGCAGGACGATCTTCTTGTCCTGGGGCAGGCTCTCCAGGGCGGTGCCCATGAGGAACTCGTTCTTCGGGATCAGCCTGGCGCCCGGGATCGAGACGATCTCGTACTCGTTGACCTCGCGGACGTCGATGATGTCGATGTTCTCGCCGTCGTCGATCCACTCCTTGAGCTGCTTCGGAGTGATCGTCGAGCCGGCGGCCGCCTCCTGGGCCTCCTCGGAGACGACGCCGCAGAAGGCCTCGTAGTCGATGAGCTCGGTGACGGTCGGGTTCTCGCCGCAGACCGCGCAGTTCGGGTCCTTGCGGACCTTGACCTGGCGGTACTGCATCTCCAGGGCGTCGTAGATCATCAGGCGACCGACGAGCGGCTCACCGATGCCCGCGAGGAGCTTGATGGCCTCGTTGACCTGGATGGAGCCGATGGACGCGCACAGCACGCCCAGGACGCCGCCCTCGGCGCACGAGGGGACCATGCCGGGGGGCGGGGGCTCCGGGTAGAGGCAGCGGTAGCAGGGACCGTGCTCGGACCAGAAGACGGAGGCCTGACCGTCGAAACGGTAGATCGAGCCCCACACGTACGGCTTGTTCAGCAGCACGCAGGCGTCGTTGACCAGGTAGCGGGTAGCGAAGTTGTCCGTGCCGTCGACGATCAGGTCGTACTGGCTGAAGATGTCCATCACGTTGTCGGCCTCGAGCCGCTCCTCGTGAAGGACCACGTTCACGTACGGGTTGATGCCCAGGACGGAGTCACGCGCCGACTCCGCCTTGGAACGGCCGATGTCGGACTGGCTGTGGATGATCTGGCGCTGCAGGTTCGACTCGTCGACCTCGTCGAACTCCACGATGCCGAGCGTGCCGACGCCCGCCGCGGCCAGGTACATCAGCGCCGGCGAGCCCAGGCCGCCGGCGCCCACACACAGCACCTTGGCGTTCTTCAGCCGCTTCTGCCCGTCCATCCCGACGTCGGGGATGATCAGGTGGCGGGAGTACCTGCGGACCTCGTCTACGGTGAGCTCGGAGGCGGGCTCGACCAGGGGTGGCAACGACACGGGGACTCCGTTGGTCGGTCAATCACTACAGTTGTTCTCTCCGTAACACTGCCATGGCCTTCTTCATTCCGAGACACCCGTTCCGATGCGCGAGACGATGTCGTCCCAGTAGCCGGGCATGTTCTCCCAGGGGTCGCTGAGGCCGTCGCGGTCCGTGCGGTCGGTGAAGTAGATCGTGGCCGCGCCCTGCCAGCGGGCGACGCGCAGCGCTTCGTCGAGGTGGGCACGGGGCACGCCGTGGACGAAATGGCAGAAGCGGTCGGGCGGGTAGTCGGCGGTCCATTCGGCCACCTGGGACCAGCGGTAGTCGCTCCAGGGGCCGGAGAAGGTCACCAGCTGGTCGGCGTTCTCGGCGTAGCCCGGGTAGGGGTGGATGCCGTGCCCGAGGACGACGTGGGCGCCGTCGCGGAGGGTGCGCAGTGTGGTCACCGCGCGGCGGATGTCGGGGAGGGACGCGCGTTCGCCGGGGCAGCGGTCCAGCAGGAAGCCGTCGACCTGGTACCAGTCGAGGTAGCGCTGCGCGTCGGAGACCACTTCGGCGAAGGCGCGGACGCCGTGGGCGATGTCGAGGTGGCCGAGGACGCGGACGCCGGTGTTGCGCAGCCGCCCGGCCGCCTCCAGACAGTGCGGGTCGGGGCGGACGCCCGGGCCGTCGGCCACGTTCAGGACGACCCAGTGCAGAGGGGTGCCGGGGCGGGTGAGTTCTCCCCACTCGGCCCGGGCGACAAGGGGGTGCGCGAAGCCGGGAACGCCGAAGCGGAGGCGGACGTCGGTACTCGCGCTGCCCGTCGCCGAGCTGGTCAGATACGGCATGCCGCCTCCATCCAGATGTCGGCGAGGGACTCCTCCAGGTTGATCCGGGGGCGCCATCCGAGCCGGTCGCGCGCGGTGCGCACGTCGGCCTGCTGCCAACTGCCGCAGCCGTCGGGGTACGGGTACGCGACGGGGGACGCGTGGTCCGACTCGGAGCGCGGGTGCCCGATGGTGGACCGCAGGGGGCCGTGGTGCCCGTCGAGTTCGTGGAGGGCGCCGCCGTACCCGGCGACGCGGGCGAGGGTCGTGGCGGCGTCGCGCAGGCGCACGGCGCGGCCCGAGCCGATGTTGATGACGCCCTGCGCGGCGGAGAGCGAGGCCGCGTGCACGGCGCGGGCGACGTCGCGTACGTCGACGAAGTCGCGCTGGGCGCCGAGTCCGCCGAGCTTGAGCTCGCCGTCGCCGGACTGCATGGCCCGGCGCATGGCCTCGGCGAGACGGCCGAGCGGGGAACCGGCCGGGGTGCCGGGTCCGGCGGGTGAGAAGACGCGCAGCACCACCGCGTCCAGACCGGAACCCAGGACGAGTTCGGTGGCGGCGAGTTTGCTGACGCCGTACGGGCCTCCCGGGCGGGGGACGGCGTCCTCCGCGGTGGAGGAGCCGGGCTGGCTCGGGCCGTACTCGGCACCGCAGCCGATCTGCACCAGGCGGGCGCCGCAGCCGCTGCGGCGCAGAGCCTCGCAGACGGTGGCGACAGCGACGGTGTTGTGCCGGGTCAGTTCGCGGGCGCCGCCGCGGGTGGCGCCCGCGCAGTTGACGACGACACCGGGGTGGACCGCGTCGAAGAAGCGGGTGAGCGCGCCGGGGCTGCCGGTCGCGAGGTCGAAGCGGACGTCGGCGTCGTCCCCGCGACCGAGCGCGGTGAGCTGGACGGCCGGGTCGGCGAGCAGGCGGTCGGCCACGAAGCGGCCGAGGTAGCCGTTGGCTCCGATCAGCAGGACCCTCATCGTGCGGCTCCCGGGGTCTGCGCTCCGGCGGCGGCGGTGGCGCCGGGTCGGGAGGTGGTCATCTGGCGGTCTCCTTATGGGTGACAGGGGTGTGGGTGGTGTCGGGCGACGGCTCGGGAGCCGGTCTTCGGGTCACCAGGGGCGGTCCGCCTGGGCGTGGGCCGAGGCCCTGGTGAGAGTGCGGGCCGCGTGGATCAGGAGGACGAGGGCGGCCGCTCCGCACACGAGGGCCGGGACACCGGCAGGGCCCCAGACCTCCACGAGGGTCTCGACGGGCACGGCCAGGGCGGCGCAGCCGGGCAGGCGGCCCGTGAAGACCGTGGCGAGGGCGGCCGCCTGGGCCGTGACGGCGGCGGCCAGGACGACCGCCGGGGCATGGGTGCGACCGTGCACGGCGAGGAGGCGGGCGAGCAGGAGGAGAGCGCCCAGGGTGAGGACCGACGGATAAGGGGCCGGTTCGTCCAGGACCGCCGCGCACAGTGCGAGCAGGGCTGTCAGCGCGCCTAGATACAGGGCGAACGTGCCGAACAGCAGCGGTCGGACGGAGGTGGCGAACTCATCCAGGCCACGGCTGGCGGCCAGTTTGCGTCGCACGCGCGCGGTGAAGAGGTGGGTCGTCCAGGCCGCGGGCGCACAGGCGAGGGTGAGGGCGGCCAAGGGCGTGGTGGCGAGTGGCCACGGGCCGTCCGGCGCTCCCGTGGGCAGGCTGTCGGGGCCCCCGGCGAGAGCGGCGCCGAGCAGCCCGTCACCGAGGGTGGCGTAGGCGAGGAGCCAGCAGGTCCAGACGCTGGAGACGCGCCGCCGTGGGTGCGTGCCCTGTCGAGGGCCAAGGGGGCCACGGCGGAGGGCCGCGCGCAGTCCCAGGGCGACGGCGAGCACACCCGCGGCGGCGGCGATCAGGCGCGGCTGCCCCTGGGTGAGGCGTACGCCGGCGATCGTCGCGGCACAGAGCGCGCCGGGGAGGAGGGTGAGCAGGGCTCGGCCGACGCGGGGTCCGGTGGCGGCGGGTGACGTGGGGCTCGCAGGTGGCGCGGCGTCCCGGGGCACGCGGGCGTACATCTCCTCCGCGAGCGAGAAGACGTCCCGGTGGCGGAATCGGGCCGCGGTCCTGTCGGTGACGCCGTGGGCCTCGAGGCCGGCGGCGATCTCCAGGGGGTCCACCGCCCGTTCGCACAGCTCACGGTGCCGGTGCATCAGGACCTTGACGGGATCGACGCCACCACGACGGGAGGAGCCTGCGTCCGGGTTGCGAGCGGGGGGTGCGTCGTCAGCCTCCGGCTTGCGCGCGGGGGGCACGTCGTCGAGCTCCGGCTTGCGCGCGGGGAGTGCGTCGTCGGCCTCCGGCTTGCGCGCGGGGGGCACGTCCGCGGAATCCGGCTCGCACGCCTCGGCCTCCTCCGAAACGCCGACGGAGACCGCCTGTACACGGCCCGGCGCGCGACCGGACACCGCCTCCCCACGGCCCGGCGCGCGACCGGACACCGCCTCCCCAAGGCCGGGCGCGCGAAGGGGCATCGCCTCCCCCTCGTCCGGCACGCTGCGAGCAGCACTCGCCTCTCTCGCCTCCGACGCAACCACCCCCTCCGCCGCCGCGTCCCACGCCCCAGTACGCGCGGGCACCCCGGCACGGCTCAGTCGCTCGCCGCCATTAATTCCGCCGCCCTCGTTCATCTCGCCGCCCCCCTTCATCGCACCGCCCCCGCTCATCGCGCCGCCTCCACCGCCGGGCTGCCGGCCGTGGCTCCGGCCGGTGGTTCCGCCTCGGCCCAGTGGCCGGGCAGGTGGGCCTCGGCGGGGACGGCGAACGGCTGAGGATCGCCGGTGTCGTCGAGAGCGAGGCGGGTGATCGGGCAGCGGGAGACGATCTCCAGGTAAATGCCGTGAAATGCCTCGACGTTCTGCTCGACGGTGAACAGTTCGAGCGCGCGGGCGCGGGCGGCGGCGCCCAGGCGTGCACGGCGCTCGGGATCGCGCAGCAACGCCACGCACGCCTCGGCGAGCGCCCGCGGATTGCGCGGCGGTACGACCAAGCCGGTGCCGCCGATGACCTCCACGACCGCGCCGACGTCCGTCGACACCGTCGCCCGGCCGCAGAACATCGCCTCGACCAGGCCGATCGGGAAGCCCTCGACGACGCTGGAGAGGACGATCACCGCACCGGACGCGTACGTCTCGGCGAGCGTCGGGGCCTCCGGGCCACCGACCTCCTCGAACGAGACCGGGTTGTCGCCCACGACGTGCGGGCCCTCCGCCTCGTCGGGGAAGAGCTGCGCGGCCAGCGCCTTGCAGTGCCCGAGGTAGGCCGCGCCCTCGGCCCCGGCGGGAGCGCCGACGATGCGCAGCCGCGCCTTCGGCTCCCCCTTGCGGACCTCCCCGAAGGTGTGCAGCAGCGAGACCAGGTCCTTGGCGGGCTCCACCCGACCGATCCAGACCAGCGTGTGCGGGTCGGCGGTGTCAGGGGCCTCGCCGACCTCCGCGAAGCGGGAGGCGTCCATGCCCGGGTGGACGGTGCGCAGCTTCGCCCGGTCGGCGCCGCAGCGTTCCTGCCAGCGCCGGGCGTGTGCGTTGCCGGGGGTGACGCACGCCGCCTGCCCGTACACCTCCGCGGCGAGCCTGCCGTGGAAGGCGGCGAGCAGGGCGCGGACGGCGGGAGCGGACTCCTGAGCCGGACCGGCGGTGGACGCGAGGTAGTGCGACCGCAACCGCACCCCGTACTCGGTCACCAGCAGGGGCACGCCCGAGAAGTGCCGGGCGAGCAGCCCGGGCAGGGCCGCCGCACCGCCGGACGCGGCATGGCAGAGGTCGACCGCGCCGAGACCGTCGTCCTCGTACCAGTCGAGCGAGAGGGGGCGCAGGGCGCGTTCGAGGTGTCCCGCGACGGCGAGCAGTTCCGGTACTCGCGCCTCGTGCGCCGTGCGCAGTGCGCCGGGCGCACGGCAGGCGCGTTCCAGGATGCGCACAGCACCTTCGGACCGGAGTGCGCCCACCAGGCCGCCCTCGTCGCGGGCGAGCTCGGCAAGGCCGTACAGCGCGTTGCCGAAACGGTCCGCCTCGGCACCCGACGAATCGGCGGAGGTGTCCGACGCACCCCCCTGGCAGAGCGCGGCAGCCAACGCGCCGTAGGACTCCTCGAACCTGCGGCGCGCACGGCGTCCGTACACGACCCCGTCGTCCTCGGCCGCCCAGAGGGGCGCGGTGCGCACGCGGTGCACCTGGGGAGGCAGCGAGACCCAGCCCTCGTCCTCCTGGCGCTCGCTGCCGCTGAGCGCGTAGATGTCGAACTCGTGCTGCCCGAGCCCGCGCACGAGCCGGTCGCACCAGAGTCCGGCGTCACCGCTCACATACGGATAGCCACCCTCCGTAAGCAGTCCGATGCGCACGAGTGCACCCCCGATCTCCCGTTAGGGGAGCCGCCGTTGACTCGACGGCTCGCAGCGGGAAGAACGTATGCGGACAAGGTGGTGGCGCGACGGACGGTTGTCCATCGCGCCACCAAAAGGGGTGAACGGGCGTAACTTTCCCGTGCAGGTCGCGTTCCGTCGCGCTAGGAGATCAATCACACACGAAACGTCACGGCCATCGCGGTCATCTCATAGGAGGGCGCTCTCACACCACCGCCAACTCCCGGCGCGCCGCCCGGCGCCGGGCCGCGACCGCCGGGTCGAGGGCCGGCACCGCGGCCAGGAGCTGCTTGGTGTACGGGGCCTGGGGCGACTCGTACACCTCGTCGGCGGGGCCCTCCTCGACGATCCGGCCCCGACGCATCACCGCGACCCGGTCGCTGACCTGGCGTACGACGGCGAGGTCGTGCGCGACGAAGACGAGGGCGAGCCCGAGTTCGCGCTGCAGTTCGGCGAGCAGGGCCACGACCTGCGCCTGGGTGGTGACGTCGAGGGCGGAGACCGGCTCGTCGCAGACGATGACGCGCGGGTCGGCCGCGAGCGCCCGGGCGATGCCGACGCGCTGACGCTGCCCCCCGCTGAACTCGTGCGGGTAGCGCTCGAAGTGCGCCCCTTCGAGCCCGACGCGCTCCAGCAGTTCCCGCACGCGCCCGCGCACGCGGGCCTCGTCCTTCTCCCCGCGCGCACGCAGCGGATCGGCGATCGACTCGCCCACGCTGCGGCGGGGGTTGAGCGAGGAGACGGGATCCTGGAAGACCATCTGCACGGCCGGGTCCACCCGCGACCGCGCACGACCGTCGAAGCGGATCTCCCCCGCCGTGGGCTCCAGCAGCCCGACCAGCATGCGGCCCAGTGTCGTCTTGCCGCTGCCGCTCTCGCCCACGATGCCGAGGGTCTCGCCCCGGTGGATCGTCAGCGACACGTCGTCCACGGCCGTGAACGCCCGCCTCCCGCGCCCGAAGTCCCGCCTGAGTCCGGTCGCCTCCAGTACGACCTCCCCGGACGCACCCTCGGACGCCGCCGGCCGGTGCACCTTCACCCGAGCCGCATCCACCCGAGGCACGGACCCCAACAGCTCCCGTGTGTACGCCTCCGTGGGCGCCCCCAGCACCGCCCCCACCTCCCCGTGCTCGACCGTCCGTCCGTGCCGCATGACCAGCACCTCGTCGACGCTCTCGGCGGCGACGCCCACGTCGTGCGTGACGAGCAGCAGCCCCATGCCGGTCTCCTCGCGCAGCGTGTGCAGCAGGTCGAGGATCTGGGCCTGGACGGTCACGTCGAGCGCGGTCGTCGGCTCGTCCGCGATGAGCAGGTCGGGCTCGCAGGCGAGCGCCATGGCGATCAGGGCCCGCTGGCGCATGCCGCCGCTGAACTCGTGCGGGCGTGACCGGGACCGCCGCGGCGCGTCCGGAATGCCGACCCGGTCGAGCACCTCGACCGCACGCGCGCGTGCCGCTCGCCGGGACGCGCGCGTGTGCACGCGGTACACCTCGGCGATCTGGTCGCCGACGGCGTAGTACGGGTCGAGGGACGACAGCGGGTCCTGGAAGACCATGGCGGCCTTCCCGCCGCGCAGCCGCCGCAACTCCTCGCCGGACGCGGCCCGTACGTCGGTGCCGGCCACCCGGACCGAGCCGCCGACCCGCGCGCCCGTGCCGCGGTGCAGACCCAGCAGGGCCGAGGCGACCGTGGACTTGCCGGAGCCGGACTCGCCGACCAGGGCGAGGGCGGCGCCCTGCTCCAGCGTGAAGGACAGTCCGTCGACGGCGCGCAGCTCGCCGAACTCGACGGTGAGATCAGTGACCTCGACGAGACTCATGCCAGCACCACCCGTCGGTCGGCCACCGCGTACAGCACGTCGGCTACGGCGTTGGCGACGACCACGAAGAATCCGATGACCAGGACCATTCCGACGACCACGGGAAGGTCGACGACGTTGACGGCATGCACCAGCTCCTGTCCGATGCCGGGCAGGCCGAAGAGCGTCTCGGTGAGCACGGCGCCGCCGACCGCGCCCCCGAAGTTGTTGGCGTTCAGCGCGATGACCGGGGCGAACGCCCCGCGCAGCGCGTGCCGCCCGATGATCGACCGCTCGCCGACGCCGTAGGCGCGGAAGGTCCGGATGTGGTCCTCGGCGAGCGTCTCCAGCATCGACGCCCTGGTCAGCCGGGCGAACGCGGCTGCCTCGATGAGGGCCAGCGAGAGCCAGGGCAGCAGCAGGTTCCACGCCCACTGTTCGGGGTCGTCGGTCAGGGCGACGTACTGCGGGAAGGGCAGCAGCTCCAGTTCGCCGCAGACGACGATCATCAGGACCAGGCCGATGACGAAGACGGGCGTGGCGACGCCCGCGAGCGTGATGCCGGTCAGCAGCCGCTCGGTGAGCCTGCCGCGCCGCCACGCCGAGAGCACGCCGGTGCCGACGCCGAGGATCAGCCACACGACCATCGCGCCGAACACGAGCGACAGGCTGACCGGCAGCTTCGTCAGGATCAGCGCGGTGACCTGCTGGTCGCTCTGGTACGACAGGCCGAGGCAGGGCGCCGAGCAGTGCTGCACCGAGGTGCCCGTCGAGTAGTCCTGGCCGACGAAGACGCCCTGGAGGAAGTGCCAGTAGCGCGCGTACAGCGGGTCGTCGAGGTGCAGTTGCTGCGCGACCTGGTGCACCTGGGCGGGTGAGCAGCGCGGCCCGCAGGTGATCTGGGCGACGTTGCCGGGGGTGACGTAGAAGACCACGTAGACGATCACCGAGATGGCGAACAGGGTGATCGCCATGCCGAGGGCTCGGCGCAGGACGAAGCCCGTGAAGCCGGTCATGAGGCACCACCCTTCGGGGCGGCGGTGTCGGCCCTGGTCTCCCGCCTGCGGCCCGTTCCGACGCGCAGCCTGGAGGCGGCGCGCGGGTCGAGGGCCGTGCGGACGCCGTCGCCGAGGACGGTGAGCGCCAGGACGGTCACGAACAGGGCGCCCGCCGGCAGCAGCAGGTACTGCGGCGCGGCCTGGTACCAGACGTCGGCGGCGGTCAGCATCTGCCCCCACGAGGGGGTCGGCGGCTTCACACCGACGCCGAGGAAGGACAGCGCGGCCTCGACGGTGATGTTCTGCGGGACGAGGATCGCCGCGTAGGTGAGGACGGGCGCGGCGAGCCCGGGCAGCAGTTCGCGGCGGGCGACCCGCCAGGTGCCCCAGCCACTCAGCCGGGAGGCGGCGACGTAGTCGAGCCCCTTGAGGGTGAGGGTCTGCGCGCGCACGATCTTCGCGATGTTGCCCCAGGCGATCAGGCCGATGACGAGGGCGACCAGCACGGGCCGGGGGAAGCTCGACGGCACGATGGCGAGCAGCGCCAACGACATGATCATCAATGGCAGGGCCACGAAGATGTCGGTGATGCGGCTCAACAGTTGATCAACCCATCGGTTCCCGAGCGCGGCGGCGACCCCGACCACGACGCCGATGGCGACCTGGACGACGGTCGCCGCCAGTGCGACTGCGAGCGAGACCCGCGCGCCGTACACCAGGCGAGCGAACAGGTCACGGCCGGTCTGCGGTTCCACGCCGAGCCAGTGGTCGCCACTGATGCCGCCGAGCGGTCCGACGGGCACACCGCCGCGCGCGGAGTCGATGAGAGACGGGTGGTAGGCGGTGGGGTCCTGGCCCTCGATCGCCGTGAGCAGCGGCGCGGCGAGCGCGATCAGGACGAGCAGCGCGACGACGACCGCCGCGACGAGGGCGGCGCGCTGCGCCCGCAGCCGCCGCCAGAACTGACGAGCCCCCGAGGCCCCGGGGACGGCGGTGTCCGTCCCCGGGGCCGGGGTGGCGAGAAGTGCTTCGCTCACGACGTCACTTCACCGCGACCTGCGAGGGGTCCAGGACGCCGTCCCAGTCGCTGATGACGATGTTGCGGATGTCCTTGCCGTACAGCCGCTTGTAGACGGGGTGGAACAGCGGGACGGTCAGCGCCTGCTCACCGATCTTCTTGTCCAGCGCACCCCATCGCTTGGCCGCCTCGTCAAGATCGGTCAACTTGTTGATCGCGTCAATCTCGTCATTGACGGACTTGTCATTGAGGAAGCCCGTGTTGAAGTTCGCGCCGTCCTTGACGATCTGCCGGCCGTCGAAGATCGGCGCCAGGAACGGGCCGCCGGAGGGCCAGTCGGCACCCCAGTGCGCGAGGAAGAACCCGGGTTCGGTCCTGGCGTTGTGGATCTTGTCGGAGTAGTCGTTCTCCTCGAGACCCTGGAGCTTGACGGTGATGCCGGCCTTCTTGAGTGCGTCCTGGATGGCGGTCGCCATCTCGGGGCTGGTCTCGAAGTCCTTGCTGTTGGAGTGGGTCAGGGTCACGGTGAGCCCGTTCTTGTGCCCCGCCTGCGCCAGCAGTTCCTTGGCCTTCGCCGGGTCACCGGTCTTCCCCGCCGGGAACAGGTCGTACGGCGTGTAGCCGAAGGACTTCTGGTTCGGCAGGAAGGTGGTCGCGGCCTCGGCCAGCGACGACCCGCCGGCCGCGTTGACCACGGACGACCGGTCGACGGCGTACGAGATCGCCTGGCGCACCTTGATGTCGTCGAACGGCTTCACGTTCGGGTTGAACGCGATGTAGTCGGTGTAGCCGAAGTGGCCGGTGCCCACGCGCGCGGCGAGGTCCTTGTCGCCGGTGACCTTGGCGAGCTCGGCCGGCCCGAGGTTGGTGTCCGTGGTGATGGCGGTCGCGTCCGCCCCCTGGGACGCGGACAGCCGCTGGTTGATCACGGACGAGTCGAGCCCGGACCGTACGTCGATCTTGTCGGGGTACGCCTTGCGCTCGGCATCCGTGGAGGCGGACCAGTACGTGTTGCGCTCCAGCGTGAGCCGCTCACCGTCGTTCTCGTTCTTGACGACCTTGTACGGGCCCGAGGAGATGGGGTGCTCCTCGTACTTCGTGCCGGTGTCCTTGGCCTTCGGGACGGGCGCGAACTGGGTCTGCGTGGCGAGGAACGGGAACTCGCCCTCGGGCTTGTTCAGGTGGAAGACGATGGTCCGCGCGTCCGGCGTCCCGATGGCGTCGAGCCCGCCCTTGTCCTTGTAGGGGCCCTGGTAGTCGGCACCGCCGACCAGCCAGTCCCTCAGGTAGGGCGCGCCGCCCGAGAGTTCGGCGGCGAAGGAGCGCTCGATGCCGTACTTGATGTCGGCCGAGGTGATCGGCGTGCCGTCCTCGTACTTCAGGCCCTCCTTGAGCGTGTACGTCCACACGGTCGCGTCCTTGTTGGGGCGCCCGGTGTCGGTCGCGAGGTCGGGGACGACCTTGGCGCCGGCGGCGCCGTTCTCGCGGTTGCGCGTGGTGAGCGTACGGAAGACGAGGGAGGGCACCTTGCCGCCGCCGGAGGTGTACAGGCGGGCGGGGTCGAAGTCCTGCTGCGGGGTGGAGTTCAGGATCGTGAGGGTGCCGCCCTTGTGGGGCGTGGCGTCGCCACCGCTGCTGCCCTTGGCATCGTTGTCCTTCGGCCCGCAGGCGGCGGCGCCCGCTGCCACGACCAGGCTCAGCAGGGCAGTCGCCACGCGGGCGCTGTTCACGGACGGTTGACGCATCGGAAGACGACCTCTCGAATGGTGAGACAAATTGACGAGGAGTGAGACGAAAATGAACAGACGTCTGCCCGGCGTCGAGGTCGTCGAAAGACCATGACCGAGGTCATGGAACGTGACTCAAGTCACGGAGAAGGGAAGAGATTCGCGACGCGAACACCAGAGGCGGGCGTCAGCTACAGAGAATGTCGGCCACGCAGAGCGCGGTCACGCCGATCAGCGCCAGCTCGATGGCGGCGTGAGGGGAGGCGGGACGGGGCGACATGCGCAGAAATATGGTCGAACTTTCCGCGCATGTCAATGTGACATCAGTGCCCCTGCGTCAACTCCCGGGGTAGGCCCAGGGGTTGGGCCTGCAGTGGATCCCGTCGTGGTCGAGGAACTTCGTCTGCTGCTGCATGACCGGCGCGAGCTCGCCGTCCTTGTCGCAGGTCACATGGCCGTGGCCGAGCCGGTGACCGACCTCGTGATTGATCAGCATCTGCCGGTAGGCGTAGATCTGGTCACCGTAGGTCTTCGACCCCTGCGCCCAGCGGTAGGCGTTGATCATCACGCGTTCGGTGGAGGCCGAGTCGCACGAGACGTTGTCCTCGGTGATGTCGAGGCTGGACTTGGCGCACCAGTCGGCGGTCGTGCCGGGGCTGGCCAGGGTGATGACGAAGTCGGGCTTGCCGGTGGAGATCCGCTCGAAGGTGAGGGCGCCGTCGTGGGCCCAGCTCCGGTTGTCGTTCAGCGTCTTCTGCACGGCTTGCGCGAACAGCGCGCCGTCGAGTCCGAGCCCCTGCTCCACGTCGACGCGGTAGGTGTACTTCTGCCCCTTGCCGGGCGCCTTGTCGACACCGGGGATCACGTCGAACTTCCCCGAGCCCTTGAGCTTGGCGCCGAGCGGGTACTTGGTCCCCATCTTCTGCTCGTACGTCAACGGGACCACGTCGGGAGCCGCGGACGGGCTCGCCTGCCCGTCGACGCCGGCCCCGGAGCCACGGGCGTCCTTGGCCTGGTCGGTGGCGGACTGCGAGCGGGCCTCGTTGTTGTCGCCGTGCGTGACCTGTCCGGCCACGACGACGGCCAGCACGGTCGTGACGGCCGCGGCCGCGATCCCGGTGAACGTACGCCCCTTGGTGCCCTTGGCCGGGGCGCGCTCAGCGCTCGGCGGCGCGTCGCCGGCGCCGCCGCGGTCACCGGTCCGGACGGCCGCGTCCCAGTCGGTGGCGGAGGCGTGGGGGCCCGAGGCGAGCGCGGAGGTCTGGCCCTTGCTCCTCTCACGCGACGCGAAGGCTCCGTCACCCTGCCCGAAGGCGTCGAGGTACTCCTGCCGTGGACCCGGCGCCCGCCGCTGACGGGGTATCACGGGCCCCGTGCCCCCGGAACGACCTCTCGCCCCGCCGCCCCAGCCACCCCCGGGTTCACGCTGCTCGGGGTGTCCGCCGCGGACGTGCGGGACGCCCTGGGCGGGGGTGCCGTCGGGGAGTCTCGGCACCCCGTGCGCGGGGGTGCCGTCCGGCCGACGCGATCCGCCGTACCCCGTCGTCCCGCCCGTGGGAGGCGTCTGCCGTCCCGAGGCGGGCCCCGGTATTCGATCCCGGTCGGCCATGTCCGATGCGTCACCCTTGGAGTTGCTCTTCGGAGCGGGCCCCCGTCGACTGTGGCGTCCCACGCCGCCCCTCAGCTCCCCGCGCTCGTGCCGGTGGACGCCCCGGCCGCCGCGCGGGAGTCGTTCCCGGGCGGGGCAATGGCCCCGTCGGCCGTCCCGGCGAGCAGTTCACGGAACGCCGTCGCCACCGTATCGGGGTATTCCATCATCGCCACGTGTCCCGCGTTCGGCAGGGTGAGGAGGCGGGAGTCACGGAAGGCCCGGGCGGCCTTCTGGGCCATGCGGAAACCGACGAGCTGGTCCCTGCCGCCGTAGACGAGGAGCGTCGGGGCGAGGACCCGTTCGGCCTGGCGCCACAGCCCCTGCTGGCCGCCCAGGGTGTACGCGTTGACGAGCCCGCGCGCGGAGCGCGTCATGGCGTCCCAGAAGTACGGCAGTTGAAGCCGCCGCTCCAGTTCGTCGACCGCGTGACCGAACGCCTCCGCCGACACCCGCCCGGGGTCCCCGTAGCACAGCGCCATGACCCCGCGAACCCTCTGTTCGGCCGTCCATTCCTTGGTGACGCGGGTGAACAGCGCGGCCACGCCGGGCACTCCGAGCAGTCCCGTCGGCACCGCGGTGCGCTGCACGCGCAGCTCCGGCAGCGCGGGCGAGACGAGCGTGAGCGTTCGGACGAGGTCGGGCCGGACGGCGGCGACGCGCGTGCTGATCGCGCCGCCGAGGGAGTTGCCGAAGAGGTGGACGGGGCCGCGTCCGGCGGCGTCGAGGTAACGGATGACCGCGCGCGCGTGCCCGGTGATCGAGTAGTTGCCGTCGTCCGGGGGCGGTGAGTCGCCGAACCCCGGCAGGTCGACCGCCTCGCCGTCGACGACCTCGTCGAGCCGCTCCATCAGCGCCGACCAGTTCTGCGAGGAACCGCCGAGGCCATGAACGAAGAGCGCGGGTGGCAGCCCCTCGCGCGCGGGTGGCCTCGACCGCACCGAGAGCGTGACCCCGGGCAGTCCGACGGACCTGAGTCGTTCGCCCTCCGCGACCCTGACGGGCGACACCTTCGGAAGGACGGTGGCCGGTACGGGCGGCAGTTCGGTCGAAGACATGCGGCAATGTTACGAGACGATCACGCAGTGGTTCATGTGTTCGCCGTCACAGATGGCGTGGACATCGCATAGCGTCCACATCGGGTGTCTCCTAGGCTCATACACAGGGCACCCGCAAGTAGCCCCTGTTTCCCAGGGACGTTCGTAAGAAGGGAGCCCACCATGGCCGTCGACCCGACCGACCCGGAGACGTTCGAGGAGTTCAAGGACGAGGACGCCCCGGAGTTCGACGTCGAGGCGCCGGAGCACGACGCCGCCGAGCAGCACGCGGACGTCACACCGCACCGCGACGACCCCCTCGAGGGCGTGGACCCTGCCCGCGCCAACGAGGCCGACCTCGCGGAGCAGGCGCGTGTCGTCTCCCTCGACGAGGACGACTACCGCTGACGACTGCCGGGACGACCGCGACGACGACCGCCGCCGGAACGACGACCACCGGCGCCGGACGTCGGCCCATCAGGAACGAGGCCCTTTTTTGCCCTGTCCACCCCTGCTTGAAACACTCTGTACCGCTTTCACCCCCGTCCGGTCCGTGAAATTCTGCACGCACACCGCGCACAGGGCGGTTACCGAAAAGTACGATGGCGGCGCGGCGCAGACCGCATGTGGACGACTTTGGGAGGCGGCGTGACAGCCATCGAGCAGACAGAGGCGGCACGCCCGCGAGGCACGCGCCTGCCGCGCCGTGCCCGGCGGAACCAGTTGCTGGGCGCCGCCCAGGAAGTCTTCGTGGCGCAGGGCTACCACGCGGCGGCGATGGACGACATCGCCGAGCGCGCCGGTGTCAGCAAGCCCGTGCTCTACCAGCACTTCCCCGGCAAGCTCGACCTCTACCTCGCCCTGCTGGACCAGCACTGCGAGTCGCTGATCCAGGCCGTGCGCGGCGCGCTGGCGTCGACGACCGACAACAAGCAGCGCGTGCGGGCGACGATGGACGCGTACTTCGCGTACGTCGAGGACGAGGGCGGCGCCTTCCGGCTGGTCTTCGAGTCGGACCTGACGAACGAGCCCGCGGTGCGCGAGCGTGTCGACAAGGTCACCAACGACTGCGCCGAGGCGATCTGCGACGTCATCGCCGAGGACACCGGCCTCTCGCGCGCGGAGTCGATGCTGCTCGCCTCCGGTCTGGGCGGTCTCGCGCAGGTGGTGGCCCGCTCCTGGCTGCACAGCGACCGCAGCGTCCCCCGCGACCAGGCGGTGCAGCTGCTGGCGTCCCTGGCCTGGCGTGGCATCGCGGGATTCCCGCTGCACGGCATCGACCAGCACCACTGAGTCGGGCCGCCTCGGGAGTTTGTTCCCGTCGGCTGTTCGCTCCTGGCGTTCGGGGGCGGAGGGTGAACGTCCCCTCACCGGGCTAATGTGTGCAGCGTACGGCGCGGTAGTCGCGCACTTCACTGACCGTCGGAGGGACATAGCCGTGGAGGTCAAGATCGGCGTGCAGCACGCGCCCCGCGAGATCGTTCTGGAGAGCGGTCAGAGTGCCGAGGAAGTCGAGCGGGCGGTGTCCGAGGCGCTGGCCGGCAAGTCGGCACTGCTGAGCCTCGTGGACGAGCACGGCCGCAAGGTCCTGGTCCCGGCGGACCGCCTCGCCTACGTCGAACTCGGCGAGCCGGCCCCGCGCAAGGTGGGTTTCGGCGCGCTCTAGGCACATGCGAGAAGAGGGCCCGGCGACTCTCCGTCGCCGGGCCCTCTTCGTTTGCCCTCGTCCGCCGCCCTCCCGGCTTGCCCGCCTTGCCCGCCTTCCACAGACGGCGCACAAGTCGGCCCCAGGGGGGATTGAATTCCGCAGGTCAGGGGTAAAACGGACGACGACCGCAATGCACGGCCGCCCGTGTGGGAGGGACCCCCATGATGTTGTTGGAAGCGCTCGCCTCCGCTGCGCTCGGTCTTGCCCTGGCAGCGGCGGCGATGCACCGGTTGTCGCACCGCCTGCCCATCCGCTCACTGGTGCTGGCGACCGGCGTCGCCGGGGCCCTCTTCGGCGCCTTCGTCACGCACAGCGCCCTGGACCCCGGCAGCTTCCTCGCCATCCTCGCCGGAGCCGCGATCGTCTCCACGGCGTCGCTCTCGCTCCTGCTGCGCCCGTCGGGGCGACTCCGCCGGCGCTCGGCGCCGGCGTAGGCCCCGGGGCAGACACCGGCGACGCGGCTGAGCAGTACGACGCGGCTAAGCAGCGAGTCCCAGCGCCGCCATCCGCTTCGTGTGGGCCTCGGTGATGCGGGAGAACATCTTGCCGACCTCGGCGAGGTCGAAGCCGTCGGCGACGCCGCCGACGAGCATCGTCGACAGCGCGTCCCGGTCGGCGACCACCCGCTGGGACTGCGACAGCGCCTCACCCATCAGCCGCCGCGCCCACAGCGCGAGCCGCCCGCCCACGCGCGGGTCGGCGTCGATCGCGGAACGCACCCGGTCGACGGCGAAGCTGGCGTGTCCGGTGTCGTCGAGCACACCCAGCACCAGCGAGCGGGAGTCGGAGTCCAGCCGGGCGGCGACCTCGCGGTAGAAGTCACTGGCGATCGAGTCGCCGACGTACGCCTTGACGAGCCCCTCCAGCCAGTCCGAGGGCGCCGTCTGCTTGTGGAAGCCGTCGTACGCGGCGACGAACGGCTCCATCGCCCGCGTGGGCTCCTCCCCGATCTCCGCCAGCCGGTCCCGCAGCCGCTCGAAGTGGTGGAACTCGGCCGACGCCATCTTCGCCAGCTCCGCCTTGTCCTCCAGCGTCGGCGCCAGCTTGGCGTCCTCCGCGAGCCGCTCGAACGCCGCGAGCTCGCCGTACGCGAGCGCGCCGAGCAGGTCGACGACCGCGGCCCGGTACTGCGGATCGGCGGAGGCCGTCGCCCAGTTCTGGGCGGCCACTCCGGTGTGTTCGGCGGAAGCGTCAGAGGTGTTGTCAGGCGTCGTCATGAAGCGCACAATAGTCCGCTCGCCAGGCCTCGGACGTCCCTGGTCAATCAGTGTGACCACGACTACGCGAATCGGTGTGACGACGACTACGTGACCGAATCGGCCATCGCATATGCGCGATTCCGGGGTATGGTGGTAATGCGCCTGCCGAGTATTCGACGGGCCGCAGGTATGAGGATGCCCGGTCGGTGGCCCGATCGGCTCCGACCCGACAGCCCTCCCTGACCGTACGGCACTGTGCGTACGACGATCGGAGGGGCACCCCTCAGCGGTACGAGCGCTAGAGCGTCGGCGTGGTCCCGTGCCCTTACGGCCCGACCGTAATGGCAGCCGACGTCCCCGGCACGGTCCTGACAAGAACCCCACGCTCGCCTCGCACCGCCCACACAGAAGAGGCAGCACCCTGACTACGACGTTCCGACAGCTCGGTATCCTTCCCGAGACCGCCGAGGCCCTCGAAGCCGTCGGCATCACCACCCCCTTCCCCATCCAGGAGATGACGCTCCCCGTGGCCCTGTCGGGCACGGACGTCATCGGCCAGGCCAAGACCGGCACCGGCAAGACGCTGGGCTTCGGCCTCCCGCTCCTCGAGCGCGTCACCGTCCCCGCCGACGTCGAGGCCGGCCGCGCGCAGCCCGAGGCCCTCACCGACGCCCCGCAGGCGCTCGTCGTCGTCCCCACGCGCGAGCTGTGCACGCAGGTCACCAACGACCTGCTGACCGCGGGCAAGGTGCGCAACGTGCGCGTTCTCGCCATCTACGGCGGCCGCGCCTACGAGCCCCAGGTCGAGGCCCTCAAGAAGGGCGTCGACGTCGTCGTCGGCACCCCGGGGCGTCTGCTGGACCTCGCGGGCCAGCGGAAGCTCGACCTCAAGCACATCAAGGCGCTCGTCCTCGACGAGGCCGACGAGATGCTCGACCTGGGCTTCCTGCCCGACGTCGAGAAGATCATCAACATGCTTCCGGTGAAGCGCCAGACGATGCTGTTCTCGGCGACCATGCCGGGCGCGGTCATCGGTCTCGCGCGCCGTTACATGTCGCAGCCCACGCACATCAACGCCACCTCGCCGGACGACGCGGGTGCGACCGTCGCGAACACCAAGCAGCACGTGTACCGCGCGCACAACATGGACAAGCCCGAGATGGTCGCGCGCATCCTCCAGGCCGAGGGCCGCGGCCTGGTCATGGTGTTCTGCCGTACCAAGCGCACGGCGGCCGACCTCGCCGACCAGCTCCAGCAGCGCGGCTTCGCCTCCGGCGCGGTCCACGGCGACCTCGGCCAGGGCGCCCGCGAGCAGGCGCTGCGCGCGTTCCGCAACGGCAAGGTCGACGTGCTCGTCTGCACCGACGTCGCCGCCCGCGGCATCGACGTCGAGGGCGTGACGCACGTCATCAACTACCAGTCCCCCGAGGACGAGAAGACGTACCTGCACCGCATCGGCCGTACCGGCCGCGCGGGCGCCAAGGGCATCGCGATCACGCTGGTCGACTGGGACGACATCCCGCGCTGGCAGCTCATCAACAAGGCGCTGGAGCTCGACTTCAGTGACCCGCCGGAGACGTACTCCACCTCTCCGCACTTCTACGAGGAACTGCGCATCCCCGCTGGGACGAAGGGTGTCCTGCCGCGTGCCGAGCGCACCCGCGCGGGGCTCGACGCGGAGGTCCTGGAGGACCTGGGCGAGACGGGCGGCCGCGGTGGACGCGGTCGCGGCGGCCGGGGCGGAGAGTCCCGTGGCCGCGGTGGCGAGTCCCGTGGCCGCGGTGGCGAATCCCGCGGCCGGGGCGGCGAGTCCCGCACTGAAGACTCCGAGCGTCCGGCCCGTACGCCGCGACGTCGCCGTCGTACGCGCGGGGGCACCCCGATGGACGCGACGTCGGCCCCGGCCGGCACCGTGGCTCCGGAGGAGACCACCGCCGCGAGCCCGGCCACACCGGAGGGCGTCACCGCGCCCCGCACCCCGCGCCGCCGTCGCCGTACGCGCGGCGGGGCCTCGGGCGAGCAGACGCCGGTCGCCGTGGAACAGGCGCCCGTGGCCGTGGAGCCGACGGTCGGCGAAGCCGCGACAGCGGCCGTGGCGACGGCAGAGGGCACGGCCCTCGACGGCGCCGAGACCCCGGCGAAGCCGCGCCGCCGCCGCACCCGCAGGTCCGCGGAGACGGCTACGGCCGCGACGACCGCCCCGACCGAGACGCCGGAGACGCCGGCCCCGGTCGTGGAGCCGGCGGCGGCAACCCCCGCCGCGGACGCGGCCGTCGACACCGCCGAAGGCACGGAGACCAAGCCGCGCCGCCGCACCACCCGCAAGGCGACGCCCGCCGCCGAGACGACGGCTGAGCCCACGGAAGCGACCGAGGCCAAGCCGCGCCGCACGCGGAAGACGGCCGCGGCGACGCCCGTCGCCGAGACGGCCGAGACCACGGACGCCAAGCCGCGCCGCACGCGGAAGTCCGCCGCCACCGCGGAGACGGCTGCCGTCGACACCGCCGAAGGCACGGAGGCCAAGCCGCGCCGGACGCGCAAGACCGCCGCCGCTGCCGCCGCCGAGACCGCCGTCGACACGGCCGAGGCCACGGAGGCCAAGCCGGCGCGCCGCACGCGGAAGACCACGGCCGCCCAGGCCGCCGTCGACACCGCCGAGGGCGCCACCGAGGCCGCGCCGGCCACGGAGACGGCGGAGCCCGCACCGCGCCGCCGCACCCGTAAGGCAGCCGTCACCGCGCCGGCTCCGGAGGAGGCCCCCGAGGCCAAGCCCCGCCGGACCCGCAAGACCGCCGCCGCTGCCGAAACGGCCGTCGACACCGCCGAGACGGCGGAGGCCAAGCCGGCGCGCCGCACGCGCAAGGCGACCGCCACCGCTCAGGCGCCGGAGGAGGCCCCCGAGGCCAAGCCCCGCCGCACCCGCAAGGCAACCGCCGCCGCGGAGACGGCCGTCGACACCGCGGAAGGTACGGAGGCCAAGCCGCGCCGCCGCACCACCCGCAAGGCCGCCGAACCGGAGACCACCCCGGCCGCCGAAATCCCGGCACAGGCCACAGCGGAGCCGGAGGCCAAGCCCCGCCGGACCCGCAAGACCGCCGCCGCTGCCGAAACGGCCGTCGACACCGCCGAGACGGCGGAGGCCAAGCCGGCGCGCCGCACGCGCAAGGCGACCGCCACCGCTCAGGCGCCGGAGGAGGCCCCCGAGGCCAAGCCCCGCCGCACCCGCAAGGCAACCGCCGCCGCGGAGACGGCCGTCGACACCGCGGAAGGTACGGAGGCCAAGCCGCGCCGCCGCACCACCCGCAAGGCCGCCGAACCGGAGACCACCCCGGCCGCCGAAATCCCGGCACAGGCCACAGCGGAGCCGGAGGCCAAGCCCCGCCGGACCCGCAAGACCGCCGCCGCTGCCGAGACCGCCGTCGACACGGCCGCAGCGCAGCCCAGGGCACGCCGTACCCGCAAGGCGACGGCCGCCACGGAGCCCGCGGAAGGCTGAGCACACCGCCCGACGGCCCGGCCCCACGCAGGTGTGGGACCGGGCCGTCGGCGTTCCGCTGCGTGGGCCTGGGAGCCGCGGAGGCTTGGCGGTGCGAGGGCTGGGGACCGGGGGCGCGGGGCCTGGGCCGGCGGATCGGCGGCCACGCCACCACCCGAGCAACCGCCCCACACCCCCGCCCCCTCCGCTAACCTCACCCCGTGACCACCCCCTCCGCTCCCTCCGCCTCCGCCCCGCCCCCCGGCGCACGCGCCTACCGGCTCCGTACCGGGCGCGGTGAGTTCGCCGTCGTCGACGCGCCCGTGGCGTCCGGTGTCGAAGAGAAGGGGGTCGCTCTGCTGCTGCCGGGGTTCACCGGTAGCAAGGAGGACTTCCATCGGATGCATGAGCCGTTGGCGGCGCGCGGGTATCGGACTGTCGCCGTGGACGGGCGGGGGCAGCACGAGTCGGACGGGCCGATGGATGACGAAGCGGCGTACGCGCAGGGCGAGTTGGCGCGGGACGTGCTCGCGCAGGCGGCCGCCCTCGGCACACCCCTCCATCTGGTCGGGCATTCCCTGGGGGGCCAGATCGCGCGCGCGGCCGTGCTCCTCGACCACTCCCCCTTCCTCTCGCTCACCCTCATCGCGTCCGGCCCCGCCCAGATCTCCGACTCCCAGCAGCAGCGCGTGAAACTGCTGCACGACGCGCTTGCCGTGATGACGATGGCCGAGGTGTGGGAGGCCATCCTGGCCATGGGACCACCGGAGGAGGTGGGCGGCCCGGCCCGCGGCTACGGCCGTGTGGAACAGCTGCGCCAACGCTGGATCAGGCACAAGCCCGCGCAACTCCTCGCCACCGGACGCCAGTTGTGTGTCGAACCGAACCGCGTCGCCGAGCTCGCCGCCGTCCCGCTGCCGTTCCACGTCCTGTCCGGCGCCCGCGACGACACCTGGCCGGTGACCGTCCTCGACGACATGGCCGTACGGCTGGGGGCGCACCGGACGGTCGTACCGGGTGCCGAGCACTCACCGAACCTGGACCAGCCCCTCCCCACGGCCCACGCCCTCGCCGACTTCTGGGACAAGAAGCGCACCGACGGCCAGCACGGCGCTGGCACTGCGTCGCCCTAGTACTCGCGTCGCCCTAGTACTGCGTCTGCAAGTGCTCCCAGAACCCGTCCCGCAGCGCCCGCCGCAGATCCGCCTGGCCGCGCAGCGAGTACTGGAGGATGCCCTCCGCCTCGACGAGCAGGTCCTGGTCGACGGAGCCGGGCAGGTAGGGATGGCCGGGCAGCAGTTCCACCAGCGCCTCCCTGCCCCGCGCCGACAGCCACTTCGCGGCGATCTGCGCGCCCACGAAGCGCACGTCCTCGCGGGTCGGCCGGGGCGCCCCGGACGCCTCGTAGGCGGGGGCGGTGCGCCGTGACACGTACGGCTTGAAGAAGTCGAGGTCGAAGGTGCGCTGGCTGTCGACCTCCCAGAGCAGGGGCTCCGCCTGGTTGCGGCCCTCGGGTGCCTCGATGCCCCAGAGGTGCACCCGGGCGCCGTACCCCTGGGCCGCCTCCACCGCCGAGACCAGGTCCTCGTCGCCACCGAGGAGGGCGGCGTCGCTGATGGCCCGGTGGCGGGCCAGGGACTCCAGGTCGCTCCGGATGAGGGAGTCGACGCCCTTCTGCTGGTTGTTGGCGTTGAGATTGCCCAGCCGAACCTTCACGTCGGGCAGTTCCGCGATGGACTGCTGCTCCGCCGTGTGGATGCGGCGCCTCGCGCCGTCGTACCAGTAGACCCGCAGCAGCCGGCTGTCCGCGAAGATCGTGCGCGCCCGGTCGATGAGGGCCTCGATCAGGCCCTCGGCGTCCAGGTCGAAGGCGCGTCGGTCCTCGGTTCCGGCGACGAGTCGGCCCGCGGCCGCGTAGAGGTACCCCGCGTCGACGAAGATCGCGTGGGTCGAGGGTGTCTTGGCCACCTCGGCGAGCATGCGCTGGAGCAGCTCGTTCGTGCGGTCGATGCGGGCGGTGAGGGCCGCCTGGTCGTCGTTCATCGCCTCTATTGTCCCGGCGGTCACGCTGCGAACACAACCGGTCCCGGTCAGTCTCGCGATCATCACTTACCGGTCGGTAATTAGACGTTCGAAAAATTTCTTTAGCGTAGGGAATGTTTGTAACACACAACCCGTTGACTACTACAGAACACCGTAGCCAGTAGTTCTCCGCAGGAGGATCACCAGACGAAGGGAGAAGCCATGCGCTTCGAAATCATGCGACTCGACGACGTCGACGGTACGCCCGTGGACACCACCGTTGTGGACGCCGCCTCCGTCAACCGGATCGTGCAACAGGCCGCCGCCATCGGGCAGCGCCTTTGGATCCGCCCGGCCGAGACCTCGGCCTCATAACGCGCGAATCGCTCGCGACAGACTTCAGGGCCCCCGTACGACACCGACGCCGTACGGGGGCCCTGCGTATGTCACCCGCGGATCACCTGGGTCACGCCGTTGATGATCTGCTGCACGGCGATCGCGGAGAGCATCATGCCCGCGAGCCGCGTCACCAGGACGACCCCGCCGTCCTTGATGACCCGGATGATCAGCAGCGAGTACCGCATCACCAGCCACAGCACGACATGGATGGCGAGGATCGCCGCCCACACCGACACCTGCATGGCGACATCGTCCGCCTTCTGCACGGCCAGGATGACCGACACGATCGCACCCGGGCCCGCCAGCAGCGGCATGCCCAGCGGTACGAGCGCCACGTTGACGTCCTTGGTCTGCTTCGGCTCGTCCGTCTTGCCGGTGAGCAGGTCGAGGGCGATCAGCAGAAGCAGCAACCCGCCCGCGATCATCAGCGCGGGCACGGAGACATGCAGGTAGTCGAGGATCTGGTGCCCGAGCAGCCCGAAGACTGTGATCACGCCGCCGGCGACACAGACGGCCTGGAAGGCCATCCGCTTCTGCACCGTGCCGGGACGTCCGGCGGTCAGGGCGAGGAAGATCGGGGTGATCCCGGGGGGATCCATGATGACGAAGAGGGTGAGAAAGAGGGAGCCGAAGACGGCGACGTCGAACATCAGTACAGGGGCCTTGCGAGAAAGAGGGGAAAGTGGACGTCCGGGGTGAGCGTCAGGCTCCGCCGGCCCCCGGCACGGGGAACGCCCCGAACGCCCGCCGCGTGATCTCCCCGTACACCTCGGGATCCGTCACGTACTCCCCGAGCACGCACGTCTTACGGCTGCCGTGGTAGTCGCTGGACCCGGTCGTCAGGAGTCCCAGCTCGCCGGCCAGCCCCCGCAGCCGCGCCCGCGCGTCCGGGTCGTGGTCCATGTGGTCGACCTCGATGCCGTCCAGACCGGCCGCGGCCATCTCGGCGATCGCCGAGTCCGGCACCGTGAGCCCCCGCTTGGCGGCGGCCGGATGCGCGAACACCGCGACTCCGCCGGCGCCCTTGATCAGCCGGATCGCCTCGAAGGGGTCGGTCTCGTGCTTCGGCACATAGGCCCGGCCGCCGTCGGCCAGCCAGTCCTGCGTGAACGCATCGCTCACGGTCGGCACCACACCGAGCTCGACGAGCGCGGTCGCCACATGCGGGCGCCCGACCGAACCGTCCCCCGCGATCCGCGCCACCTGCTCCCAGGTGACCGGTACGCCCAACTCCCGCAACTTGGCCACCATGCCCCGCGCCCGAGGCACCCGGTCGTCCCGCACCAACTCGCGCTCGGCGAGCAGAGCGGGCTCCTCGGGATCGAAGAGGTACGCCAACATGTGCATGCTGATGCCGTCGAGACGGCACGACAGCTCGGCCCCCGTGACGAGCGTGAGCCCCTCCGGCACCGCGGCGATCGCCTCCGTGTACCCCCGGGTCGTGTCATGGTCGGTCAGCGCCACCACATCAAGACCGGCCGCGGCCGCCTTCCGCACCAGCTCAGCCGGCGTGTCCGTACCGTCGGACGCAGTGGAGTGGCAGTGCAGGTCAATGCGCACGACACAGGCTCCAAACGACACCGGGACAGAAGGGGACGCTCAAGGATAACCGGATTTTCACCCCTCTCGTCACACCCAAACCAGGGGTGCGCCCTTTACACGCAGGGCAACCAGAACCCCGCAAAGGGGCGCGGGGAACTGCGCGACCGGCCACAACGAACCCGCACCCGCACACCAACACGCACCCCCCACCACCCCCGCGCTACGGCTTGAGCAAGCGCGGCGACAACGCCCCGCACGGCACCAGCTCCAACTCCGCCCCCGCGTCCCGCAGATCCGTCAGCACCAGCTCGTCGTACATCAGCAGCCCCGACTGCTCGGGCCACACCACCGCCCACAGCCACAACCCCCGCGCCTCCCCGGCGAACACCGCGCGGTCGTCCGGTGAACCGGCGACATGCCACAGCGGCGTCGGGCGCCCCGCGGCGAGCACCTTGGCCTGGGGCGGTTTCTCGACGTTCATGTACGGGCCCGGGTCCGGCCCGTCGATGCCCGCGTACCGCGCGCCGAGGCCGACGCCGAGTTCCTCGGCGACCAGGATCAACTCGCCCATGCCGCCTACCGGTCCGGGCCCGGAGCAGGCCACGGCCGTGGCGCGGCCACCGCTGCGGTCGTCTCCCGCGTAGCCCACACCCGTGAAGAGCCAGCCGACCGGCAGCGGCCACGGCATCCAGATGGGCACCTGCGTGCGATGCACCACGACACTGAGGGCCTCGACGCTGGGCGGGATCACGGGCTGCAGCGGATGCACCGTCCCATGGACATCGCACTGCCAGGAATCGGCGAAGAGTCCGGGAGCCCTGACCCGGCCACCACACTTCGGGCAACTGGGTTCGCCCCTCATAGGGCCCCACGGTCCTACCCCGGCACGCTCACGTCAAGGACGATCACCCGTCCGGACGGAACCCGTTCACCAGGAAAAACTAGATGTAGTTTGCATTATTTAGCAGACCTAACTTATCGTGTGTATATACCAACTACTTAGCCGCGACGGGAGAAGCAATGGACCCCTTCAACCCGGGAACCGACGCCGGAACCGGCAGCATCCTGCGACAGCCCAAGTCGGTCTGGGCCACGGCCGGCGCGTCCGTCGTCGCGTTCATGGGCATCGGACTCGTCGACCCGATCCTGCCGTCCATCGCGCAGGGCCTGAACGCCACGGCCAGTCAGGTCTCCCTGCTGTTCACCTCGTACTTCCTGATCACCGCGATCGCGATGCTGGTCACCGGCTTCGTCTCCAGCCGCATCGGCGGCCGCAGGACCCTGCTGCTCGGCCTCGCCTTCGTCGTGGTCTTCGCGGGCCTCGCCGGCACATCGGGCTCGGTCGCCGAACTCGTCGGCTTCCGGGCCGGCTGGGGACTCGGCAACGCCCTGTTCGTCTCCACCGCCCTCGCGGTGATCGTCGGCGCGGCGGCCGGCGGCAGCGGGGCCGCGATCCTGCTGTACGAGTCCGCCCTCGGCCTCGGCATGGCGTGCGGCCCCCTGCTGGGCGCGCTGCTCGGGGACGCCAGCTGGCGCTACCCGTTCTTCGGCACCGCGTTCCTGATGGCCGTCGGCTTCCTGTGCATCACGGCGTTCCTGAAGGAGCAGCCCAAGCCGGCCCGCAAGACCTCGTTGCTGGACCCGGTCAAGGCGCTCGGCCACGGCGGACTCGCGTCCGCGGCGGTCTCGGCCTTCTTCTACAACTACACGTTCTTCACCGTGCTGGCCTTCACGCCCTTCGTGCTGGACATGAGTCCGTACAAGTCGGGTGCCGTGTTCTTCGCCTGGGGTGTGCTGCTCGCCGTCTTCTCGGTGATCGTGGCGCCGCGCCTGCAGCGGCGGTTCGGCTCGCTGAAGGTGCTCGGCGGCTCGCTGGTGCTGCTCGCCGCGGACGTGCTCGTCCTCGGGTACGGCGACCACACGACCGCCGTCGTCTGCACGATCCTGTCCGGCGCTTTCATCGGCGTGAACAACACGGTCTACACCGAGCTGGCTCTCGGGGTCTCGGACGCGCCGCGGCCCGTGGCGAGCGCGGGCTACAACTTCGTGCGCTGGTTCGCCGCGGCGGCCGCTCCGTACTTCGCGCCGAAGATCGAGGAGTGGAGCGACATCCACATGCCGTTCGTGGTCGCAGCGGTCACCGCGGTCGTGGGCGCGCTCGTGGTCGTCGTACGGCGGAACGCGCTCACCAACGAGGCCGAGGAGCTGGAGCCGAAGCACGCGACCGAGGACGGTGTGGCGGTCTTCGCCAACTGATGCTTTTCGGCCACCGGTTGGTGACCTTGCTCACGCGGCGCCCTCGTGGTGTCGGTCGTGGTGTCAGTCCAGCGGGACGGACCTGCGGGAGGGATCCCTCAGGTCCGTCCCGTTCGTCAGCCAGCGCTCCTGAAGGGCCTGGGCGCCGTGCACGCGCTTCCACGCGGCCTCGTTCGGGGTCATCGGGAGCAGCGGCAGGAAACGTACGGGGTCGAGGGGCTCGTCGAGCTCAAGGTCCTCCACCAGACCGCCCGGCTCGGCGACCAGGACCGAGGTGAACGGGGCGCCGGGCCACAGCGGCTCGCCCACGTCGAGGGAGGCACCGGGGGCCACGATCACGCCCTCGACCTGCGGGGACGCGGCGAGTACGGCGAGGGGGCGGAGCGCCTTGCCGGTGTCGGCGAGGCCCGCGCGGACGGTGAGGACCAGCTCGGCCCGGGGGCCCTTGACCGGGTCGGCGAGCATCGCGGTGGGGTCCGCCATGGGCTGCGCGGACATGCCGAGCGTGGCGTAGCGGACGACGGCGCCGTCCCTGGAGTCCTCCTGGAAACGCAGCACCTCGATGCGGTCCGTACCGAGGAAGGTGACCGCGGCGCGCGCGTCCGGCTCGCCCAGCGCGGTGCGCAAACGGGCTTCGACCAGAGGAAGAACATCAGCCATGTCGCGAGCATAGAACTTGTCAGTAGCGGGCAAAGCAACGCCTTGACACTTCTGTCGGCTGATACTCTTGCCCGGTGGTTCGGGGCAGCACGCAGAAGCGTCGCCGTCAGTCCCGACGCCGCTGAGACTCCCTTACGAGGGACCGGCTGGAGGAGGTGGGGCTGTCATGGATCGAAGTCGACCTGGTAGTACCACTCGCTCTTCCGGCCACTGATGCTGCTCCGGCTGACCGCCGCCTTTCACGTTCGCGTCTTCGTGCGGAAGAGCACTTCGTTTCGCTTTGCCTGATCTATCTGATCTGTCTGATCTGAAGCAGTAACGAAGCTCGCCACCGCGACGGTGCGGTGCTCCCCGCTTTGTGGACGTGCCAAACATCCGCAGTCAGGACGTCCCCATTCCGGGTAGTTCCACCCGATTCCCCGGCGGCCTTTCGTTGCCCGTACGAAGGAGCCTGCGATGTCGATGATCCGCGACCTGCGAGCCGTGGTCCGCCCGTCCCGCATCTCCCTGCGCAAGGACACCGGCGTGTACGACACCACGCGCGCCCCCGGAACGCCGTCGGCCGTGGTCGACTGCGCCGTCTACCGCGACGGCGCCCGCGTCCACACCGACAAGCCGCTCACCCCGCACGAGGCGATGCGCCAGGTGCGCCGCGACGGCGGCTTCGTGTGGATCGGCCTGCACGAGCCGACCGAGGCCGAATTCGCCGGTATCGCCAGTGAGTTCGGACTGCACCCGCTGGCCGTGGAGGACGCGGTGCAGGCGCACCAGCGCCCCAAGCTGGAGCGCTACGACGACTCGTTGTTCACGGTGTTCAAGACCATCCACTACGTGGAGCACGACCAGCTCGACGCCAACAGCGAGGTCGTGGAGACCGGCGAGGTCATGTGCTTCACCGGCCGGGACTTCTTCATCACCGTCCGGCACGGCGGGCAGGGCTCGCTGCGGGCGCTGCGGCACCGGTTGCAGGACGACCCCGAGCTGCTCGCCAAGGGTCCCTCGGCCGTGCTGCACTCCATCGCCGACCACGTCGTGGACGGGTACATCGCGGTGGCCGACGCGGTGCAGGACGACATCGACGAGGTGGAGACGGAGGTGTTCTCGCCGGGCCGCAAGGGCGCCCCGCGCGGCACGGACGCCGGCCGGATCTACCAACTGAAGCGTGAGGTACTGGAGTTCAAGCGGGCGGTGTCGCCGCTGCTGCGGCCCATGCAGCTGCTGAGCGAGCGTCCGATGCGGCTGATCGACCCGGACATCCAGAAGTACTTCCGGGACGTCGCCGACCACCTCGCCCGTGTCCAGGAGCAGGTCGTCGGCTTCGACGAGCTCCTCAACTCCATCCTCCAGGCCAACCTCGCGCAGGCGTCCGTGGCGCAGAACGAGGACATGCGCAAGATCACTTCCTGGGCCGCCATCATCGCCGTACCGACGATGGTGTGCGGGGTGTACGGCATGAACTTCAAGTACATGCCGGAGCTGCACTGGCGGTACGGCTACCCGGTGATCATGATGATCACCGGCGTCATCTGCCTGGGCATCCACCGCACCCTGAAGCGCAACGGCTGGCTCTGAGAGCACCTGGTTAGGCTGGGCACCATGACAAGTGAGCTGCTCGACCGGGCCCTCGTCGAGGAGGCCACGAAGAAGTCCGGCCTCGTCTGGGTCAGGGGTGCCGGCGCTCCGGCGGCGCGTGCCCTGTGGCACGTGTGGCACGAGGGCGCGGCCTGCCTGGTGGGCGACGGGCCCGGGGAGCAGCCGCTGCCCGGGCTGGCCGACGGGGCCGAGGCCGAGGTGACGGTCCGCAGCAAAGACAAGGGCGGCCGGCTGGTGTCCTGGACGGCGCGAGTCGTCGAGCTCGCGCCGGACTCCGAGGGCTGGGCGGCCGCCGTCGCCGAGCTCAAGGGCAAGCGCCTGAACGCGCCCGACGGGGAGGCCATGACGGCGCGTTGGGCGCGCGAGTGCAGGGTGCTGCGCCTGGAACCGACGGGGGCGACCCTGCCGTTGCCCGAGGGTTCCCTGGCCGAGGCCCCGGTGCCGACGCCGGCGACCACCCGTCAGGCGATTCCCGCGGGGCTTCCGCGGCTGCTGGTCAAGAAGAAGCGCAAGCGGACATAGTCGGTCACGACGTGGGCAGTTGCTTGCCGTAGTCGACCGTCTCGTCCTTCCCCGGCTCGGTCAGGGCGAAGTCCTTGCCCCAGGCCGCGAAGGTCAGGGTGCCCGCGCCTCCGGCCCGCACCAGGCGCAGGGGATACGGCGTGCCCTCCAGGGAGACGTCCAGCGTGCCGCCGGAGCCCTTGTCGCCGGTGATGCGGATGGTGCGGACGCCCGCCTGTTCGTAGTGGCCCTCCGTCCCCAGCGTGCCGTGCAGCGTCAGCAGACTGTCGAGGAGGACGTCCTTGTCCGTGAAACCGCTGAACCTCTTGTACGAGGGGTCGCCCTGCGGCACCTTCACGTACTTGCCGCCCAGCTTGTCCGCGGCGGCCGTGTCCGAGCCGTCGGCCCCCTTGCCCGCCCCGTTTCCGCTCCCCTTGCCGTCCTCGTGCTTCCAGAACTCCGCGCTCGCCTTGAGGTACAGCTCCTCGCCGATGCGCAGCAGGTGGAACTCGGCGCCCTGCGAGGTGACGGATCCGCTGCCGCCGTCGGCCTTCAGGCTCATGTCGAGCTTGTACGTGCGCCCACTGGTGACCACACTGCCCGACAGGCGCACCGCCGGAGCGGCGTCCGCGGCGGCCCGGGTCTTCGACTGGATCTGCGTGGCGGGCAGCTTGCCGACCCCGTTGGTGCCGGCGTCGGGATCCTCGCCCCCGCAACCCGTCAGGCCCGTTCCCGTCACGACCAGCGCGCACATGGCGCCCACCAGTGTGGCCCGGCGGGTACGGCCCTGGGGAATCGCAGTCACAGGTGGGGCTGCCTCTCTGCGGGGGTGTCCTGAACGGCGTACGGCAGCGTACCGGGGTTGCGGCCACTCGGCGGAGCCAGCCTGTCCGGACCGGCCACCAGGGCGTTTCCGATCGGGACGGGCTAGCCTGAAGCCCACCCGAGCAGGCAATACGGAAAAGGAACGCACCCTCCGACACGCGGTACGAAAAGGAAGCACAGCCATGGCAGCCGGCGCCCCCCGGATCTTCGTCTCGCACCTCTCCGGTGTCGCCGTCTTCGATCCCAACGGCGACCAGGTGGGGCGGGTGCGCGATCTGGTCGTCATGCTGCGCGTCGGGCGGCGACCGCCGAGGATGCTCGGCCTGGTCGTCGAACTCGCCACGCGGCGCCGCATCTTCCTGCCCATGACCCGGGTGACCAGCATCGAGTCCGGACAGGTCATCACCACCGGGGTGCTCAACGTCCGCCGCTTCGAACAGCGGCCCACCGAACGCCTCGTGTTCGGCGAACTCCTCGACCGGCGGGTCACGCTCGTCGAGACCGACGAGGAGGTCAACGTCCTCGACCTGTCGGTGCAGCAGCTGCCGGCGCGCCGGGAGTGGGAGATCGACCGGGTCTTCGTGCGCAAGGGCCGCAAGGGCGGAGCGTTCCGGCGCAGCAAGGGCGAGACCCTGACCGTCGAGTGGTCCGCCGTCACCGGCTTCTCCCTGGAGGAGCACGGGCAGGGCGCCGAGAGCCTCCTCGCCACCTTCGAGCAGCTGCGCCCCGCCGACCTCGCCAACATGCTGCACCACCTCTCCCCCAAACGCCGGGCCGAGGTCGCCGCCGCCCTCGACGACGACCGTCTCGCCGACGTCCTGGAGGAGCTCCCGGAGGACGACCAGATCGAGATCCTCGGCAAGCTGAAGGAGGAGCGCGCCGCGGACGTCCTGGAGGCCATGGACCCCGACGACGCGGCCGACCTGCTCTCCGAGCTGCCCCAGGAGGAGCAGGAGCGGCTGCTGAGCCTGATGCAGCCCGCCGACGCGGCCGACATGCGGCGCCTGCTGTCGTACGAGGAGCACACGGCGGGCGGTCTGATGACCACCGAGCCGATCGTCCTGCGGCCCGACGCGACCGTCGCCGACGCGCTGGCCCGGGTGCGCAACGCCGACCTGTCCCCCGCGCTCGCCGCCCAGGTCTACGTCTGCCGGCCGCCCGACGACACACCCACCGGCAAGTACCTCGGCACGGTCCACTTCCAGCGCCTGCTGCGCGACCCGCCGTACACCCTGGTCAGCTCGATCCTCGACGACGACCTGCAACCCCTGGAGCCGGACGCGACGCTGCCCGTGGTCGCCGGGTTCTTCGCCGCGTACGACATGGTCGCGGCGCCCGTCGTCGACGACACCGGGTCGCTGCTGGGCGCGGTGACCGTGGACGACGTACTGGACCACATGCTGCCGGAGGACTGGCGGGAGACGGAGTTCCACCTGGACGAGGGGGGTGTGACCGATGGCACCGGAGCGTGAGAGCACCCGCGAGCGCACCCCGGCGGGCGCCACGGCGACCACCCGTACGCGCCCCCGGCTCGACCAGCCGCGCCCCCCGCGCCGCCGGATCCTGCCCGAGTACGACCCGGAGGCCTTCGGCCGGCTGTCGGAGCGCATCGCGCGCTTCCTGGGCACCGGGCGGTTCATCGTCTGGATGACGGTCGTCATCATCCTGTGGGTGGTGTGGAACATCTTCGCGCCGCACGACCTGCGCTTCGACGAGTACCCGTTCATCTTCCTGACGCTGATGCTGTCGCTCCAGGCCTCCTACGCGGCCCCGCTGATCCTCCTCGCGCAGAACCGGCAGGACGACCGGGACCGGGTCAACCTCGAACAGGACCGCAAGCAGAACGAGCGGTCCATCGCGGACACCGAGTACCTGACCCGGGAGATCGCCTCGCTGCGCATCGGGCTCGGGGAGGTCGCGACGCGCGACTGGATCCGCTCGGAGCTGCAGGACCTCGTCAAGGAGCTGGAGGCGCGCCGGGACGGCCATGTCGTATTTCCGGCGGAACGGTCGGAACGGTCGCACGGACGTGACGCAGACGACCGCTGACAGCCTTTCCTACGCCGCGGTAATGCGCCGTACCATCGTCCTATGGCTACGGAAGACGCGGTGCGCGAAGCACTGGCGACGGTGAACGACCCCGAGATCAACCGCCCCATCACCGAACTCGGGATGGTCAAGTCGGTGGACATCGGCGCGGACGGAGCGGTCGCGGTCACCGTGTACCTGACGGTCTCCGGTTGCCCCATGCGTGACACCATCACGCAGCGCGTGACGGAGGCGGTCTCGCGGGTGGAGGGCGTCACCCGTGTCGACGTCACGCTCGACGTCATGAGCGACGAGCAGCGCAAGGAGCTGGCGAGCGCCCTGCGCGGCGGCCAGACCGAGCGCGAGGTCCCCTTCGCCAAGCCGGGCTCCCTCACCCGCGTGTACGCGGTCGCCTCCGGCAAGGGCGGCGTCGGCAAGTCGTCGGTGACGGTGAACCTGGCGGCGGCGATGGCGGCGGACGGTCTGAAGGTCGGTGTCGTCGACGCCGACATCTACGGCCACTCGGTGCCCCGCATGCTGGGCGCCGACGGCCGTCCCACCCAGGTCGAGAACATGATCATGCCGCCGTCCGCGAACGGCGTGAAGGTCATCTCGATCGGCATGTTCACCCCGGGCAACGCCCCGGTCGTCTGGCGCGGCCCGATGCTCCACCGCGCCCTCCAGCAGTTCCTCGCGGACGTCTACTGGGGCGACCTGGACGTCCTCCTCCTCGACCTGCCGCCCGGCACCGGCGACATCGCCATCTCCGTGGCCCAGCTGGTCCCGAACGCCGAGATCCTCGTCGTCACCACGCCTCAGCAGGCGGCGGCCGAGGTCGCCGAGCGCGCGGGCTCCATCGCCGTGCAGACCCACCAGAAGATCGTCGGGGTTGTCGAGAACATGTCCGGCCTGCCCTGCCCCCACTGCGGCGAGATGGTCGACGTCTTCGGCACCGGCGGCGGCCAGGCGGTCGCCGACGGCCTCACCCGCACGACCGGCACCTCCGTCCCCGTCCTCGGCAACATCCCCATCGACGTCCGCCTCCGCGAGGGCGGCGACGAGGGCAAGCCCGTCGTCCTCACGGACCCGGACAGCCCGGCGGGCTCGGCCCTGCGGGCGATCGCGGGGAAGCTGGGCGGACGCCAGCGGGGCCTTTCGGGACTGTCGCTGGGGATCACCCCGAAGAACAAGTTCTAGCTGTCCAACCAGGGGCGCGGGGAACTGCGCGACCAACCACAGACAACCCGCACCCGCCGGATATCCGAACTGCTACGGCGAAGGGGCGCCACAACCCACGGCGCCCCTTCAATCATGCGTACTCGCCAACGTCCTTGATCACGGCGAACCCAAGACCGTACGCACTCATCCCTCTCCCGTACGCCCCCACATGCACCCCCGCCTCCGTGGACCCGGCCAGCACCCACCCGAACTCCGACTCACGGTAGTGAAACCGCGTCGGCGTCCCGTCCACCGGCAGGGACAGCGTCGACCACTCCGGCCCGGCCAGGTCGTCGGCCAGCGCCCACGCCGTCTCCGTCTGCTGATCCAGCCAGTCGTCCCGCAGGCTGTGGTCCATCTGCCCGGGCCAGGTGAAGGACAGCAGTCCCACCCCCGCGAGCCACGCTGCCGAGGCCACCGACGTGGCCTCCAGCAGCCCCGTACCGTCCGCGCTGCGCCGCACGGGATTCGCCGCGACGGTCACCACGACCGCGAACTTCTCCCGGTCCTCCGCGGTCGACTCGTTGCGTACGGAGGGCTCGTCACCGTGTCCGATGGAACCGTGCTCCACGGCCCCGTCGGCCGCCGTCCCGACCTGCATCAGCCAGCGCGGCCCCGTGAAGGCCTCGTCGAGGCCGTACCACGGGAAGGGCGCCAGCAGGTAGCCGTCGACGGTACGCCGGGCGGAGGGGACCTGTTGTCCGTCCTCCGCGGCCGGCGCCTGCGCGACTGCCCGACTTGTCGTCTCCATGTGCCCGGACGCCTCCTCGCTCTCGTCGGACCGAAGCGGCCCGCCCCCCTTCGGGCGGCGTCGCTGGTTCGCGTACGGCCCGCACAACAACACGGCAGCATATCCACCCCGCTCCGAGCTGCGGGGAAACCGCCCGGCGCGTGGGTCGCTCCGACAGCGCGTTCACGTCGTGCGCGGCCGTGGCGCCGTATGAAACACGTCACGTACGCAAAGAGCCGCACGTCTCTGACGTGCGGCTCCGTGGTGCGAGTGCGGTGGGGCTACGTCGATCAGGTGGCGTCGGCGTCGAAGGGCGGGCGGTCGTCCTTGCCGGGCTCCTCCGGCTTCTTGGACATGTCGACGCGGCCGGACGAGGAACCGGAGGAGGACGAGGACAAGGACGAAGCCGAGGCCTCCGACTCGCGGCCGTGGACGGCGTCCGTGACCTCGGCCATCTCCTTCTTCAGGTCGAAGCCGTTGCGGATCTCCTTGAGCCCCAGCTCGTCGTTGTCCAGCTGCTTGCGGATGAACGTCTTGGGGTTGAGGTCCTCGAACTCGAAGTCCTTGAACTCCGGACCCAGTTCCGTCCGGATGTCCTGCTTGGCGCTCTCCGAGAACTCGCGGATCTTGCGGATCGTCCGCGTGACGTCCTGGATGACCTTCGGGAGCTTGTCCGGACCGAAGACGAGCACGGCAAGGACAACGAGCGTGATCAGCTCGAGCGGTCCTATGTCATTGAACACCTGAAGCTCCTTGCGATGTCCGGGCCGGGTCCACGGTACCTGTCGCACCCGTCCGACCGGTACCGTCCCGAGCTGTCCGCGTGTGGGTGGCGGACCGGTTTTTCGCGTTGTTTGCCTTGTCGAGGCGTGTTTCGGCCGACGCCTGTGAGGTTTCTGTCAATCGCTGCTCAACTGCCCGCCGACCCGAGCTCCAGGGAGACCGTCCTCTCCTTGCCGTCGCGTTCGACGGTCAGCCGGAGGCGGTCGCCGGGGCGGTGGGCGCGGGTCTTGACGATGAGTTCCTCGCCGGAGTGGACGCGCTGGCCGTCCACCTCGGTGATGACGTCCCCCGCCTCGAGGCCGGCCCGGGCGCCGGGGCCGCCCGTGGTGACCGCGGGGCCGCCGTCGTGGCCCTTGGTGTTGATACGGGCACCGTCGCCGGAGTAGTCCATGTCGAGGGTGACGCCGATGACGGGGTGGGTCGCCCTGCCGGTGTTGATCAGCTCCTCGGCGACACGTTTGCCCTGGTTGACGGGTATGGCGAAGCCCAAGCCTATGGAGCCGGCCTGGGTGCCGTCCGTCTCGGCGCCGTCGTCGGCGGAGCGGATGGCGGAGTTGATGCCGATGACGCGGGCGCGCGAGTCGAGGAGGGGCCCGCCGGAGTTGCCGGGGTTGATCGGGGCGTCGGTCTGCAGGGCGTCGACGTACGACACGTCGCTCGCGTCGCCGGTCTCGCCGCCCGCCGTGATGGGCCGTTCCTTGGCGCTGATGATGCCGGAGGTGACGGTGCCCTCCAGGTCGAAGGGGGCGCCGATGGCGACGACGGGGTCGCCGACCTGGACGCTGTCGGAGTTGCCGAGCGGAAGCGGCTTCAGGCCCTTCACGCCGGTCACCTTCACGACCGCGAGGTCGTATCCGCTGTCGTGCCCGACGACCTCGGCCCTGGCGGTCTCACCCCCGTTGAAGACAACGGTGATCTGCCCGTCGTCCCCGGCGGGCTCGACGACGTGGTTGTTGGTGAGGATGTGCCCTCGGGTGTCCAGCACGAAGCCGGTTCCGGTGCCCTGCTCCTTGCTGCCGCTGACATGCAGGGTCACCACACTGGGCAGCGCCCGCGCGGCGATCCCGGCGACACTGTCCGGGGCCCGCCCGGCCGGCTCGGCGGCGGCCTGCGGCAGCTCCACGGCCCCGACCCCACCGTTGCGCTCGACATACGCCCCTACGGCACCACCGATGCCGCCGGCCACGAGCGCCAACACCACCGCCCCACCCACCAGCGCCTTCCTCCCCCTCCGACGCCGCTGCTCCTGACTGAGCACGGCGGCACCGGTCTGCTGGAGGGGAGCGCCGGGAATGGGGGTGGCCGCCCAGGGGTCGTAGCGCTGCCAGGGATCGGCCGGGGCGTCCGGAGCCGGTGCGTCCTGGGGGAACGCGTCGCTGGTCGGGAGGAGAGCGGAGGGCGGTGAGGTGACAGGGGGTCCGCTCTGGACCGGCGGGGGGCCGGAGGGCACGGGAGCGTACGGATGTGGGGCCTGCGGGGCAGCGGACACCGGGGCCTCGGTGCCGTGCGGCTGGTCGAGGGGCGCGGGAGCAGCGGCGTGCGAGGCGGGCGCGCCCGTGCTGCCGGGCGCCGGCGTCTCGGTGCCGTGCGGCTGGTCGAGGGGCGCGGGCGCGGAGAGATATGCGGCCTGCGCATCGGCGGCAGTGGGGTGTGGGGCAGGCACTTCGGCGGCGACGGGCCGCGGCGCGGGCAGCCCGGCGCCGGGGGGCGGTGAAGCCACGGGGCCGGGCGCGGGCGTAGCCGTGCCGTGGGGCTCGCCGACCGGTCCCGCCGCCGGTGCCGCCGTGCCCTGCGCCGGAGTGGCCGCGGGGTGCTGCACCGGCGGGGCCGGGGCCCAGGGCCCGGGCTCGCCGTACGGCGGGGTGCTGTAGGGGTCCGGGTCGTGCAGGGGCTTGGGCCGCTCGGTCGCCGACGCGACGGCGGAGCCGGACGGCGCGGGAGCGGCGGCAGCGGCACCCGACGCGTCACCGGCGTCGCGCCCGCCCTCGGAGCCCGCGGGAGCCGAGGGCCCACTCAGCACGTAGTCGCCCTCACCCTCGTCACCGACCGCCGCCCCGGCGCCGCCGCCGGGACTCGACGGCGACTCGCTCACGGTGGTGTCCGCCCCCGCGCCGACGAGCCCCTCCTCACCGGCACCGGTGCCGGCACGCGCCGACGGCTCGCTCAGCCTGTAGTCGCCGTCGTGTGCGGCCCGGTCCCCGGAGGGGTTCCGGGGTGTCACCTCGGCGGAGGTGTCCTCGTTCATGCTCTCCCCACAGCTGGCCGCGGCACGGCATGTCGGCGTTGGCCGCGGATGATCTGCTCGGCGCGCCCGACGGAGTGTCGTGGGGCGCAGCTCACCCTGGATTCAACCAGGTGCACCGGGTGCCACGGCAGGGGCCGGGTCAGCGGGCCTGGTCGGAGGACGGCGAGGGAGCGGAGGTCACGTCGGGGACGGGCGCGGCGAGCAGGGCGGCGCCGGTGGCCTCGGGTACCGGGGTGGGGGTCCACGCGGTCAGGGCGATCGGCGGGGTCGAGGTGAGCGGACGTATCAGAGGGGACACCGCGGCCGCGCCGGCCACCACGGGTGCGGTGAGCGCGTGCAGCGTGTCCTCGTGGTACCGGCCGGCGGCCGGGGAGGGCACACCGGGCAGCAGGGGTGCGGAGGCCTCCGTCGGGGCCACCGGCGTCTCACCGAGGGAGCCTTGGCCACCCTGGGCGACCAAGGGGCCCACGGGGCGGCGACGCAGGGTCTCGGGCACCGCGGCGGCCCCCGTGCCCTGGGTCCGCGCGGGCGTCACATTGCTGCCGCCGGTGCCGCCGCGTGCCTCGGTGTCGGCGGGGACGCCGTTGGTCATGCCGCCCAGCGCGATCGCGGCCAGTGACACCGCCCCGGCGGCGACGAAGGCGATCCGCATTCCGCGCGACCGCTCGGCGTCACCGCGCCCCACGGCGTGGATGCGGAAGCCGCGGTCCGGGGAGGACGGGACCAGGACGGAGTCGTGTCCGCGGGCGGGGACGTAGCCGAACTCGAAGTGGTCTCGGCGCCTCACTCCGAAGATCCCGCCGGCCCCGGGCGGTCCGGAGAATCCGGCCAGTCCTCCCCCGTCGAGCGGCGAGCCACCGCCGTCCGGGTCACCTCCCCCGGGCAGCCCCTGGAGACGGGCCAGGAAGCTCTCGGAGGGGGCGGGCGGAGCGACCTCCGCGAAGACGTTCTTCAGCCGGCGCTGCGCGTCGACCTCCGCCTTGCACTTCGGACAGGTGGCGACATGCGCCAGGACGCGCTCGCGCGTGTCATGACCGAGCTCTCCGTCCACCAGGGCGGAGAGTCGGTCTCCCAGATGCTGTTCCGCGAGGTGCCCCTCGCCGGGTTTGGGCCGTGATCCGTTCACGCGGTCGCGCCCCCTCCCCCCAGCGCGGGGACACGAGGCACGAAGGAGCGCCGCTCGGCGCGGGCCTCCGGCGAACGGTGCGCCAGGGCCTTGCGCAGCTGGGAGCGGCCGCGGTGGATACGGGAGCGGACCGTGCCGAGCTTGACGCCGAGGGTCGCGGCGATCTCCTCGTACGACAGTCCTTCGATGTCGCACAGGACGACCGCGGCGCGGAACTCGGGCGCGAGGGTGTCGAGGGCCACCTGGATGTCCGCGTCGAAGTGCGCGTCGTTGAAGACCTGCTGGGGGGAGGGGTCGCGGCTGGGCAGTCGCTCGGCCGCGTCCTCGCCGAGGGCGTCGAAGCGGATGCGCTGCTTGCGGCGGACCATGTCCAGGAAGAGGTTGGTGGTGATGCGGTGCAGCCAGCCCTCGAAGGTCCCCGGCGTGTAGGTCGACAGGGAGCGGAAGACACGGACGAAGACCTCCTGGGTGAGGTCCTCGGCGTCGTGTTGGTTACCGGTGAGGCGGTAGGCCAGCCGGTAGACCCGCCCGCTGTGCGTGCTGACGATCTCCTCCCAGGTGGGCGGAGTCCACGCCTGCCCGTCCGCGTCGGTGGAGAAGGTCGCGGTCTGGGTCTGGTCAGCGGCGTGGCTGTGGTCAGCAGCGGTGTCGTTCACGGATGTCGGCCTACCCGCCGATCCGAGGAAGCGCCGCAGCGCTCCTCTCCGATCCACAGGCGCAGCCGCACCTCCCCTGTCAGCTCTGGTGGTGTCCAGTGGAGCCCCTACCATAGCCACCTCGCCCGTTAGCTCCGGATAAGCGGTTTTACGAGAATTTGATCTGTGCTGATACGGCTCATGCGGCTGCGTCAGTACTTGCTCGGCGTCCCGCCCGTCATCGTGATCCAACTGTGTCCCCCCGTCCTGTCTCCCACCCTTCTAAACGCCCGGTCCCATCAGCGGGTTCCCGACGGCAACGGATACAGTCACGCCGAGGCAACCACGGGGACAGGAGAGGGTCATTACCGGCAACCGGCAGACGAGCTGGGCGTTCGCCGACGCCTATGTCGCCGAGGACGAAGCGCTGCGGTGGGCCCGGGACCGGGCCCGCGAGGCAGGGCTGCGCTCGGTGTCGCCCGGCACGGGCGCAGCGCTGCGGTTGCTCGCCGCCTCCGTGGACGCGAAGGCGGTCGCGGAGATCGGCACCGGTACCGGCGTCTCCGGCATCCACCTGCTGTACGGCATGCGACCCGACGGCGTCCTGACCACCGTCGACCCGGAGCCGGAGCACCAGCAGTTCGCCCGGCAGGCCTTTCGCGCCTGCGGCTTCGCCAGCAACCGCGCCCGCTTCATCCCCGGCCGCGCGCTGGACGTACTGCCCCGGCTCGCGGACGCGGGCTACGACCTGGTCTTCTGCGACGGCGACCGGCTGGAGTTCCTCGACTACCTCGCTGAATCGTTGCGTCTTCTACGGCCCGGAGGGCTGGTCGTCTTCGAGGGCGTCTTCGCCAACGGCCGCACCGTGGACTCCGGCCCGCAGCCGACCGAGGTCATAAGGATCCGGGAACTGTTGCGCGCGGTGCGCGAGAGCCAGGAACTGGTGCCGTCACTGCTCCCTGTGGGTGACGGCCTGCTGTGCGCGGTCAAGCGATAAGCGCCGAGAAGCGCTGACGGGCTCTCGGAAAACCGCCGCGACAAGCGGGAAAACAGTGGGACCGCCCGGAAAATCAGTCGCCCCGGCATCGGAATGCGATGCCGGGGCACTGAAAGGGTATGGTCGCTTGCGCGTCAGCCGACAACCTTCTTGAGGGCGTCGCCGAGGGCGTCGGCCTCGTCGGGAGTCAGCTCGACGACGAGCCGTCCGCCGCCTTCGAGCGGAACGCGCATGACGATGCCCCGCCCCTCCTTGGTCACCTCGAGCGGACCATCGCCCGTCCGCGGCTTCATGGCCGCCATGCTCGTTCCCCTTCCTGAAACCAGCTCATCGTCAAGGCCGACGGCCCCCGAAGGGCACGCGCAGTCCAGAGAGGGACACGCGACACCGGCATCGAACACATTGCTTCCAGGCCATTATCCCGCATCTCAGGACCCGATGACCAACATCAGTCGGCATCACTTGGGCAACGCGCGCGAGCAAAACCACTCAATTCGGCGATGTGACTGCGATACTGCGCGGCCGCACGGAGTTCCACCGGTCGTAAACCTCCGAGAACTCTTTGACGCAGGTCACACGTCGGGTCCGGGCCGTGGACGGCGAACTCCGCCATGCTGTTCCTTCATACCGACGACGTACTGACCAGTACGTCGAACCGTGACACCGGAGGGGATACGCCATGGCCGACACCGTGCTCTACGAGGTGAACGACGGGCTCGCGACGATCACGCTGAACCGCCCCGAGGCGATGAACGCGCTGAACATCGCGACCAAGGTCGCCCTCCGTGACGCGGTCCGCGCGGCGGCGGACGACGACGCCGTACGGGCGGTGCTGCTGACGGCCGCCGGGGACCGGGCGTTCTGCGTGGGCCAGGACCTCAAGGAGCACATCGGGCTGCTGGCCGAGGGCTCGGGGCAGGTCATGAGCACGGTCAAGGAGCACTACAACCCGGTCGTGCGGGCGCTGACGGAGATGGCGAAGCCGGTGGTCGCCGCGGTGAACGGGGTCGCGGCGGGCGCCGGGTTCGGTTTCGCGCTGGCGGCCGACTACCGGATCGTGGCTGACACGGCGGCTTTCAACACGTCGTTCGCCGGGGTCGCCCTGACGGCAGACTCGGGCGTCTCGTGGACACTGCCGCGGGTGGTCGGGCCCGGGCGCGCCGCTGACCTGCTGCTTTTTCCGCGGAGCGTGAAGGCGCAGGAGGCGTACGAGCTGGGGATCGCGAACCGGGTTGTGCCTTCGGCGGAGCTGCGTGCCGAGGCGGAGGGCGTCGCGCGGGCGTTGGCCGAGGGGCCGACCGTCGCCTACGCGGCGCTCAAGGAGGCGGTGGCGTTCGGGTTCTCCCACTCGCTGGCGGAGACGCTGGAGAAGGAGGACGAGTTGCAGACTCGGGCGGGGGCGTCCGAGGATCACGGGATCGCGGTGCGGGCGTTTGTGAACAAGGAGAAGCCGAAGTACTTGGGCCGGTAGGTGAGGGGGCGAGAGCGCCGTCGGGGGCTGCGGGTCGGTTGTGGCTGGTCGCGCCCCCGCGGCGGAGCCGCAGATCGATACGGCCCCGCGCCCCTCAGGCGGCACCTCTCGCGATGCAGGTCTGCAAGTGGTCGTCCACCAGACCGCAGGCCTGCATCAGGGCGTATGCCGTGGTCGGGCCCACGAAGCGCAGGCCCTTCTTCTTCAGCGCTTTGGAGAGGGCCGTCGATTCGTCGGTGACCGCTGGGACGTCGGCCAAGGTCTTCGGGACCGGGCGGGTGGCCGGGTCCGGGGCGTGGGACCAGATGAGTTCGTCCAGCTCGCCCGGCGCCCAGTCGGCCAGCACCCGCGCGTTGGCGAGCGTCGCGTCGATCTTGGCGCGGTTGCGGATGATGCCGGGGTCGGCGAGGAGGCGGTCGCGGTCCTCGTCGGTGAAGGCGGCGACCGAGGCGATCTTGAAGTCGGCGAAGGCGGTGCGGAAGCCCGGACGGCGGCGCAGGATGGTGATCCAGGAAAGGCCGGACTGGAAGGCCTCGAGGCTGAGGCGTTCGAAGAGGGCGTCGTCACCGTGGACCGGGCGGCCCCACTCCTCGTCGTGGTACGTGATGTAGTCCGGCGTGGACAGGGCCCAGGGGCAGCGCGGCGCGCCGTCGGGGCCGGCGAGGGCGGTGCCGTCGCTCACTGGTGGTCCTCCGGCCGGTGCTTCTCCATGGAGACGTGGGACGCGGCGGCCTGGGCGCCGGCCAGCGCGGACTCCAGGTCGGCGATGCGGGCGTCTCTCTCCGCGAGCTCGGCGGCGACTCGGTTGAGCGCGTCGTCGACGTCGTTCATGCGGTAGCCGCGGGCGGCGAGGGGAAAGCGGAGGTGGTCGATGTCGGCGCGGTGGAGCGGCCGGTCCACGGGCAGCGGGTCGTGAAGGCGCTCGGGCGCGGCCTCGGGCAGCGGGCCGGTGCCCTCGCCGCCGCCCACCACGGCGAGTGTCACCGCGGCGACCACGACGGCGAGCGCGACGACCAGGAACAAGAACATAACCATGGCTTGAGGCCCCACGCTCTGTGTGCTCGAAAGTCGAATGTGTCAGGGTCCGATCGTGCCATGAGCCTCTGACGGTTAGGGTCACAGGCGGGCGAAGAGCAGGACGAACCACAGGTCGTACTAGGAGAGTGCACACGGGATGCTCAGGTTGGGCAGGCGGGAGTTCGCACCGCACGAGCCGGTGATCATGGCGATCGTGAACCGGACCCCGGACTCCTTCTACGACCAGGGGGCCACGTTCCGCGACGAGCCGGCCCTCGCGCGCGTGGAGCAGGCGGTGGCCGAGGGGGCCGCGATCATCGACATCGGCGGGGTCAAGGCGGGACCCGGCGAGGAGGTGACCGCCGAGGAGGAGGCGCGGCGGACGGTCGGCTTCGTGGCGGAGGTCCGGCGGCGCTTCCCCGACGTGGTCATCAGCGTGGACACCTGGCGGGCCGAGGTCGGCGAGGCGGTGTGCGAGGCGGGCGCGGACCTGCTGAACGACGCGTGGGGCGGGGTCGACCCCGGGCTGGCGGAGGTCGCCGCGCGCTACGGGGTGGGGCTGGTGTGCACCCACGCGGGCGGCGCGGAGCCGCGGACGCGGCCGCACCGGGTGACGTACGACGACGTCATGGCGGACATCCTGCGGGTCACCGTGGCGCTGGCCGAGCGGGCGGTGTCGCTGGGGGTGCCGAGGGAGTCGGTGCTGATCGACCCCGGGCACGACTTCGGCAAGAACACCCGGCACAGTCTGGAGGCGACCCGGCGGCTGGACGAGATGGTCGCCACCGGGTGGCCCGTGCTGGTGTCCCTGTCGAACAAGGACTTCGTCGGCGAGACGCTGGACCGCCCGGTGAAGGAACGCGTCGTCGGCACCCTCGCCACGACCGCCGTGTCCGCCTGGCTGGGAGCCCAGGTCTACCGCGTCCACGAGGTCGCGGAGACCCGCCAGGTCCTCGACATGGTCGCGTCCATCGCGGGCCACCGCCCTCCGACGGTGGCCCGGCGCGGGCTGGCGTAGCCAGGACGGACCCACCCTCGGGACCGAGCCCGGCCGTCCGACGCCGGCCGGGCGTTCTCAGCCCGTCCGGCGCTCGAGGACGAGACCGTCCAGGCCGAAGCGGGGGCCCACCGGCTCCGCGCCTACCTGCCCGCCTCCTTGGACACCAGCGCCACCGCCTCGGCCACGTCGTCCGTCACGTGGAACAGCAGGAGGTCGTCCGAGGAGGCCTTGCCCTGGGCGATCAGGGTGTTCTTGAGCCAGTCGATGAGGCCGCCCCAGTAGTCGGTGCCGAAGAGGACGATGGGGAAGCGGGTCACCTTCTGGGTCTGGACGAGGGTGAGGGCCTCGAAGAGTTCGTCGAGGGTGCCGAGACCGCCGGGGAGGACCACGAACCCCTGGGCGTACTTGACGAACATCATCTTCCGCACGAAGAAGTAACGGAAGTTCAGGCCGATGTCGACGTACGGGTTGAGCCCCTGCTCGAAGGGAAGCTCGATGCCGAGGCCGACCGAGATGCCGCCCGCCTCGCTCGCGCCCTTGTTGGCGGCCTCCATGGCGCCGGGGCCGCCGCCGGTGATGACCGCGAAGCCCGCCTCGACCAGACCGCTGCCCAGCCGGACGCCCGCCTCGTACTCGGGCGACTCCACAGGAGTGCGGGCCGAGCCGAACACGCTGATCGCGGGCGGGAGTTCGGCGAGCGTGCCGAACCCCTCGATGAACTCCGACTGGATGCGCAGTACCCGCCAGGGGTCCGTGTGCACCCAGTCCGAGGGGCCGCCCGCGTCCAGGAGGCGCTGGTCCGTCGTACTCGCCGTGACCTGACCCCGTCTCCGGAGGACCGGACCCAGGCGCTGCTCCTCCGGCGGCTGCTTCTTCCCCTCGGGGTTACCGGTAGCCATGTGCGCTCCCTCCGCTTGCCTCTTTCGACCTCAGCGTAGATCTACGCGGGTTACGTGCGGGGGACCTCCGCGTGTCTGCCGTGAACTGCCGTCACGCCGTCAGCCAGGCGCGCAGGCGCTCCTCCCCCGCGATGATCTTCGCCGTGTCCACCCGCTCGTCCCGCTTGTGCGCCAAGTGGGGGTTGCCGGGGCCGTAGTTGACGGCCGGAACCCCGAGCGACGAGAAGCGCGAGACGTCCGTCCAGCCGTACTTCGGCATCGGGGTGCCGCCCACCGCCTCGATGAAGGCCGCCGCGGCCGGGTGGGAAAGGCCGGGAAGGGCCCCGGGGCTGTGGTCGTCCACCACGAACTCGGCCACTCCGCAGTCCGCGAAGACCTCCTCGACGTGCGCGATCGCCTCCTCGGGCGTGCGGTCGGGCGCGTAGCGGAAGTTGACGGTGACCACGCACTCGTCGGGGATCACGTTGCCGGCGACTCCACCGCTGATGCCCACCGCGTTGAGGCCCTCCCGGTACTCCAGGCCGTCGATCACGGGGTGGCGCGGCTCGTACGAGGCCAGGCGGGCCAGGACGGGGGCCGCCGCGTGGATCGCGTTGGAGCCCATCCAGCCGCGGGCCGAGTGGGCACGCTCGCCCTTCGTCCTCAGCAGGACCCGCAGGGTGCCCTGGCAGCCGCCCTCGACCTGGCCGTCCGACGGTTCGAGCAGTACCGCGAAGTCGCCCTCGAGCCACTCCGGGTGCGCCTCGGCGACGTGCTTGAGGCCGTTGAGGTCGGCGGCGACCTCCTCGTTGTCGTAGAAGACGAAGGTCAGGTCGCGGTTGGGGGCCGGGACCGTCGCCGCGATGCGCAGCTGCACCGCCACGCCCGACTTCATGTCGCAGGTGCCGCAGCCCCACAGGACGCCGTCCTCGTCGAGCCGGGAGGGGACGTTGTCCGCGATCGGGACGGTGTCGATGTGGCCGGCGAGGATCACACGCTCCGACCGCCCCAGGTTCGTCCGGGCGATCACGTTGTTGCCGTACCGCTCCACCGTCAGGTGGGGCAGCGTACGCAGCGCGGCCTCGACGGCGTCGGCGAGCGGCTTCTCGGTACCGCTCTCCGAGGGGAAGTCGACGAGACGCGCCGTGAGCGCGGCGGCATCCAGCGTGAGGTCAAGCGAGGTGTCGGCCATGGCAACGACCCTAACGCGCCAGCCAGGGGGGCACGGTCCGAACCTGGCTCGGCGACGAGCGTACTCTCCAGTACCTTGTACGCGTGCCAGAGCCGTCCCCCTCCTCCCCCAAGCGCCGCGGCCGTCTCCTCCGTTACGGGGCGGCGCTCGTCGCACTGTCCTCAGTGGCCGGTTACCTCGCGGTGCAGTACGTCACCGGAGGAGCGGGCGACCCGGGCTGCAAGGTCGTCGCCGGCAAGGGCGCCGGGACCTACGAGTTCTCGCCCGAGCAGGCGGTGAACGCGGCGACGATAGCGGCCGTCGGCACCAACCGCGGCATGCCCCAGCGGGCCGTGACCATCGCGCTCGCCACCGCGCTCCAGGAGTCGGGCCTGCGCAACATCGGCCACGGCGACCGCGACTCCCTGGGCCTCTTCCAGCAACGGCCCTCGCAGGGCTGGGGCACTCCGGACGAGATCATGGACCCGATCTACTCGGCGGACATCTTCTACGAGCACCTCGCCAAGGTCCGCGACTACACCCGGCTCCCCCTGACCGTCGCCGCGCAGCGCGTGCAGCGCAGCGGCTACCCGGAGGCGTACGCCAAGCACGAGTCGGACGCCACGCTGCTCGCCGCCGCCCTCACGGGACAGTCGGCGGCCACGCTGACCTGCGAGGGGCGCCCCGGCGCGACCCCGACCGACGGGCCGGACGCGGTGCGCGCGGCGCTCGTACGGGACTTCGGGCAGGGCGCCGTGCAGAAGGCGGGCGCCGAGGTCGGGAGCAAGGCGTCGCCCACCCCGACGGCGAGCACCGTCCCGACCGCCACGACGGACGGGCGGACCGTCACCGTGCCGGTGCCCGAGGACCCGAAGGACGCGTCCGGGCGCAGCGCGCGGGAGCGGGGCTGGCAGCTGGCGCACTGGGCGGTGGCCAACGCCTCCGCGCTGCACATCGAGCGGGTGTCGTACGCCGGCCGGGAGTGGACCGCCGGGAACACCGACAGCCGGTGGCGGGCGACCCGTACGGAGGACGCGGCCGGGGCGGGGCAGTCGGCGGGGGCCGGGGCGGGTTCCGTGCGGATCGTGACCGCGCAGTAGTACGGGTCCTCCCCCGCACGGGTTACCCGGGCGGCGGGGTGGGCGGGGTGTGGCGGCTGGGCTCCGCGTTCGTCGGAACCCTTGAGAACACAGGGCCGTAAGGATTCAGCGGACTTCCGCTCCGGGTGCCCTTTGCCCGTTTTTATCCGTAGCCGACCATGCGGTGCATTGCCAACTCTTTACGTTGGCGCGCCGCAACCTTCGTGGAGTTCGAGCGGTAGTCACTGCGTCCGAGGTCGGACACGTCAACGTTCTCTTCCGTCAAAGGAGCATCATGTCCCTCCCCCTGACCCGTCGGATCGCCCGTGCCGCGCTGATCGTCGCAGCGGGAGCGGCCGCCGGGGTCGGTGCGGCCGGCTCCGCCAGCGCGGCCCCCGAACTGCCCGCCACCCCCAACCTGCCCGGGGTCAACAGCCTGGACGGGGCGAAGACCCTCGGCGGTGCGACGCAGCACGTCACCGGGCTCGGCGACACCGGCGGCAAGGCGGTCAAGAAGGCGGTTCCCGACACGGGCAAGGTCGGCAAGACCGTGAAGAAGGCGGCTCCGGACGCGCAGAAGGCGGCCGGCGAGGTGGCCGGCTCCGCCGGGGACGTCGTCGGGGACACCACGTCCAGGGCTACGAAGGGCGGGCTGCCGACGGACTCTCTCACGAAGGGTGCGAAGGGCGGGCTGCCGGGTGGGCTGCCGATCGGCGGCTGATGTCCGAGTGCCGGTTCGCCGGGCGACGGGGTTCAGGGTGGTTCCTGGGCCCCGTCGCCTTTTGGCGTGCGCGCCTGCCCACAGCGGTGGCCTACGCCAGACGCGCCACCGCCGCCCGTACCCGCTCGTCCGTCGCCGTCAGGGCCACCCGTACGAAGCTCGCGCCCGCCTCGCCGTAGAAGTCGCCCGGCGCCACCAGGATGCCGAGGTCGGCCAGGTGGGAGACCGTGTCCCAGCAGGACTCGTTCCTCGTGGCCCAGAGGTAGAGGCTGGCCTCGCTGTGTTCGATGCGGAAGCCGTGGGAGAGGAGGGCCTGGCGCAGCAGGGTGCGGCGGGCCGCGTAGCGCTCGCGCTGCTCGTGGACGTGGGTGTCGTCGCCGAGGGCCGCCACCACCGCCGCCTGGGTCGGGGCCGACGTCATCATGCCGCCGTGCTTGCGGATCTCCAGGAGCGGGGCGAGGACCGCCGGGTCACCGGCGAGGAAGGCGGCCCGGTAGCCGGCGAGGTTGGAGCGCTTGGAGAGGGAGTGGACCGCGACGAGGCCGTCGTAGGAGCCGCCGTTGACGTCCGGGTGCAGGACGGAGACCGGGTCGGCCTCCCAGCCCAGCTCGAGGTAGCACTCGTCGGAGAAGACGAGGACGCCGTGTTCGCGGGCCCACGCGACGATCCTGGTCAGTTCCTCCTTCGACAGGACCTCGCCCGTCGGGTTGGACGGGGAGTTCAGCCAGAGGAGCCTGAGGTTCGTGGGGTCCAGGTCGGTGGGATCGTCGTAGACCTCGTACTCCGCGCGGGCCAGGCGGGCGCCGACCTCGTACGTCGGGTAGGCCAGGCGCGGGTAGGCCACCTTGTCGCCGGGGCCGAGGCCCAGCTGGGTGGGGAGCCAGGCGACCAGTTCCTTGGAGCCGACGATCGGCAGAACGTGGCGGTGGGTGACGTCACGCGCGCCCAGGCGGCGCTCGACCCAGCCGGTGATCGCGTCGCGCAGTTCGGGGGTGCCCCAGACCGTCGGGTAGCCCGGCGAGTCGGCCGCCGAGATCAGCGCCTTCTGGATCAGCTCGGGCACCGGGTCGACCGGAGTGCCGACGGAGAGGTCGACGATGCCGTCCGGGTGAGCGGCGGCCGTCGCCTTGTAGGGCGCCAGCTTGTCCCAGGGGAAGGTCGGGAGGCGGTCGGAGACTGCGGACACGGGTGGCTCACTTTCTTGCGTTCTTACGGCGAACGCCTCGGTCCCGTACCGCGCTGATCACGAGCGATCAGGCCGTACGGGACCGAGGCGGCGCTTGCGGGACCGCCGTCGACCCAGGGCCTGTCCGGCGGATCATGCCGCAGACGCGGGGCCTGGCACGCCCATCTGCCGCGTTGTCGTCGGTCGCCGACGCGCCGCGTCGACTCCCTCCTCCGCCGTGCAGCTGCACGCACCAGACCCCGCTCACCTGTGCTGACGGGTCGCCGTGGGTTTCCTGCGACTGATCCGCCGGACAGGCCCTACTCGGCCTGCGGCGGCAGCGCGGCGATGAAGGGGTGGTCGCGCTCGATCAGCCCCAGCTTGCTGGCGCCGCCGGGGGAGCCCAGCTCGTCGAAGAACTCGACGTTCGCCTTGTAGTAGTCCTTCCACTCCTCGGGAGTGTCGTCCTCGTAGAAGATCGCCTCAACCGGGCAGACCGGCTCACAGGCACCACAGTCGACGCATTCGTCCGGGTGGATGTACAAGGACCGCTGGCCCTCGTAGATGCAGTCGACCGGGCACTCCTCGATGCACGCCTTGTCCTTGACGTCGACACAAGGCTGCGCGATGACGTAGGTCACGCTGTCGTTCCTCCTCGATAGGGCGCTGGCGGGCCTCCTCAGGCTCCGCCGCCTGGCGCGCGGGAGCGCGGCGTCGTCGATGCCCGCCCCTAGTATCTCCGTTCTTGGGCATGATCCGAACAGGAGGGGTGAACTGACCTGTGGAAATCTCTGCCACCGGACGCCTCGAGGTCCGTATCACCGCTGCTGACGTGGGTAAACGAGTCTCCGTACGGTGCTTGAGGGAACCTGGTGCGTCAACGGAGAAGTTCACTGACACGGTGGGTGTTCTCACATCATGGGACAACGGTGTGCTGGTGATCACACGAAAGAGCGGGACGAGCGTCCTGATTCCGGAGTCGTCGCTGGTCGCGGGCAAGGTCGTACCGGCGGCCCCGGCGCGGCGCCGGGGGCCGGCCGCCTCGTACGAGGAACTCGCCCGTGTCGCCGCGCGCGCCTGGCCGCCGGTGGAGAGCGAACGGCTCGGCGGGTGGGAGCTGCGGGCCGCCGAGGGGTTCACCAGGCGCGCGAACTCGGTGTTGCCGCTCGGTGACCCCGGGATGCCGCTCGACGACGCCCTCGCGGCCGTCACGCGCTGGTACGGCGAGCGCGGCCTGCCCGCGTACGTGCAGACCGCGACCGGTGCCGAGGGCACGCAGGAGCTGCTGTGCGCGGAGCTGGAGCGGCTCGGGTGGGTGCGCGAGGTGACGGCCGAGCTGTGGATCGGGGGACTCGCGGCCGTCGCCGACCAGGAGGCGTCGGTCGAGGTCTCCGTGGCGCGGGAGGCCGGTGAGGCGTGGCTCGCGCGGTACCAGCGCAAGGGAATGAGCGAGGTGGCCCTCAAGGTGCTGGGCGGTGGGCCTTCCGTGTGGTTCGCGTCCGTGCCGGGTGAGACGGCCGGGGCGCCGCCCGCCGCCATCGGGCGGTGTGTCGTGGACGGGCGGTGGGCCGGGTTCGCCGCGGTCGAGGTCGACCCGGCGCTGCGCAGGCGCGGGCTGGCCACCGCGGTGATGGTCGCGCTGGCCCGGCGAGCGCTGGACGAGGGTGCGTCGGCGGCCTGGCTCCAGGTCGAGGTGGACAACGCGGGGGCGCGGGCGCTGTACGCCGAGATGGGCTTCGCGGCGCATCACGCCTACCACCACCATCGCCGGCCACCGGCTTCCGGCGCCGCTGCCGGCTCCGACCGCTGCTGAGGGGACACGAACCGCCATGTACGAGCCCTCTGCGCCCACCCCCTGTCCCCCGCCGCCCGAGCGTGCCGCCGAGGTGCGGCGCCGGTTCGCCGAGGAGGTGCGGTCCGAGCGGCCCGATCTGTCGACGCTGTGTCTGCTGGTGGGGGCGGCGGCCGACGGAACACTCGACGAGGCGGGCATCGACGCGGCCCAGGTGGAGCTGGACGAGCTGGCGGGCCGGTTGCCGTTCCGGCCCGGCGGACCGCGTGCCTGGGCCACCGCCCTGGGGGAGCTGCTCGGCGACCGGCTGGGGTTCCGGGGCACCCCGGCCGCATATCAGCGGCTGGAGTCCTCGCTGCTGCACGAGGTGCTGCGCAGGCGGCGCGGGCTGCCGATCCTGCTGTCCGTGGTGTGGGTGGAGGTCGCCCGGCGGGCGGGGGCGCCGGTGTACGGGGTCGCCCTGCCGGGGCACTTCGTCGTGGGGTTCGGTCCTGAGGACGCCCAGGTGCTCGTCGATCCGTACGACGGGGGGCGGGTGTTGACGGGTGCGGACGCGGAGACGCTGGTGGCGGGGGCCACGGGGACGGCGTTGGAGCCGTCGATGCTGGAGCCCGCGGATCCGGTCGAGGTGATGGTGCGGATCCTGAACAACATCCGGGCGTGGGCCGCGGCGCGGCCCGAGCGGTCGGATGTGGCGTTGTGGGCGGTGGAGTTGTCGTTGGAGGTGCCGTCGCATCCGGCTCGGTTGCGGTACGAGCGGGCGCAGTTGTTGGTGCAGCGGGGGGATTTCGTGGGGGGCGCGTCGGAGTTGGAGGCGTACGCGGAGTTGATCGAGGCGGTCGATGAGGCGGCGGCGGAGAAGGTGCGGGGCCAGGCGATGGCGGCTCGGGCGCGGCTCAACTGAGCAGCGAACAGGTTCGCTGCACCTCGGGGTGCTTACAGCCAGCCCTTCTCCCTTGCCACCCGCACCGCCTCCGCCCTGTTGCGCACCGCCAGTTTCTGGATCGCCGTCGACAGGTAGTTGCGTACCGTGCCCTGGGACAGGTGCAGGGTCGTTGCCAGTTCCGCGTTCGTGGAGCCGTCTGCCGCTGCTTTGAGGACCTCGCGTTCGCGGTCCGTCAGGGGGTTCGCGCCGCCCGCGAGGGCCGCTGCCGCGAGGGTGGGGTCGATGACGCGTTCGCCGGAGAGGACCTTGCGGACGGCGGCGGCGAGTTGGGCGGCGGGGGCGTCCTTGACGAGGAAGGCGTCGGCGCCGGCCTCCATGGCGCTGCGGAGGTAACCGGGGCGGCCGAAGGTGGTGAGGACGACGAGCTTGAGGGCGGGGAGTTCGCGGTGGAGCAGGGCCGCCGCCTCGATGCCCGTGGCGCCCGGCATCTCTATGTCGAGGAGGGCCACGTCCACGTCGTGTTCCCGGGCGGCCGCGAGGACCTCGTCGCCGCGGGACACCTGGGCGACCACCTCGATGTCGTCCTCGAGGCCGAGCAGGGCGGCCAGGGCCTCGCGGACCATCGACTGGTCCTCGGCGAGGAGGACCTTGATCGTACGGCTCATGACGCGGATCCTACGTCCGCGGCGGCGGGGGCCGACACGCGGGCGACCAGGCGGAAACCGTGCTTGGTGCGGCCCGCCTCCAGCGTGCCGCCCGCCTTCTCCAGCCGTTCGGACAGACCGGTGAGGCCGTTGCCGGGGGCCTTGCCGGAGCCGCCCGAGCCGTTGTCCTCGACGGAGAGTTCGAGGATGGGGCCGTCGAGAGTCTGACGGCGCAGCAGCTCCACCGTGCAGCGCTGGGCGCCGCTGTGCCGTACGACGTTGGTGACGGCCTCGCGCAGGGCCCAGGCGAGAGCGGCCTCGCTGTCCTCGGAGATGCCGGTGAGGTCGGGTTCGGCGGGCAGTTCCGCGGTGACGCCGGCGGCCGTCAGGGCGACCTGGGTGCCGGCGAGTTCGGCGGCCAGGCGGGGGCGCCGGTAGCCGGTGACGGCCTCCCGGACGTCGACGAGGGCCTGGCGGCTGACCTGTTCGATGTCGGCGACCTGCTGGGCCGCCTTGTCGGGGTGGGCGGGCAGCATACGGCCCGCCAGCTCGCTCTTCAGGGTGATCAGGGAGAGCGAGTGGCCGAGCAGGTCGTGCAGGTCGCGGGCCAGGCGCAACCGCTCCTCGTTGGCGGCCAGTTGGGCGACCGTGGCACGGGCCTTGCGCAACTCGATCGTCGTACGGATCAGTTGGCCGACGCCGGTCATCGCGTATCCGATGAGCAGGACGAGGAGCAGCAGGTTGCCGGCCTCCCCCTCGCCGCCGTGGAGGCCCACCAGCAGCATCACGCCGCCCGTCGCGGGGATCGCCCAGTACGCCAGCTGCAGCGGGAGGATGATCCCGCAGGAGACGGAGACGTAGCAGAACAGACCCAGCCAGGCCGGGCCGAGGGTGAGGCAGAGCAGGACGGCGAGCGCGGCCAGGAGGAGGATCAGACAGCCGACGAGCCGTCGGCCGTAGGGCCGTCCCATGTTCCGGAAGACCAGCGCCAGGTAGAGCCCGACGAAGGCCGCGAGGCCGAACCAGCCGGCCACGGTGCCACCGGTCGTGTGGTTGCCGGATACCAGGTCGTGCACGGGCGAGCTGAGGAAGACCAGCCAGACGCCGATCCACGCGCTCTTGCGCAGCCGTTCGCGCCGGTTGCGGGGCGGCTGCCCCATCAGCGTCAGCCGCTCCGCCCTCTGCTCCTCGGAGGAGCACGAGTCCTGCGTCATCGCGTTCACGCCTTCAGCGTGTCCTTCCGGTACAGCCAGGCCGCGCCGCCCGCGAACAGGGCGAAGGAGACGGCGAGCACGGCGATGTCCTGGGCCTGCGGGGCGGAACTCTGTTCGATGGCCCGCCCCAGGTCAGCGTACGCGTGTGTGGGCAGCCACTTCGCGATGTTCTGGAGCCAGTCGGGGAAGGTCGTGGTGGGCATCCAGAGGCCGCCGAGCATGGACAGACCGAAGTAGACGATCATCGTGATCGGGCGGACGGCGTCCCCGCTGGCGAGGTAGCCGAGGGCGACGCCGAGCGCGGCGAAGACCAGGCTGCCGGCCCAGATCGCGCCGGTGAGGGCGAGCCACTGCCAGGCGTCGAGGCGTACGTCCTTCACGGTCGCGGCGACGGCGAAGACGACCACGATGGAGGGCAGGCTCACGACGGCGGCGCTCGCCGTCTTGGCGAGGACGTAGCCGCGCCCCGGCAGCGGGGTCAGCCGCAGCTGCCGTACCCAGCCGCTCTCGCGCTCCTTGGCGATGCGCTCGCTGTTGCCCATCAGGACGGCGGTCAGGGCGCCGAAGGACGCCATGGAGACCATCATGTAGGTCGGCAGGGTCAGTCCCGTGCCGTCCACCTTCGTGGTGCTGTCGGCGTTGCCCGCGATGATCAGGAACAGCAGCGACGGGTAGATCACGGAGAAGAACAGGAACTTGCGGTTGCGCAGGGCGCGGGCCAGTTCCAGCTTGATCAGGCTGTTCACTGCTGCTTCGCCTCCTCGGCGGCGGTGATGGCGACGAAGGCCTGCTCCAGACCGAGCCCGGCGACTTCGAGGTTGCGGGGGTAGAGGCCGAGGCCGTAGAGGGCGTGGACGGTCGCGTCGGCGTCGGAGGACTGGATGCGGACCGTCTGGCCGCTTATGTCGACCGACGTAAGGAACGGCAGGGCGCGGATCGGTGCCTCGTCGATGGTGCCCTCCAGGTCGAACGACACCCGTCGCGCCCCTGCCTTCGCCTTGATCTCGGCGGCCGTGCCGTCGGCGAGGAGCCGCCCCCGGTGCAGCACCAGCACCCGGTCGGCGATGGCGTCCGCCTCCTCCAGGTAGTGGGTGGCGAAGAGGACCGTACGGCCCTGGTCGGCCTGCTCGCGCATGGTGGCCCAGAAGGCCTGGCGAGCGGAGACGTCCATGCCGGTGGTGGGTTCGTCCAGGACGATCAAGTCGCTGTCGCCGGCGGTGGCGAGCGCGAAGCGGACCCGCTGGACCTGGCCGCCGGAGAGCTTGTTGACCTTGCGGTCGGAGATCTGCGAGATGCCGGCGCGGGCGAGCACGTCATTGGCCTTGTACGGCTTGGGGTGCAGGTCACAGGCGAGCTTCACCAGCTCGGCGACCGTGACCTCGTCCATCAGGCCGCCGCTCTGCAGCATGGCGCCCACGCGCCCGGCGACGATCGCCTCGCGCGGGCTGGTGCCGAAGACGCTGACCGTGCCGCCGTCGGCCTGCTTGAGTCCGAGCAGCAGGTCGAGGGTGGTCGACTTGCCCGCCCCGTTCGGGCCCAGCAGGGCCACGGTCTCCCCCCGGTGCAGGGCGAGGGTCAGCCCGTCCACCGCGCGTACGTCGCCGTACGCCTTGCTCACCTGGTCGAATCCGACGACGGGGGTGGTGGTCGCCGCCCCTGTCGTCGCCGCTGTCGTCGTCATGGGAGCCATCGTGGCCGCGGGGGGCGGTGCCCCGGCAGTGTCGGCGGTCCTGAGTGGCGCATGACAGATGTCATGCGGGACCCGCACGAACGAGGGGGGCACCCGGCGTCGGCCGGGTGCCCCCCTCGTCGTACGAGCCGTCAGTTCGGGTTGGTGTCGATGATCCCGACGCGGTTGGTCCTGCTCGTCAGGGCCGGGCGCAGGGCCTGGATCACGTCCTGGACCGTGACGGGCGTCTTCTGGCCGGTGCCGCGGGTGATCAGCACACCGTCGAAGGCGCCGCCGTACAGCTCCTTCAGCGCGGCCTCGTTGTAGCTCTCGACGAGTTTGCCGTCGACGGCCTTCACACCGAGGAACTTCCAGAGCGAGTTCTCCGGGCTGAGCAGGACCGAGTGGGCCGCGTCGGTCTGGACCGTGACCTTGGCGGACATCGCCGGCTCGGCGAACTTCTTCATCATCCGGTCGACCTCGGCGTTGGAGATCGTCGGCTGCTGAGTGGTCGTCGGGACCTTCACCGGCGTGGGCGAGCCGGTCTCCACCAGGGTGCGGTACGCCTGCTCGACCGACGTCTCGGCCTGGCCGACGGCGATGCCCTTGCCGGGCTTGCCGTAGACCGCGACGGCCTTGCCGGACTCGAACTTGATCGTTCCCTCGGTGACCGAGCCGGAGCCACCCGCCGCGCTCTGCAGGGCCGCCCGCAGCTTCTCCTCGTCCACCGGCATGACGGGGTCGACGACCCGGTGCTGGCCGAAGAGCGAGCCGACCACGGAGACCGGGTTGTAGTCGCTCTTGGCGGCCGCGTCGACCGTGGCCGACATGTCGAACTGCAGACCCGCCTGTTCCGGCTTGAGGGCGACGGTGCTGCCGTCGACGGACAGCTTCAGCGTCTGGTTGACCCGGCCGTCGAAGGCGTCGCCGAGCTTCTTGACGGCCTCGTCATGGGTGCCGCCGCCGATGTCGACGCCGAGCACGGTGGTGCCCTTGGGCACGTCGGAGTGGTTCATCAGCAGCCCGGCGCCGTAGACACCGGCCCCGGCGACGACCACGAGTCCGCCGAGCAGGACCAGCTTGCTGCGGCCCTTCTTTTTCTTCTTGGCCTGGGCCGCCGGCTTGCTCTGCGCGGCGGGCTCGGGCTTCGCGGGCGTCTGCGGCGGCGGTCCGTCGGCGCGCCCGCCCGGCCCGAACGGAGCCTGCTGGCCGGCCCCGGGCACGACGGGGATGCCGCTGGTCAGGGTGTGCCCGGAGACGTTGTCGGCGGGCCTGCCGTAGCCGCCCGCGGCGGGCTCGGGGGCCGGCTTCTGCGGCGTGAGGATCGCGGTGTCGTCGCTCAGACCGGCGGCCGGGGGACGCCCGGCCTGCGCACCGGCGCCGGGAACCATGCCGGGGCCACCGGGACCACCGGTCCCACCAGGGCCACGCGGGCCCGCGGGACCGCCCGGGCCGGTGGCACCGGGGCCACCCCGACCGACCGCGCCGCCCGGACCGCCGCCAGGGCCACCGGGGCCGGGGCCGGGGCCGCCAGGGCCACCCGGACCGCCGGCGGGGCCACCCGCACCGATCACGCCGCCCACCGGCGGCACCATCGGCCCGCGTCCCGTGACCGGACCGCCGGTCGGGCCCGCCGGGCCAGCCGGGCTCTGCGGCCCGCGCGGCCCGCCGCGCTCGTTCGGCGCGGTGAAGTCGTGCTGGCTGCCGGGACCACCCGGGCCGCCCGGGCCGCCCTGGCCACCCGGAGCGTTGAGACCGTTCGTACCGCTGAAGCCGTTCTGCCCGGCTTCGCCCTCCGAGAAGTACGGAAGCTCGTCGCGGCGGGGCTCCGAGGCGCCGGGGCGCGAGCCGCCCCGCGGTCCCGCGGCCAGCGCCTCGGTCACGTCGAAGGAGCCGGTGCCGCCGCCGTGCCCGGGGGCGACGGGACCGCCGGTGGCGCCGGGGAGCCCCGCGCCGTTCGTACGGCCGCCCTTGGCACCGCCCGGGGCGCCCATGGAGCCGACCACACCACCGGGACGACCGGCACCGGGCCGCGCGCCACCGGCCGCACCGCCGGACGCACCCGCGCCGCCGGACGTACCGGGCGCCCCGGTGCCCGAACCGCCGGAGGCAGCCGCGCCCGAACCGCCCGGCAGACCGGCTCCGTTGGTGGAGCCGCCGCCCGGACCGCCCTTGGGGGCGGCGGACTTGCGGGGCGCGAACCAGTCGCTGGCCTTCTCCTCGGCCGCGCCCGCGGGCTCGGCGGCCGACGGTTCGACCATGCCGGTGGACGTGACGGCACTCGGTGCCTGCGTCTCACCCGTGTCCTCGCCGCTCGCATCGGAGTCCCCGACGGGCTTGCGCACGACGACCGGTGGAATGGGCCGCGATCCGGGGATATTGATCCGGATCCTGGTGGTCAGCGTGGTCTCGGTCTTGCGCTCCTCCGGCTGCGCGGCCGAACGGCCCGCGTCCGTACCGGCGTCGGAAGCCATGGGGGTCCCGTACGGCGGCGTGCCCGAGGGGTATGCGGCTCCGCCGCGCCCGTTGGGCCCGGTGGACGGAGTGTCAGTTTCACGACTCAAGGCAGGTTCTCCCGGTTGGCTCCGCCGCCCGTCACGACCTCACGCGGGCACCTCGGCGGCGCGCACCACCATACTGGCCACTACTGGCGCTTATCCCACGACCGCTGGGGAAACCCACACGGGACTCGCACGCGGAACGTCCGGCGAAGTGGTACGTCACTTGCCAAGTCGGACGTCGTCGACCCCAGGTTGCCGCCCTCCACCAAGGGTGGCACAGATCACAGCGAGGGCCATCCCGCCGAGCAGGAATACATACGAACCGCCTCCGGCGCCGAAGAGGAAGTCGCCTTCCGGGCGGCTGGCGGTGAGCAGGATGACGGTGACCGTCCAGCCGACGGCGGGCGCGACCGCGCCGCCCCTGCTGTTCGTCACGCGGGCCCCGCCGAGGAAGAGCCCGGCCGCGCCCACGAGCGCGAGCAGCAGCCCGCCCGGGAACAGGCCCGACTGGACCAGCGACCCGGCCAGGGCGACCACCGCACCCAGCAGGAAGAGCCCGAGCAGCGCGGCGGCCCGCCTGCCGGAAGGGCGTTGCAGCGGCTGGGCGAGCATGGAGCCCCCACCGTCGGTCTTCATCAGGTCTCCTCGATCCCGGCGAACAGATCGGTCTCCCGCCCGGTTTCCCGCCCCTCGGCCGCCCGCTCGCCGCGCACCAACTCGTAGCACTCGGTGGTGAGAAGCGGCTGGGCGAGCTCGTTGGAGAGGGCGAAGTACGGCTCGGCGACCTCGATCTGCGTGGCGTGCGCGCGCATCGCGGCGGCCTTGGCGGCGGCGTACGCGGTGCCGTCGATCTCCGCGGTGATCCGGTCGTCGTCGACCACGCCGGGTACGTCGTCCACGGCGGCGGCCTTGGTGAAGGGCAGGCCGGGGAGGTCGTCGCGGAGGCGGGCGAAGGCGTCCTCGACGACCGGGCGCGGGACGCGGTTCCAGTAGACCTTGGCGATCTCCCAGCCCCGCTCGGCCGCGAGCTCGACGGCGCGCATGGCGACGCGGTGGGCCTGGATGTGGTCGGGGTGGCCGTAGCCGCCGTTGTCGTCGTACGTGACGAGGACCTGGGGCCGCACCTCGAGCATCACCTCGACCAGGTGCCCGGCGGCCTCGTCGACGTCGGCCTGCCAGAAGCAGCCCTCGTCGTCGTTGTCGGCCAGGCCCATCATCCCGGAGTCCCGGTAGCGGGAGGGCCCTCCGAGGAGGCGGTGGTCCCGCACGCCCAGGTGATCCATGGCCGCGCCGAGCTCCCGCAGCCGCTCGAGGCCCAGGGCGTCGCCCGTCAGCTGTCGCAGCTCCGGCGGGATGACCTCGCCCCGCTCACCGAGGGTGCAAGTGACCAGCGTCACATGAGCACCCTCGGCCGCGTACCTGGCCATCGTCGCGCCGTTGTTGATCGACTCGTCGTCGGGGTGCGCGTGCACCAGCAGCAGACGACGGGCGGGCAGTTCCGTCATGCCCCCAGCGTACGGGGCCGGACGGAGGCCAGGACCTGCCCTAGGGAGTGCCTTGTGGATCATGCCGGCGTCGGTCAGCCATAAGGTGCCGTCGCTAGAAGCCGGCCTGATCCACAAGACACCCCCTAGAACTTGATGCTGCCGATCATGCTCGCCACGCTTGTCGTCAGGTCGTTGATCGTTCCCGCCATCGTCGAGGAGGCGAGATAGAAGCCGAGCAGGATGCAGACGACCGCATGGCCGCCCTTCAGTCCTGACTTCTTGATCAACAAGAAGACGATGATCGCCAGCAGCACCACCGCCGAAATCGAGAGTGCCATTGGCGGCTCACCTCCAAGAACCCGGGAACGTGGGGAATACAGTGCGAGGGAACTTGTAAATCCATACAACGGGCAGCAGGTTCATACCCACACAGCGCTAGTGATCATAACTATGTGTACGCGCGCATCTCTCGGCGCACAGCCGCACAAGGGGGCGCACGGCCAATATGGTCAGGGGATGACGACCGAGCCTGACTCCTTCCCCCGACGGCACGCGCGCACCCAGCGGTTCTCGCTCGGCGCGCCGCGCTCGTTCACCGTGGCTCCCGACGGTTCCCGTGTGGTGTTCCTGCGGTCCGGCTCCGGCACGGACCGGGCGGGCGCGCTGTGGGTCCTCGATCCGGCGGACGGCCGCGAGCGCCTGGCGGCCGACCCGTACGCCCTGCTGGGCGGCTCCTCGGAGAACCTGTCCCCCGAGGAGCGGGCCCGGCGCGAGCGCAGCCGCGAGGGCGGCGCCGGCATCATCGGCTACGCCACCGACACGGCCGTCGAGCTGGCCTCTTTCGCCTTGTCAGGGCGGCTTTTCGCGGCGGAGCTGCGGGCCGGCACCGCCCGCGAGCTGCCCACCCCCGGGCCGGTGATCGACCCGCGCCCCTCCCCCGACGGACGGCGGATCGCCTACGTCGTCGACGGCGCCCTGCGGGTCGTGGGGGCCGAGGGCGAGGGCGACCGGGCGCTGGCCGAACCGGAGTCGGAGGGGGTGTCGTACGGCGCGGCCGAGTTCATCGCGGCCGAGGAGATGGGGAGGTCACGCGGCTTCTGGTGGTCGCCCCTGAGCGACCGACTGCTCGTGGCGCGGGTGGACGACACGCCGGTGGACCGGTGGTGGATCTCGGACCCGGCCCATCCTGAACGTGATCCACAACACGTCGCCTATCCCGCGGCGGGCACCGCGAACGCCGACGTCCGGTTGTACGTGATCGATTTGGACGGGGCGCGCACGGAGGTCGTCTGGGACCGGGCGCGCTACCCGTATCTGGCGCGAGTGCACTGGTCAGCGGCGGGTGCGCCGCTGCTGCTCGTACAGGCCCGCGACCAGCGCAGCCAGCTGTACCTGGCGGTGGAGCCGGAGTCCGGGGCGACCCGGATGGTGCACGCGGACGAAGATCCAGTTTGGCTTGATCTTTTCCCTGGTGTGCCGTGCTGGACCCCTTCGGGACGGTTGGTGCGGATCGCCGACGAGGGCGGCGCGCGGGTCCTCACGGTCGGCGAACGTCCGCTGACGGGAGCGCAGTTGCACGTCCGGGCGGTGCTGGACGTCTCCGACGAGGACGTGCTGGTCTCGGCGTCGGCCGGCACGGACGCGGCGGCTCCGGAGACCGGCGAGGTGCATGTGTATCGCGTCAATGAACTGGGGGTCGAGCGGGTCTCCCAGGAGCCGGGTGTGCACTCGGCGGTGCGCGCCGGGGGCGTGACCGTGCTGGTGTCGGCGACGCTCGGCCGACCGGGGGCCCGGGCGCAGGTGCTGCGCGACGGGAAGCCGGTGGCGTCCGTGACGTCGTATGCCGAGGATCCCGGTCTGTCCCCGCGCGTGACGCTCACCGAGGGGGGCGCACGCCGTATCCCGTGCGCCCTGCTTATGCCAACGGACTACCACGGTGACACTCCCCTCCCCGTCCTCCTGGACCCCTACGGCGGTCCGCACGGCCCGCGGGTGCTCGCCGCGCACAACGCGCACCTCACCTCGCAGTGGTTCGCCGACCAGGGCTTCGCGGTGCTCGTCGCCGACGGCCGCGGCACCCCGGGCCGCTCCCCCGCCTGGGAGAAGGCCATCCACCACGACCTGACGGTCTCCCTGGAGGACCAGGTCGACGCGCTCCAGGACCTCGCGCAGCGGTACCCCCTCGACCTGTCCCGGGTGGCGATCCGCGGCTGGTCGTACGGCGGCTGGCTGGCGGGCCTCGCCGTGCTGCGCCGGCCGGACGTCTTCCACGCGGGCATCGCGGGCGCGCCGGTGACGGACTGGCGGCTGTACGACACCCACTACACGGAGCGGTACCTGGGCGACCCGGCGGCCTCCCCGCAGTCGTACGCCCAGAGCTCGCTCGTCACCGACGAGGGCCTCTCCTCGCCCGCCGAGCCGCACCGCCCGTTGATGGTCGTGCACGGTCTCGCCGACGACAACGTGGTCGTCGCGCACGCCCTGCGGCTGTCCTCCGCCCTGCTGGCCGCTGGCCACCCGCACGAGGTGCTGCCCCTGTCCGGCGTGACCCACATGACCCCGCAGGAGCAGGTCGCGGAGAACCTGCTGCTGCTTCAAGTGGACTTCCTGAAGCGGTCGCTGGGCCTGGACCAGCCCCGCTAGGCGCAAGAAACGGGCCGGGAGGCATAGTGCTCCCGGCCCGTTTACGGCACCCGCACGGCCGTACGCTGTTCAGCCTGACGCGTCCGTATATCGGAATCGGGTCAGCCAAGTTGCCTGCGTGTTAACGCGGTTGCTGTGGGTTTGCGGCGCTATGCGAAGTGACAGGCCACTTCGTGCGCCGCCGATCCGCCCATGCGCCGGAGCTCCGGCGCCTCCCGCGCGCAGCTCTCCCGGGCCTTCCAGCAGCGGGTGCGGAAGCGGCACCCCGAGGGGATGTTCGCCGGGGACGGCACGTCACCCGTCAGGATGATCCGCTCCCGGGTCTCCCGGCCCTCCGGGTCGGGCACCGGCACCGCGGACAGCAGCGCCTGGGTGTACGGGTGCGCGGGCCGGTCGTAGATCTCGGTGTCCGTGCCGGTCTCCACGATCCGCCCGAGGTACATCACCGCGACCCGGTCGGAGATGTGCCGCACGATCGACAGGTCGTGGGCGATGAAGACGTAACTCAGCTCGAACTCGCTCTGCAGCCGGGCCAGCAGGTTGACGACCTGTGCCTGCACCGAGACGTCCAGGGCCGACACCGGTTCGTCGGCGACCACGACCTCCGGGCGCAGCGCCAACCCCCTTGCGATACCGATGCGTTGGCGCTGGCCGCCGGAGAACTGGTGCGGATAGCGGTGGACGTGCTCGGGGTTGAGCCCGACGACCTCCAGCAGCTCCTGGACCCGTCGGCGCCTGTCGCCCTTCGGGGCCGCCTCGGGGTGGATCTCGTACGGCTCCCCGATGATGTCGCCGACGGTCATACGGGGGTTGAGGGAGGTGTACGGGTCCTGGAACACCATCTGGATGTTGCGGCGCACCGCCCGCAGGGCACGGCCGGAGAGCCCGCCGATGTCCTCGCCCTTGTAGCGGATCGAACCGGCCGTCGGTTTCTCCAGGTCGACCAGCATCCGGGCCATCGTCGACTTGCCGCAGCCGGACTCCCCGACGATGCCCAGGGTTTCGCCCCGGCCGAGGGCGAAGTCGACGCCGTCGACGGCCTTGACCACGCCGGCCTGCCTCCCGAGGAGGACACCACGGGTGAGCGGGTAGTGCTTGACGAGGCCGCTGACCTCCAGGATCGGCTCAGCCATGCAGACACTCCCTCCAGTGGTGGCAGGCGCTGCCGCGCCCCGCGACCACCGTGTGCAGGGGCGGTACGTCGGTGCGGCAGTCGTCCCGGGCCGTGGGGCAGCGGGGGTGGAAGGCACAGCCGGGCGGGATGTCCATGAGGTTGGGAGGCAGGCCCGTGATGGCGTGCAGCTCCCGGCCCTTGTGGTCCAGGCGTGGGATCGAGTCCAGCAGGCCTCGGGTGTAGGGGTGGGCGGGGGCCTTGTAGAGGTCGTGCACCGGGGCCGACTCCACGATGCGGCCCGCGTACATCACCGCGATCCGGTCGGCGACGTCGGCGACCACGCCCAGGTCGTGGGTGATGAGGACGAGCGCCATGCCGGTCTCGCGCCGCAGTTCGGCGAGGAGTTCCATGATCTGGGCCTGGACGGTGACGTCGAGGGCGGTGGTGGGTTCGTCGGCGATGACGAGGGCGGGTTCCAGGGCCAGCGCCATCGCGATCATGATGCGCTGGCGCATTCCGCCGGAGAACTGGTGGGGGTACTGCCGCACCCGCTCCCTCGCGGCCGGGATGCGGACCCGGTCCATCAGTTCCACAGCCTTCGCCCGTGCGGCCTTCCTCGACATCCCCCGGTGGACGACGAACATCTCGCCGAGCTGGTCGCCCACGGTGAGGACGGGGTTGAGCGAGGACAGCGCGTCCTGGAAGATCATCGCCATCTCGGCGCCCCTGACTCGGCGCCGCTCCTCCCGCGTCAGTTTCAGCAGGTCCCGGCCGCGGAAGAGGATCTCACCGCCGGTGATCCGTCCCGGTGGTGTGTCGAGGATGCCCATGACCGCCTGGGCCGTGACCGACTTGCCGGAGCCGGACTCGCCGAGCACGGCGAGCGTCTCGCCCGCGTCCACGCCGAGGGTGACGCCGTTGACGGCCCGGGCGACCCCGTCCCGGGTGCCGAACTCCACGTGCAGGTCACGCACTTCGAGCAGCACGGCGGCTCACCTCAGCTTCGGGTCGAGGGCGTCGCGCACCGCGTCGCCGAGCATGATGAAGGCCAGCACGGTGACCGCCAGCGCCCCCGACGGCCACAGCAGCGCGTGCGGGGCGTTGCGGACGAAGGGCGAGGCGGCGGAGATGTCGATCCCCCAGGACACGCTCGGCGGCTTCAGCCCGACGCCGAGGTAGGACAGGGTCGCCTCCAGGGCGATGTAGGTGCCGAGCGCGATGGTGGCCACCACGATCACCGGGGCGACGGCGTTGGGCGCGATGTGCCGCAGCAGGATCCGGGAGTTCGAGGCACCGAGGGCGCGGGCGGCCTGGACGTAGTCGTTCTGCTGGACGGTGATGACCGAGCCGCGGGCGATCCGGGAGATCTGCGGCCAGCCCAGCAGCACCATGAACCCGATGACCGGCCAGACCGTGTTGCTGGTCACCACGGAGAGGAGGACCAGTCCGCCGAGGACGACCGGGATGGCGAAGAAGACGTCGGTGGTCCGGGACAGCACCGCGTCCCACGCCCCGCCGAAGAACCCGGCGAGCCCGCCGAGGACCGAGCCGAGGAGCGCGACCCCGAGGGTGGCGCAGACGCCGACCGTGACGGACGTACGGGCGCCGTACACCGTGCGGGTGTAGACGTCGCAGCCCTGGCCGTCGTAGCCGAAGGGGTGACCGGGCTGGGAACCCTGCTGGGCCTTGGCGAGGTCGCACGCCAGGGGGTTGCCGGAGGTGATCGCCGACGGCCACAGGGAGATGAGGACCAGGAAGAGGATGACCAGCGCCGAGACGAGGAAGACGGGGTTGCGGCGCAGGTCCCGCCAGGCGTCGGACCACAGACTGCGGGGCCTGCCGAGGGCACTCACCTGGCCGGCGGCGGTGCCGAGGAGTTCAGGCATGGCGGATCCTCGGGTCGAGCACGGCGTACAGGAGGTCGACCAGCAGGTTGGCCGCCAGGAACACCAGGACGAGGACGGTCACGAAACCGACGACGGTCTGGGTGTTCTGACGGAGGATGCCCTGGTAGAGCTGGTAGCCGACGCCGTGGATGTTGAAGATGCGCTCGGTGACGATCGCGCCGCCCATCAGGGCGCCGATGTCGGTGCCGATGAAGGTGACCACGGGGATGAGGGAGTTGCGCAGCAGGTGCCGGGTGACGATCCGGTGCCGGGGCAGGCCCTTGGCGAGGGCCGTGCGGACGTGGTCGGAGCGGCGGTTCTCCGCGAGGGAGGTCCGGGTCAGGCGGGTGACGTAGGCGAGGGAGACCGAGGCCAGCACCAGGCCCGGCACGATCAGCTCGCCGAAGCCCGCCTCGGTGGAGACGGACGGTCTGATCCAGCCCCACTCCACGCCGAGGAGCAGTTGGAGCAGCAGGCCGGTGACGAACGTGGGCACGGAGACGACGACCAGGGTGAACAGCAGCACGGTCGTGTCGACGGGCCGGCCGCGGCGCAGGCCGGTGACGACGCCCAGCGTGATGCCGACGACGACCTCGAAGAGGATGGCGACGATCGTCAGGCGGACGGTGACGGGGAAGGCGGTCGCCATCAGTTCGGTGACCGGCCGACCGTTGAACGCCGTGCCGAAGTCACCGGTGAGGACGTTCCCCATGTAGGTCACGTACTGCCGCCACACGGGTTCGTCGAGGCCGAACTCCTGCCTGAGCCGGCCGGCGGTCGCCGCGTCGCACTGCCGCTCGCCGCACAGGCCCGCGACGGGGTCGCCCATCACGTTCACCATCAGGAAGATCAGCAGGGTGGCGCCGACGAACACCGGGACCATCTGGAACAGGCGCCGGACGACGTAGCGTCCCATGGCGGGTCAGCCGACCTTGATCTCGTCGTAGACGGGGACGCTGAAGGAGTTGAGCGCCACGTTCGACAGCCGGTCGGACCAGCCGGCGCTGCCGTTCTGGTACCAGAGCGGGATGGCGGCCATCTCGTCGCGGACGATCTCCTCGGCCTGCTGGAAGAGGCCGACGGCCCTGGCGGTGTCGGTCTCGGCGTTGGCGCGGTCGACGAGCCGGTCGAAGTCCCGGTTGGACCACTTGCCGTCGTTGGAGGAGGCGTCGGTGTAGTAGAGCGGCTGGAGGAAGTTCTGGCTCAGCGGGTAGTCCATCTGCCAGCCGGTCCGGAAGGGGCCCTGGACCTTCTGCTTCGTGGTCTGGTTGCGGAAGTCCGCGAAGGTGCCGATCGGGTTGCCGACGCAGGCCCGGTCGTTGCCGAGGGCCTTGTTGACGGAGTTGCAGACGGCGTCGACCCAGAGCCGGTGGGAGCCGGTGTCCGCGTTGTAGGTGATTCTGACCTGGCCGCCGGGCAGCCCGCCGCCCTCCGCGATCAGCTTCCGGGCCGCGGCGGCGTCGTACTCGCACCACTCACCGCACAGCCCCTCCTTGTAGCCGCCCTCCTTGCCGAGGACCGGGGAGGTCCAGTCGGTGGCGGGGGTGCGGGTCCTGTGGAAGATCGTCTCGGTGATGCCCTTGCGGTCGATCGCCCGGGACAGTCCCTTGCGGATCTTGACCGAGTCCTTGGTGTTCCACTTCTTGTCGTAGAAGGGGAAGGCGAGGGTCTGGATGATGCCGGCGGGGGTGTTGAGGTAGCGGTCGCCGAGGTCGCCGCGGACGTTTCCGAGCTGTGCGGCCGGGATGTCGTCGGCGAGGTCGAGGTTGCCGGCCAGCAGGTCGGTGTAGGCGGTGTTGGTGTCGGTGTAGACCTTGAGGGTCACGCCGTCGTTGCGCGCCTTGTCCGTGCCGGGGTAGCCGTCCCACTTCCGCAGCACCATCTCCGCGCCCTTGGTGTACGACTCGATGCTGTACGGCCCGTTGCCGACCGGCTTCCTCAGCCAGGCGTCGTGGTCGTCGAAGAACGCGCGGGGCAGCGGGGCGAAGGCGGGGTAGCCGAGGGTGTCGGGGAAGGCCGAGAACTTCTGGCTCAGCCGGACGGTGAAGGTGCGGTCGTCGACGACCTTCAGCCCGGAGAGCGTGTCGGCGCTCTGCTTGCCCCCGTCCGCGGGATGGACGGCGTCGTAGCCGTCGATGTAGCTGAAGAAGTACGCGTTCTTCTGGTTGTTCCTCAGGTTCGCGCCGTAGTTCCAGGCGTCGACGAAGGACCTGGCGGTGACCTTCTCGCCGTTGCTGAAGGTCCAGCCGTCCTTGAGGGTGACGGTGAAGTGCTGTGAGTCCGGGGTCTCGATGCGCTCGGCGAGCATGTTCTCGGCCTCGCCGGTGCGCGGGTCGTACCGCTTGAGGCTCCGGAAGATCATGTCGAGGACCTTGCCGCCCTGCACCTCGTTGGTGTTGGAGGGCTCCAGCGGGTTCTGCGGGTCGCCCCAGGACGAGGTGAGCACCGCCTCTCCGGCACCGCTGCCGCTGGTCTCTGTTCCGCAGCCCGCGGCCACGAGGGCCGTCGCCGCCGCACATACGGCCCACTTGGCGCGCGTGGCTCCACGCATGGGTGTCTCCTCCTGAGGATCCGTCACCGGCCGACCCGTTACCGGCCAATATCGACCCAAGAGGTGCATACCGCACATGGACCCCGCGCGCCGCGGGGCCGTTGGAGGGATACCGAAGGATCTCCGCCATGCCGCACAATGGATCTCCACCGGGGGGCGCAATGGATCATTGCCATCCGATGCCGAACCGTTGGATTGCTACCCCTTCATGTACGCATTTCGACGCTGAGGTATCCGGATAACGAACACGTTGCCCGCTTCGCCCGATTCGCCGGATTCCGGACACGGAACGATTACAACGCGCTACACGCGTAGCTACAGTACGGCAAAGGCAAGGTAAAGAAGGTAAATAGAAAACCAAGGCAGGCCAGTTTTTATTGACCTTGAACGAATTGCGTTGAAAAAGTCCCGCGTAGCCCGTAGGGGAGTGCCCTGCGGAGTCATTCAGACCCTCCCTGGGCCAGGAGCACCATGACCCCCCCTACATCCGCGGCTGCCCCGCTCGAGGCGACCGACGACACTGTCGAGAAGTCGCCTTCGCCCTCCACCCCCAAGGGCAGCGAAGGCCGCTCCCCCGGACGGCTGGCGTGGAACCGCTTCAAGCGGGACCGCACGGGCGTCATATCGGCGTACGTCGTGATCGTCTTCTTCGTGGTCGCGATCGCCGCTCCGCTGATAGCAAAGCTGTACGGCAAGGATCCGTACACCACGTACGCCAGCCAGCGGCCCGAGCTGCTGAACCCGTTCTCGTACCCGGCGGGTCCCAACGGCGGCATGAGCTCGGAGTTCTGGTTCGGCATCGAGCCGCAGCTCGGCCGTGACGTCTTCACCTTCCTGCTCTACGCGATCCGCAACTCGCTGGGCATCGCGCTCGCCGCCACCCTGATCACCGTGATCCTCGGTGTGGTCATCGGCACCACCGCGGGCTATCTCGGCGGCAAGACGGACTACTTCGTGGGCCGGGTCATCGACATCCTGCTGTCGTTCCCGTCCACGCTCTTCTTCATCGCCTTCATGCCGGTCGTGTTCGGGCTCTTCGTCGCCCCCGACGAGGAGATCCCGACCTGGCTGCGGGCCACCGCTCTGATCATCGTCCTCGCCGCCTTCGGGTGGGCGTCCATCGCCCGACTGCTGCGCGGCCAGGTACTCGGCCTGCGTGAACGGGAGTTCGTCGAGGCCGCGAAGGTCACGGGTGCATCACCGGGGCGTATCGTCTTCAAGGAGCTGCTGCCCAATCTGTGGACGCCCATCATCATCCAGACCACGCTGATGCTCCCGTCGTACGTCACCATCGAGGCGGGTCTCGCCTTCCTCGGGGTCGGCATGATCGACCCGACCCCTGACTGGGGCGTCATGATCGCGCGAGGCGCAAGTTTCTACACCGAGGACATCACCTTCATGCTCTTCCCGGGCCTGTCCATGGTGATCTTCGTCCTCGCGTTCAACCTGCTCGGCGACTCGGTGCGTGACGCACTCGACCCCAAGTCCAAGCGCTAGCTCCGGCCCTCTTCAGGACCACGGCAAGGACGCCGGGGTGCCGGTTCTCTCTCATCACTCCCACTTCAAGGCAGGCAGCATGTCCTTCTCGCGTAGAAACTTCCTCATCGCCACCGGCGTCGCCGCGGCGTCGACCTCGGTGCTGAGCGCCTGCAGCAGCGGCAACGAGGGCGGCTCCTCGCAGGACAAGGCCCCCAAGGTCACCGGCGCCAAGACCGTCGAGATCCCGGTCGGCACCAAGGCCGACTCCGTCGGTCCGGCCGCCGAGGTCCCCGGCGCGGTCAAGGGCGGGACGATCTACTCGCTCCAGCAGTTCGACATGGACCACATGGACCCGGCGCAGATCTACGTCTCGACCGAGGGCGCCATCACCGTGCCGATCATGCGCGGTCTGACCGGCTACAAGCTGGACAACAAGGGCAACGCCACTCTGGTCGGCGACGCCGCGACCGACGCCGGCACGATGAAGGACGGCGGCAAGACCTGGTCCTTCACGCTGAAGGACGGTCTGAAGTGGGAGGACGGCTCCGAGATCTCCTCGGACGACCTCCGCCACACCTTCGAGCGCCTCTTCGCCCCCTTCATCACCGAGGGCCCGATCTACGTCCAGCAGTTCCTCGAGGGCGGCGACAAGTACAAGGGCCCGTACGACGGCAAGAAGCTCGACTCCATCGAGGTCGAGGGCAAGACCATCACTTTCCGTCTCAAGGAAAAGCGCCCCGACTTCAACTACACGCTCGCGATGCGTGGTTACTCCCTGGTGCCGAAGAAGCACGACACCAAGGAGAAGTACGACAAGCGCCCGATGTCCTGCGGCCCGTACAAGATCGAAAGCCGTAGCATCGGCAAGTCGATGACCTTCGTGCGCAACGAGCACTGGGACCCGAAGACGGACTCGATCCGCAACGCCTACCCGGACAAGTACGTCTTCCAGATGGGCTACGAGCTGGTCGCGTCGACCGACCGCTGGATCGCGGACAAGGGCACCGACCAGTACGCGGTGCCGATCTTCAACGAGGTCGCCCCCGAGCGCATCGCCCAGGTCCTCACCAACGCGCAGCTGAAGAAGCGCGTCCTCACCGCGGTCGACACGGTCACCTACTACTGGCCGATCAACATGACCCGCGTCAAGGACCTCAAGGTCCGCCAGGCCATCAACTACGCCTGGCCGCACCAGCAGTTGCAGACCATCGGTGGCGGCGCCTACAGCCAGGAGATCGCCACCACGATCTTCGCCCCGGTGACCCCCGGCTACACCAAGTTCGACCTGTACGGCGTGGACAAGAAGCCGGGCGGCAACCCCGAGAAGGCCAAGGCCCTGCTGAAGGAGGCCGGCAAGGTCGGCCAGAAGCTGGTCATCGCCTACCAGCAGTCGGACACCGCGGTGAAGACCGCCGTCGCCATCAAGAACGCTCTGGAGGCGGCCGGCTTCAAGGTCGTCAACAAGCAGGTCGACAAGTCGACCTTCTACACCCAGATCGGAAAGATCGACAACGACTTCGACCTGTTCGCGGCCGGCTGGAGCCCGGACTGGCCGGGCGGTTACTCGCAGTTCTACCCCACCTTCAGCGGCAAGAACATCGGCGACGGCCGCAGCAACTACGCCCAGCTGAACGACCCGGGCGTCAACAAGGCCATCGACGCGGCCGGCCAGATCGCGGACCCGAAGGAGGCCGCCAAGGCCTGGGGCAACGTCGACAAGATGATCATGGAGCTGGCCGCGGCCGTCCCTGACTACCACAAGATCCGTAACTACCTGTACGGCTCCAAGGTCGGCAACGTCATCTGGGACAGCGCCAACACCTGCGTCGCGCTCTGCAAGCTCTACGCCAAGAAGTAAGCGCACGACCCCTTGGGGGCGGCCATCCGCATGGCCGCCCCCCCTGCGGCCCACCCCCCTCTTCTTACCGCGGCGACGGCGCCCCGTCCGGAAAGTCACGCCTCATGTTCCGCTTCCTTGTCCGCCGAGTCACCGGCGCGCTGGTCATCCTGTTGATCATCAGCGCCATCACCTTCTGGCTCTTCTACGCCGTGCCGCGTGACCCCGCCATGATGTCCTGCGGCAAGAACTGCACACCTGCGAACCTCGCGCAGATCCGGGAGAACCTGGGCATCGACAAGCCGGTCCCGGTGCAGTACTGGCTGTGGCTCGTGGGCGTCTTCGCCGGACGCGACTACCCCAACTACGACTATTGCGACGCCCCCTGCCTCGGGTACTCCTTCGCCAACCGCGAGCCCGTCTTCGGCACCATCATGGACCGCCTGCCGACGACTCTTTCGCTCGCCTTGGGTGCGGCCGTCGTCTTCCTGATCTTCGGGGTCGGCGCGGGCATGCTCGCGGCTCTGAAGCAGGGCAAGCTGCTGGACAAGGCCGCCAGTTCGGCGTCGCTGCTCGGCTCCTCGTTGCAGATCTACTTCGTCGGCTACCTCGCCATGTTCTTCTTCGTCGCCAAACTGGGATGGCTCGACCAGCCGTCGTGGACCCCCTTCACCGAGGACCCGGTTGCCTGGTTCTCCGGGCTGCTTCTGCCCTGGCTGGTCCTGGCGATCATCTTCACCGCCAACTACACCCGTATGACGCGCTCCCAAATGGTCGAGCAGCTGAGCGAGGACTACGTCCGCACAGCCCGAGCCAAGGGTCTTTCCCGGGCAAACGTGTTCTTCCGGTTCGCCTGGCGCGGCGCGATGGGCCCCATCGTCACGGTGTTCGGCATCGACCTCGGAACGCTGATCGGCGGCGCCATCATCACCGAGCAGACCTTCAGCCTCCAGGGCATCGGCCGGCTCGCGGTGAAGTCCGTGGACCAGAGCGACCTTCCGATGCTTCTGGGCGTGACCCTCCTCGCGGCCGGCGCGATCGTCTTCTTCAACATCGTCGTCGACGCCGTCTACGCCCTCATCGACCCGCGGATCCGGCTCGCCTGACCTCCGCCCTGCCCCCGACCTCTCGCATCACCCCCAGGAGCGTCCCCGTGACGAGCACCGATCAGCAGCCCTTCCTCTCCGTCAGGGATCTGAAGGTCCACTTCTCCACCGAGGACGGCGTCGTCAAGGCCGTCGACGGGCTCACCTTCGATCTCGCCAAGGGCAAGACGCTCGGCATCGTGGGTGAGTCGGGATCCGGCAAGTCGGTCACCAACTTGACGATCCTCGGTCTGCACGACCCCGACCGCACGGCCATCGACGGCGAGATCCTGCTCGACGGCAAGGAGCTGCTCAGCGCTTCCGAAAAGGAGCTGGAGCGGTTGCGCGGCAACAAGATGTCCATGATCTTCCAGGACGCCCTGGCCTCGCTGTCGCCGTTCCACACCATCGGCAGGCAGATCAGCGAGACGTACCGCAAGCACACCGGTGCTTCCAAGAAAGAGGCCCGGGCGCGGGCGATCGAGATGCTCAGGCGGGTCGGGATCCCCCAGCCGGACGTCCGGGTGGACGACTATCCGCACCAGTTCTCCGGCGGTATGCGCCAGCGCGCGATGATCGCCATGGCGCTGGTCTGCGACCCCGAGCTGCTCATCGCGGACGAGCCCACCACAGCGCTGGACGTGACGGTCCAGGCCCAGATCCTGGATCTGCTCAAGGAGCTCCAGCAGGAGTTCGGCACGGCGATCATCTTCATCACGCACGACCTCGGTGTCATCGCCGACATCGCGGACGACGTGCTGGTGATGTACGGCGGCCGCTGCGTGGAGCAGGGCACCAAGGCGGAGGTACTGCGCGCCCCGCAACAGCCCTACACCCTCGGCCTGATGAGCTCCATGCCGAGCCTGGACCACCCGGTCGACGTGCCGCTGAACCCGATCCCGGGCTCGCCGCCGTCGCTGCTGAACCCGCCGTCGGGTTGCCGCTTCCACCCGCGGTGCACCTTCGCCGAGAAGGTCGAGGGGGGCCTGTGCTCCAAGGAGCGTCCGCTCCTGGAGCTCGTGGACGGCCGCGGCAGCGCCTGCCACCTGACCGCCGAACAGCGCGGCGAGTACTTCTCCGACCTCGCCGGCGCGGCGAACTGACGTACAAGAGACGGGATTTCACCACCATGAGCAGCACCACTCCCCTCCTGGACGTCTCCGGGCTGACCAAGCACTTCCCGATCAAGGGCGGCTTCCCCATCCGGCGCACGGTCGGTGCCGTGCAGGCCGTCGACGGCCTGGACTTCCAGGTCGCCGAGGGCGAGAGCCTGGGCCTGGTCGGCGAGTCCGGCTGCGGCAAGTCGACGACCGGGCGCCTGATCACCCGGCTCCTGGAGCCGACCGGCGGCTCGGTCAAGTACCAGGGCAAGGACATCACCCACGCCAACCGCAAGCAGCTGGCGCCGATCCGGTCCGAGATCCAGATGATCTTCCAGGACCCGTACGCGTCGCTGAACCCCCGCCAGACGGTCGGCAAGATCATCTCCGGGCCCATGGAGATCAACGACATCAACCCGGCGGGTGGCCGGGAGGCGCGGGTCCGCGAGCTGCTGGAGATCGTGGGCCTCAACCCCGAGCACTACAACCGCTTCCCGCACGAGTTCTCCGGCGGCCAGCGCCAGCGCATCGGCGTAGCACGGGCGCTCGCCCTGGAGCCGAAGCTGATCGTGGCCGACGAGCCGGTCTCCGCGCTCGACGTCTCCATCCAGGCGCAGGTCGTCAACCTGCTCCAGAAGGTCCAGCGGGACCTCGGCATCGCGTTCGTGTTCATCGCCCACGACCTGGCCGTCGTACGGCACTTCTCGCAGCGGGTCGCGGTCATGTACCTCGGCAAGATCGTGGAGATCGCCGACCGCGACGACCTGTACGGCAACCCGCGCCACCCCTACACCAAGGCGCTGCTGTCAGCCGTGCCCGAGGCGACCGTGGACGAGACCCCGGCCCGCGAGCGCATCCGGCTCCAGGGCGACGTGCCGTCCCCGATCAACCCGCCCACCGGCTGCCGCTTCCGCACCCGCTGCTGGAAGGCGACGGAGAAGTGCGCGAGCGAGGCTCCGCCGCTGGTGCAGGTCGAGGGCAACAGGGCGGGCCACCTGACCGCCTGCCACTACCCCGAGACGGCCGAGACCGTGCCGGCTCCCCGTCTCTCCAAGGACTCCGAGACGGCGGCCTGACGGCCCCCTGAGGAAGGCCCGTGCCCACCCGGCGCGGGCCTTCACTCGTTCTCCGGGGTCTTCACTCGTCTCCGGGGCCGTCGGTCGTCTCCGAGGCCGTCAGTCGCCGGTCGTGCCGTCGAGCATCTCCCGCAGGATGTCCAGGTGGCCGTTGTGGCGGGCCGTCTCCTCGGTGAGGTGCAGGAGGATCCAGCGCAGGTCGACGTGGCGCCCGTCGCGGATCGGGCGCTTGGCCCTGGTGTCCAGGTCGTTCTCGGCGACCAGCGTGCGGTAGCGGGCGCTCTGGGCCGCGTACTCGTCGAGCAGCTGCTCGAGCGGGAAGTCGACGGCGACACGCATCTCACGGTCGGGGTCCTCGTCGGTCCAGGGGCCCTCGTCCTCCTCGCCGAGGAAGACCACCTGGAACCAGTAGTACTCGACCCAGCGGAGGTGGTTGACCAGTCCGCTCAGGGTCATCAGCGGCGAGCCCGGCAGCAGCGCCTTGCGGGCGTTCTCCTCGGAGACGCCCTCGCACTTGGCGCGGGCGGTGTCACGGGCGTAGTCGAGGAACGTGGTGAGCTGGGTGCGCTCGTCCCACGCGGGAGGAGTGTCGTCTGTTCTTGTCATCGCGATGAGCATTCCTGATCACAACGTCCGTTGTCGAGGGATTAGTTGGCGCACCCGCGCCGAGCAGAGCCAGGCAGCCCGGTCAGGGCACATCCAGCCCGTCCGGCGTTCGAGGACGAGGACGAGGCCCGTTCAGGGCCGAAGCGGGGGTCTGGGGGCGGCAGCCCCCGGCAACGCCCACGACGGCACAGGGTGCCTGGGGCCTGTCCGCCGGACAGGCCCTACCCTTCCGTCCCCTCCTCCAGCGCCGCCAGCGCCGGGTCCAGGACGATGTCCTCCTCGCGTGCCTCGGTCGTCGGTTCCTCCGGGAAGTGGCAGGCGGTGAGGTGGCCGTCATGGTTGCCGGAGAGCTGGATCAGCGGGGGTTCCTCGGTCGCGCACCGGTCCTGCGCCTTCCAGCAGCGCGTGCGGAAGCGGCAGCCGGAGGGCGGTGAGATGGGGGACGGCACGTCACCGGCCAGCCGGATCCGCTCACGTCCGCCGGAGGCGCCCTCACCGTCGGTGACGTTCACCTCGGGGACGGCGGAGAGGAGGGCGTGGGTGTAGGGGTGGCGGGGGCGGGTGTAGATGGAGTCGCGGTCGCCGACCTCGATCACCTTGCCGAGGTACATGACCGCCACACGCTGCGAGAAGTGCCGTACGACGGCGAGGTCGTGGGCGATGAACAGGAACGCGATGCCGAGCTCCTGCTGCACCTTCTGGAGCAGGTTGACGACCTGCGCCTGGATGGAGACGTCGAGCGCGGAGACCGGCTCGTCGGCCACGATCAGCTTCGGTTCGAGTGCCAACGCCCGTGCCACGCCGATCCGTTGGCGCTGGCCGCCGGAGAACTCGTGCGGGAAGCGGTTGAAGTGCTCGGGGTTGAGACCCACGATCTCCAGCAGCTCGCGGACGCGCTGCTCACGGCCGCCCTCCGGCTGGATCCCGTTGATCTCCATGGGCCCGGAGATGATCCGGCCGACCGTCTGTCTCGGATTCAGCGAGGAGTACGGGTCCTGGAAGATCATCTGGATCTCGGACCGGATCGGCGCCAGCTGCTTGCGGGAGGCGTGGCTGATGTCCCGCCCGCGGTACGTGATCGTCCCGGCCGTCGGCTCCATCAGACGGGTGATCAGGCGCCCGGTCGTCGACTTGCCGCAGCCCGACTCCCCCACCAGGCCGAAGCTCTCGCCGACGTGCACGGTCAGGTCGATGCCGTCGACGGCCTGCACCTGACCCACCGTGCGGCGGATCGGGAAGCCCCCCTTGACCGGGAAGTGCTTGGTGAGCCCCTCCACGACCAGCAGCGGTTCCCCGGCCGCCTCGTCGGCGGCCTCACGCGGGGCGGGCAGCACGAGGTCCTCTGTCATGCCGTGTCCTCCTGGGCTCAGGCGAGACGGGGCTTGATCTCGTCGATGAAGATGGTGCGCTTCTGCTGCGCCGTCAAGTGGCAGGCGGAGGCCCGGTCGGGGGCGAGCAACGGCCGTTCGGTGACGCAGCGGTTGCCGGCGATCCGGTCCTGGAAGGTGCAGCGGGGGTGGAAACGGCAGCCGGGTGGTGGGGTGAGCAGGGACGGCGGGGTGCCGGGGATCGGGGTGAGGGGTGCGCCGAGGTCCGAGTCCAGACGCGGCATCGAGTTCAACAGACCCCAGGTGTACGGGTGTTGCGGTGCGCGCAGGACCTCGTCGACCGTGCCGCGCTCGATCGCGCCGCCCGCGTACATCACCATGATGTCGTCGGCCATGTCGGCGATGACGCCCAGGTCGTGCGTGATGAAGATGATCGCCGAGCCGAACTCCTGCTGCAGGTCCTTGAGCAGGTCGAGGATCTGGGCCTGCACGGTCACGTCGAGGGCGGTGGTCGGCTCGTCGGCGATCAGCAGGTCCGGGTCGCACACCAGCGCCATCGCGATCATCGCGCGCTGGCGCATACCGCCGGAGAACTGGTGCGGGTAGTCCTTCGCGCGCTGCGCCGGGTTGGGGATGCCCACCTTGCCCAGCATCTCCACCGCCCGTGTCCAGGCGGCCTTCTTGGAGGTGCCGGTGTGCTTCATGTACGGCTCGGCGATCTGCCGGCCGACGGTGTAGTACGGGGACAGCGCGGTCAGCGGGTCCTGGAAGATCATCGCGACCTTGTTGCCGCGCAGCCTCTCCAGCTCGGACTCGCGGGCCGTCGTCAACTCTTGGCCCTCCAGCAGGATCTCTCCCTCGACGGTGGTGAACATCGGGTTGTGCAGGCCGAGGATCGTCAGATTGGTGACGGACTTGCCGGAGCCCGACTCACCGACGATGCCCAGGGTCTTCCCCTTGGCGAGGTCGAAGGACAGCCCGTCGACGGCCCGCACGACACCGTCCTCGGTCTTGAAGCTGACGTACAGGTCCCGCACCGAGAGAAAGCTGGTCACGACAGTGCTCCTAGGGGGTCTCTTGTGGATCATGCCGGGTTCGCGGGGCCTGGCACGCACATCTGCCGCGTTGTCGTCGGTCGCCGACTCCCCCACGCTCGGCTTCTCCCCCACTCTCGACTTCGCTCGAGCGGGAGGGGCCCCCATGCGCGGGAGGGGCCCCCATCGCGTCGACTCCCTCCTCCGCCTTGCAGCTGCACGCACCAGACCCCGCTCGGGCCAGCTGTCCAGGCGCCGACGCTCGAAGCCGGCCTGATCCACAAGACACCCCCTAGGCCAGCCGCACGCGCGGGTCGATGTAGGCGTACGCGGCGTCGACGACGATGTTGCACAGCAGGATCATGGTGGCGGAGAACAGCATCACGCCCAGCAGGAGCGGCAGGTCGCTGAAGAAGACCGACTCCACCGCGAGCCGGCCGAGGCCCGGGAGGCCGAAGGTGTACTCGGTGATGATGGCTCCGCCGAGCAGCGAGCCGAGGTCGATGCCGAAAATGGTGACGATGGGGATCAGGGAGCCGCGCCAGGCGTAGCGGAAGAAGACGTACCGGCGTGACATGCCCTTCGCGCGGGCGGTGCGTACGTGCTCCTCCTGGAGCTGCTCGATCATCGACGAGCGCGCCATACGCGTGTACTGCGAGGCGAAGATCGTGGACAGCACCACCCAGGGGAGGATCAGCCCGGTGAACCAGGTGGCCGGGTCGACGGTGAACTCGTTGTAGGCGGGCTTGTCGAAGAGGTGGGTCTGGTAGACGAGGATCGCCAGGGCGAGCGGACCGAGGAAGTAGATCTGCATCGAGCTGATCACCATCGCGCCGGCCGTGAACGTCTTGTCGACCAGCGTGCCGCGCTTCCAGGCGGCGATCAGACCGGTGCCGAGGCCGATGACCAGGAAGCAGACGGCCCCGCCGAGGGTGAGCGAGACGGTGGTGGGCAGCCGGTCCATCAGGGTGCCCCAGACCTGCTCGTTGGTGTGGTACGAGTACCCGAAGCAGGGGGCGGGGCAGGGGCCCTGGGCGAAGTCGTCGCTGCCCAGGACCAGGTTGTGCAGGAAGATCCCGTACTGCTCGGGGATCGACTTGTCGAGGCCGAGGACGTGGTGGAGGTTCTCGAGGTTGGCCGGGGTGCACGTCTTGCCGCACATCAGGAGCGCCGGGTCCCGGGGCATTCCGAAGAACAGCAGGAACGTGACGATGCTCAGCAGGAAGAGGATGACGACGGCGCCGAGCGACCGACGCAGAAGGAAGCGCAGCATGGCAGGCAGCTCTCAGACGTCAGCGGGCCGGGCGGTACCCGGTGCGCCGCCGTGGGAGCGCGGACGCACCGGGTACCGGGTCGGGCGTGGTTACTTGACGTACAGGCGACGCGGGTCGACGGAGGCGATGATGTCGTCGTAGACGAGGCCACCGATCTTCGATCCGGCGATCTGGGTCTGCTTGAAGTAGCCGGTCGGGACGACGTTGACGACGTCCTTCACGATGTACTGGCCGAGCTTCTCCCACTCGGCCGCGGCCTTGGCCGGGTCGGTGATCTTGTTGATCCGGTCGATCTCACTGTTGATCTTGGGATCGTTGACCTGGGAGTAGTTCTGCGCGCCCTCGGCGATCGCCCGGCCGTCGTACAGCGGCGGGATCACGGTCGAGGCGGACGGCCAGTCGGCGGCCCAGTTGGTGTTGAAGATGTCGTAGTTGTTCTTCAGCTTGCTGACCTGGTCGTAGTAGGTCTCGGCCGGGATCTCCTGGCGCTGGACGTCGAAGCCGGCCTTCTTCAGGCCGGCCGCCATGGCGGTGGAGTACGCCTGACCCTCCGCCGAGTTGATGTAGCCGAAGGTCAGCTTCAGACCGACCTTGCCGGCCTCCTCCAGGAGCTTCTTGGCCTTGGCCGGGTCACCGGCGGGCTTCTTCTTCTTGCCCCACGGGTCGAAGGAGGGGTCGTAGCCGCTGACGGTCGGGCTGATGATGCCGCCGGGGATCTCCATCGCGTCGGCGCCGCCGTAGGCGCGCTGGAACGGCGAGACGGGCAGGGCGTACGCGATGGCCTCGCGGACCTTCTTGTCCTTCATGGCCGGGTGGCTCAGGTTGATGTTCATCTGGCCGACGTAGGGCTGGTAGCCGAGGACCGTGCGGGACTTCATCTTCGGGTCCTTCAGGACCTTGGAGAGGTTGCCCGCGTCGACCGAGTTCTGGAAGCTGACCGCGGTCCGGTCGGCGCCGGTGTCGGCGAGGAGTGCCTTGGTGGAGTCCTCGTACTGCTGGTTGAAGGTGATGTTGAACCGGTCCACGTACTGGTGGCGCAGCGGGTCCGTCTTCGCGTCCCAGTTGGTGTTCTTGACGAGCACCATCGACTTGCCGGACCTGAAGGACTGGATCTTGTACGGGCCGCTCACCAGCGGGTCCTTGTCGTACTTCTCCTTCGTGTCGCCCTTCTGGGAGACGACGGCGTAGCCCGCCATGGCGAGGGCGTACGGGAAGTCGGCGTGGGGCTTCTTGAAGTGGAAGACGACCGTCTTCGCGTCCGGCGTCTCCAGGATGCTGTCGGGCAGGTGCTTGCCCTTGAACGGGCCGTCCGGCAGCAGCTTGCGGTAGTCGGCGCCGGGGGTGTCACCGAGCCACTGCTGGATGTAGGGCGGGCCCTGGTTGATGAACGAGGCGAACTGCCGCTCGAAGGTGTGGCGGATGTCGGCGGACGTGATCGGGGACCCGTCCTCGAACTTGATGCCGTCCTTGAGGGTGTACTTCCAGCTCTTGCCGCCGTCGGTCGTGGTGCCGGCGTCGGTGGCGAGGTCGCCGACGAGTTCGTGCCGCTTGCCGTCGTCGCCGATCGACTTGTAGCCGGTGAGCCCTCGGTGCAGCAGCAGGGCGACCGCCATCTCGTTCTGGACGTAGATCTGGCCCGGGTCGAGATGGGCGTAGCTGTCGCGTGCCGGTACCTGGATGGTGCCGCCGCTCTTGGCTCCCGGCACTTCGGGAGCGGGCCCCTGCGAGTCCTTGGCGTCGCCGAACCCGATCGTCGCCTGCTGCCGCTTGGCGTTCGCGTTGTCCTTGTCCCGCCTGTCTTTGCCGCCCGAGTCGCTGCCGCCCTCGCTGCAACCGGTGAGCACGAGGGCTCCGGCCGCGAGCAGTAAGACCGCGGTGCGCGCGGGGCGTCCACCCTTACCCATCACTCAATCCCACCCATCTGTGTGTCATCGAGCCGTCTTGGGGTCGAAGGCATCCCTGACCGAGTCCCCGAGCAGGTTGAAGGCCACGATGAAGATGATCATCGAGACGCCGGGGAAGAACATGTAGGTGATGTCGTTCTGCATCACGAGTTCGGTGGATGCCTTGGAGAACATCTGTCCCCAGTCCGGGGTCGGTTCGACGATGCCGACGCCCAGGAAGGACAGCCCGGCCTCGGCGGTCACGAAGTTGGGGAGCATGTAGGTGCCCTGCACGAGGATGGGCGTGACCACGTTCGGCAGGATCTCCCTGCGGATGATCCGCCAGGGCGGGGCCCCGCTGACCTTTGCCGCCTCGATGAACTCCCGTTCCCGCAGGGCGAGGGTGGTCCCGCGCAGGATGCGTCCGAGGCTCATCCAGCCCAGGAACCACTGCACGGCGATGAGGGCGACCACCCGGACGTAGACCGGGGTCTCGTCCCTCGGGCTCACGAAGAGCGAGACCACGACCGGCATGCTGGCGATGAAGAACAGCTGGGCCGGGAAGGCGAGGAGGAAGTCGATGACCCGGCTGATGAAGTAGTCGGCCCTGCCGCCGAGATAGCCGGCCGTGACGCCGAGCAGGATGCCGGTGAGCACCGTCGCGAGGGTGACCGCGACCGAGATCATCAGCGAGGTGCGGATGCCGTAGATGAGCTTGGTGAAGACGTCGTAGCCGTTGCCCGGCTCGAGCCCGAACCAGAACTCGCCGCTGATGCCCCCGTTGGGCCGCACCGGCACACCCGCGCTGTCGAAGAGTTCGGGGCGCTCGTCGGCGTACACCGTGTACGGGTCCTTGCCGTACAGCTTGGCGATCAGCGGAGCGAGCAGCCCGACCAGGAAGAAGAAGACGACCACGTAGGCCGAGATCACTCCGGTGCGGTCGCGCTTGAAGCGGATCCACATCAACTGGCCGGGAGACCGGCCGATCGGTGGCCCGGCACCCTCAATTTCCGTAGCACTCGTCACAGTTCGCCCATTTCACCGTGTGGATGTGGACGTCGGGGCACGTGCGTGACTCCCCCGGAGTGGTACGCCGCTAACTATCTGCTATCGGGCAACTACCGACCAGTCGTCTTCCAATCTCGATTCAGTCACAGCTGGCGCCAAGGTCTTCTCCGGGGCACGGAAAAGCCCGGGCACCCCCTGCTCGGGGGTGCCCGGGCTCAAGTGGCCGAGGATCAGCCGTGCTTGGCGCGGCTCGCGGCGCGGGCGCGCTCGCGGGCGTCCAGGTTCACCTTGCGGATGCGCACGGCCTCCGGGGTGACCTCGACGCACTCGTCGTCGCGGCAGAACTCCAGCGACTGCTCGAGGGAGAGCTTGCGCGGCGGGACGATCGACTCCGTCACATCGGCCGTGGACGACCGCATGTTGGTGAGCTTCTTCTCCTTGGTGATGTTGACGTCCATGTCGTCGGAGCGGGAGTTCTCACCGACGATCATGCCCTCGTACACCTCGGTGCCCGGCTCCGTGAAGAGCACACCGCGCTCCTGGAGGTTCGTCATCGCGAACGCGGTGACGGCACCGGCGCGGTCGGCGACCAGCGAGCCGTTGTTACGGGTCTGCAGCGCGCCGAACCAGGGCTCGAAGCCCTCGTGGATGGAGTGGCCGATGCCCGTGCCGCGGGTCTGGGTCAGGAACTCCGTACGGAAGCCGATCAGACCGCGGGAGGGGACGACGAACTCCATGCGGACCCAGCCGGAGCCGTGGTTGGACATGTTGTCCATACGGCCCTTGCGCACGCCCATGAGCTGCGTGACCGCGCCCATGTGCTCCTCGGGCACGTCGATCGTCATGCGCTCGACCGGCTCGTAGACCTTGCCGTCGACGTCCTTGGTGACGACCTGCGGCTTGCCGACGGTGAGCTCGTAGCCCTCCCGGCGCATGGTCTCGACCAGGATGGCGAGCGCCAGCTCACCACGGCCCTGGACCTCCCAGGCGTCCGGACGCTCGGTCTCCAGCACGCGCAGCGAGACGTTACCGATCAGCTCGCGGTCGAGGCGGTCCTTGACCTGGCGGGCGGTGACCTTGCGGTCCTTGACGGCCGCCTTCGCGTCGGCGCCCTTGCCGGTGCCGCCACGGCCGACCAGCGGCGAGGTGTTGGTGCCGATGGTCATGGAGATCGCGGGCTCGTCGACCGTGATCAGCGGCAGCGGGATCGGGTTCTCGGTGTCGGCGAGGGTCTCACCGATCATGATGTCCGGGATGCCGGCGACGGCGCAGATGTCACCCGGGCCGGCCTTCTCGGCGGGCTTGCGGGTGAGCGCCTCGGTCATCATCAGCTCGCTGATGCGGACGTTGCTGATCGTTCCGTCGCGCTTGATCCACGCGACCGTCTGGCCCTTGCGCAGCTCGCCCTGCTCGACGCGCAGCAGCGCGATACGGCCGAGGAAGTTGTCCGCGTCCAGGTTGGTGACGTGGGCCTGGAGCGGGGCGGCCTCGTCGTAGGTCGGGGCCGGGATGTGCTCCAGGATCGTGGAGAAGAACGGCTCCAGGCTGGTGGAGTCGGCCGGGACCGTGCCGTTGTCCGGCTTGGTCAGCGAGGCGATGCCGTCACGGCCGCAGGCGTAGACGATCGGGAACTCGATCTGCTCCTCGTCGGCGTCCAGGTCGAGGAAGAGGTCGTAGGTCTCGTTGACGACCTCGTCGATCCGGGAGTCCGGACGGTCCGTCTTGTTGATGCACAGGATGACGGGCAGGCGCTGCTGGAGGGCCTTGCGCAGCACGAAGCGGGTCTGCGGCAGCGGGCCCTCGGAGGCGTCGACGAGCAGGACGACACCGTCGACCATCGACAGACCGCGCTCGACCTCGCCGCCGAAGTCGGCGTGGCCGGGGGTGTCGATGATGTTGATGGTGATGACGTCCCCCCCGTCCTTCGGGTGGTACTTCACCGCCGTGTTCTTGGCGAGGATCGTGATGCCCTTCTCACGCTCCAGGTCGTTCGAGTCCATCATGCGGTCGTCGACGGAGTCGAGCTGGTGCGCGGCAAAGGCGCCGGCCTGCTTGAGCATGGCGTCGACGATGGTCGTCTTGCCGTGGTCGACGTGGGCGACGATGGCGACGTTACGGATGTCGTGGCGCGTGGCCATATTGCGGCGTACTCCCGGAGTGTGAGGAAGGCCTACGCGTACGTCTGTGTTACGCGGGCCCTGCCGGGCTTGACATGCCACGGCCTCACCCCATGGTACGTGTCCGCGCGAGGAGCGGTTTCCGCAGCCCCGCGCGGCTCAGGACGCCGAGGGGCTCGGCGTGAGCTTCTCGCCCTTCTTCAGGAAGCCCATGTCCTCGAAGACGGGCGTCCGGAACCCGAAGGAACCCGCGTTGACCACGCTCTTCCACGCGGCGGTGAGCTGGGGCCGCTGGTACAGCGGGATGGAGCCGGCCGCCGCCCAGATGCGGGAGTCGGCCTTGCGGATCAGGGCGTGCGCCTCGTCCTCGTCCAGGGTGGCGATCGCCTGGTCGAACAGTTGGTCCACCTGGTCGGTGCCGACGCGGGTGTAGTTCTGCTCGACGCTCAGCGAGCCGTCGGCGGCCGGGACCGGCTTGGCGTAGATGGGGCGGGCGTCGGTGGCGGGGAAGGCGGAGGAGGGCCAGGAGTACAGGGCCAGGTCGTACTGGCCGGAGGCGATGTGGTCCTTGAAGTAGCTCTCGTCGGAGACCTTCGTGATCTCGGTGCCGATGCCGACGCGTTTCAGCATGCTCGTCACCCGGTCGGCGACGGCCCGCAGGGGTTCCGAGCCGGCGCCGGAGGGGAGCACGAAGCGGAGCGTGAGGGGCTTGCCGTTCTTGGCCAGCGCCTTGACGGCGGTCCCGGCCGGGGCGGCGGTGCCCTTGGGGGCGTACGCGCCGGGGGCGCCGCCCCGCTGAGCGCGCGGGTGGGAGTCGTCGTGGTCCCGGGTGGTGGTGTGGTCCCGGGTGGCCGCGTACGGCGCCTTGTCGTCCTCGCCGACGATGTACGTGCCTTCGTCGCCGTCCTCGGACCGGTCCTCGTCGGACTCGTCCTGGTCGGCCTTCTTCTTCTCCGACTTCTTGCCCTTGGGGCCGGCCGCCTCCTCGTCCTTCTTCTGTTTCTTGATCGGTCCGCCCGACACCCAGCCGGCGTCCGCGAGCAGCGCCCGCGCCTCGTCGGTGTCCTGGCCACCGAGCGCGCCGCTGTTGTCGGCGTAGGCGGCCTGCCCGGCGAGGGCGAGGTGGCTGCCGACGGGGACCGCGGGCAGGCCCAGCGGCTTCAGCACGACCTCGGCGAGCTCCTTGCGGTTCAGGGCGCGGGCCACCGCCCGCCGGACCCGCTCGTCGGCGAGCGGGCCCTCGGCGCCGTTGAGGGCGAGCTGGGTGTAGGCGGGCTCCAGCGACTTGCGGACCTGGAACCCGCGCAGCCCGTCGGCGCCGCTGCGGACGCGCTGGGCGACGGCCGGGTCGACCTCGGCCAGCTCGAGCTCGCCGGCGGCCAGGGCGGCGGCGCGCTTGTCGTGCGGTACGGCGCGCAGCACGATCTCGGAGAGCTTGGCGGTCCTCCCCCACCAGCGCGGGTTGCGGGTGAGGCGGACCTGGTCCTGCTTGGTGTCGACCTTCTTCACGATGAACGGCCCGGCGGTGACCTTCAGCTTGCGGCGGGCGCCGTCGTTGAAGGAGTCCGGGGTGCCCATGACGTCCTTCGGGTACAGCGGCGAGAACAGCGAGCGCCAGTCCGCGTAGGGCTTGGCGAAGGTGACCCGGACCTCCAGGTCGTCGGCGCCGCGCTCGATGCCCTCGATGCGGTCGTAACCGGCGTTGCGGGCCGTCCAGTAGGCGGAGTCCTTGCCGGAGAGGGCGCGCCACTGGGCGGCGAAGTCGGCGGCGCCGATCTCGCGCCCGTCGCTCCAGACCGCCTGCTGGTTGAGCTTGTACAGGACGACCTGCTTGGGCTCGGTCTCGATCACCTTGGCCGACTCCAGGTAGTCGGCGTTGCGCTCCGGCCGCCCACTCGCGTTCATCCGGTACATCGACGGCAGGACGGCCTGGGCGACGCGGCCGGTGGTGGCGTCGGCGTCGGCCTGGAAGGTGTTCAGGGTGTCCGGCACGGCGTCCACGGCCCAGTGCAGGGTGCCGCCGTCGGCGATCTTGGCGCGGGCCGCGGCGGCGACGTCCTGCTTGGCCAGCGGCTTGCCCGCCTGGTCCTCGGAGTCCCCGCAGCCGGCGAGTGCGAGCACCGCGAGTGCGCCCGTGATGAGGAAGGCCACCGAGCGTGTGACCGCGCGTGGTCCGACACCGTCGTAGGACATCTCTGGTACCTCCGGGGAGCGACTCCCGCCGGTGACACAGGTGCGTTCTGATCACATTTGGCGGTATTTTGGAGTTGATCAGATCTACGGCCCAGATCTACGGCCCCACTGAAGAGGAAAGGGTTCGCCAGCCGAGGGCGACACGGCGACGGGGGCGCGGAAGCCCACCCGTCCGGAGCAACGCACGCCCCCGGCGCACACAGAGCGCCTACGGGCGTGTACAGAGGGCACGCAATCCGCCAATCGCTGCACACGCCTTCACATCGGTCGGTGTGACGCGCAACACTCGCAGGCGCATGAACGTCGCCGTCCAGGGCCGAACGGCCCGAGGAAGTGAGGTCACGTCATGTCCGTGCACGACGACCTGACAGCAGTCCAGCGCTGCCTCGACGACCTCTCCCGGTCCGTCGGCCGGCTGGAGAAGCAGCTCGGCAGCGGCGGCCTGGAGATCCGCCGCGTCCGCAACGACGCCAACCACCTGCGCGAGAGTGTGGCGCTGCTGCGCGAGGCGGCCTTCCATCCGGCCTCGCCCCACAAGCCCGAGCTCGTCACCATCTCGGACACCCCCTACGACGACAGCCTGTGGGTCGACTCGGACGACGAGGGTCTGGGCGCCCGCGACCGCCACGCCCCCTGACCCGACCGGAGTCCTGCGTTGGCCACTGGTACGGAACCACATGTGAACAGCGGCGGCGTACGGTCCCGTACGCGCGCCGCGATCGACGCCCCGCATCTGCGGACCGACCGCTGGTGGCTGGCGCCCGCCGCCACCGCGGCCGGCCTGCTCGCCTTCGTCGTGTACTCGACCTGGCGGGCCTTCGCGAACGCGGACTACTACGCGGCGCCCTACGTCTCGCCGTTCTACTCGCCCTGCCTGGCGGAGAACTGCGAGACGATGCGCTCCGGACCCAACTGGGAGATCTTCGGCAGCTGGTGGGGCATCTCCCCGGCGATCCTCATCCTGATCTTCCCGCTCGGCTTCCGCCTGACCTGCTACTACTACCGCAAGGCCTACTACCGGGGCTTCTGGGCCTCACCCCCGGCCTGCGCGGTCGCCGAGCCGCACAAGAAGTACACCGGCGAGACCCGCTTTCCGCTGGTCCTGCAGAACATCCACCGCTACTTCTTCTACGCCGCGCTCCTCGTCGCCGGCATCCTGACCTACGACACGGTGCTGGCCTTCCGCGACGAGCACTACGCGTGGGGCCACATGGGCCTCGGCACCCTCGTCTTCCTGGTCAACATCGTGCTGATCTGGGCGTACACGATCTCCTGCCACTCCTGTCGGCACATCGTCGGCGGCAAGCTCAAACACTTCTCGCGGCACCCCGTGCGCTACCGGATGTGGCAGTTCGTCGGGAAGCTCAACGCCCGCCACATGCCGCTCGCCTGGGCGTCGCTGGTGAGCGTGGCGCTCGCCGACTTCTACGTCTATCTCGTCGCGTCCGGTGTCTTCGACGATCCGCGCTTCTTCTAGCTGAGTGGGGCCCTGTGATGTCCGTGGTCGACCGTCAGGAGTGGGACGTCGTCGTGGTCGGCGCCGGTGGCGCGGGCCTGCGCGCCGCCATCGAGGCCCGCGAGCGCGGCGCCCGTACCGCCGTGATCTGCAAATCCCTGTTCGGCAAGGCCCACACGGTGATGGCCGAGGGCGGCATCGCGGCGGCGATGGCCAACGTCAACGAGCACGACAACTGGCAGGTCCACTTCCGCGACACCCTGCGCGGCGGCAAGTTCCTCAACCAGTGGCGGATGGCCGAGCTGCACGCGCAGGAGGCCCCCGACCGGGTCTGGGAGCTGGAGACCTGGGGCGCCCTCTTCGACCGCACCAAGGACGGGCGGATCTCCCAGCGCAACTTCGGCGGCCACGAGTACCCGCGCCTGGCCCACGTGGGCGACCGCACCGGCCTCGAGCTGATCCGCACGCTCCAGCAGAAGATCGTCTCCCTCCAGCAGGAGGACTTCAAGGAGACCGGGGACTACGAGTCCCGCCTGAAGGTCTTCCAGGAGTGCACGGTCACCCGGATCCTGAAAGACGGAAGCCGGGTCTCGGGCGTCTTCGCCTACGAGCGCGAGAGCGGCCGTTTCTTCGTGCTCGAAGCCCCCTCCGTCGTGATCGCGACCGGCGGCATCGGCAAGTCCTTCAAGGTCACGTCGAACTCGTGGGAGTACACCGGCGACGGCCACGCGCTCGCGCTGCTCGCAGGCGCGCCCCTGCTCAACATGGAGTTCGTGCAGTTCCACCCGACGGGCATGGTCTGGCCGCCGTCGGTGAAGGGCATCCTCGTCACCGAGTCGGTGCGCGGCGACGGCGGGGTGCTCAGGAACTCCGACGGCAAGCGGTTCATGTTCGACTACATCCCGGACGTCTTCAAGGAGAAGTACGCCCAGTCCGAGGACGAGGCCGACCGCTGGTACGACGACCCCGACCACAACCGGCGCCCGCCCGAGCTGCTCCCCCGCGACGAGGTCGCCCGCGCGATCAACGCCGAGGTGAAGGAGGGCCGCGGCTCCCCGCACGGGGGCGTCTTCCTCGACGTGTCGACGCGGATGCCCGCCGAGGTGATCCGGCGCCGGCTGCCCTCGATGTACCACCAGTTCAAGGAGCTGGCGGACGTCGACATCACCGCCGAGGCGATGGAGGTCGGCCCGACCTGCCACTACGTGATGGGCGGCATCGCCGTCGACTCCGACACGGCCGCCGCGCGCGGGGTGCCGGGGCTGTTCGCGGCCGGTGAGGTGGCCGGCGGGATGCACGGCTCCAACCGGCTCGGCGGCAACTCGCTCTCCGACCTGCTGGTGTTCGGACGCCGGGCGGGCCGGTACGCGGCCGAGTACGCGGCGGGCGCGGGCGGCCGGCCGCCGGTGGACGACGTCCAGGTGGACGCCGCCGCCGCGGAGGCCCTGCGGCCCTTCTCCGCGGAGAGCGAGGAACCGTCGGCGGGGCCGCCGGAGAACCCGTACACCCTGCACCAGGAACTCCAGCAGACCATGAACGACCTGGTCGGCATCATCCGCCGCGAGGCCGAGATGGCCGAGGCGCTGGAGCGCCTCGCCGACCTGCGGGTACGCGCCCGGCGGGCCGGTGTGGAGGGCCACCGCCAGTTCAACCCCGGCTGGCACCTCGCCCTGGACCTGCGGAACATGCTCCTGGTCAGCGAGTGCGTGGCACGGGCCGCACTGGAGCGCACGGAGTCGCGCGGCGGGCACACCCGTGAGGACCACCCGTCGATGGACCGCGAGTGGCGCCGGATCAACCTCCTGTGCCGGCTGACCGACCCCACGGGCGGACTCGCGGCCACCGACCCGGTGCGCGGCCAGATCACCCTCGCACGGGAGACCACCGAACCCATCCGACGGGACCTGCTCGCCCTCTTCGACAAGGAGGAGCTGGTCAAGTACCTCGCCGAAGAGGAGCTCTACGAATGAGCGGCTACGAGGCCCGCTTCAAGGTGTGGCGGGGCGATGCGCGGGGCGGCGGCCTGGAGGACTTCAAGGTCGACGTCAACGAGGGCGAGGTGGTCCTGGACATCATCCACCGCCTCCAGGCCACCCAGGCGCCCGACCTGGCCGTCCGCTGGAACTGCAAGGCCGGCAAGTGCGGGTCGTGTTCCGCGGAGATCAACGGGCGGCCCCGGCTGATGTGCATGACCCGCATGTCGGTGTTCGACCAGGACGAGACGATCACCGTCACGCCGTTGCGCGCCTTCCCGGTGGTCCGGGACCTGGTGACGGACGTCGGCTTCAACTACCGGAAGGCACGGGAGGTCCCGTCGTTCGTGCCGCCCGCCGGGGTCGGGCCCGGCGAGTACCGGATGTTCCAGGAGGACGTGGACCGTCCGCAGGAGTTCCGCAAGTGCATCGAGTGCTTCCTGTGCCAGGACACCTGCCATGTCGTCCGCGACCACGAGGAGAACAAGACGGCGTTCGCCGGCCCGCGCTTCCTCATGCGGGTCGCCGAACTGGACATGCACCCGCTGGACGCGGCCGCGGAAGAGGGACTGGACCGGAAGAAGACGGCGCAGGACGAGCACGGGCTCGGCTACTGCAACATCACCAAGTGCTGCACGGAGGTCTGCCCCGAGGGCATCAAGATCACGGACAACGCGCTGATCCCCTTGAAGGAACGGGCCGTGGACCGCAAGTACGACCCGCTGGTGTGGCTGGGCTCGAAGATCAGGAGGAGGTCTTCGTAGCCGGCTTCGTGGCCTGCCGCTGTACGTACAGGCCGAGGAACGCCACGGCCATGCCCGTCAGTGCGAAGGGGGCGTTCCGGATGTCCGGTCCCCGGAGCGGGCCCAGGAAGAGGAACGTGCCGAACCCGACCTGACCGATCAGCGTTCCGTACCCCCACACCTTGGGCCGGAGCACCTTGGCGCGCCCCGGCCCGGGGAGAATCCAGCCGGTGATGATCGCGGCTGCGCCGGTCACGGCTCCGGCCGTCAACACCACTATCCCCGCTGTCACCAACACCTCGTGCATGCCGGTCATCCTTCCAGCAGCTCCAGCACCCGCAAGAGATTTGACTCAGCTATGGCCCGCATCGGACCGGGGTTTGGGAAGTCGCCGTCGAGGAGGCGGAGGGGGCCGGAGACCAGGGACAGGTGCATGGCGAGGCGGTAGAGGCGCAGGCGGTCGTCGTCCAGGCCGGGGGCACGCAGGGCGTCGTAGTGCGGGCCGAGGCGGATGCGGAGGAAGACGTGCTCCCACTCGACGTCGAAGTACATCAGGCCCTCGATGTCGATCAGCGCGGGGTTGCCGTCGGCGTCCAGCAGGACGTGGTCGGGGCCGAGTTCGCCGTGGATGAGGGTGTGACGGGCGCGGGGGCGGACCCGGGAGGCCAGTTCCCGCACCCGGCCCTCCAGTTCGTCCCGTACGTCGGCGATCCGCGCGTCCCGCACCGCGGTCGCCGCGATGTCGCGCAGGGCGCCGTCCGTGACGCGCTGCTCGCAGGAGTCGGCGGACGAGGTCCCGCCGGTGTCGACGAGGGCGACCTTGCCGAAGGCAGGGCCCTCCTGGGCGTGCAGCGCGGTGAGGGTCTCGGCGAACCGGGCGAGGGCCGGGCCCGCCGTGTCCGGGTCCCGGCGCAGTGCCTCCTCCAGGCTGCCGCCGGTGAGGTCCTCGACGATCGCCGCGTCCGCGGGCAGCCGGGTGTGCGTGGCGTCGATGTGGAGCAGGCGGGGCGTGCGGACGCCGGCCTCGGTCAGGCGGTCGTGTGCCGCGTTGAACAGGTCGAGGCCCGTGCCGTGGGAGAAGGGGTCGCGGGGGTCGCTGGGGCCGGCGTCCCAGTAGTCCTCGTCCGGTGACCAGACGTAGGCGATCGCTGTGGAGTCGTCGTCGAGGGTGAGGCGGTAGACGCCCTTCTTGCTGCCCCCGCGGAGTCGCGTGACGGCGGTGAGGGTGCGGGTTCCGCCGAAGGCGGTGCGGGTGAGGGGGGCGAGGTCGTGGCGGGTGAGGGGGGTGCGCGGGGTGCGGGCAGCGGCGCTCATTCGGCCGATGCTCGCACCCCCGGCGGGCGGGGCGCAGGGGGTTTTCCCTAGTGCTGTGACCGGAAAGGTTTGCCGGAAGCTCGCGGCGTCCGGTGCGGTGCCTCGCAAGGCGGAGCATGACCCGCGTACTGGATGTACTCGGGTGATGCGACAACGCGGCGAGGGGCCGTGCCGGGCGTCGCGAGCCGGTGAACCTTTCCGGTCACAGCACTAGGGCCTGTCGTTTGGATCAGGCCGGCTGTAAGACGCGGCGCCTTGCAGCCGACCCGAGCGGGGTCTGGTGCGTGCAGATGCAAGGCGGAGGAGGGCGTCAACGCGATGGGGGTCCCTCCCGCGCGAGCGAAGCCGAGCGTGGGGGAGTTGGCAACCGACGACAACGCGGCAGATGTGCGTGCCAGCCCCGCGACGCCGGGATGATCCAAACGACAGGCCCTAGGGCCTGTTGCGAAAGTGGCGCCTGCCGCGCGACGCCCGGCACGCGCTCTCGCCGCACCGCCCGGAAGCCCGAGTACGCCCAGTACGAGGGCTTCCAGGCGGCACGCCGAGAGCACGCACCGGACGCCGCGCGGCCGCCCTTCGGGCGACGACGCCACTTTCGCAACAGGCCCTAGCGGACCCAGCCGTCCTCGTACGCCTTCCAGTCTCCCTCCGTCGCCGCGAAGTCCACGTAGAGGGCGACGCCGAAGCGGGGGCGGTCCTTGTCCGTGCGGGACAGGCCCAGGCGGACGCCTCGGACGGCGGCGGGGACCGTTTCGGCGGACGCCCGGTGGCCGAAGCGGTTCTCGTGGAAGAAGGGCAGGCCCATGAGGAGGTCGGTGGAGGGCGGGGTGACCTCCAGGGCGAGGGAGGTCTGCTGGGCGACGTAGCCGCCGTAGGTGCTCTCGAACTGCTGGATCGTGTCGTACGACATGACGGCGATCTGGTCGACGCGGCGGGCGACCTCGCCGAAGTACTCCTGGGACCACCACTTGGGGTGGTTCGTGAGCGTGCCCCAGAAGGAGTGGAAGCCGGGGAGGGGGTCGATCTGGTGGGCGGCGACGGACAGGGGCGCGTGCTGGGCGCTGGTGACGCGGTGCAGGGCGTCGAGAAGGGTGAGGTAGTCGCGGTCGCCGGAGTGGAGGGGCTCCAGGTCGAAGTGCACGCCGTCGAAGCCGGCGGTCAGGATCTCGCGGGTGGACCGCACGATGGCGTCCCTGGTCTTCGCGAGCTCCAGGCGCAGGCCGTCGGGGGTCTCCGTGGCGAGGACGTCACCGAGCCAGGCCTGTACACGGACGCCGGGTATCTCCCGGTGTACGGCGTCCATGAACCAACCTGCGTTCGAGTAGGCCGACCTGGGGAGCGTGCCGTCGTGTTCCAGGGGACCCGCGTGGACGTAGAGGTCCCGGATGCCGGTGCCTCGCAGGCGGCTCGCGAGCGCCGTGATGTCGGCGTCCTTCTTACGGCCGTCGACCCAGGCGTGGCCGAGCCATATCGCGTCACGGCCACGGGTGTACGTGCCCTCCGCGGGGTCGCCGGTGTAGTTGAGGCGGAGGGCGAGCTGGGAGGCGAGGAGGGGGAGCAGCAGGATCAGGACGAGGGCGAGGGCGATACGTCTGCCTCGGCGGCGCCGGGGTCGTCGCGACTCGGACTCGGCTTCGCCCCGGCTTCCCTTCCCACCCGCACCACCTGTGCTGCTTTCGTCGCCGGGTGCGGGTGGCCCCGGCGGGGCACCCCCACCGTCGGAGCCTGCCACTCCGTGCGCATCACCGACCTCCGCTGCGCTGTCGCGTGCGGTCGACCCCGGCGAAGCCCCCGCGGCATCACCGACCGCGGCTCGGTCCGGTACGGGCGGCCCCGGCTGCACGGCCCCACCGTCGGCGACCTCCGCGCCGCCGTCCGATGCGAGCGCCCCCGACGAAACGCCGTCACCGTCGGCGACCGCGCCGCCACGCACACCATCGGCCTCCGCGTCACGGCCGAGCGACGGCGCCCCCGGCCGAGCGGCCACGCCCTCGGCCGGCGGCGGCTGCTGTTCCGGAGTCGGGTCGGCGCCCGGCTTCTCCGGGGGGCTCGGGCGGAGCCTCGTCGCCTCGGTCGGGGCCTGTGGCTCTTGTGGGTTGTTCATCGGCGTGTCCCCCTCGGTGATCGGTTCGCCGCACGTGGCCCTGCTCGGGTGTGCAGAGGTCGCGTGGGCGCAATGTCGGCCATACGCTGCAAAATGTGACGCCATCCTTGGACCGGGGCCGATTGTGGTGGGCGTATGCGCTGGTGGGCTTCGTGTTGCTGGGGAGGACGGTGTGGGCGGAGCCCGCGGTTGCGATCATGGGCGAGGGGCCCGGTGCGAGTGCGGCCGAGGAGGGCGGGGCGCCCGTCGCTGATCTTGTGCTGCCGCTGGTGGCCGTCGGGGTGACGGTCGTGCTCGCCGGGTACGGGTATGTGCGGCGCACCCGGAGAGGGCGGGAGCGGACCACGCCGGGTGGGGGGCGCGGAGGAGCGGTGCAGGTGGCGCCGGTGCCCGACGAGCCCGACTCGTGGGCGCTCGCCTTGCTCGCTCAGGCCGACGACTGTGTGCGCACCAGTCGGGAGGAACTCCGGTTCGCCGAGGCCCGTTTCGGCGCCGGGGGTGTCGAGTCGGCCGCTTCGGTCGTGCAGGCGGCCGCCGCCGAACTCGCCGCGGCCTTTCGGATGCGGCAGCTGTACGACGAGGGCGTGCCGGCCGACGGGACCGCGCGGCGGCACGCGCTCGCCGGGATCATCGGGCGGTGCGAGGAGGCGGGGCGGCGGCTGGATGCCGAGGCTCCCGGGTTCGATCGGCTGAGGGGGCTGGAGCAACGCACCGATGACGCTCTGGGCGTCGCCGAGGCACGCTTCCGTGAGCTGGCCGGACGTACCGGCGCGGCCGACACCCTCCTCGGGGGCCTCCTCACGCGGTACTCCCCCTCCGCGTCCGGCACCGTCACCGGTTCCGTCGAACAGGCCAAGGACCGCCTTGTTTTCGCGACCACGCGTCTCAACTTCGCACGCCAGGCCGCCGACCGGGGCGAGAACGCGCACGCCGCCGCCCATCTGCGGGCCGCCGAGGGTGCCGTGGCGCAGGCCGGTGTTCTGGTCGACGGGGTGCACCGGCTCGCCGCCGAGCTGGACGAGGCCGCGCGGATGGTCCCGGCCGCGCTCACGGGCGCGGAGGCGGAGATCGCGGGAGCGGACACCCTCCGGCTGGACGTGACCGTCGGTGAGCTGCGCGCCCGGGTGCTCCACGCCGACGCCGCCCTGGCCGTCGTACGGCAGGAGGTGACGTCCGGGCATCCGTACGACCCGCTCGACGTCCTGCGCCGGGTCGTACGGGCGACCGCACCGCTCGTCACCGGGCGCACCGGTGTGCTGCCGGCCGCCGCCCTGCTCACCGCCCGCTCCGCCACCGCCGCCACCGCCGACTTCGTCGCGACACACCGGAGCGCGGTGGGCGGCACGGCCCGCACCCGGCTCGCGGAGGCGGAGCGGCTCCTGGCGACGGAGGGCGCGGGCATGGTGGACCTCCTGAGCGCGGACGCGCTCGCCCGGACGGCCCGGGACCTCGCCGAGCAGGACGTACGCATGCAGGGGAATCCGTACGCCGGTACGGCGGCCGGGCACGCGGGCGGTGTCGCCGGTGCCGTACTCGGCGGGGTGCTGCTGGGCGGCGCCGACGACGGCGGACCGCCGGCGAGCTTCGGCGGGCCCGACACCCGCGCCCGGCGCAACCCGGCGCAGCGGCTGCCCTAAGGGGTCCTTGCACTGTGACGCCCGATGAGGTCGCGTGGTCTGGAAGACGCCCAGGGCCCGTCAGAACAGGCTCAGCAGCGCCTCCGCCGGGTCCGCCACGGTCGTCTCCCCGTCGGGTAGGGGGAGTTCGAACCACACTGTCTTGCCGTGCGGGGTGCGCCGTGAGCCCCAGGCCGCGCTGAGAAGGCCGACGAGTTGCAGGCCGCGGCCGCCCTCGTCGGTGTCTCGGGCGCGGCGGCGGCGGGGCTGGACCAGGCCGGAGTCCCAGACCTCGCAGACCAGGGTGCGGTCGAGGAGGAGCCGCAGCCTGATCTCGCCCTCGCCGTACCGCAGGGCGTTCGTCACCAGCTCGCTGACCAGCAGCTCCGCCGTGTCGACCAGGGCCTCCAGGCCCCAGCTGAGCAGTTGGCCGCGCGCGTACTCGCGGGCACGGCCGACGCTGCGCGGCTCGCGCGGCAGCGTCCAGTCGCCGACGGAGTCGGTGGGCAGGCCCTGTACACGTGCCATCAGCAACGCGATGTCGTCCTCGCCGTGATGGGAGTCGAGGGTGTTGAGGACGTGGTCGCAGACGTCCTCCAGGGGGCTGCTCGGATCCGTCAGCGCGCCCACGAACGCCTGGAGGCCCTCGTCGAGCGGATGGTCGCGCGATTCGACCAGTCCATCCGTGTAGAGCGCCAACAGTGCGCCTTCGGGTAGTTCGACCTCGACCTCCTCGAAGGGCTCGCCGCCGACACCGAGCGGCATGCCCGGCGGTACGTCGAGCATGAGCGCGGGCTCGCCGGGCTCGACCAGGACGGGCGGCAGATGGCCCGCGTTGGCGAACGTACAGCGGCGCGTCACCGAGTCGTAGACCGCGTACACGCAGGTCGCGAGGTACACCTCCGACAGGTCCGCCTCCCGGGGGCGGCGGGCGGCGCGGGTGGCCTGCTGGACACCGCCGGGCGTGCCGAGGCCGCGGGCGATCTCGTCCAACGCCGAGAGGACCTCCGCGGGTTCGAGGTCCAGCAGGGCCAGGGTCCGGACGGCCGTACGGAGTTCGCCCATGGCGACCGCCGCGCGCAGGCCGCGGCCCATCACGTCGCCCACCACCAGTGCCGTGCGGTGGCCGGGGAGTTCGATGACGTCGAACCAGTCACCGCCGACCTCGCTGGGGCGGCCGGTGAAGGCCTGGCCGGGCAGGTAGCGGCAGGCGATGTCGAGGCCGGAGGCGACCGGGTCGCCGGGCGGGAGCAGGGACCGTTGCAGTATCAACGCGCGCTCGTGCTCGCGGCGGTAGAGGCGGGCGTTGTCGATGCAGACGGCGGCACGTGCCGCCAACTCCACCGCCAGGTCCCGGTCGCGGTCGCCGAACGGCTCGCTGCCCTTCGTCCGCGCGAACTGCGCGAGCCCCACGACGGTGTCGTGGGCGACCATCGGGACGGCCAGCGTGGACTGGACGATGCCGCCCTCCTCGGCGGGCACGACCTGGGTGCGGGCGGTGCGCAGGGCGTCCGCGCAGGGCGAGTTGAACGGGTAGTGGTGGACGGCGCCGACCGCGACGGGCGCTCCGCCGCCGACGAAGGGCGCGTCGGAGACGGCGCTGGCGAAGGCGACCCGGCGCAGTTCGGCGCTGCCGTCGGCGAGGCCGGGCGGGGTCTCGTCGCCGGCCAGGAGCCCCTGGTAGAGGTCGACGGTGGCGAGGTCGCAGAAGCCGGGGACGACGACGTCGAGGAGTTCGCGGGCGGTGGTCTCCAGGTCGAGGGAGTTGCCGATGCGGGCGCCGGCGTCGTTGAGGAGGGCGAGGTTGCGCCGGGCGGCGGCGGCCTCGCGGGCGGCGGCGCGGCGGGCGGTGATGTCGATGCCGAGCCAGGCGATGCCGATGGGGCGGCCGCTGCCGCTGTGCACGCGGTAGAGGTTGATGGACCAGTGCCGGCGCTCGTCGGAGCCCGGCAGGAAGCCCGTGATGTGCATGTCCGTGATGGAGTCGCCGCTCTCCAGGACCCGACGCAGCGTCGCGGAGACCCGGTCGGCCTCGGGGCGGGCCAGGTAGTCGTGGACCCCGCGGCCGCGGTGCTGGTCGGGGCTGCCGCCGAAGAGTGAGGCGAAGCGGTTGTTGGCGCGGCGCACCCTGAGGTCGGTGTCGATCAGCAGGAAACCGAAAGGACATTGGCCGAAAATGGCCTGCGAGGCGGCGAGGTCGGTCTCGATGCTGCGCAGGGTGCGGACGTCGACGACTATGCAGACGGCGGCCTTCTCACCGTCCTGGGTGCGTGTCGGCATGACGTAGACCTCGGCGAGTCCCTCCTCGCCGCGCTCCCCGTCCGCCCGGTCGGGCATCCGGAAGGGGACCACGCCGGTCCACTCCCGCCCGTCGAGGATCTCGGCCATCTTGCGCTGGCCGCGCTCGCGGAGGTCGGGGTCGATGAATGCCTCAATGGGGTCCATGCCCACGGCGCGTTCGGCGGCGATACCGAAGAGCTGTTCGGCGCGCAGGCTCCACTGGTCGACCAGACCGTCGGCGCCGATGGAGAAGGACGCGACCTTGATGTAGTCGTAGATCGAGCCGGGCGGACTGCTCTGCCACATGGCGTCACCGGGCGGTGCCTCCACGGAGGCAAGCGCATCGACGCCCCCCTGCCTCGCGCCGCCCGACGGGTCCTCGGACTCCGTGGCCTTCGCTGGTATCTCGCTCACGCGAACCGTCCCCTCCAGCTCACCGCGTCCGGCACCAGTCACCGGCGGCGGCTGCCCGCAGTATCCAGCACTACGGCGCCACACAACACGGTGTTCACGATCACAGCACGGTCCAGGCGTTTTTTGGTCCGCGCCGTGAGAACACTTCCAGTCTTCTAACCAGGGGACACGTCGTCGAATCACCCGTTCCGGCAATCACCACTGGCTGGAACCAGTGGGTCGACAGGACGGGTGCGGACGTACAGCGCGAACCGCCCTGACCACGCTCCGATTCCCCCCCCGTTCCTTGCCTCCCTCGCCTTCCTCGTCCTTACCCCCTCGCCTTCCTCGTCCTCGTCTCCCTCGTCCTGCTTCAACCGGGGACGGCGAGTTCGAACCACACCGTCTTGCCCGTCTCTCCGGGGCGGCTGCCCCAGCGGCGCGAGGAGGAGGCGACCAGTTGCAGGCCTCGGCCGCTCTCGTCCTCCGGCTGGGCGGCCCGCTCGCGCGGAGGGTCCGGGAGCGGGTCGGAGACCTCCACCAGCAGGACGTCGGGCAGCCCCGCGGGGCGGACCAGGCGGACACCGATGGGGCCGGTGGCGTGCCGCAGCGCGTTGGTCACCAGCTCGCTGACCAGCAGGGCCGCGAGGTCGCCGAGGCTGTCGAGGCCCCACCCGCGCAGTTTGCCCCGGACGACCGCGCGTGCGGTGCGTACGGCGCCGGGATCCGCGGGGAACGTCCACTCGGCGCAGTCACCGTCGGTGTCGTTCACGCCGATCACTTCCCAGGCCCAGCGACGTACACCCATGTCCGGTTTCGTGGGGTTAATGGGGGCATACCCGGTATCGCGGAGGCACTACCGCCCGTGACGGCGCACCTGTGGCGCGAACGGCCTACGCGCCGCCTGCGCACCTCCGGGCACCCCGCCGCTCAGCGCGCCTCACGCCCCAGCAGGGCCAGCACCTCGCGCACCGCCGGCACATCCTGGTCCAGCCACGGTACGTCCCAGATCTCGGCGGGGGTCAGCCAGCGCAGGTCGTCGTGGTCCTGGAGGGGTTTCGGCTCGCCGGAGCCGGTGTGGAGGCGGGTGGTCCAGACATGGAGGACGTAGGGCGGTCTCAGGGGCCACTCCCCCGGTACGCGCGCGAGCACCTCCGCCGTGATGCCGAGTTCCTCGCGCAGTTCGCGCACGAGCGCCGCCTCGGACGTCTCGCCCGGTTCGACCTTGCCGCCGGGCAGTTCCCAGCGTCCGGCCAGTTCGGGGGGCGCATTCCGGCGCGCGGCGAGCAGGCGGTCGCCGTCGAGCAGGGCGGCTCCGACCACCACGATCCGTTCCGTCATGGCCCGGAGCCTACGGGAGCGACGGGGCGCGTCAGTTGCGACTGCCGTCGCCGTTCTGGCCGATGGGCTCGACCCAGTAGAGCTGCTTGTGTCCGCGGCCGTCGAGGCTGTCCGCGATCTTCTGGGCCTCGGCGCGGGTCGCGTACCTGCCCACGCGGTAGCGATTGCCGTTGTCGTCCTGCCGAATGACCTGCCAGGGAAGAGAGATGGTGCCGTCGGTCATCGCGCCCCTCCACTTCCCGCCCGCGGCCCGGGCCATGTCCCGCCCTCCAAGGAAACCGCACTCCGCATATGCCCGAGCCTACGCCTAACCTTCACGCAGCGAATCCGGCTTTTCACAAAGAGGTACGCAACAAGCCAGAACGGAGGGGGCGCACAACAGCGAACGCGCCGCCCCCACAACTGCCCTCACCGGGTCGGCGGCATGGCGGCCACATACGGGGCGACCTGCGAGAACGACCGGAAAACGACGGCAGCGCAACCGCCCGCGCACCACCCCTCGTTGGGGGTGTGCCGGGGGCAACCGCCGTAAAGGTGTGCGCTATTTCACCGGGAGGTGGTACGCGACCCGGTAGCGATCGGCCGGGATCACCACGTCAGCCGTTTCGACCGGGCGCCCCGAGGCGTAGTACGTGCGCTGGACGACGAGGACGACATGGCCGGGGACGCCGCCCAGCGAGAGGAGTTCCTCGGCGAGGCCGGGGCGGGCGCCGACCTCCTCGGTGACGTTGTCGACGATGACGTCGATGGCGCGCATCCGCTCCACGACCCCCATGCCGCCGAGGGGACCCTCCTCGGGGAGCATCACGGGCGTACGTCCGGTGACGGCGAGGGGCTCCCAGGAGGTGGAGAGCATGATCGCCTCACCGGCCTCCCGGAACACGTACCGCGTGCACATCACGCGGTCGCCGGGCTTGATGCCGAGCCGCTCGGCGACGGCGCCGCTCGCCTCGGTCTGCGCGCTGCTGGACTCCCAGGTGCCGCGCGCGTCGGCGTCGGCCTGCTCCTGACGGAAAGGGGTGGCGCCGCCGACGGGACGGAAGCCGGAGCGGGCGATCCGGCGCGGCACGGGCCGCTCGCGCACATACGTCCCTGAGCCGGAGCGGCCCTCGACCAGCCCCTCGGCCATCAGTACCTTGCGCGCCTCCAGGGCGACGGTGTCCGAGACGCCGTACTCCTCACGGATTCTGGCCTGGGAGGGCAGCCGGGTGTGCGGGGGCAGCGAGCCGTCGGTGATCTTCTTGCGAAGATCACCCGCGACACGGAGGTACGCCGGCTGCTCACCGAATGTCACTGGCCGCTCCCATCAGGTTGTACAGACAGCTACAGCGTGGCAACCGTCGGTTGTGCCATGCAAGCGGAGGCCAGAGAATCACTCGAAGTGATGACATGTACGGGTGAGGGGCTTTACGCAGGCACTTTCTCCCCGGTATAGCCGCGATCACACCTCGGCGCCGGCTCCCCCTTCCCCGCCGTCCGTGCCACTGCCGCTGTCGTCGTACGACGGAGGGGTGGTGGCCAGCCCCAGAACCTTGCGTGCCGTGACGGTGTGGTCGGGGTCGGTCAGCTCGTAGCCCTTGTCGTAGTGCTCGTAGAACGTGTCGGCGTCGGCGGAGCGGGCGGCCTTCTCCCACTCCTTCTGGGCGGCCCGCAGGTCCTTGACCAGGCCCGCGACCGGCCGCTCGGCCTCGGAGGGCCAGGTGTGGTCCTCGAGCATCCTCGCCTGTTCGGTGAGCGCGGTGGAGACACGGCCCGCCCACGCCTTGTGCCCGGCCAGGTCGTCCTCGACGTACTCCTTCTCGGGTGCCGTGTCCATCGCCGCGTTGAGGACGTGCGCCGCCTTCAGGTACGCGAGCTGGTCGGCGTCGAGCGTCGTGGCGTCGTTGCGCAGCGAACCGGTGAGGGTTCCCTTGCCGTCGGTGTTGCCGAAGACGCAGGTGATCTCGCGGTCACCGAGACGCCAGCTCTGCTCGGTCGGCGTGAAGTAGTACACGTCCACGTACTCGGGCAGCGCCCAGGCGTCCATCGCGTAGGTGTCCTGGAGCGCGTAGCACCTGTCGTCGGCGGTGTCGGTGACCTTGTCGTCGCCGGGGTAGGTGGCGCCGGTCATCTTGAAGGCGGCGAACACCTCGCCGTCGTGCGTGTTCGCGCAGGGCACCTTGTCGACGTCGTACGTGACGCCCTCCAGCGAGCCGGAGGGGTCGTTGAAGCAGTCGCCCTTGGCGAGCGAGTAGCTGGAGGAGTTGCCCGAGCCCTCCTTGATGTCGTCCCAGGCGGCGGACAGGGCGCCGGTGGCCAGGGTGACGGCCCACAGCGCGATACCGACGGACGACAGGACCACCCCGGCCACGGCGAACCCCTTGCCCCGCTCGCCACGCCGCTTGATCTGCCCCAGCGCGATCAGCCCCAGGACCAGCCCCACGGCCGGCAGGAAGCACAGGACGCCGGTGACGAACGCGGCGATGGCCATCCCGTTGACCGGCGCGGGCCGGTTGTACGGGCTGTAGCCCTGCCCCCACGTCTGATACGGCGGCCCCCCGTACGGGCCCTGCCCGTACGGAACCCCGTACGGGCCCTGCGCAGGGGGAACCTGGTACGGGCCCTGGGCGTCGGAGGGCTGCTGGGGGCCTGGGGGCGGGGGTATGGACACGGTTGCCGTGCTCCTGGGTGAGTGCTGCTGGTCGGGGGTGGCGGTGGGCGTCGCCGGTGCGGGGCGCGGCGCGCTCGGGGGTGCTGCTGGTTCCGGGTGGGTGCTGCTGGTTCCGGGTGGGTGCCGCGGATTTTCGGGTGCGGGAGCGGCTGAACTGACGTACGACTGGGCGCATCGTAAGCGTGGGGGGAGCGGGGGCGGAATGCGGGCGACGAAAGCGACGATCCGGGCGGTCAACCGGCTGACCGCGCGCTGGGCCGACGCCCTGGACGGCCAGACCGTGTACACGGCCGCCGGGGTCTGGCCGCTGCTGGCCTTCCTGGCGGACGGCGCCGCGGGCGCGGCGCGGGCGGAGCTCGAGGAGGCGTTGGCGGTGCCCGCCGACGAAGCGGGATCCGCGGCACGGGAGTTGCTGGCCGGGATGGCCGCGATACACGGCCTGGACACGGCCGTGGGGCTGTGGACCTCGCGGACAGTGGAGCTGCGGGAGGCCTGGGAGGCCGGGCTGCCGGTCGAGGCGCACGGGGTGCTCACCGGGGACCCCGAGGCCGACCGGGCGGCGCTGGACGGCTGGGCGGCCGAGCGGACCGGGGGGCTGGTCGAGCGCATGCCGGTCGTACTGGAGCCGCGTACGGTTCTGGTGCTGGCGACCGCGCTGGCGCTGCGGACCGACTGGGAGGCGCCGTTCACGGGCACCGTCGGCCTCTGGCCGGGCGGGGAGGACCGCGCGGGGCTCACCCGGACCGAGTCCGGTCTCGACAGCCTCGCCGTCGCGCGGACGCGGACCGGCGGTGCCGTGACCCGGGTGACCGTGCGCGGCACGAACGGCATCGATGTCCATCTCCTCCTCGGGGACGCGGAGATGACACCCGGGCAGGTGCTCACCGCGGGCGTGGACATCCTGACGGGCGAGGTCGCCGCCGTGCCCGGTAGCGGGCTGCCACTCGGGGACCCGGGCCCCGGGCTGCGCCTGGAGAGCGTCCGCACCGTCCAGCCGGAGCCGCCCAGTCTCGTGCTGGACACCGTCGAGTTCACCCTCGACGTCGATCACGACCTGCTGTCCCACCCCGAGGTGTTCGGCCTGACCACGGCCGCCGACGGCGCACCTGGCCACTTCCCGGGCATCAGCGCGGCGCCCCTCGCCCTGCGGTCCGCGCGGCAGACGGCCACGTCGACCTTCAGCGCGGAGGGGTTCCGGGCCGCGGCCGTGACGGCGATGGAGGCCGTGTGGCTGAGCTGGGAGGAGCGGCCCGAGCCGCAGCACGAGACGGTCACCGCCCGCGCGACCTTCGACCGCCCCTTCGGCTTCCTCACCGTCCACCGCGACACCCACCTCGCCCTCGCGGCGGGCTGGGTGAGCGAGCCCAAGCCCTTCCGGGAGGACGCGTACGACTGGCCGGGGGAGGATCCGGTCGCCGACTGACAGTCAGAAGCGGGGGTCAGTCGGTGTGTTGTCGGTCGGTCTGCTGTTGCTCCGTCTGCTCCGCGGCGGGTCCGGGCTGCTCCCCCGCCAGTCTGCGCTGTTCCTCCTCCACGATGCGGCGGGCGAGACCGTCGTCGGAGACGTCGACCGCGTCCGGGGTCGCCTCCGCGGTGTCGCTGCGGCGGGCGTACGCGTCGAACAGGCGGTTCTTGTTCTCCAGGATGCGCAGCAGGCGGTCGTCCACGCTGTCCGTGGCCAGCAGCCGGTGCACCTGGACCGGGCGGACCTGGCCCATGCGGTGGGCGCGGGCCACGGCCTGGTGTTCCAGGGTCGGCTTGACCTGCGGTTCGCACAGGACGACCACGGACGCGGCCTGCAGGTTGAGGCCGACCCCACCGGCCTCGATCTGGCAGAGCAGCACCGCGTGCCCGTCGGCCGCCGTGAAGTCGTCGACGAGCCGCTGGCGCCGGGCGGCCGGGACGGCGCCCGATATCGGCCCGAACACGCCGTCCCCCAGGACGGCCCGGACGGTCTCCAGCACACCGCGGAAGTACGAGAACACGACCACCTTCAGTCCGTTCTCCGCGGCCTCCGCGACCAGTTCACCCAGGCGTTGCAGCTTCGCGGACTTCTCGGGGTCGGCGTACGCGGCCCGGCGCATCGCCATGAAGTTCCCCTCCAGGACCGCCGCGCGGTAGGCGTCTTGGTCGGCGGCGCTGAACTCCTCCCACTCGTCGACCTGGAGCAGCGCGGGCAGTTCGGTGAGCACGTCCCGCTGGTTGCGGCGCAGGTAGGCGGGTGCGACCGCCTTGCGGAAGGAGTGCGGCCCGGCGACCGCGTCGCTCTCGCGGATCACGGGGACCAGGTCCGGCTGGAGGTAGCGGACCAGGGTGCGGAACTCCTCGACGCGGTTCTCCATCGGGGTTCCGGTGAGGAACAGCACGCGCTCGCAGCGCTCGGTCCACCCCGCGACGGATCTGGCGCGGCGGGTGTCGCGGTTCTTGACGTAGTGGGCCTCGTCGACGACGAGCAGGGCGGGGCCGGGGCTGTCGTCGGGCTGGGGCAGGGTGTGCAGGACGTCGAAGGTGGTGAGGGCGACACCGCCGCGCTCGCGCCACTCGGCGTACGCGTCCCGCCGGTCCGGCCCGTGCACCGGCACCGCTCTGAGCGTGCTGCGGGCGCGGACCTCCCGCGTCCAGTTGATCAGCACGCTGGCCGGGCACACGACCAGGAAGTGGCTGTGCCCCTCGGCGGCGAGGTGGGCGAGCGCGGCGATCGCCTGGACCGTCTTGCCCAGCCCCATCTCGTCGCCCAGTACGACTCTCCGCTGGGCCAGCGCGAAACGGGCGCCGAAGGACTGGTAGCCGCGCAGCGCGACCCGGCGGTGGGTGTCGTCCAGCGGCTGGGCGTGCACCCGTTCGGCCACCTCCGACGGTACGAAGCCCTCGGCGGCCGCGATGTCCGTACGTTGCGCGGAGACCTCCGCCAGCTGGCTGTAGTACTCGGCGGACCGCACCTCGAAGTCGACCCAGGCCTCGATCTCGGAGGCCGGTTCGCGCAGCAGGTCGGCCGACGCCTGGGCGAGCCGCAGCCGTACGTCCGTGTCGGCGGCCTCGGCCGTGAGCGAGCGCAGCTCCGCGACCGCCGCGAGGGCGTCGTCCCGACGGCGCCGGCCGGCGAGCGCCAGCCGCAGTCTGCCGGTCGCCGGCCGGGCCGCGGGCAGCAGTTCGGCGAGCCTGCCCTGGAGGCGCTCGGCGGTGTCCACGGCCCGCCGCAGCTCGGGGCCGGCCTCGACCAGCCGGTACAGCGCGCCGACCAGGGCGGCGGTCCGGGGTTCGGGCCGGTCGACCTCGATCCGCACGGACACGGTCTCCTCGACCGCCCGCGCGATCTGCCGGGCCGCGGCGAGCGCCTGGTCGGCGGTCTGGGCGCCGACGCCGGGGATCTCCCGCAACTCGAACCGGCTCGCCTCGTACACCGCCCGCACCGAACGGAGCCCCGCCGCCTCGATCGCGGCCAGCCGCAGCCGCCCCTCCGTGACGTCCTTCAGCCGGGAGACCGGGATGGACTCCAGCTCCTTCGCCACGAGCTCGTCCCGGAGCGGGGCGAGTGCCGAGCGGACGGCGTCGAGGGCACGCCGGTGATCGGCGAGGAGGGTGCGCGCGGCGTCGTACAGCCGCACACCCTCCCCGTGCAGATCCCGCACCTGCCGCCCGATCCGCGGTACGTCCGTCTCCATGCCACCCCCCGTCCCGCGTCCGCCCCGTATCCGCCCCGAAGGATGTCCATCGTGGCACGCGGCACTGACAACGGAGCGGGGTCCGGAGCGGAGAAAGGGCGAGCATGGAGTCACCGGTCGCTTGCCACCGGTCACCGGCGCCCCGCCGGGCTCAGGTCAGTCGTCGAAGCCCGTCGCCCGGGTCTGCTTCTCCCACGCCTCGACTTCCGCGCGGACCTGGTCGAGGTGGCCGAGGACAGCCGTGACGCCGTCGTCGCCGAGCGGGAGGCGCAGCGGGGTGTGCTCGGCGTTCAGGGCGGCCAGGATGAGTGCCGCGGCCTTGGCGGGGTCGCCGGGCTGGCTGCCGTCGCCGCCGGAGACCAAGCCCCGGGTCTCGCTCACCTTGGCGTACACACCGCTGTCGGAGCTGACTCCGGCGCGGCCGTTCTGGAACAGCGAGGTGCGGAAGGCGCCAGGCTCCACGATCAGCACCTTGATCCCGAATTCCCGTACCTCGTCGGCGAGTCCCTCGGACAGGCCCTCCAGGGCGAACTTCGTCCCGCTGTACGCCGAGAAGCCCGCGAAGGACATCTGCCCGCCCATGCTGCTCATCTGCACGATCGCCCCCGAGCGTCGCTCGCGCATGTGCGGCAGCACCGCGCGCGTGAGGGCCGCCGGCCCGAAGACGTGCAGGTCGAACAGTTCCCGCAGTTCCTCCTCCGTGGTCTCCTCGAAGGCACCGACGTGGGTGCGCCCCGCGTTGTTGACCAGCACGTCGATCCGCCCGTACCGGTCCACGACGTCCCGTACGGCCATCTGTGCCGCCGCCGTGTCGGTGACGTCCAGGGACAGTGCCTCCACCTGGTCGGGGTGGGCCGCGACCAGGTCGGCCAGCGCGTCGATTCTCCGTGCCGCGCCCACGACCACGTCCCCGTCGGCCAGCGCAGCCTCGGCGATCGCCCGCCCGAAACCGCTGCTCGCACCCGTCACCAGCCAGACCTTGTTCATGACCGCTCCTCGTCCATCAGCAGTAACTCGTCTCTGGAACAAGCCTGCTGGCGAAGGCGACTGCGCGTCCAAGATTTACGGTGATAACCAATGGCTATGACGATGGACGTCCATGTACGCGACCTGCGCTACTTCGCCGCGGTCGCCGAGGAACTGCACTTCACTCGCGCGGCCGAACGCCTGTACGTGTCGCAGCCCGCGCTGAGCAAACAGATCCGGGCCCTGGAGCGGCAGCTGGGTGTGGACCTGTTCCGGCGCGACCGGCACGGTGTGGCGCTCACCGCGGCGGGCACGGCCCTGCTGCCGCACGCGCGCCGGGTGCTGGACGCCTGGGCGGGGGCCGCGGCCGCGGTGGAGGAGGCTCGCACGGCGGAACGCAGCACGCTGGTGGTCGGCATGAGCACCAGTCCGGGGCGGGGCGGCCTCCTGCCCGCGATCCGCTCCCGCTTCACAGCCGCGCACCCGGAGGCGGCCGTCCGGCTGCGCCAGGTCAACTGGGACGACCCGTCCGCGGGCCTCGCCGACGGCGACGCGGACGTGGCCTTCGTATGGCTGCCCCTGCCCGACCAGGAACGGTACGCCTGGACGGTGGTCGCCGAGGAACCGCTCCAGGTCGCCCTCCCCGAGACCCATCCCCTGGCCGCCCGCGCCGAGATCGACTTCGCGGACCTGCTCGACGAGCCGTTCCTCGCCCTCCCGAAGAGCTCTGGCCCCCTGCGCGACTACTGGCTCGCCCTGGACGCCCGCGGTGGCCGCCCACCCCGGATCGGCGCGGAGATCGCCGGCACCGAGGAGACGTACGAGGCGCTGGTCGCCGGCCTCGGCATCTGCCTGGTCGCCACGGGCAACGTCCCGCTCCTCACCCTCGGCGGTGTCACCACCCGCCCCGTCCACGGTGTCAGCCCCAGCCGCTACGTCCTGGCCTGGCGCCGCGAGGACGAGCACCGCCCGCTGGTACGGGCGTACGCGCAGGCGTGCCGGCGGGCTACGGGCGGAGCGTGACCGGGGGGCACACCTCCAGGATCGTCGCGCTGCCACCAGCCACAGCGCACTCGTACATCGTGATCCGGTCGCCGGGGCCGAGGTGCGTCCACCGGGCCGGGGTCAGCGGCAGAAGCCGGACCGCGGCGCGCCCGCCCGGCGGCAGGTCGGGGGCGAACTCCACCCACACCCGCGCGATGTCCAGCTCGCTGCTCCCGTCCTCCACACGATGACCGATGTCCCACATCGGCCGCAGCACCCCCGCGCCCGGTACCGGCGTGCGCCGGAACGACACCCCGGCGGGGTCGAGCGCGAGTTCCGCCCGGATGACACCCACCCGTGTCTCGGCGCTCCGCCACCAGCACCATTCCCGACTCCGCTCGAGCCCCAGCATCTCGGCCGCCCGCCCCAGCTCCTCCCAGAAGCCCGGCGGTGCGGTCCACGCTCCGCGGAGTTCCTGAAGAAGATCGAGCGCCACTTCCCACTCGTCGTGCGCCAGGTAATCCCAGACGTCCGTGACGGTGATGTCGTCGGCGGTGGCGGCCCTCTCCGGCACCAGCAGCGAAGCGGCCTCGAGTGTCGCGACGACGTCCACGCACATGTCCACGGACATATTGTCGGCCGCCGCGGATCCCGTTCCACGCCCGCGGGCTCGCTAGGGTTGTCCCATGACCGCACTGCCCGACTGGATGCGCCCGCCGCGCGCGGAAGGCTGGTTCGCGGAGGACCTGGATCGCCTCCCCGAGGCACCACGCCACACCGAGTTGATCGACGGAGCGCTCGTCTTCATGATGTCGCCGCAGAGGTGGTGGCACGGCCACCTCGTCACCATGCTCACCCTGGCCCTCATGGAGCAGGCTCCCCCGGAAGCCCGGGTCAGCCGGGAGATGACCATAAGGCTGGATGAGCGCAACCGGCCGGAGCCTGATCTGCTGGTGACCACTGCCGACTTCGACGGCGACCGGACCTGGTTCGCCCCGGAGGAAGTACGCCTCGTCATCGAGGTCGTCTCCCCCGAGTCCGCCCACCGTGACCGCACGGTCAAGCTCCGCAAGTACGCGGAGGCGGGCGTCCCGCACTACTGGTGCGTCGAGGACGAGGCGGGCACCCCGGTGGTCCACGTGTACGAGCTCGACGAGCCGACCGGCGCCTACGCCCCCGCGGGCATCTTCCGGGGCTCACTCCGGCGTCCGGTGCCCTTCGAGATCACTCTCGACCTGGAGAAGTTGACCCCGCCCCGGGGCAACTGAAAGGGGCCGGACAGCGTGTTGTCCGGCCCCTTGAGTCATCTACCAGTAGGTGCGAGTGACTAAAGGATCTTCCTGCACGTAAGTGATGACGTCACAGGTCATTCCACCGGCTAAACGTTGAACCGGAATTCCACGACGTCCCCGTCCTGCATCACGTAGTCCTTGCCCTCCATGCGGGCTTTGCCCTTGGCGCGGGCCTCGGCGACGGAGCCGGTTTCGACGAGGTCCTCGAAGGAGATGACCTCCGCCTTGATGAAGCCCTTCTGGAAGTCGGTGTGGATGACTCCGGCGGCCTCGGGGGCGGTGGCGCCCTTCTTGATGGTCCAGGCGCGGGACTCCTTGGGGCCGGCCGTGAGGTAGGTCTGCAGGCCGAGGGTGCGGAAGCCGACGTGGGCGAGGGTGGCGAGGCCGGGCTCCTCGGCGCCGACGGACTGGAGGAGCTCCAGGGCGTCCTCCTCGTCGAGCTCGGCGAGGTCCTGCTCCAGCTTGGCGTTGAGGAAGATCGCCTCGGCGGGGGCGACCAGGGCGCGCTGCTCGTCCTTGAAGGTGTCGTCGGTCAGCTCGTCCTCGTCGACGTTGAAGACGTAGAGGAAAGGCTTCGTCGTGAGGAGGTGCAGGTCGTGGAGGAGCTCGGCGCGCTCGCTGCCCTGGACGATGCCGTGCGCGAAGAGCGTGTCGCCCTTCTCCAGGATCTCCTTGGCCTCCTCGACGGCCTTGACCTTGGGCGCGATGTCCTTCTTGATCCGCGACTCCTTCTGCAGGCGCGGCAGGACCTTCTCGATCGTCTGGAGGTCGGCGAGGATCAGCTCGGTGTTGATCGTCTCGATGTCGTCCTTCGGCGAGACCTTGCCGTCGACGTGGACCACGTTCTCGTCCTTGAAGGCACGGATGACCTGGCAGATCGCGTCCGACTCGCGGATGTTCGCGAGGAACTTGTTGCCCAGGCCCTCGCCCTCGCTCGCGCCGCGCACGATGCCGGCGATGTCGACGAAGTCGACGGTCGCCGGGAGGATCCGCTGGGAAGCGAAGATCTCGGCCAACTTGTCGAGGCGGGGGTCGGGGACACCGACCACGCCCACATTGGGCTCGATCGTGGCGAACGGGTAGTTGGCCGCCAGCACGTCGTTCTTGGTCAGGGCGTTGAACAGGGTCGACTTGCCGACATTCGGCAGACCGACGATTCCGATCGTGAGCGACACGTTGCGACTTCCCGTAGTGAGAGGGCCAAGGGGCCAGAGGGCTGGCCGATCCCCCAGTTTACGGCGTGTCCGGTGGCCCCACGGCGACGCGTCGAACGCTTGGCCAAGCTCTGTCCCTCGGCGTGTCTGAGGCCCCATTCGGCACATAAACCGACCTAAGTTGGTCCGGTGGAGCAACACAGGACGCGACCCCCGCAGCCCGGAACGCGACGCGACGGCCGGCCGCCCCTGCCCCCGCAGGCGGCGCGGCGCGACGGCACGAGAGGCGACGGCCCGGCACGCGAGGCCGCACGCCGAGCCCGGGAGGGCTCGGGGCCGGGACGGGAGGGCTCAGGCCCGGGACGGGAGGGCTCAGGCCCGGGACGGGAGGGCTCAGGCCCGGGCCCGGACGGTGCGGGTCCGGGCAGGAACGGTGGGAGGTCGGCGCGGGAAGGCGCGGGTCGAGCCAGGGAAGGGGCGGGTTCAGTGCGCGAGGGCGCGGGCGGCGCACCCAAGCGGTCCGCTCCTCATACGGGCCGGCCCGCTCCGCATACGGGCCGGCCCGCTCCGCGGCCCGTGCGGCCCGGGCCTCCTCGGCGGCCGTCGGCGGGGGAGAAGGCGGTGCCGCCCGTCGTCCAGTCGGTGCGGCGGCTGCCGAACCCCCGGCTCACGGGGCTGGGCGGCGGGCTCTTCTGCATGCTGGTGATGTTCCTGCTCGGGTGTGTCGACCAGCTGCTGTTCGGCTCGCTCACCGTGTACGCCGTGCTGTTCCTGCCGGTGTGCGTGCTGACGGCGGTCTGGATCCGGCGGGCCGACCTGCTGACCGCGCCGGTCGTCGTGCCGATCGGCTTCGCCCTCGGACTGCTGCCCGTGGCCGGCGGCGGTGACGGGTTCAGCGGCTGGCTGGTGGGCCTCCTCACCGCCCTCGCCACCCAGGCGGGCTGGCTGTACGGCGGCACACTCGTCGCCGCCCTGATCGCGACGGTACGGAAGGTGCGCCTGATGAACCACCGCCCGGTCCGAGACTTCCGCTGACCCAGGCGGCGGCCCGCACCACTTCCCGACCGCCGACCACCGGGCGGCCACCGGTGCCGTCCCGGGCAGACCTCAGCCGTGTTCCGCCGCCCGCATCGCCGCCCCCACGATCCCCGCGTTGTTCTGGAGCTGGGCGGGGACGATCTCCGCCTTGATGCCCTCGATGTGGGGGAGGAACTTGTGGGCCTTGCGGCTGACGCCGCCGCCGATGATGAAGAGTTCGGGTGAGAAGAGCATCTCGACGTGGGCGAGGTACTTCTGGACGCGGCGCGCCCAGTGTTCCCAGGTCAGCTCCTCGTCCTCCCTGGCCTTGCTGGACGCGCGCTTCTCCGCGTCGTGGCCGTGCAGTTCGAGGTGGCCGAGCTCGGTGTTGGGGACGAGGGCGCCGTCGACGAAGAGGGCGCTGCCGATGCCGGTGCCGAAGGTGAGGAGGACGACCGTGCCCGGGCGGTCCTTGCCCGCGCCGAAGTGCATCTCGGCGACGCCCGCAGCGTCGGCGTCGTTGACGACCGTCACCGGGAGACCGCCCAGGCGCTCGCTGAACCTCGCGCGCGCGTCCGTGTCGATCCAGCTCTTGTCGACGTTCGCCGCGGTGCGGATCGTGGACCCGCCGGTGACGACGCCGGGGAAGGTCAGCCCGACCGGTCCCGTCCAGCCGAAGTGCTCGACGACCTGCCGCACGCCGTCGGCGACGCCGTCCGGCGTCGCCGGGTGCGGGGTGAGCACCTTGAAGCGCTCCTCCGTCAGGTCGCCCCTGTCCAGGTCCACAGGGGCGCCCTTGATCCCGGAACCGCCGATGTCCACACCGAAGATCTGCATGGCCCCACGTTACGACGGACGACGGACCGTCACTCCGCAGGGGCGTCCGCCGCCCCCGCCCCACCGCGCTCGGCGACCAGCGCGGCCGCCTCGTCGCGCAGATCGCGGCGCAGTTCCTTGGGCAGCGAGAAGGTGATGGACTCCTCGGCCGCCTTGACGAGCTCGACGTCCTCGAAGCCGCGTCCGGCGAGCCACTCCAGGACCTGCTCGACCAGTACCTCCGGCACGGAGGCACCGGAGGTGACGCCGACCGTGGTCACGCCCTCCAGCCACGCCTCGTCGATCTCGTCGGCGAAGTCCACGAGGTAGGCCTCGCGCGCGCCGGCGAGCTTGGCGACCTCGACGAGCCGCTTGGAGTTGGAGGAGTTGCGGGAGCCGACCACGATCACCAGCTCGGCCTGGGCGCCCATCTGCTTCACGGCGAGCTGACGGTTCTGCGTGGCGTAGCAGATGTCGTCACTGGGCGGGGAGATGAGCTGCGGGAACTTCTCCTTCAGCGCGTCCACGGTCTCCATGGTCTCGTCGACGGACAGCGTGGTCTGGGAGAGCCAGACGACCTTGGAGGGGTCGCGCACCTCGACCTTGGCGACGTCCGTGGGGCCGTCGACGAGCTGGATGTGGTCGGGGGCCTCACCGGAGGTGCCGATGACCTCCTCGTGGCCCTCGTGCCCGATCAGCAGGATGTCGTAGTCCTCGTTCGCGAACCGGACGGCTTCCTTGTGGACCTTGGTGACCAAGGGGCAGGTGGCGTCGATGGTGGCGAGCTTGCCGCGCGCGGCCTCCTCGTGGACGACGGGGGCGACGCCGTGCGCCGAGAACATGACGATGTTCCCGGGCGGCACCTCCTCGGTCCGCTCCACGAAAACGGCACCCTTCTTCTCCAGGGTCTGCACGACGTACTTGTTGTGCACGATCTCGTGGCGGACGTAGACCGGGGCTCCGTACTGCTCGAGGGCTTTCTCGACGGCGATCACGGCGCGGTCCACACCGGCGCAGTAGCCACGGGGAGCGGCGAGCAGGACACGGCGGCCAGGCGAAGCAGTCATGCACCCCATCGTAAGGCCGCGCCGGAGGCGCCCGAGTTCGTCGCGTCGGGTTGTCGGTCCCGGCCGTTACCCTCGCCGCATGGCTGTCAATACGTCGCCCGAAGCGCCCCTGCCCGTCGGTGAGGTCTCGCGGCTGATCGGGTCGTGGATCGACCGGCTCGGTGCGGTGTGGGTGGAGGGGCAGATCACCCAGCTGTCGCGGCGGCCGGGTGCGGGCGTCGTGTTTCTGACGTTGCGGGATCCGTCGTACGACATCTCCGTGAGCGTCACCTGTTTCCGGCAGGTGTTCGACGCGGTCGCCGATGTGGTCGGGGAGGGCGCCCGGGTCGTCGTCCAGGCGAAGCCGGAGTGGTACGCGCCTCGGGGGCAGCTGTCGCTGCGGGCCGTGGAGATAAGGCCCGTCGGTGTCGGGGAGCTGCTCGCGCGGCTGGAGCAGCTGAAGAAGGCCCTGGCGGCGGAGGGGCTGTTCGCCGCCGAGCGCAAGAAGCGGTTGCCGTTCCTGCCGCAGTTGGTGGGGCTGGTGTGCGGGCGGGCCTCCGCGGCGGAGCGTGACGTGCTGGAGAACGCCCGGCACCGCTGGCCCGCCGTCCGCTTCGAGGTGCGCAACGTCGCGGTGCAGGGCGTGCACGCCGTGCCGCAGGTGGTGCAGGCCGTGAAGGACCTCGACGCGATCGACGACGTGGACGTGATCATCGTCGCGCGGGGCGGGGGCAGCGTGGAGGATCTGCTTCCGTTCTCCGACGAGCAGCTGGTGCGGGCGGTCGCGGCCTGTCGTACGCCCGTCGTGTCGGCCATCGGCCACGAGCCGGACACCCCGCTTCTCGACTACGTCGCCGATCTGCGCGCCTCGACGCCCACGGACGCCGCGAAGAAGGTCGTACCGGACGTGGGCGAGGAGTACGAGCGTGTGCGGATGCTGCGGGACCGGGCGCGGCGGTGCGTGGGGGCGTTCCTGGAGCGGGAGGAGCGCGGGTTGGCCCATGCGCTGGCCCGGCCGGTGATAGAGGATCCGCACCGGATGATCGACGAGCGGGCCGATCACGTCGTCTCGCTCACCGAGCGCGCCCGGCGCTGCCTCGGCCATGCCCTCGACCGCGCCGACTCCGAGCTGACGCACACGCACGCGCGCGTGGTGGCCCTCTCCCCCGCGGCGACCCTGAAGCGGGGGTACGCGGTGCTCCAGAAGGCGGACGGGCACGTGGTCCGCGATCCGGGCGAGGTGGCGGCGGACGAGGCGCTGCGCGCGCGGGTCGCCGAGGGCGAGTTCTCCGTACGGGTCGATACGAGCCGATGACCGTTGATGACTGCCGATGACCGTTGATGACTAGGGTGAGTGGATGACCAGCAAGGTGGATGAGGCGCTCGGCTACGAGCAGGCGCGCGACGAGCTGATCGAGGTCGTACGGCGGCTGGAGGCGGGCGGTACGACGCTGGAGGAGTCCCTGGCCCTGTGGGAGCGCGGGGAGGAGCTGGCCAAGGTGTGCCGGCGGTGGCTCGAGGGCGCGCGGGCGCGGCTGGACGCGGCGCTGGCCGAGGAGGCCGAGGAAGAGGGCGACGCCGGGGGCGAGTAGGCGGGCGGGGGTGTCCGGGCGTGTGAGGCCGATCACCACGCCCCGGAATTTGTTGAAGGTTGAACTTCCCTGTCGTACGGTCGTAGCCGTCAGCCGGTCCGGCGCGCCGGATCCGGACGCACACCGGAGGAAAGTCCCACATGTCTCTCGTTCTTGACCCCGCCGCCCAGGACCTGCTCTTCCGCGAGGCCCGCACCGCCAACACCTTCACCGACGAGCCGGTGACCGACGAGCAGGTGCAGGCGATCTACGACCTGGTCAAGTTCGGCCCCACCGCCTTCAACCAGACGCCGCTGCGCATCACCCTGGTCCGCTCCACCGAGGCCCGTGAGCGCCTGGTGGCGCACATGGCCGAGGGCAACCAGCCGAAGACGGCCTCCGCCCCGCTCGTGGCGATCCTCTCCGCGGACAACGAGTTCCACGAGGAGCTGCCGACCCTCTTCCCGGCCTTCCCCCAGGCCAAGGACGTCTTCTTCGGCGAGCGCTCCGCCCGTGAGGGCTCCGCCACGCTGAACGCCGCTCTTCAGGCCGCGTACTTCATCGTCGGCGTCCGCGCCGCCGGCCTGGCCGCGGGCCCGATGACCGGCTTCGACGCCGAGGGCATCCGCAAGGAGTTCCTGGACGACGACCACACCCCCCTGATCGTCGTCAACATCGGCAAGCCCGGCGAGAACGCCTCCTACCCGCGCTCCCCGCGCCTGGCGTTCGACGAGGTCGTCACCACCGTCTGATCCGCGGTAGCGGCGTACGGCAAAGGCCCCCGGCACACAGCCGGGGGCCTGTCGCGTTCACGGGTCAGGCCAGCTTCAGCGCCCCGACCATCTCCGCCAGCCGCGCGAACGACGCCGTACCCGCCACCACGGTCGTCGAGCCGTTCATGTCCTGGAGGACGAGGGCGTCGTAGCGGCCGCCGGTGTAGCGGGTCCACTTCCGGCCGCCGATCTGCTCGGTGGTCTTCGTCTCGCTCGCGCCCTGGCTCGCCTCGTCGATGAACGTGGAGCGCTTCTGAGTGGACTGCTCGATCGCGACGTACTCACCGTCGGGGGCACGGAAGCCGAGGTGCCAGGCGTCGAAGTCGTCGCCCTTGAAGCGGACGGAGGTCGCCTTCCACTCGGCGGGCAGCCCCTCGGGCGCGGCCACCGGGTACGACGCCGCGCGGCGGGCCGTGAGGAGCTCGACGCGGTAGTCCACCCGCTTGACGTCGGGAGCGTGATCCTCGTGCGGGATGAAGAGGTACATCACCCAGCCCGCGACCAGGATGAGGCCCAGGGAGAGGACCATGTCCCGGACCGTCTTCTGTTTGCCGTTCGAACCTGCCACGCCCCCTATCGTCGCAGGTGCCCGGGCCGCTCATCCGTGGGGTCCCCTGCTCATTCTGTCGACCTGGCGATAGAGTCGGGGCACAACACCCTCATCCGGCCGTCGCCGTATCAGAAAGGTGCGTTCCGATGACCGAGCATCATTCGCTGCCGTCCGAACTCGATGTCCCCTCCGAGGCCCCCGACCGAAACCTCGCCCTGGAACTGGTGCGGGTCACCGAGGCCGCCGCCATGGCCGCCGGGCGCTGGGTCGGGCGGGGCGACAAGAACGGCGCCGACGGCGCCGCAGTACGCGCCATGCGCACCCTCGTCTCCACCGTCTCCATGAACGGTGTCGTCGTCATCGGGGAGGGCGAGAAGGACGAGGCCCCGATGCTCTTCAACGGGGAGCAGGTCGGCGACGGCACCGGGCCCGAGGTCGACATCGCCGTCGACCCCATCGACGGCACCACGCTGACGGCCAAGGGCATGCCGAACGCGATCGCGGTGCTCGCGGCCACCGAGCGCGGCGCCATGTTCGACCCGTCCGCCGTCTTCTACATGGACAAGCTCGTCACCGGCCCCGAGGCTGCCGACTTCGTCGACATCGACGCGCCGGTGGCCGTCAACATCCGCCGGGTCGCCAAGGCCAAGCGGGCCACGCCCGAGGACGTCACCGTCGTCATCCTCGACCGGCCGCGCCACGCGGGCATCATCGACGAGATCCGGGAGGCCGGCGCGCGCATCAAGCTCATCTCCGACGGAGATGTGGCCGGGTCGATCCTGGCGCTGCGCGAGGGCACCGGCGTCGACCTGCTGCTGGGCATCGGTGGTACGCCGGAGGGGATCATCTCCGCCTGTGCCGTGAAGTGTCTGGGCGGGACGATCCAGGGCAAGCTGTGGCCCAAGGACGACGAGGAGCGGCAGCGGGCGATCGACGCGGGGCACGATCTGGGGCGGGTGCTCACCACGGAGGACCTGGTGACCGGTGAGAACGTGTTCTTCGTCGCAACCGGGATCACCGACGGGGAGTTGCTGCGGGGGGTGCGGTACCGGTCGGAGACGGCGACGACCGATTCGATCGTGATGCGGTCTCGGTCCGGGACGGTTCGGCGGATCGACTCCGAGCATCGGTTGAGCAAGCTGCGGGCTTACAGCGCGATCGACTTCGACAGGGCGAAGTAGCCGCGCAGGCAGTGCCGGGGGGTGCGGGTCGTGGGCGAATGCGGATCGGTTGTGGCTGGTCGCGCCCACGCGGCGGAGCCGCATGTCGAACACAGCCCCGCGCCCCTGGGTGAGTCACCTCGCCCCTGATGGAATGACGCCCCGGCATTCAGCAGAGACAGGGCGCCCCCGGTGCGGAGGGGGCGCCCTGTCTGTGTTCGGGGTCAGCCCGCTATGCGGTCCGCCGAGCGGGACGCCTTCTTCAGTTCGAGGTCGCGGCGGCGGCGCCTGGCCAGGACCACTCGGCGTTCGGCGGCGGTGAGGCCGCCCCAGACGCCGTAGGGCTCGGGCTGGAGCAGGGCGTGCTCGCGGCACTCGACCATCACGGGACACCGGGCACAGACCCGCTTGGCGGCCTCCTCGCGGGAGAGGCGGGCGGCGGTGGGCTCCTTGGACGGGGCGAAGAAGAGGCCGGCCTCGTCGCGGCGGCACACCGCCTCGGTGTGCCAGGGAGCCTCTTGGTCCCTTTCTCGCGCTGGCACCCGCTGGGCCGGAACGGCGGCTACCTGCAGGGACGAATGCGGCGGTTGCAGCACGGTCTACTCCTGACGACGGCTTCGCGAGCGAGAGACGATGGAGCAAGCCCTACCCGCTGTGCGCGCGCCTATGCACTGAGTTCCCAACCGCCGGCTTTGGCGGATTGGCAACCGTCAACGATCCAGATGCTTGTGCAAACTCCTGTCGACCTTGCGCTGCACACGATCGAGGATGTCCGCGACGAGCCTGCCGCGCTTCGGCCTGCCTTCGATGTTGCCCAGTACGGCCCAGCCGTCGAGGTAGACGACCGGGGCGTCCGGGTCCGGCGCGTCGATCGTGTCGACCTCGAAGTTGCCCAGGACTCCGCCGCCGGTGCCGCGCAGCGACACGTTCTCCGGGACGCGCACCTCGACGTTGCCGAAGACCGAGATCGCCTTGATCACGACCTGCTGGTACTCGAACAGCGCCTCGCTGAGGTCGATCTCGACGCTGCCGAAGATCGCGTACGCGTGGATGCGGCGCCCGGCGCGCCAGCGGCCCCTGCGCATCGCGCTGCTGAACACCGCCACCACGTTCTCGTCGGGGTCGACCGGTATCGCGTCGGCCGTGGGGCGGTGGGGTGCGGCCGTGTACGTCGGGGTGGTGCGGTGGGCGGCGGGCAGGTCGCGTATGAACACCTCCAGCTCACCGACCGTCTTCGCGGCCAGCACGCCCTCGACGCGCTCGGCGTGCTCCTCGGCGGTCAGGCGGCCCTCGGCGAGGGCGTCGCGCAGGATGTCGGCGATGCGGTCACGGTCGGCGTCCGACGCGCGCAGTTCCGAGGGGCGCGCCGCCGTGTCCTGCTGCTGGGCTTGCTTCTGAAGGTCCACGGCAGCAGCGTACCCAAACGCGATAGATCGCGACTAGGACTGTGGACAACTCCGCGGCCCTGGACTGAGCCTTACCTCACAAGCTCCCCGTCGGCGGCAGGTTCTACGCTGGTGGGCGCCCGCCAACGGAGGCGGGCGCCGTCTGTCGAGTGAGGAATGGGCTGAGATGCCTGAGTTCGAGTACACCGATCTGCTCCCCATGGGAGAGGACACCACCCCCTACCGGCTGGTGACCTCCGAGGGTGTCTCCACCTTCGAGGCCGACGGGCGGACGTTCCTCAAGGTCGAGCCGGAGGCGCTGCGCAAGCTCGCCGAGGAGGCCATCCACGACATCCAGCACTACCTGCGCCCGGCCCACCTCGCGCAACTGCGCCGGATCATCGACGACCCCGAGGCGTCGGGCAACGACAAGTTCGTGGCGCTGGACCTGCTGAAGAACGCGAACATCGCGGCGGCGGGCGTGCTGCCGATGTGCCAGGACACCGGCACGGCGATCGTGATGGGCAAGCGCGGGCAGAACGTGCTGACCGAGGGCGGCGACGAGGCGGCGCTCAGCCGGGGCATCTACGACGCCTACCTGAACCTGAACCTGCGCTACTCGCAGATGGCTCCGCTCACCATGTGGGAGGAGAAGAACACCGGCTCCAACCTCCCTGCGCAGATCGAGCTGTACGCCACCGACGGCGGCGCGTACAAGTTCCTGTTCATGGCGAAGGGCGGCGGTTCCGCCAACAAGTCGTTCCTGTACCAGGAGACGAAGGCCGTCCTGAACGAGGCCTCCATGATGAAGTTCCTGGAGGAGAAGATCCGTTCGCTGGGCACGGCCGCCTGCCCGCCGTACCACCTGGCGATCGTCGTCGGGGGTACGAGCGCCGAGTACGCCCTGAAGACCGCGAAGTACGCCTCCGCGCACTACCTGGACGAGATCCCGGCCGAGGGTTCGCCGCTCGGTCACGGCTTCCGGGACAAGGAGCTGGAGGAGAAGGTCTTCGAGCTGACGCAGAAGATCGGGATCGGCGCGCAGTTCGGCGGCAAGTACTTCTGCCACGACGTGCGGGTGGTACGCCTCCCCCGGCACGGTGCGTCCTGCCCGGTCGCGATCGCCGTGTCCTGCTCCGCGGACCGGCAGGCCGTCGCGAAGATCACCGCCGAGGGCGTCTTCCTCGAGCAGCTGGAGACGGACCCGGCGCGCTTCCTGCCGGACACGACGGACGAGCACCTCACCGAGTCGAACAGCGGCTCCGCCGCGGGGGCCGGCGACGTCGTGAGGATCGACCTGAACCAGCCGATGGACGACATCCTCGCCGAGCTGACCAAGTACCCGGTGAAGACCCGGCTCTCGCTGACCGGCCCGCTGGTCGTGGCCCGTGACATCGCGCACGCCAAGATCAAGGAGCGCCTTGACGCGGGCGAGGAGATGCCGCAGTACCTCAAGGACCACCCGGTGTACTACGCCGGTCCGGCCAAGACCCCCGAGGGCTACGCGTCGGGGTCGTTCGGTCCGACGACCGCCGGTCGCATGGACTCCTACGTCGAGCAGTTCCAGGCCGCGGGCGGCTCCAAGGTGATGCTGGCCAAGGGCAACCGCTCGCAGCAGGTCACCGACGCGTGCGGCACGCACGGCGGTTTCTACCTCGGCTCCATCGGCGGGCCCGCCGCCCGTCTCGCCCAGGACTGCATCAAGAAGGTCGAGGTCGTCGAGTACGAGGAGCTCGGCATGGAGGCCGTCTGGAAGATCGAGGTCGAGGACTTCCCGGCGTTCATCGTCGTCGACGACAAGGGCAACGACTTCTTCAAGGACCCGGCGCCCGCACCGACGTTCACGTCGATCCCGGTCCGCGGTCCGGGCCTGGGCTGACTCCGTAACGACGCCTGACACTGTGACGGACGCCTGACCCCGTGACGGACGCCCGCCCCTGATGCGAGCAGGGGCGGGCGTCTCCGGTCAGCGGGAGCAGAGGGTGAGATTCACCGTGCCGCCCACCGGCACCAGGGCCGGGCTGTGCGGGTCGGCCGCGATGACCGAGCCGGGCTTGCAGCCCTCGGGGTCCGCCCTGCCGACCGTCCCCAGCTCCAAACGGGACTTGAGCAGCAGTTGTTTGGCGAACACCAGGTCCAGGCCGGCGAAGTCGATGGTGAACGAGTCCCCGGGCTTGCCCACCACCACGACGGTGTCCTTCCCGCTCCGGGCCGCACCGCTCGACGCGACGCTGCCGCGGACACCGTCACCGCCGCTCATCGACGCCAGGGCGGTGCTCGCACCGGCCACCACGAGCGCGGCGGTGACGGCGGCGATGCCCACCGTCCGCCGGCGGCGGGTACGGCGCACGATCCCCGGCGCGTCGAACGCGGGCGCGTCGGCGGAGTCGGCGTAGTTCTTCATGGCGTTCACCAGTTCCTCTTCGAAGGGTGTGCAGCCGGAGGGCCGCGCATCGGACGACGTCATCGGATTCCTCCCTGGGGCTGCCGCGGTGAAGGGGCGGAGAGCGCGGGGACCTCGCTTCTGAGCTTCTCGATGCCCCGGGCCAGCTGCGAGCGCACGGTGCTCGGCGAGATGGCCAGGTCGGCCGCGATCTCCGCGTCGGAGAGGTCGTGGAAGTACCGCAGCACCACGACCGTACGCATCCGCATGGGCAGTCGCTGCAACGCGCGCACCAACTGGTCCCTGCTGTCGACCTGTCCGTACTCGTCGCCCGGCGCGGCCCGGTCGGGGCCGTCCGGGTGCGGCACGGTACGCCGGAAGCGGCGCCAGCGGTCGTTGGCCAGGTTCACCATGATCCGGCGCACATAGGCGTCCGGGGCGTCCTTGGCCGCTATGGTGCGCCACTTGCGGCAGGCCCGCTCCAGGGTCTCCTGGACCAGGTCCTCCGCCGCGTCCCGGTTGCCCGTCAAGACGAGGGCGCCCCGGAACAGCGCGGCCGACCGGGCGGTGACGAAACCGTGGAAGTCCGTCTCCACACGCGCCTCCCTTCCTGTCACCCGTCCTCGACGTGGACACCGCCCGGTCTGCTGCACGGGTTTGGTGAGAGCTGGATCACAGCGTCTGGATGCACCCGAGCGGCCCAGGGTCCGGAACATCCCGGCCGCGCCGATCGCTGTACCAGGCATGAGTGACTACCGCATCGAGCACGACTCCATGGGCGAGGTCCGGGTCCCCGTGGACGCCAAGTGGCGGGCCCAGACGCAGCGCGCCGTGGAGAACTTCCCCGTCTCCGGACAGCGCATCGAGCGCGCGCACATCGAGGCGCTCGCGCGGATCAAGGGGGCGGCCGCCAAGGTCAACGCCGAACTGGGCGTCCTCGACAAGGACGTGGCCCAGGCGATCCAGGACGCGGCCGCCGAGGTGGCCGAGGGGAAGTGGGACGAGCACTTCCCCGTGGACGTGTTCCAGACCGGTTCCGGGACCTCGTCGAACATGAACACCAACGAGGTCATCGCCACGCTGGCGAGCGAGCGGCTCGGCCGGGACGTCCACCCCAACGACCATGTGAACGCCTCGCAGTCCTCCAACGACGTCTTCCCGTCCTCGATCCACATCGCCGCCACCGCCGCCGTCGAGCGTGACCTGGTCCCGGCGCTGGACCAGCTGGCCAACTCCCTCGCGCGCAAGGCCGAGGAGTTCGCCGACGTGGTGAAGTCCGGGCGCACCCACCTCATGGACGCCACGCCGGTGACCCTGGGACAGGAGTTCGGCGGCTACGCGGCGCAGGTGCGGTACGGCGTCGAACGGCTCCAGGCCTCCCTCCCCCGGCTCGCCGAGCTGCCCCTGGGCGGCACGGCGGTGGGCACCGGCATCAACACGCCTCCCGGCTTCTCCGCCGCCGTCATCGAGGAGGTCGCCCGCACCACCGGGCTGCCGCTCACCGAGGCACGCGACCACTTCGAGGCGCAGGGTGCCCGGGACGGCATCGTGGAGACCAGCGGGCAGCTGCGCACGATCGCCGTCGGCCTGACGAAGATCGCCAACGATCTGCGCTGGATGTCCTCGGGGCCGCGCACCGGCCTCGCCGAGATCGCCCTCCCCGACCTCCAGCCGGGGTCCTCGATCATGCCCGGCAAGGTCAACCCCGTCATCCCCGAGGCCGTGCTCATGGTGTGCGCGCAGGTCGTCGGCAACGACGCCACGGTGGCCACCGCGGGTGCCGCCGGGAACTTCGAGCTCAACGTCATGCTCCCGGTGATCGCCAAGAACGTGCTGGAGTCGATCCGGCTGCTCGCCAACGTCTCCCGGCTGCTCGCCGACCGCACCGTGGACGGCGTGACCGCCAACCGCGAGCGGGCCCGCGAGTACGCCGAGTCGTCGCCGTCGGTGGTGACCCCGCTCAACAAGTACATCGGGTACGAGGAGGCCGCGAAGGTCGCCAAGAAGGCGCTCGCCGAGCGCAAGACCATCCGTCAGGTCGTCCTGGACAGCGGTTACGTCGACCGCGGCGACCTCACCCTCGAGCAGCTCGACGAGGCCCTTGATGTCCTGCGGATGACGCGCCCGTAACCGTTCGCGTCATCCGTACGCCCCCGGCGTGAACCGTGACACGCACCGCAGCGTCGTATGCCCATGGCACCTAATATCTGGGCATGGCAGAGGGCGGAGCGGTGAGACGAGTGGAAGCGGTTCCTACGCACCACTGGGCGCCAGGGAGTCACATCCTCTGGCGGTACCGGGAGAACGCCGGTGAGCGGTTTCACATCGCGCGTCCCGTGACCGTCGTCCGCGACGACGACGAACTGCTCGCGGTGTGGCTGGCGCCGGGGACGGAGTGCGTGAAGCCCGTGCTCGCCGACGGTACGCCCGTGCACCTCGAACCGCTGGAGACGCGGTACACCAAGCCGCGCGCGGTGCAGCGCGACCGGTGGTTCGGCACCGGTGTGCTGAAGGTCGCGCGACCCGGTGAGCCGTGGTCGGTGTGGCTGTTCTGGGATCCGGGCTGGCTGTTCAAGAACTGGTACGTGAACCTGGAGGAACCGCTGGTCCGGTGGGAGGGCGGAGTCGACTCCGAGGACCACTTCCTGGACATCTCCGTCCACCCGGACCGCAGTTGGCACTGGCGCGACGAGGACGAGTTCGCGCAGGCCCAGCGGGACGGACTGGTCGACGACGAGCTGGCCGAGCGGGTGCGCGAGGCGGGGCGGGCAGCGGTGGAGGTGATCCGTGCCTGGGGCCCGCCGTACTCGGACGGCTGGCAGCACTGGCGCCCCGATCCGTCCTGGGACGTACCGTTGTTGCCGGAGGACTGGGACCGTACGCCCGCGTACGTGTCCTCATGAGACCCTTGATGCGCCCCGGGGCAACAAACGTAGGATCGTCCTCCGCAAGGGCGCACAGCAGCAACTCCCGGAGCAGGCGCCGAGTCTGACCTAACGTCACCGAGGGGCGGCAGGACGTGAGCGACGGGTACGAGGGCACCACCGGTACGGGCCGCGCCCGGTCCACCGGTGGCACAGGAACAACCTCTGACCACGCGGGAATTCCGTTCCTGGGGCATGCATTCCGGGTATCGGGATTTCTGCGGGACCAACTGCACGCGCGGCGCGCAGCCCCGGACGGACGGATTCGACACGCGTGACGGAGCACCCCATCTCCTACGAACGCCCCCAGGCGGGCGTCGACCCCACGGACCCCCGCGGGGCGCTCCTGCACACCTCCACGCCGGCGCACGCGCCCGGCGCGGCCGCCTTACCACCACAGGCCGCACCGTGCTCGCAGACCTCGCAGACAGCACAGGCCCGTACCGGTGAGCCCTCCGGTACGACGGCACCGGGCGGCAACGGCACGGACCCGGTCGCCGCCGGCCCCGAGCACTCCCAGCCCGCCGCCGTCACCGAACCCGACACCCACCGGCCGCGCCCCGCGACCGAGACGATCCCGGCCCAGCCGGCCGACGGCGCACAGGCGCCCGCGGGCGAGGAACCGAAGCAGGACGGACAGGACAGCCAGGACGGACACGGCGAGCAGGGCGGACAGCACACCCACGACGGACGGGACGGTCTGAACATCCAGGACGGGCAGGACGAACTGGAGGCGCAGGAGGCGCAGGAGCGGCGCACCGGGCAGGGGTTGCCGCCCGGCTGGCCCACGCCCATGCGCCGGGACGGCGACCGGCTGCGCTTCGTCGGCGCCGCGACCCGCCGGATCGCTCGTGGCATCGACCTCGACGAGATCGTGATGGGTCTGTGCCGGGCCACCGTGCCGACCTTCTCCGACGCGATCCTCGTCTATCTGCGCGACCCGCTGCCGGTCGGCGACGAACGGCCCACCGGCCCCCTCCTGCTGCGGCTGCGCCGCACCGACCGCATCCCGACCGAACGGGACACCGAACTCGGCTTCGCGCTGCCCGCACCGCAGCCGGAGCCGTCCGAGCTGTCGGCCGTCACCGCCGAGCTGTGCGAGGTGCGCAACGGCGGAGCGCTCGCCGAGGTCCTGCGCGGGGTGCGGCCGGTCTTCGCCGATTCCCCGGGCGCTGTGGCCGCGCTGCCGGAACTCCTCGGCGACAGCCCCGACTTCGTCGTACCCGAGGGCCAGCGGGCGATCCTCGCGCCGCTGCGCGGCCGACGCCGCGTCATCGGCGCCGCGGTCTTCCTGCGCCGCCCGGAGCGCATGGCCTTCGAGGCCGACGACCTGCTGGTCGCCGCCCAGCTCGCCACGCACAGCGCGCTCGGCATCGACAAGGCGGTGCTGTACGGGCGTGAGGCGTACATCGCCGACGAGCTCCAGCGCACCATGCTGCCCGAGACCCTGCCCCGGCCGACCGGCGTGCGCCTGGCGTCCCGCTATCTGCCGGCCGCCGAGACCGCGCGGGTCGGCGGCGACTGGTACGACGCGATCCCGCTGCCGGGCAGCCGGGTGGCGCTGGTGGTGGGCGACGTCATGGGCCACTCCATGACGTCCGCGGCGATCATGGGTCAGCTGCGCACCACCGCGCAGACCCTCGCCGGGCTCGACCTGCCGCCGCAGGAGGTGCTGCACCACCTCGACGAGCAGGCGCAGCGGCTGGGCACCGACCGCATGGCGACCTGCCTGTACGCCGTCTACGACCCCGTATCGCACCGCATCACGATCGCCAACGCCGGCCACCCCCCGCCCGTCCTGCTGCACCTGGGCGGCCGGGCCGAGGTGCTGCGGGTGCCGCCGGGCGCGCCGATCGGCGTGGGCGGCGTCGACTTCGAGGCGGTGGAGCTGGACGCGCCCGCCGGGGCGACGCTGCTGCTGTACACGGACGGGCTCGTCGAGTCGCGGCTGCGGGACGTGTGGACCGGCATAGAGCAGCTGCGCGAGAAGCTGGCCGCGACCGCGCAGCTGACCGGGCCGGACCATCCGCCGCCCCTGGAGGCCCTGTGCGACGAGGTGCTCGACATGCTCGGACCGGGCGACCGGGACGACGACATCGCGCTGCTCGCCGCGCGGTTCGACGGGATCGCGCCGAGCGATGTGGCGTACTGGTTCCTGGAGCCCGAGGAGATGGCACCCGGCCGTGCCCGGCGGTTGGCGCGGCGGGCGTTGTCGCGGTGGGGGCTCGAGGACATGAGCGACTCGGTGGAGTTGTTGGTCAGTGAGGTGGTGACCAACGCGGTGCGGTACGCCTCTCGGCCGATCACGTTGCGGTTGTTGCGGACGGATGTGTTGCGGTGCGAGGTCGGGGACGACGTGCCGCAGTTGCCTCGGCTGAGGCAGGCCCGGGCGACTGATGAGGGTGGGCGTGGGTTGTATCTGGTGAATCGGTTGGCCCGGCGGTGGGGGGCCACTCGGTTGAGTACCGGGAAGGTTGTGTGGTTCGAGCTCAACAGAGGCTGAACCGCATCTGGAACACATGAGGAAGGGCGCCCGGTGATCTCACCGGGCGCCCTTCCTCATGTGCTCAGGTCACTGCTGCTCTCTGTTCTGTGGGTCCAGGGGGTCTTCCGGGCCCGACGGCGTCGGCGGGGACGGGCTTGCCGGTGGGGACACGGGCGGGGACAGGGAGGGCTTCGGCGAGGACTGGGACGGGGACGGGGACGAGGAGGACTGGGACGGCGAGGGCGACGAGGACGACGGAGACGACGAGGGCGACTCCGACGGCGTGGGCGTCGGCGTCGGGCTCGGCGACCTGGACGGCTGCTGGACCGCCGCGCCCTGCTTGGTCTCCAGGTCGAACTTGGTGACCTCGGTCTGGACGCCGAAGGTGTACGCCGCCCAGATCTTCGCCGGGTAGCCACCACCGTTGATGCGGCCCGGGGGCGGCGTGATGAGGCCGGTGGCGCCGGTCAGGGTGACCTGCGCGTGCGGGGGCTTGGCGTCCTCGCCGAAGAGGCCGACGGAGGTGACCAGGGTCGGTGTGAAGCCGGTGAACCAGGCGGACTTGTTGTTGTCGGACGTGCCCGTCTTGCCGGCGACCTTCTGGCCGTCGCGCAGGGGGTTGTTCCGGACCGAATCCTGCGCCGTACCGTCGTCGACCACGCCCGTGAGCACCGAGGTCACCGTGTCGGCGGCCTCGCGGCTGATGACCTCCTCGCCGACCGGCTTCGGCTGGGTGACCGTGTGGGCGTTGTTCTCCACCGACTTGATGAGGGCCGGGGTGACCTTCTTGCCGTGGTTGTCGAGGGTGGCGTAGACGCCGGCCATCTCCAGCGGACTCGCGCCCATGGTGCCGAGGGTCTGCGCCGGCACCGCCTTCAGGCCTTCGGTGTCCATGCCGAGGTCCTTGGCGACCTTGAGCACGTTGTCCATGCCGACGTCGACGCCCATCTGCGCGAAGACGGAGTTGATCGACTTGTTCATCGCCGTCTGGACGGTGACGGGGCCGTAGTCCCGGTCGTCCTCGTTCTCCGGGGCGAATCCGATGTCGCTGCCCTTGACGGGCCGCTTGCTGGTGCCGTCGTACATGGTGTTCGCCGTGATCGGGTCGCCGTCCTGCGTCTCGGCGTCCTCGTCGATGGCCGCGGCGAGGATCACCGGCTTGAACGTGGAGGCGGGCTGGTAGTCCCGGCGGGTGGCGTTGTTGGTGTAGTGGTCGAAGTAGTTCGTGCCGCCGTACATCGCCACGACCGCGCCCGTCTTCGGGTCGACCGAGGCGGCACCGGCCTGGACGTTCCCGTCGACCTTGCGCTTCTTCGGGTCGAGCTTGCTGGTGAGCTGCTGCTTGACGGACTGCTCCAGCGCCGCCTGCTTCTTCTTGTCGATGTTGAGCGTGATCGTCCAGCCGCCGGCGCCGACCATGGCCTCGGCCTGCTTGGCGTTCTCGGCCACTCCCTGGGCGACGAGCTGCTTCTGCAGGGTGGTGTTGGCGGCGTTCACCAGGTAGCCGATCTGGCCCTTCATGCCGGGCGAGGGCCTGGGTTCTTCGGGATACGGGAACTTGAGGGACTGGCGCTCGCTCTTGTCGAGCCAGCCCTCCTCGACCATGTTGTTCAGGACGTAGTTCCAGCGCTGCTTGACCAGCTTCTTGCCGACCGGGCCCGCGGCCTGCCAGTCGTACTGGCTGGGCGCCTGGAGCAGCGCGGCGAGGTAGGCGCCCTGCGCGACGGTGAGCTTGTCGGCGTCCTTGCGGTAGTAGGCCTGGGCAGCGGCCTGGATGCCGTAGGCGTTGCGGCCGTAGTAGCTGGTGTTGATGTAGCCGGCGAGGATGTAGTCCTTGGACTTCTCCCGGTCCAGCTTCAGCGAGATGACCAGTTCCTTCAGCTTGCGCGTGACGGTCTGTTCCTGCGTCAGGTAATAGTTCTTGACGTACTGCTGGGTGATGGTCGAGCCACCCTGGGCTCCCTTGCCCGAGAGGGTGTTGAGCAGACCGCGGGCGGTACCCTTCAGGTCGACGCCGGAGTCGTGGTAGAAGGACTTGTTCTCGGCGGCGACGAAGGTGCGCTGGACGGGCTTGGGGATCTCCGCGAGGTCCACGAGCTCACGGTTGACGTCGCCGTCCCGGGTCATGATCGAGCCGTCGCTGTACTTGTAGACGTTGCTCTGGAGCTTGGCGTCGGCGTTCGCCGGGGGGATCGGCGTCATCAGGTACAGCACGATGAAGCCGCCGATGCCCAGCAGGCACACACCGAGGAACGTGCCGAGGATCTTCTTCCAGGTGAAGAGCCGACGTATGAGGCTCTTCTTCTCCGCGCCCCTCTTCGCGCCTGCGGCCCGCTTCGCGCTCCTGCCCGCGCTCGGCGTGCTCGTCTCCGCGCTCGGCGTGCTCGTCTCCGCGACCGCTGCCCGCGACGAACGGCGGTTCTTGGGCGCCGCGCGGCGACCACCACGCTGTCGCGCTCTTCTCTCTTCCGCTCGTCCCATGAGTCCGATCTGCTCCGCTTCGCTCATGTGTGCTCATGTGTCACACAGGTTCGCCCGTCAGGTCAGCTCAGAAAGCTAACACCGGGAGATGTGACAAAGGTCCGTCGATCACGTGTTTTGGGGGCGTGACAATCAGCACCACCCCCAAGGGAACCGACGGCTGAGGACGGCGGAGGGTTGCTCCAGGCGTTAATGTGATATCACTTAGATAGAGGCAAGCTAGTGAACGAAACGGGGGACACCATGTCGACTCACCCATCCGACGCGCCCGACGCACCCGAGATGCCCGCCCCACGTGTGCGGGAGTTCGCCGCGCACAGCATCGGCGGCGGACTCGCCCTGCTCCTGGGCCTGCTCGGCCTGGCGACCGGCGCGGGAATGATCGTCGCCGCCACGGCGGTGACCGTGACCGGCGCCAAGGCCGCGCTGATCGTGCTCGGCATCCTGGTCGCCCTCGCCGCCTTCATAGCCATGTGCGGCCTGAACACCGTGGCGCCGGGCGAGGCGCGGGTGGTGCAGCTCTTCGGGCGCTACCGGGGGACCATCCGGGAGGACGGGCTGCGCTGGGTGAACCCGCTCACCTCGCGTACGAAGATCTCCACCCGGGTCCGCAACCACGAGACCGCCGTCCTGAAGGTCAACGACGCCTACGGCAACCCGATCGAGCTCGCCGCGGTCGTGGTGTGGAAGGTCGAGGACACCGCGCAGGCCAGCTTCGAGGTGGACGACTTCCTGGAGTTCGTCTCCACCCAGACCGAGGCGGCCGTACGGCACATCGCCATCGAGTACCCCTACGACGCCCATGACGAGGACGGGCTCTCGCTGCGCGGCAACGCCGAGGAAATCACCGAGAAGCTGGCCGTCGAACTCCACGCGCGCGTCGAGGCGGCCGGGGTGCAGATCATCGAGTCCCGCTTCACCCACCTCGCGTACGCTCCCGAGATCGCCTCGGCGATGCTCCAGCGCCAGCAGGCCGGTGCGGTGGTGGCGGCCCGGCGTCAGATCGTGGACGGGGCGGTAGGGATGGTCGAGGCCGCGCTGGCCCGGATCACCGAGCAGGGCATCGTGGAACTGGACGAGGAACGGAAGGCGGCGATGGTGTCCAACCTGATGGTCGTGCTGTGCGGGGACCGGGCGCCGCAGCCCGTGCTGAACACCGGGACCCTCTACCAGTGACGGCTCCTTCCGAGGGCGGCGGCCCTCAGCGTCGGCCGCAGCAGCGCAAGCAGGTGCTGCTGCGGCTGGACCCGTCGGTGTACGAGGCGCTCGCCCGGTGGGCCGGGGACGAGCTGCGCTCGGCGAACGCGCAGATCGAGTTCCTGTTGCGCAGGGCCCTGAAGGAGGCCGGGCGCCTGCCGGGCGACGCCGGTCCACTGCCCCGGCGCGGCCGGCCGCCGAGCGACGGCGGCGGCGGCGTGTAGCAGAACCGTGACAAACGGCCGCCACCTGCGCGGCCGTACGCCATGCGACCACCTACACACCTCGCGTATACACACGGCGTATACACCGTGTGTACTGTGCTCCCATGTCCATCGGTCACACCCTCCTGGGACTCCTGGAGTCCGGACCCCGCCACGGTTACGACCTCAAGCGGGCCTTCGACGAGAAGTTCGGTCACGACCGGCCGCTGCACTACGGCCAGGTCTACTCGACGATGTCGCGACTGCTGAAGAACGGGCTCGTCGAGGTCGACGGGATCGAGGCCGGCGACGGCCCGGAGCGGAAGCGCTACGCCATCACCGACGCCGGGATCACCGACGTGGAGCGGTGGCTCGCGACGCCGGAGAAGCCCGAGCCGTACCTCCAGTCGACCCTGTACACCAAGGTCGTCCTCGCGCTGCTCACCCAGCGCAACGCGGCCGACATCCTCGACGCACAGCGCTCGGAGCACCTGCGCAGCATGCGCATCCTCACCGACCGCAAGCGCAAGGGCGACCTCGCCGACCAGCTGATCTGCGATCACGCGCTGTTCCACCTGGAGGCGGACCTGCGCTGGCTGGAGCTGACGGCCGCGCGTCTCGACAAGCTCCGTGAGGTGGTTTCCCCATGACGTCGTTTCCCCCCGGTTCCCTGCTCGCCGCGCAGGACCTGCGCAAGGCGTACGGGCCGACCACCGCGCTCGACGGCGCCGAGTTCTCCATCCACCCCGGTGAGGTCGTCGCCGTGATGGGCCCCTCCGGGTCCGGCAAGTCGACCCTGCTGCACTGCCTCGCCGGGATCGTGACGCCCGACTCCGGGTCGATCATGTACAACGGCCGCGAGCTGGCCACCATGAGCGACGCCCAGCGCAGTGCGCTGCGCCGGTCGGAGTTCGGGTTCGTGTTCCAGTTCGGCCAGTTGGTGCCCGAGCTGACCTGCGTGGAGAACGTGGCGCTGCCGCTGCGGCTCAACGGCACCTCCCGCAAGGAGGCCGAGCGGGCCGCGATCAGCTGGATGGAGCGGCTCGAGGTCGACGACCTGCGCAAGAAGCGGCCCGGCGAGGTCTCCGGCGGTCAGGGCCAGCGGGTGGCCGTGGCCCGGTCCCTGGTCACCAACCCGCGGGTGCTGTTCGCCGACGAGCCGACCGGCGCGCTCGACTCGCTCAACGGCGAACGCGTGATGGAGCTGTTGACGGAAGCCGCCCGCTCGGCCAACGCGGCCGTCGTGCTCGTCACGCACGAGGCGCGGGTCGCCGCCTACTCCGACCGCGAGATCGTCGTACGGGACGGCAAGTCCAGGGACATGGAGCGCGCCATATGAAGGTGCGCCAGTGGGCCAGGGACCTGGGCATGGGGGCCAGGTTCGCCTTCGCCGGCGGGCGGGAGGGGTGGGCGCGGATGCTGCTCACCGCCGTCGGCGTGGGACTCGGCGTGGCACTGCTGCTGCTCACCACCGCGATCCCCAGCGCGCTGTCCGTCCGGCACGACCGGGAGGAGGCGCGCACGGACGTCACGTACAACAACAAGAAAATCCCGAAGGCGGACGACACGCTGCTGGTCGCCGACGCCGGGACGAGCTTCCGCGACAAGGAGGTGCGCGGGCGGGACGTGCAGCCCGAGGGGCCCAAGGCGCCCCTGCCGCCAGGCGTCGCGAAGTACCCGGCGGTGGGCGAGATGGTGGTCTCCCCCGCGTTGAAGCGGCTGCTGGACTCCGACGACGGGAAGCTGCTGCGGGAGCGGCTGCCGGAACGGATCATCGGCACCATCGGTGAGTCCGGCCTGATCGGCTCCCAGGAACTCACCTTCTTCCGCGGCACCGACAAGCTCGTGCTCTCGGACGACACCTATCGGATCGCCCGCATCGACCGGTTCGGCGACGCGCACCCGACCAAGAGTCAGACGGACCCCGTCCTTCTCCTGCTGGTCCTCATCGTGTTCCTGGTGCTGCTGATGCCGGTCGGCGTGTTCATCGCCGCGGCCGTGCGGTTCGGCGGCGAGCGACGGGACCGGCGGCTGGCGGCCCTCAGACTGGTGGGCTCCGACAGCCGGATGACCCGGCGGATCGCCGCGGGCGAGGCCCTCGCGGGCTCCGTGGTGGGCCTGGCCCTGGGCACGGTCTTCTTCCTGATCGGCCGGGAGGCCGCCGGCTCCATGGAGCTTCAGGACACCAGCGTGTTTCCGAGCTATCTGAACCCCTCGCCCCTGCTGGCCCTGCTGGTCGCGGTGGCCGTACCGGCCGCCGCCGTGCTGGTCACCCTGTTCGCGCTGCGGGGCGTGGTGATCGAGCCGCTCGGCGTGGTGCGCACCGCGAAGCCCCCGCGGCGCCGGCTGTGGTGGCGGCTGCTGCTGCCGCTGGGCGGGCTCGGACTGCTCTACCCGATGATCGGCAACGGCCGCGACAGCGGGGAGTTCAACCAGTACCAGGTCACCGGTGGTGTCCTGCTGCTGCTCGTCGGGGTGACCGCGCTGCTGCCGTGGGCCGTGGAGGCGGTCGTCGCCCGGCTCGGCTCCGGCGGGGTCGCCTGGCAACTTGCCATCCGGCGGCTGCAGTTGAGTAGCGGCACCGCCGCCCGCATGGTCAACGGCATCGCGGTCGCGGTAGCGGGCGCCATCGCGCTGCAGATGCTGTTCTCCGGGGTGCAGGGCCAGTACACCAAGGAGTCCGACCAGGACCTCAGCCTCGTCCAGATGCAGGTGACCACGCCCGAGGGGGTGCCGCTCGCGAAGGCGACGGCCGATTTCGAGGCGACGAAGGGCGTACGGAAGGTCTACGCCTTCGGCGAGGGCTTCATCGGCGACCGGCGCGAGAATGCGGAGAACTTCGCCCAGGTCACCGTCGCCGACTGCGCGGCCCTGCGCGAGGTGGCCTCCCTGCCTTCGTGCGAGGACGGTGACGCCTTCGCCGTGAGCGGCGGCGACGACGAGCTGTCGCCCGGTCTGCAGAAGCCCGGCAGGACGCTGTGGTTCGGTTCGATCGAGGGCGACGGCGGGCAGAAGCCGGTCGCCTGGAAGATTCCGGCGGACGTGAAGCAGGCGCAGTCCATCACCGCCCCGAACGGGATGAAGCGCGGCGGCTTCCTGCTGACGACGAAGGCGCTGCCCGCCGGGGCCGAGCAGGTAGTCAACGGGGAAATGTACCTCGCTCTCGACCGGGCGGTGGCCGACGCACCCGAGTACGTCCGCAACACGGCCCAGCGCATCGACCCGCTCACCGAACCGATGCTGTGGGTGTCCAGCACCCGCGCGGAGTCCTTCGAGAAGGTCCGCACCGGCCTGTTCGTCGGCGCCGCCTGCGTGCTGGCGCTGATCGGCGCGAGCCTGCTGGTGTCGCAGCTGGAGCAGTTGCGTGAGCGCCGCAAGCTGCTGTCGTCGCTGGTCGCCTTCGGCACCCGGCGCCGCACGCTGAGCCTGTCGGTGCTGTGGCAGACGGCGATCCCGATCGGTCTCGGCCTGGCTCTGGCCTCGGCGGTCGGACTGACGCTGGGCATCGTGCTGCTGAAGATGACCGCCACACCGGTGAGCGTGGACTGGGCGAGCGTGCTGTCGATGACCGGCATCGGCGCCGCCGTCGTCCTGGTGGTGACCCTGCTCAGCCTGCCGCCGCTGGTGCGGCTGATGCGGCCGGAGGGCCTGCGCACGGAGTGAGCACCCGCCCCTGGCCGCCAGGCCCCTCCCCGCCCGGGGAGGGGCCTGGCCCGTTTTGGGCAGGGTCCGGGGATCAGTCGTCCCCGTCCACCACCCGCACCGGCAACGGCCGCAGCGCCTCGCGCAGGGCGGCCGCGAGTTCGCCGTACTCGGCACCACGGGCGGCCCCCGTGCGCATGGCGAGGGCGATGCGGCGGGTCGGGGCGGGGTCGGCGAAGTAGCCGGTGAGGAGCCGGCTGCCGCGGGTCGTCTCCAGCTTGAGGGCGGTGCGCGGCAGGAGTGTGCACCCGAGGCCGCCGGCGACGAGCTGGACCAGGGTGGACAGGCCGGCGGCGGTGGTGGTCACCGGGGCGTCCTCGCGGCCCGCCTCCCGGCAGATGTCGAGGGCCTGGTCGCGCAGGCAGTGCCCCTCGTCGAGGAGGAGCAGGTTGAGCTCCTTGAGCGCCTCGCGCGGGATGCCCTCCCTGCCGCCGAGCCAATGGTCGAGGGGCGTGACGAGCACGAAGTCCTCGTCGAACAGGGGAAGTTCGAGGACTCCCGGCACACCGAGCGGCACGGCGAGCAGCAGCAGGTCCAGCCGCCCGGTGTGCAGGCCGTCGATCAGGCTGGCGGTCTGCTCCTCGTGCACCTGGAGGTCGAGCTGCGGATAGCGGTCGTGCACCAGGCGCAGGACGGTGGGCAGGAGGTAGGGCGCCACGGTGGGGATGACGCCGAGCCGCAAGGCCCCGGTGAAGGGCGCCCGCACCGCCTCGGCCTCCTCCATGAGGGCACCGACCTCGGCCAGCACGGCCTTGGCCCGAACCGCGAGCCGCTCCCCCGCCGGGGAGAGCAGCACCTTGCGCGTCGTACGCTCGAGCAGGGTCACCCCGAGCGCTTCCTCCAGCGCGGAGACGGCACCCGAGAGGGCGGGCTGGCTCATGCCGATCGCGGCCGCCGCGTCCCGGAAGTGCAGGTGCTCGGCGACGGCGGCGAAGGCCCGCAACTGCGCGAGACTGGGCTGACGCCTCTTGCCCACGGCGTTCTTGCCCACCGCGCTCTTCCCCACAGGGCCGACACTCACTGATAGCTCCCTCCGATCAACCCGACCGAGTGTAGCTATTTCACTAATCAATGCACCCTGTGCCAACATCGACAACGTCCAACCCATGGGAAACGCCCGCATTTAGGGGCGTTTCCTTCGCTGCAAGGAGAGCGTGTGCTCACTGTCGGTGACAAGTTCCCCGAGTTCGAACTGACCGCCTGCGTCTCGCTGGAGAAGGGCGCGGAGTTCGAGAAGATCGACCACAAGACCTACGAAGGCAAGTGGAAGGTGATCTTCGCCTGGCCCAAGGACTTCACCTTCGTGTGCCCGACCGAGATCGCCGCCTTCGGCAAGCTGAACGAGGAGTTCGCCGACCGCGACGCCCAGGTCCTCGGCTTCTCCGGTGACTCCGAGTTCGTCCACCACGCCTGGCGCAAGGACCACGACGACCTGCGTGACCTGCCGTTCCCGATGATGGCGGACTCCAAGCACGAGCTGATGCGCGACCTGGGCATCGAGGACGAGGACGGCTTCGCCAAGCGCGCCGTCTTCATCGTCGACCAGAACAACGAGATCCAGTTCTCCATGGTGACCGCCGGCTCCGTCGGCCGTAACCCCAAGGAGGTCCTGCGGGTCCTGGACGCCCTGCAGACCGACGAGCTGTGCCCGTGCAACTGGAGCAAGGGCGAGGACACCCTCGACCCCGTCAAGCTCCTGGCCGGGGAGTGATCTGACATGTCGCTGGATGCCCTGAAGTCCGCGATACCGGACTACGCCAAGGACCTGAAGCTCAACCTGGGCTCGGTCATCGGCAATTCGGACCTGCCGGCACAGCAGCTGTGGGGCACGGTCCTGGCGACCGCCATCGCGTCGCGCTCGCCGATCGTGCTGCGCGAGCTGGAGCCGGAGGCGAAGGCGAACCTCACGCCGGAGGCGTACACCGCGGCGAAGTCCGCGGCCGCCGTCATGGCGATGAACAACGTCTTCTACCGCACCCGTCACCTGCTGTCGGACCACGAGTACGGCAACCTGCGCGCCGGCCTGCGGATGAACGTCATCGGCAACCCGGGCGTCGACAAGGTCGACTTCGAGCTGTGGTCGTTCGCCGTGTCCGCCATCAACGGCTGCGGCATGTGCCTCGACTCGCACGAGCAGGTGCTGCGCAAGGCGGGCATCGACCGCGAGGTCGTCCAGGAGGCGTTCAAGATCGCCTCGGTGATCCAGGCGGTCGGTGTGACGCTGGACGCGGAAGCGGTCCTCGCCGAGTAACGCCGGTACGGCTCCGGGCCCCGCTCACCCCTGGTGGGCGGGGCCTTCCGTGTTGTCGGCGTCCTCTTCCTCAGGGGCGCCCCCGGTACCGCCCGTCGGCGCCGTCACCGGTGCCACCTCCGCCGCGGTGGCCCCCCGCGGCTGCGGTGTCTGTCGTAGCGCCGGCTCCCGGGAGTAGGCGTGCAGGTAGCTCACGACCGTGTTGCTCACGGCCACCAGGGGTACGGCGACGATCGCACCGCCGATCCCGGCCACCATGCCCCCCGCCGCGACCGAGAGAACCACCGCGAGCGGGTGGACCCGCACCGCGCGGCCGAGGATGAACGGCTGGAGGATGTGGCCCTCGATCTGCTGCACCGCCAGCACCACCAGCAGGGTCATCACCGCGGTGAAGACGCCCTGGGTGACCAGCGCGACGACGACGGCCAGCGCGCCCGAGGCCACCGCGCCGACCAGCGGGATGAAGGAGAACAGGAAGATGAAGACGGCGAGCGGGACGGCCATGGGCACGTTGAGGAAGTAGATGCCGAGGCCGATGAAGATGGCGTCGATCAACGCCACCAGCACCGTGCCGCGCACATACGCCGTGAGCGTCGCCCAGGCCCGCGGTCCCGCACCCGCCACGCCCGGCCGGGCCGCGGCGGGGACCAGCTTGAGCGTCCACTCCCAGATGCGCTTGCCGTCGTAGAGCAGGAAGAGCGTGGAGAAGAAGGAGAGGAGGATGCCGGTCAGGGCCTCCACCACGACCGTGACGCCCTCCAGCCCCGCCGAGGTGATCGAGTCGGTGTTGGCGCCGATCGCCTCGCGCAGGTTCTTGGCGATGCCGTTGATCTGCTTGTCGGTGACGTGGAAGGGGCTGTTGAGCAGCCAGCGGCGCAGATCGTCGATGCCGTCCTGGACCTGGTCGGAGAGGTTGTCGATGTTCTCCATGACCTGCCAGGTCACGAACCAGCCCATCAGGCCGATGACGACGAACCCGAGGATCGCCGTCATCGCGGTCGCGGGCCCCTGGGGCACACCGACGCGCTTGAGCCGGGCGACGGTGGGTTCCAGCAGCGCGGTGAGCAACAGCGCGACGACGAAGGCCAGGACGACCAGCTGCACGGCGCTGATGACCTTCATCAGGACCCAGACGGTCCCGGCGAGCACCAGCAGTCGCCAGCCCGCCTCGGCGGCGACCCGGACCCCCCAGGGCACGGCCTGCGCGGGATCGGGGCGCGGACCGGGCGGCGGGAGCTGCTCGGCGGGCGGTACGACGGCCTGGGGCGGTACCGAATCCCGCTCGGCGGTCTCCTCCCGCTCGACCTCGGCGCGGCGCTCGTCGAGCCGCTCCCCCACCTCCGTCAGACCGGCGCCCAGTCGGCCGAGCCACCCTGGCACTCGCGACATGATCCGTCCTCTTCCCCCGTCTCTCCCCACCACTCCCCCTGGAGTCGTCGGTCACGACCGTACGGACGGCCGCACAGGCGACCGTACAGGGCGAAAGCCCCTCCCCTGAGGACGGGGAGGGGCTCGGCGGGGTTGAGAGGCGTGGCGGCCCGGCTCAGTAGTTGCCGTTGGCCTGCCAGTAGCCCCAGGCGTCGCAGGGGCTGCCGTACCGCTCGTTCATGTAGTTCAGGCCCCACTTGATCTGGGTGGCCGGGTTGGTGCGCCAGTCGGCACCGGCGGACGCCATCTTCCCGGCGGGCAGCGCCTGGACCAGACCGTAGGCGCCGGAGGAGGGGTTGACGGCCTGGTAGTTCCACGTGGACTCGTGGTTCACGATGTTGCTGAAGCACTGGAACTGACCGCTGGGCACGATCTGGCGTGCGATGGCCTGGACCTCGGCGACGCTGTACGACGACTGCTGCGGGAAGCTGCCGACGTCCCCCCGGTTCGAGTCGCGGGCGGTCGCGGCCTTGGTCTCCGCGCGCTCCTTGGCCTCCTTGGCGGCCTTCGCCTGCTCCTCGGCTGCCTGGGCGGCTGCCTTCGCGGCCTTCTGCTTGGCCACCGCGTCCTTGGCGGCCTGCTTACGGGCCGCCTCCTCCGCCGACTTCTTGGCGGTGGTGTCCGCGGCGATGGCCTGGACGTCGGCCTGCTGCGTCAGGGAGGCGGTCTGCACCTCCGCCTGCTGGCCTACAGGTAAATCAGCGAGAAGCGTCGAGTCGCTCGCCGTCGCCTCGGCGTCGTTGCCGGGCTGGGCGGCGCCGCCCTGGGCAACTCCCACGACAGCGCCCACAGTGGTGACCGCCGTGGCCGAGGCCACGGCGAATCCCCGGGCCGATATTCGGCTCACTCGGATTCCTAACTGCTACGTCGTCAGGTGAACAGATGACCGATCGGTGCCCGGACGGGCTCAGTACCAGCTGTTGGCCTGCCAGAAGGACCAGGCGTCGCAGGGGCTGCCGTACCGGTCGTTCATGTAGTTCAGGCCCCACTTGATCTGGGTGGCCGGGTTGGTCTGCCAGTCGGCTCCCGCGGAGGCGTACTTGCCGGCGGGCAGGGCCTGGAAGAGGCCGTAGGCACCGGAGCCGGCGTTGACCGCGTGGTAGTTCCAGCTGGACTCGTGGTTCACGATGTTGCTGAAGCACTGGAACTGACCGCTGGGGACCATCTGCCGTGCCATCGCCTGGATCTGCGCGATGCTGTACGAGCTCTGGATGGGGAAGCTCGAGGAGCCGCGGCTGGCCGCGGACTTCGCCTCGGCGCGCTCCTTGGCCTCCTTGGCCGCCTTCTCGGCGGCCTCCTTCTTCGCGATGGCGGTCTCGGCGGCCTCCTTGCGGGCCGCCTCCTCGGCATCCTTCTTGGCGCCCTCGTCGGCCGCGATGGCCTGGAAGTCGGCCTGCTGCGTCAGGGAGGCGGTCTGCACCTGGGCCTGCTGGCCCGCAGGTATGTCAGCGAGGAGCGTCGAGTCGCTTGCCGTCGTTTCGGCGTCGTTGTTCTGCGCTGCGGTGCTGCCCGAGGCAACGCCGACGACACTTCCGACAGCGGTGACCGCCGTGGCCGAGGCCACTGCGAATCCCCGGACCGAGATCCGGCTCACACGGTTTTCCTTCCAGCATCGCCCGCTTCGGTGACCCTGGCGGACGCAATCGTGCCCCTGGCGCTGGCCTCCCAACTGCGGGGTCACGGGAGGCTCGGACCCGGTGGGCAACTCCCGCGAGGGAGCGCCGCGTGATGACTCGGGCGGCATACGGCGGACGTATGGAGTTGAAGGTGGTACTTCTGTGCTGCCGTACCGCTGGGGGTACAGGTGTGCCGTATGCGGGGCCTGACAGGAGTGAGACTCTGCCGTAACCCGACGCCGGGTGGCAATTCCGAGTTGCGTGTGAAAGCTCACATCCTGTTTGGCCCGGGGCATTCCTGGGATCCGCCGGACACAGCAGCGCCGCCCGGCTAGGCTCTTGGCCTTTTGCCGGGCGGCGCCAACTGACTGACGGCTACACCGTGTTGACCCGATGGGGTCAGATCTGCCCATCCTCCAGCATTTCCGTCACAAGGGCGGCGATCTGGGACCTCTCGGACCGCGTCAGGGTGACGTGAGCGAAGAGCGGATGCCCCTTCAGCTTTTCGACGACGGCGACGACACCGTCATAGCGGCCGACCCGCAGATTGTCCCTTTGCGCCACATCATGGGTCAGAACGACCCGCGAATTGGCGCCGATCCGGGACAGAACGGTCAACAGGACGTTCCGCTCCAGCGACTGCGCCTCGTCCACGATCACGAACGCGTCATGGAGGGAGCGGCCGCGGATGTGGGTGAGCGGAAGGACCTCCAGCATCCCGCGTGCGGTGACCTCCTCGATGACCTCGCGGCTGGTGACCGCCGACAGCGTGTCGAAGACCGCCTGAGCCCAGGGGCTCATCTTCTCGGCCTCACTGCCGGGCAGATAGCCCAGTTCCTGCCCGCCGACCGCGTACAGCGGACGGAAGACCATCACCTTCTGGTGCTGGCGGCGCTCCAGGACCGCCTCCAGACCCGCGCACAGCGCCAGCGCCGACTTGCCGGTGCCGGCCCGGCCACCCATGGACACGATCCCGACGTCCGGGTCGAGCAGCAGATCCAGCGCGATGCGCTGCTCCGCGCTCCTGCCCTTGATGCCGAACGCCTCCCGGTCACCGCGCACCAGACGGACGTTGCCCTCGGGTGTGACCCGGCCGAGCGCCTTGCCGCGCTCCGACTGGATGGTCAGACCCGTGTGCACGGGGAGGTCGGAGACCTCGGGCACATACACATGGCCTTCCTCGAAGAGGACGTCCACCTGCTCGCCGGGCAGGGTCAGTTCGGACATTCCGGTCCAGCCGGAGGAGTCCGTGATGGCGAGTTCGGCGCGGTACTCCTCGGCGAGGAGGCCCACGGACGACGCCTTGATCCTGAGCGGCAGGTCCTTCGACACGACGGTGACGTCGTACCCCTCGGCCTGCAGATTGCGGGCGACCGCCAGGATGCGGGAGTCGTTGTCCCCCAGGCGGTAGCCGCTGGGCAGCACGCTGGGGTCCGAGTGGTTGAGCTCGACACGGATCGTGCCGCCGAGGTCCCCGATCGGGATGGGGGCGTCGAGACGGCCGTACCTGACCCGGTAGTCGTCGAGCAGGCGCAGGGCCTGCCGGGCGAAGTAGCCGAGTTCGGGATGGTGCCGCTTGGCCTCCAGTTCCGTCACCACGACGATGGGGAGCACGACCTCGTGCTCTTCGAAGCGGGTCAGGGCGTTCGGGTCGGCCAGCAGGACGCTGGTGTCGAGAACGTAGGTGCGCCGGTCTGACTTGTGGCGCTTTGCGCTGGTCACCACGGAAGGACGTACCCCCTCGGATGAGGTCGGGGAGCGACGGAGTGGAGCTGGACCGGTCGACGGCACCGATGCACGGGCCGAAAACCGGCCCTCCGCCTTGTCGTCCGTGCGGTGACCGCACGATCGGGCTGGTGCAAAGGGCCTCCCGGGCGGACGGCCCCGTGCCGTCCGCTGAGATCCGACACCCGTGGTTCGGGTGTCGACCTGCTTGCCTTATGCCCTCGAAAATGCGCCGCCATGCCACGGCATATGACGGCGAGCCGGTGAACTCCGTGTTAAGGGGTGTACGCCATCCGGGCGAACGGGGGTCCGTCAGCCGCCGTACCGGCGGTGGCGTGCCGCGTAGTCGCGCATCGCGCGCAGGAAGTCGACCTTGCGGAAGGCGGGCCAGAACACGTCACAGAAGTAGTACTCGGAGTGCGCCGTCTGCCAGAGCATGAAACCGGACAGCCGCTGCTCGCCGCTGGTGCGGATCACCAGGTCGGGGTCGGGCTGGTCGCCGGTGTAGAGGTGGCGGCCGATCATGTCGATGTCGACGGAGTCGGCGAGTTCCTCCATGGAGACGCCCTTCTCACGGGCGTCGAGGAGCATCGAGCGGACGGCGTCGGCGATCTCCTGGCGGCCGCCGTAGCCGATGGCGACGTTGACCAGTATCCCGTCGTGGTGGGCGGTGGCCTCCTCGGCCTCCTTCAACGCCGTCTGCATCTGTGCGGGCAGCAGGTCGGGCGTGCCCACGTGGTGGACGCGCCAGCGGCCGTCGGCGGCGAGGGTGCGGACGACGTCCTCGATGATGCCGAGGAGCGGGACCAGCTCTTCCTTGGCGCGGTCGAAGTTGTCCGTCGACAGCAGCCACAGGGTGACGACCTCGACGTCCGTCTCGCTGCACCAGCCGAGGAACTCCTCGATCTTCTCGGCGCCGGCCCGGTGGCCGTGGACGGTGGTCGAACCCGCGGCCTTCGCCCAGCGGCGGTTGCCGTCCATGATGACGCCGATGTGCTTGGGCACCTGAGCGTGGTCCAGGTGGCCTTCCACCCGGCGTGCGTACAGCCTGACCAGCAGGCCGCGCAGCTTGTCGCGCAGGTTCACGTGATTGTCAGCCCCTCCGTACGGTGGCGGTCCCCGCGGTCGAAGGGTACCGGGGTGTGGGCGGCGAGTTGGTGGGGGGTGCCGCCGCCGGCAGGCGGATGCGGGTTGTCCGTGGCTGTTCGCGCCCGCGGAGGAGCCGCGAAATCGACACAGCCCCGGGCCCCTTCACGGCGTGTTCCCCGAACCGCTCCCGGAATGCCCCTGGGACAAAAAACGGGCCGGTCCGTGGGGGGGAGACGGACCGGCCCGAGGGGGGGACTCCACCATAACCCTTCGTGAGGGATGCTGCGTACATCGCCATGCCACAACTACTCTCCGGAGTCGTGCCGCGACGCGTGAAGGGGGCGGATCGGGGGGTTCCGGACCGTTTTGGGAGCTGTTCATGGCCGAAAGAAAGCGGATTCTCGGGGCATTCCGGCGAGATGTGGAGAGATTCCGCAGATTCGGCGAACCTTGCGTGTCGACCGCCGGATCCGTCCGACGTCCCCCGGACGGGGGAACGGAGCGTTAACGGCCGCTTGACGGCCGCAGCACCGCGCAGCCCCCTCCTCTGCGCGGTACCGCCCGCGCAGCTTTGCTGGCGCGAATTACCTTGGTCTGAACTTACGTGAGAAGGGGGCGCAGAAGCGAGCCACGGGCGATAACGATGTGGACACCGCGTGTAGGACCTGTTCTGACCTAGTGGGGGCCTAGCTTCGCCCCATGACGGTGAGCATCACGTGGGCCGAGGCGAGCGCCCGGCGCTTCGAGCGACAGTTCCTGGCCAATCCTGTGAGCACCGGCACGCCGACGGCCGTGGCCGACGTCGTCGCCGCGATGCTGGGGGCGCACGCGCAGGTGGCGTCGGCGGCCGAGGTGTCGGTGGGCGTGCGGGCGGAGGGGGTGACCCGGGCGGACGTACGGGCGGCGCTGGCGGACGACGGCACGCTGGTGAAGACGCACGGGCCACGCGGGACCGTGCATCTGCTGGCCTCCCGCGAACTGGGGATGTGGAGCGCCGCGTTGCCCGCCGTGCCGACCGGGCGGAGTCCCATGGCTCCCGAAGTGCGGCTCACCGAGGAGCAGGCCGCGCAGGTGGTGGCGGCGATCGGTGACGCGCTCGAGGGCCGCTGCCTGACACTGGACGAGTTGGGCGAGGAGGTCGTCGCCCGCGCCGGGTCCTGGGCGGGCGACCGGGTGATGCCGGCTTTCCAGGACCTGTGGCCCCGCTGGCGCCAGGTCATGCACCGGGCCGGACAGGCGGGCGCGCTGTGCTTCGGCCCGAACCGGGGCCGCAACGTGACGTACACCCGCCCGCCCCGCTTCACCCCGGTGCCCCAGCAGGAGGCACTACGTCTGCTCGTGCGCCGCCATCTGCACGCCTACGGCCCCGCGACGCCGGGGCACTTCGCCAAATGGCTCGCGGCGCCCGTCGGCTGGGCCGCCCGGCTGTTCACCGGGCTCGCGGAGGCCGGCGAGATCGAGGAGGTCCTGTTCGAGGGCACACCGGCCTGGGTGGCCACCGGCGACACGGCCTTCCCCGACGAGCCCGTAGGAGGAGTCCGGCTGCTCCCCTACTTCGACGCGTACGTCATCGCCGCCCAGCCCCGCGAACTGCTGTTCCCCGGCGCCGCCCACCAGCGTGCGCTGGCCCGCGGTCAGGCCGGCAACTTCCCCGTCCTCCTCGTCGACGGCGTGGTGACCGGCGTCTGGCACCAGCGCCGCCAGGGCCGTCGTACGACCATCACGGTGGAGCCCCTACGACCCCTGACACCGCGCCAGGAGCGAGAGCTGGGCGAGCGGGTCACGCGGGTGGGCGAGGTGCTGGAGGCGCGGGCGGAGCTGGTGGTGGGGGAGGTGCGGGTGGGGGCGCATGCGTGAGGGCGTGGGGGCGTGGGGGCGTGGGGGCGTGGGGGCGTGGGGGCGTGGGGGCGTGGCGATGATCGTCGCGGGCCGTTGTCAGTGCCCGCTGCTAATTTTCGCGGCATGACGGAGAGCGAGCTTTCAGGCATGCCCTACGCGGGTGGCGAGAAGGAAACTCTGCACGCCAGCCTCGACCGGGTGCGCGACGCGGTGCTGTGGAAGCTGAAGGGGCTCGACGACGAACAGCTCCGTCGGCCGATGACACCGTCCGGTACGAGCCTGCTCGGCCTGGTGAAGCATCTGGCGTCCGTGGAGTACGGCTGGTTCGTGGAGAGCTTCGGCCGCGAGGTCGAACCGTTCTGGTTCGACCCGTACAAGGGCGAGGACATGAGCGCGGGCGACGGCGAGACGACCGAACAGATCGTCGCCTTCTACGGCCGCGCCCGCGCCGCCGCCGACCGCACCATCACCGAGCTGCCCCTGGACGCGGTCGGCCGCCCGTCGTGGCGGGACCACTCCGTCACGCTGCGCTGGGTCCTCGTCGACCTGATCGAGGAGACGTCGAGACACGCGGGGCACATGGACGTGGTGCGGGAGCTGTTGGACGGGGCCACGGGGGACCACCGGCGGGACTGAACGGCCCCGACCTCACACCCGCCGCACGTCGACATGACGGCGCCCTGCACGGGCGTCAGGGCACCAGCGGCCGTACCTCTTCCGCGACGAACCGGACGAAGGCCTCGGGGTCGGGCTCGTCCGCCGTCGGCTGGAGGATGACGGAGTCCGCACCGGCGTCGGCGAGCCGCTGGACGGCCTTCGCCACGGCGCCCGCGTCTCCGGCGACAGCTGCTTCGGGGACGTCGGTGAGGCCCTCGGTGGCGAGTTCGGCGTCCAGGCGGGCCGTCGCGTCCGGTCCGGTCACGGCGAGGAGATAGACGACGACCTTGTGCGGGTCGGTGCGCCCTGCCGCCTTGCGCCCCTCCTCGATGAGTCCGCGCGCCGTGCGCAGCCGCTCCGGTGAGGTGCCGGCGGTGAGGAGGGTGCCGTCCGCCGCCTCACCGGACAGCCGCAGCGTGCGCGGACCGCTCGCACCGGCGAGGACGGGCACGGGACCGGCCGGCGGCCAGTCGAGGGCGACGTCGTCCAGCTTCACGTACCGCCCCTCGGTGGTGACCCGCTCCCCGCCCAGCAGGGCCCGCAGCGCGATCAGGTGCTCGCGCAGCAGGGTCAGCGGGGACGCGGCCCGCGCGCCGACCTGGCCCATCCAGTCCTGGACGCCGTGGCCGACGGTGAGGGTCGCGCGGCCGGGGAACATCCGGTGCAGGGCGGCGGTCTCCATCGCGGTGACGGCGACGTTGCGCAGCGGCACGGGCAGCAGGCCGACACCGACGTGCAGCCGCTCGGTCCAGGCGAGCGCGGCCGCGGCCGTGGAGATGCCGCCCTCCAGGAAGCAGTCCTCCCACAGCCAGAGTTGTTCGAGTCCGCTCTCGTCGGCGAGACGGGCGAGGGCCCGCAGCCGCTCGGGGGGAAGTTGGGGACGGAACACAGCGCCGAGTTCGGTCATGGTGTCTTCCTATCCACGGCGCACACGATCCACAACTCCTTTAGTCGCTGGAGGAATCGGCTCGCTCGTACCGCAGGAGTGCGACACCGTTGCCGAAGGTCCGGCTCTCGACGAGCCGGAGCGAGGTGTGCGTCGACGTGCGGGGAAACAGGGGCTTGCCTTCGCCGATGAGGACGGGGTGGACGTACACCCGGAACTCGTCGACCAGGTCGTGGCGCAGGAATGCGGCGGCGAGGTCGGCGCCGCTGACCGTCATGTCACCGCCCGGCTGCTCCTTCAGCGCCCTGACCTCCTCCGGGACGACGTCCCGCACGATCGTGGTGTTCCAGTCGGCGTGCTGGAGCGTCCGCGAGTACACGATCTTCGGCTTGTCCCGCCAGATCCCGGCGAACTCGGCGACGGTGGGCGAGGCGTCGGGGTCCTGGTCGGCCGTGGGCCAGTAGTCGGCCATGAGTTGGTGCGTGACGCGGCCGGAGAGGAAGGCACCGAGTGGTCGGAGGGTGTCGTTCATGTGCTGATGCAGTTCTTCGTCGACGCGGTGCCAGCTGATGTCACGGTCGGGGCCTTCGATGAAGCCGTCGAGGGAGATCCCCGCCATGAGGATGATGTTCCGCATGCGGTGCAAGGTAGCGGTGACCGGCGCGGCCGGAGCTGTTGCCACGCCTTGCCGTGGGGATACGTTCGGTACGGATGCCGGACGACGGCGACGGTCGGGGGTGGGCTGGGCGTGAGGCTGCGGTGGCGGGACGGGCGGGGGACGTTGACGGTCCCGGACACGGGCAAGGGAGGCTTGTCGGTCCCGCTGGAGATCGCGGCCTCGTACCGGGCGCGCACCCGCGGGCTGTTGGGCCGGGACTCCGTCGACGGGGCGATGCTGCTCTCCCCCGCCAACAGCGTCCACACCTTCCGCATGCGCATCCCCATCGACGTCGCCTACCTCTCCCGCGACCTCACCGTCCTCGCCGTCCGCACCATGCGCCCCGGCCGCCTCGGCCTGCCCCGCCTGCGGGCGCGGCATGTGCTGGAGGCGGAGGCGGGGGTGATGGCGGGGTGGGGGGTGCGGGTGGGGGTACGGGTCGAAGTCACCGTCGCTCGCAGCCACTGACGGGCTTTCAACCCGCGCCCCCGACACCGGACGTCCGGGCCTACATGCCCGGCTCTGACGCAGCGCCGGCGTTCGGCGGGCGGTGGCAGGCACAGCCGCAGCGGCGCACCAGCATGAGGCCCCCGCCGTACGGCAGCGGAATGTCCCTCAGCCTGCGACACGTTCCGTGCACGTCTTCGTACCCGGGCTGACGGGCCAGCGTGCACTCCGGTGACAGCTCCCGCGTGGCAGCCGCCGAGCCAGGTCGCACGCTCACCGCTCGTCCCCGGCTCGGCCGGACTGCGGCAGGGTGGTGCGGGCATCCGGCTGTGGCGGGAAGTGCACGGCGCACGCCCGGCACGCGTACACGACGAAACCCGGCCCCGAGTTCTGGTGCACCACGCAGACCACGACCGGAGTCTCGGTGGTCACCTGGCAGCGCACACACATCCGCACGGGCGGACGGGGCGCCTTGCCTTCCGTACCCATCACGCCGCCCTCTCCGCGCCGACCACATGCCGGTCGAGGTCGACTCCGAAGTCCGCCGCGAGGACCAGAGCCACACGGCGCCGCGTCTGCCGCGCCCGCTCCAGCTCCCGTTCCCGGTGAGACCGCTCCGCCGCGAGCACGTAGGGGCGGACCGGCGCCGTCGCCCGGCCGTCGAGCGGCACGGGCAGCCCGTACGGGGAACGGTGGACGGGCAGCCGTACGGCAGCAGGGCCGGGTGCATCCGTCTCGTGCGCGAGGGTCGGCACGGCGGCGGTGCGCGTGCCCGCCCTCCGCCTGCCGGTGCCGGGCGCGCACACGTCCAGGACCCAGCGCAACAGCGCGTGGATAATGCTCACTGTCATCAGCTCCTCAGAGGCTGGTGGCCATGCCCCGGGACCGTTCGCGCGGTCGCCGGGGTTTCGTGTGCACCGACCCTACTAAGCCATGTAGAGCTATGTATAGCTCTCTAAAGATTCGCGTAGCTCAGCACCGGCCTACGTTGCCCTTGTGAGTGACCGCAGTGAGGTGCCCGACTTCAACCCGCAGGGGTCCCAGCTCATCTACGCCGCCGTGGCAGACCACATCGAGGCGAGGATCCGAGCCGGAGAGCTCCAGCCCGGTGCACGCCTGCCCTCGGAGCGCGATCTCGCGCAGGAGTACGGCGTCGCCTACCTCACCGTCCGCCGGGCCGCCCAGGTCCTCCGTGAGCGGGAGCTCATCGAGACCGTTCACGGCCGCGGAACCTTCGTCGCCGACCCCCTGCCCGAAGAGGCTCCGGGCGCCCCGGGCTAGGGCGAGGGGGCGGCGATGAAGGGTAGGACAGCGTGTCAGCGATTCAGGTCCATGACCCCGACTCCCAGCCTGTTATAAGCATCCGGCGCGACAGTCGCCATCAGTGCACCTTCGGGCAGCATGGCGTTCGGTCGCGCCGCGTGTACCGCTGCCGCGACCCCGAAGGGGACGTTGTCGCGGGACAATTCAGCCACCGTCACGGCCATGGCGTAGTCGTCATCGAGCAGACGGAGGACGTCCAGCAGCACACCCGCATGCGCGACGACGCCTGGGCGTTCGCGCTCGGCCTCCAGGAGGCACAGGACGGGCGCCCACAGACGGACGTCGTCGCTGGCCGCCGCTGCATGGACCAGGCTCGAGACCTGCTTGTTGCCGCCCATCGCCAGGAGCGTGGGCGTGTCGAGGACATAGTGTTCGGTCAGGTTCAACGCGACGACGGCAAGTCCGTGAGTGCGGACCGGTGAGCCGCGGTGGCCTCGCGCATCTTCCGCCGCATCTCTGCCGACTCCTCGTCCGTCACATAGTGGCCGAACCTCTCAGCGAGCAGCGCGCGGGTGCGAGCGGCCCGCTCCTTGATCTGCTCTGGAGTCAGCGTCTGAGCGGCTATCTCCCGCATCAGGGACCGGACACTGATCCCACGTGCCTCCGCCACGGCGGCAAGCTGGTCACGGACTTCGGCGGGCACGCGGATCATGACGTCGGACATGGCTCAAGTATACGTAACGTATACGTCGGGCGCCGCAGGTCGAGAGTCCCGCCCGGAGAAGGCATTACCATCGCCGAGCTCCTCGCCCGCCGAGGCCGGCTGGTCCTGCGCAGACCGCTCAGCTCGCCGCGCGCGGGAACGTGACCTCCACCCGTCGGTTCTTCTTCCGTCCCTCCTCCGTGGCGTTGGACGAGATCGGGTACTGCTCGCCGTAGCCGCGCACGTCGAAGGTGACGTTCGGGTCGTTCAGCTCGTCGTCCAGGACGGCTTGTACGGCGTTGGCGCGTTGCCGGGACAGGACGTCACCGTGGGCGGAGGAGCCGAGGTTGTCGGTGAAGCCGAAGACGCGGATCTTCGTGGCGTTCTGGGTCTTGATCTCATCAGCGATCGCGACGATCCTCGCCTTCGACTCGGCGCTCAGCTTCGCGCTGTCCTTGCTGAACAGCACCTCGGCCTGCAACGCGAACTTCACGTCCGCGTTGGTGTCCTCACGGCGCTCGTCACCGCTCTGGTCCTCCACGACGGACTTGATGTCGAGCACCTTGACGGAGGCTAGGGTGGCGCCTTCGGGGAGCTTGAGGTCGGGGTCGTTGGGGTCGACCTGGACGGGGGCGGCGGCAGTGGGTTCGGTGCCTGGGGGGACGCTGGGAGAGTCGTCGGCGTGGGCCGACGGGGCTTGCGTGGCGAGGACGAGAGTGGCTGCGACGAGCAGGGGGGTCCTCGTCTTGCGGGTGAGGGTCATGGTCGGCCTCACCCTGAGATGTTGATGCTGGCCGTGGGGAAAGTCGGCAACTGGAAGCTGACCTGTGTCGTGCTCGCCGGTGGCGCCGGGAACTGCAGGAAGATGGGGATCGTCTCGCCCGCCTTCACCGTTTGTACCCCGCTGGTGGTAAGCGGCCGCCCATCAGTGTCCCGAAGCACGTAATAGCGCTTCTTGCCCTTGGAGTCGACGAGAGTGGCCCCGCCGAAGGACTGACCGTTTCTCATGATCTCGGTCTCGTTACCGGTGAGCTGGGACGAGAGCACGCTCGTCTTGCTCCCGTCGTTCTTGAGGTCGGCGTTGATGGTGACGAACCCGCCGGCGTCCCTCGTGGCTGACATGATCTTGAGGTTCAGGCCGTCCGGTCCCCGGAGTTCGGCCAGAGGCTCCTCCGACTGCCCTTCCTGAGGACTCGGCCCGGATCCGTCGTCCTTGGAGGCGGACGCCGACTTCTCCGGCTTCTTGTCATCGCCTCCGTCTCCGCCCCCGCCGCAGCCGGCCACACCGCTGGCCAGTCCGGCCGCGACGGTCAGCGCGACCACCCCCCTGCGGGCCTTCGCAGTGAACCGAATGCTCATCGTTCTGTTTCCTTCTCCACGAGTCGTTCGCTTGTCAGTCGTCGGCCAGGTGGACGTCGAAGAGGTCCTCGGGCTTCGGAAGACTGGCGCTGTCGTCCGGGTCCGGGGTCCACGTCTTGCCGCCCTCACAGGCGAGCTCAGGCAGTACGTCGCTTCCGGGGGTCAGGTCCGGGGGCTCGCAGAGAGGCTCGATGACGGCTCGGGCCTCCGCCTTCGCGTACATGCCTTCCGTGCCGGGGACGATGGAGTCTCCGACGGGCTTGTTGGTCATGACGCGCACCTTGTAGGCAAGCAGCCCGTCGGGCTGGCACGGCTCGTCCAGGTGGGAATCGTTCAGCGCCGCCAACTCATCAGCGCGCACGCACGAATCTGGGTCCACATCCAACTTGCCGTCGAAAACGTCCTGCCACTTGTCCGGGTCGCGTATGTCCCTCAGCCACTGGTCTGCGAGTTGGTCCCGGGTGTCCTGGGCCGCCGCAAGAGCCGCCGCATCCGCTGCCGTCTGGGCACCGTTCCGGCTCACCGCACCCTGGCCAACGGCGAGATAGGCGAACGCAAGAAAGAGCAGGCCCGCCACCACCGTGATGTAGATGGGGAAGGCCTGCCCTGCGTCACCGCGCCTGCGCGCAGGCTTAGGCATCAGGTGATTTCGGCGATCTTCGTCTTGATCTTGTCGAGGATCGTCTTGCCGATGTCCGTACCCGTGATCGCCAACACGATTGCCACGACCACCGCGATGATGCCCAAGTACTCGACCGCGGTCTGACCCCTGTCGCCGCCACGCCGCCGAACCGCCTCGACCGTCGTGTTCTTCCAACCGTTCACGCGCACCTTGGCCGCGACGGCCGTCTTCAGCATCAGGTCGCTCATGGTGTTCCCTTCCGGGGGTCGCCTTACCGGGACCGTAAGCCGAAGATCCCCGATCGCCCCAGGGCCCCAGGACCCAATTGCGGGCCCAGGCGGGGCCCATCACCGCTCCCCCCGCCACTTCGCCGTCGCCTCCGTGCGGTTCGTGCTGTGGAGTTTGGCGAAGATGCGGTTGATGTGGTTCTTGACGGTCTTCTCGCTGATGAAGCAGGTGGCGGCGATCTGCTGGTTGGTCATGCCGGATGCGATGAGGTCCATGATCTCCGCCTCCCTCGCGCTGAGTCGGAACGCCGACCGTGCCGATGAAGACTGTCCCACAGATGGTTGCAGTTGCGAAAGCTCTTTCGCGAAAGTGGGTGGTAGAGCGGAAGTAGAGACATCGTCATCGTGTGCACTCGCACCGCCCTGAAAGTGTGCCAGCAGCGCCGCCGCCGCGGTCGGTGTGAAGTGCGGCCGGCCGCGCCTGATGTCCCGTACCGCGGTGACCAGTTCGTCGACGGTGAACTCGCCGTGGACGAGATAGCCGCCCGCGCCCCTGCGCAACGCCTCCTGGACGATCTCCGATTCGCCGCTGTACGTGAGCATCATGACCGGGGCGAGACGGACCAGATGGGGAAGCGCCTCGATGCCGTCGACGCCGGGCATACGGACGTCCAGGAGGATGACGTCGGGGGTGTGGAGACGCGCGGCCTCGTACGCCTCGCGGCCGTCAGCCGCCTCCGCCACGACCGTGATGTCCTCGCGGCCGGAGAGGAGTGCCGTCAGGCCCGCACGGACCACGGGGTTGTCGTCGGCGACGACCACCCGCAGCGGGACGGATGGCGGAGAGTTCTCGAAGGGGCTCGGGGGTGGGGGTGGCATCGCGCGGCCTCCTCTCGTCTCGTCCGTGTCCGGCAGGCGTACCCGTCACGTCATACGTGTGCGGCGGCCCCGGACGTCAGTGTCGTCAGCGGGAGTTCCAGGCGGACCTCCGTGCCCGTGGGGTGCGTACCGCGTCCGATGTGGAGGCCGGCGCCCACCGAGGCGGCCCGTTCGACCATGCCGACCAGGCCGAAGTGGCCGGTGCGGCGGAGTTGTTCGAGGCTGGTGTCGGGGGGCAGGCCGGGTCCGTCGTCGTACACCGTGACCCGTAGACAGCCGTCGTGGACGCCCGCCTCCACCTCGACCCGGGACGGGGACGCGTGGCGGTGGGCGTTGTCCAGGGCCTCCGCGGTGATGGTGAGCAGGTGGCGGGCCACCGTGGACGGAACGCGCGGGACGGGGGCCGAGCCCGTCGGACGGTACGTCGCCGGTACACCCGTGCGTGTGGTGAAGTCGGCCGTGCGCGAGGACAGTTCCGTCAGTAAGTCTGTGCCCGGACTCCCGTCCGGCTCGCTGCGCAGGTCCGACAGGAGTTCGCGGGACTCCGCGGCCGCGCGGCGGGCGCAGCGGGCGACGAGTTCGGCCTGTTGTCTGATCAGGGCGGGGTCCGGGCGGTCGGCGCCCGCCGAGGCGGTGAGGCCGTCCGCGGCCAGGGCGACGCCGTGCAGGGTCTTGGCGACCGAGTCGTGCATCTCGCGGGCGAGGCGGGCGCGTTCGGCGTCGACCGCCTCCGTCGCCGCGAGGCGGGCCCGGACCTCGGTCAGGGCCTGGGTGGCGGTGCCGAAGCGGAGCATCAGGCCGCGCAGGCTGGAGCCGACCGCGCCGGTGATGACGCAGAAGCCGGGGAGGAGGAGGGTCTCGGCGGGGGTGGAGCCCAGGCCCTTCGTGGTGGTGCAGACGAGCAGGAGTATCAGGGACTGGAGGGAGGCGAAGCAGGCCGCTCCGCGCCAGCTGTAGACGATGCCGGCGAGGAGGGGGGTGCAGACGCTGACGTAGGCGAGGGTGGTGTCCGGGCCCGCGGAGATGAGCAGGAGCGAGCCGAAGAGGGTGTCCGCGGCGAGGAGGGCGGGGTGGCGCAGGAGGAGGGGGCCGAAGCGTTCCCAGTCGCGGAAGAGGACGTAGGAGCCCATGAAGGTGAGGACCACGGCGGTGGCCACCAGGCGGGTGGGGACGCCCGGTGCCGCGTTGAGGAGGGCGGCGGGGGCGGCCAGGGCGATCATGGCAAGCCGGAAGCCGAATACCTGCCGGCACATGGCTTGGAGTGCGTTGACCTGGAGGGGGATGGCGGGTGAGGGCGGTACCCGCTCCTGTGGAGCGGGGTCGGCGGCGGCAGCAGCCGGGGCGTCCGGCACCGACGTCGACCGTCCCTTCAACACCCACCGCACCGGCGCTTCCGGCGTAGTCGTCATCCCCTCGCCCTCCCCTACTCGCCCGTGAGCGTGCCGAAGTCCGTGCCGGAGCCGAGCAGCAGGCCCGCGCCGAGCAGGAGCATGGTGGCCGGGACCATGAACGTGGTGATCATCATGGTGGCCTTGGGAACCGCGCGGGCGGCCTTGCGGCGGGCGTTCTGCGCGTCCGTACGGCGCATGTCCTTGGCGATGGAGACGAGCGTGTCGACGATCGGCGCGCCCAGTTCCTCGCCCTGCTGGAGTGCCGTGACGAACATGGCGACCTGCTCGGAGTCGTTGCGGCGGCGCAGTTCCGCGAAGGCCTCGCGGCGGCTCACGCCGAGGTCCATCTGGCGGAGCGTGATGCGGAGTTCGTCCGCCCACGGGCCCTCGTAGCGCGACGCGACCCGGTCGAGTGCCTGGCGGAAGCCGAGGCCCGCGCTGACGACCACGGCGAGGACGTCGAGGAAGTCGGGGAGGGTGCGTTCGATGACGTCCTTGCGGATGCGGATCGCCGACCAGATGCCGACCTCCGTCCAGAACGCGCCGAAGGCCAGCAGGAGCAGGGCCACGAAGTAGTTGCCCCGCAGGAGGAACACCAGGAAGCCCGTACCGCCCAGCGCGCCGTACACCGCGCGGCGGGCGGCGTAGCGGTCGATGGTCAGGCCGCCGGGGTTGCCCGCCAGGTCTATTTTGCGGCGGTACTTGGCGACCTGCTTGGGGCCCATGAGGCGCAGTACGGCGGGGGCGTAGCGCATGCCCATGCGGTCGACGAGGGAGTCGACGGCGCCGGTGCGGGTGGCGCCGACCTCCAGGGCGAGGGCCAGGTCGGAGGGCAGTTTGGCGTCCGCCCGGTACATGCGGATCCCGGCGAAGGCGCCCCAGACGCTCAGCCCCATGAGTGCCGCCAGCAGAAGTCCCATGCTCGCCCGCCCCTCAGACGTCGATCCGCGACATGCGGCGGATCAGGATGAAGCCGACCGCGTACAGCGCGAACGCGATGATCACCGCGCCCTGCCCGAGCGGTGAGCCGGTCATGCGTTCCAGGGCGCCGTCCTTGACGCCGTTCATGAGGAACAACGAGCCCACGCCCATCACCGGTACGGCGTACGAGGTCATGTTGACCTGGGAGAGCTGGGTGCGGATCTCGCGTCGCGTCTCCTTGCGTTCCTCCAGTGTCTCGGTGAGGTTGCGCAGGGCGCCGACCACTTGTCCGCCCGCGCGGTTGGAGAGGACCAGGGTGGTGACGAGGACGACGAGTTCCCGGGAGGGGAGGCGGTCGGCGAGCTCCCCCAGCGCGTCGTCCATCGAGTGCCCGATCGTCAGCTGGTTGGCGACCCGGGCGAGCTCCTCCCCCGCAGGTGCTTCCAGTTCCTCCGCCGCCATGCCGATCGCGGTGCGCAGGGCCAGGCCCGCCTGGGTGGCGTTCGCCAGGATGCGGGCCAGCTCGGGGAGTTGGTTGATGAACCGCTCGATACGTTTCTGGCGCTGCCAGTTGAGGAACTGTATCGCCGCCCAGATTCCGAGCAGCCCGGCGATGGGGCCGAAGAAGGGCGCCAGGGCGGCCTGGCCGACCAGCCACAGGCCGGCCACCGCCGCCAGCATGCAGGCGAAGAACTCGCCGGGGGTGATGTCGAGGCCCGTCGCCGCCAGCCTCAGCTCCAGCGACCGGCCGAAGCGTGTACCGCGCAGGCGCCGGTCCAGGTTGGGGAAGCGGCGTCGGCGGCCGGTGAGCGGGAGCTGTCCGGCGGCGGAGAGACGGTCCGCGAGGGCCGCCTGCTGGGCCCTGCCCTTGGTGTAGAGGTGCAGGCCCACGACGGCGAGGGTGCAGGTCAGCAGGGTGCCGCCGGTGGTGAGGGTGACGAGGGTCTGGAGGTCCATGGGCTGTCCTGCCTACCTGGCTACTCGGGTGGCCAGCTGGTCCACCGTGTGGGCGACGCCGAAGGCCTGGGGAATGGGCTGGCTCGCCATGTAGAGGCGGTCGGCGGTACGGCGTGGAAGGGGGAAGTACTGGAAGGCGCCGTAGACACGGCCGTCGGAGGTCATGGGGCGGGCGTCGAAGCGGGCCACGGTGGCCAGCCGGTACGGCTCCCCGCCGTGGCTGTCGAGCACGGCGATCTCGGTGATGCGGCGGGCGCCGTCGGCGAACCGGGTGAGCTGCACGATGACGTCCACGGCACTGTTGATCTGGTCGTGCAGCGCCACGAACGGCACCTCCACGTCGGACATCGACGCCAGCGTCTGCAACCGCGTCAGGGCGTCCTCGGCGCTGTTGGCGTGCACGGTGGCGAGGGAGCCGTCGTGGCCGGTGGACATCGCCTGGAGCATGTCGAGGGACTCGCCACCGCGGACCTCACCGACGACGATCCGGTCGGGCCGCATGCGCAGCGAGTTGCGGACCAGGTCTCGGATCGTGACCTGCCCCTGGCCCTCGACGTTCGGGGGCCGTGACTCCAGGCGGATCACATGCGTCTGCTGGAGCTGGAGTTCCGCCGAGTCCTCGATGGTGATGATGCGTTCCCCGCCGGGGATCAGACCGGAGAGGGCGTTGAGGAGGGTCGTCTTGCCGGTGCCCGTCGCGCCCGAGACGATGACGTTGAACTTCGCCTGCACCAGCCCCGCCAGCAGCAACAGCATGTGGTCGTCGAGCGAGCCGAAGTCGATCAGCTCGTGCAGGGTGAAGGAACGCGGGAAGCGGCGGATGGTGAGGATCGGGCCGGTCAGCGACAGCGGCGGGATGATGACGTTGACGCGCTCGCCGGACGGCAGCCGGGCGTCGACCATCGGGTTCGACTCGTCCACGCGGCGGTTGACCGTCGAGACGATGCGTTCGATGGTCTGCATCAACTGGTCGTTCGACGCGAAGCGGAGCGGCAACTGCTCGACGCGGCCCGCCCGTTCCACGAAGATCGCGTCCGGCCCGTTCACCATGATCTCGGTGATCGACGCGTCTTCGAGGAGCGGCTCCAGGATGCCGAGGCCCAGCGCCTCGTCGACCACCCGCCGGATCAGCTGCGAGCGCTCGACGGTGGAGAGGACCGGACCCTCACGGCTGATGATGTGCCCCAGTACCCGTTCCAGCCGTGCCCTGCGCTCGGCGGCGGCCAGCGAGCTCATCTCCGCGAGGTCGATCTCCTCAAGGAGCTTGGCCCGGTAGGAGGCGACCAGGTGTCCGTCCTCGCCCCGGCTGCCGTGCTCCTCGGGGGAGTTGATGCGTGCCCGCAGGCTCATGGGGTCGACGCTCCTCGTGGCTCGTGGTCGATCGGCATGGTGGCGGTCTTCACGGCGGGGTCGAACTGCCAGATGAGGACGACGGACGGGATCTGGACCGTGGCGGTGACGGTGACCTCGTCGCCGCCGCGCTCCGGGAGACAGCTGGTCCCGTCGGCGAGCCAGTCACTGACGGCCTCCTGACAGCCCTGCTGGGCGCTCTCGTTGAGCGAGGCGGCCCGTGCCCCCGCCCTCGCCGCCGTACCCGCCTGCTGAGCGGCGTACGCGATGATGCCCAGCTGGATACCGGCCAGCGCGACGAGGAGGAGGATCGGGACGAACCCGAGGTACTCGATGGCGACCTGGCCGCGGTCGCGTCGGCGCCTGTTCCGGTCGTACGACATCTCAGTGCTTCTCCTCCTCCACGGCACCGGCGTGGCCCTCCGCCTTGAACGGGAAGGAGATGCTGCCCGGGAAGAGGACCGGGACGTGGACCTTCACGTCGGCGTGCACATAGCCGGTCCCGTCGCATGCCACCTCCCCCGTCCACGATCCCGAGAGGTGCTTGAGCCCCGCCTCCTGACACACGCCCTGGCGCGCGCCCCGTGGCACCGCCGTCCCCGCTCGCACCGCCTCGTCCGCAGCATTCCCGGCGAGGGTGTAGGCGTACCCCACGAGCACGCACTGCCACACCAGAACCAGGGTCACGATGATCACCGGGGTCATGCCGAGGAACTCGATGGTGACCTGGCCCCGGTCGTGCCCCTTGCCGAGGAACCTGCGCATGCTCATCCCCCTCCGTCCCGGCGCCGCCGGAAGCCGACGGCCCCCCGGCTGCCGCGGTGGCCGCTGCCCTCGGCGGCCTTGACGAGCCCGAGCTCGCCGGCGAGGCCCCACAGGGCCTGTTTCACCGTGCTCTTGTTGTCGAGGGCGTGGATACGGCCCGCGTCCACGGCGCCCTGGAGTTCCTTGAAGTTGGCGGGGACGGTGGTCGAGGCGATTCCGGTGCCGGTGATCTTCTGTATGAGGGCGGGCTGGATCTCCGTACCGCGGGTGTGGCGGTTGACGACGATCGTGGTCTCCTCCGCCTTGCGGATCTGGAGGCGGTCCCACATGCGGACGGTGCGTTTGGCGCCGCGGACGGCGAGCACGTCCGGGGTGGTGACCAGCAGGGCGGTGTCGGCCATCTCGACGGCGGCGGCACCGGCACCGCCGAGCTGGGCGCCGCAGTCGACGACCACGACCTCATAGCGGGAGCGCAGGGCGCTGACGATCTGGCGGGCGGCGCGGTCGGTGACCTCCTCGCCGCGTTCGCCCTCGCCGGGCGCGAGCAGCAGGGCGAGCCCGGTGTCGTGGCGGAAGACGGCGTCGGCGAGGACGCGGGGCGAGATGTCGGTGATGGTGGCCAGGTCGACGACGGAGCGGCGGAACTGGACGTCCAGGTAGGAGGCGATGTCCCCGGTCTGGAGGTCCATGTCGAGGAGGGCCGCGCCGCGCCCCGACGCCTGGGCGGCGAGGGCGAGCTGGATGGCGGTGAGGGTGGTGCCGACACCGCCCTTGGCGCCGCTGACCGTGACGACGGTGCCGCCGACGCCCGTGAACACGTCGCCGCCATGCCCGAGATGGCGTCTGACGCCCACCGACCACTGGGCGACGGCCTGGACGCGGTGGGCGAGTTCCTCGTAGCTGAGGGGCAGCGCGACCAGACCGCGCGCGCCGGAGTCCATGGCGGCGGCGAAAAGGCCGGGGCCGGCGTCGGTGGTGATGAGGATGACGCCGACGGCCGGGAAGCGCAGGGCCACCTCGCGGATGAGCTCCAGGGCCGGTACGGGCCCGATCCGCTCGTGGACGACGACGACCTCGGGCAGTTCGTCGACCGACTCGGCGGCGAGGCGGGCGAGGGTGTCGACGAGCTGGGTGGAGTCGACGACCGGGGCGACCGGTTCGGCGTCCGGGAGCTGGCTGAGCAGGGTCGTGATGGAGCGGACGGCGTCCGGGTCGCCGACTGCCGGGAGGATCCTCGTGGGCATGGCGGCCTCTCACTTGTCCTTCGTGAGTTCGTACGTACGGTCCTTGTCCGGCACCGTGCTGTCGCCGCCGGGCGCCACCAGCGCGAGCCGGACCCGCTTGGCGAACGACTCGGCGTACGTGATGCGCTGGGCGTCGAGGGAGGACAGCGCGAAGGTGATCGGGACGGCGTCCGTGGGTTCCCGGGTGCGGTCCTCCGGGTCGGGTTCGAGGGCCTTCAGATCGCCGACGTCCAGGACTTTGGCATTTGTTACGATGATCTTGGACTGATCGGGGGCACCCTCCCGGTCACCCTCGAAGGTGGCGTACACGTTGACCGTGGATCCCGGCGTGATCTTGCCGGCGACACCGGTCGCCGCATCGATCATGATGGCGACCTCCTGCTGCCCCGGCTGCAGGGCGGGTTGGTCCACCATCATGTCGCTCTGCAGCAGGGATCCCTCCTTCAGCGTCGTCACGGCGATCTTCCCCCGTATCTCGGCGAGATCCGTGACCGCGTTGGCGGACAGCCAGCGCTTCGGCATGTCGACCTTCTCGAACTGACCCGTGGTGAGGGCGGTGTAGGGCGGCACGTCGCTCTTCAGCTGATAGGCGGTGACCTCGGGGCCGACCTTGGACTTCACGTCGCTGATGACGGAGAGCACGCCGGCGAACGCGCCGAGGGCGCACAACACCGACAGGATCAGAAGAATCACGCCGCGGCGCTGACGGGAGTTCATGAACCGTGCAACCTCGTTGGGGGGTCGGGTCGAGCGGGCGGGGGGTGTGGCGATTCAGGCCGGTTGGACCTCGTGGAATCTCAGCCGGCGGCGGCCTGATCCCCGTACAGCTGGATTTCGTACCCGGATGACGCGCCCTCGTACACAGGTGGCGTCGCCGAACAGAACACGCAGCGGTCCCCTATCACGTCGACGCCGCACCAGTGGCAGACGGTCTGCCGCACGGACGTGACGAGTTGGTAGAGCACCGACAGGTCGGGCAGATAGGCGCAGAACTCGACCAGCTTGCCGGTCCCCCACCAGTCGGCGGACTCGGCGGGCAGCGGCACCTCGCGCATCCCCTGCGCGTGCCAGGCGGGGGCGAGGGTGGCGGTGACCCAGTCGGACGGGAGCTGCCCCTTGGCGACCAGGAGCGAGGTGTCGAAGTCCGGCCCGGTGAGGTGCGCTTCGGGCCCGATCTTCACCAACTGCGGCTGCGGATGCGCCATCACGCCGAACTGGCTTCCCGGGAGCCACGACCTGGCGTGCGACTTGAGGTTCACCGCGACCCGGTCGAGCCGGGCGACGGAACCCAGCAGCGCGCCGGCGTGGATGTAGTGAGTCAGCAACCGCCCAGCCGAGGCGAGTACACCCGGGCTGAGGTCGCAGGAGGCGAGCTGGCGGAGTTGCCGTACGAGGACGGCGAGCCCGAGGGGCGGGAGTTCGGGCCGGAACAGAGCGATCCGGTCGCTCTCGAGCAGCGACCGCACGGTGTACAACCGCCGCTCCAGCGCGGCCGGTACGGCCCCCGAGTACGCGACGACGACATGTCCGTGCTGCTCGATGACGGCCTGGAGCACGCCCACGGCCCTCTCCAGCGGCACGCTCGCGAAGTCATTGAGGACGACGGCGGGCAGGGTCCGCTCGTCCTGCGGCGGCAGCGCCATGTCGGCACTGGTCACGGCAATGGCAGTTGGCACGCGCAGCTCCCCATATCCCCGCCCGTCGGCGCAGCGCGGTGTTACTCCGCTGCACCGAGGTGACTTCATTGCGTGACTACCTCAGCACTGTATCCACGCGCCTGTGACCGGAGAACAGCGTTTGCCCAGCCGGTAGGCAACTGTCATCTCACAAGTGGCGGCAAAACGGGGCAGGTTGCGCACACGGATTCTCCACATCCGCTGCTCGACCGCTTGGTTCCGCGGCGGACACCAACAACTGGATGTGCTCGGCGGACAGCGGTACGGCCGTGTCGGTGGCGGCCCATTCAGGCGCGGGGGCTCTGCGCGCGGAAAGCCTCTTCCAGCGCGAGCAAGACGCTCCCAGGCCCGCTCAGGTTGCCGTGGAGCATGGATCGCTCTCAGGAAGGGGGAGAGGTAGCGGCCGTGGATGGTGCGCTCACGCATGCCCCGCGTCCAGACCGCCGGTGGATCAGGACTCGTAGTCCTCGATCAAACGGCTGACGAGTCGGTGCAGGACGTCCGCCCGACTGCGGTCCTCCCGCTGTTCGCCCAAAGCGCGCTCGACAGCACGAAGACTGCGCCACGCGCCCGGTTCTCCATCCATGACCCCGTCGACGAGCGGCTCGGAGACCAACGCTAGGCACTCGGCGAGCCGGAGCCGGGTCACGGCGGCCGGGGGGCCGGTGTCGGGGTCTGCGAAACCATCTGTCAGATATCGCGCGGGATCGCTGAGGCTCCAGCCGACCATGGCCCCTTCCTGGACGAGGAGGCATACATCCGAGGCGATGCCGATCCGCGCGGGTGCCGGGCCTTCGAGGACATCAAGGTCCTTCAGGCACATCAGCTCAGCAGCGTCGGACGTGCAGCAGAAAGCGGTCGTCTGGAGCAGGGCGAACTCCTCCGCGGTGGCCGCGCGCAAGCCGCCCAGCTGCGGCGGCAGTCCATTCGGCCGCATGCGACAAATCTGTGCGGGAGCGGACTTCAGGGGTACGTGCAACGTGACACCGATCAGTTCCCGAGTGTCGGCGGCAAATCGAACCTCGTCGGTGTCCGACCACAGCCATTGCATGCTCCCGAACGACGTGCCGATCAGCCGCTCTCGACCGGCCGGGTCCGCGTAACCAGCGACGATCACCTGAGGTCCGGTGATGTCGAAGCGAGGCGTGAACGTCAGCGGACGCCCCGTGGTCTCGACTTCCATGGTTTCGCCCATCGAGAATTTCACTGGGATTCCGCCTCACCGGATCTGCTGCGCCGGCGGCATGGTGCCGCCTCTTGAGCTCGGAACGTTCCCGTTCACGATATCGTCGTGGGTTACCGGCGGGCCGGGGTCATCGGCCGCGCCACCCACTGCCTTGGCCCCGGACTCTCCCTTGACTCCGGACGGGCCGTACCCGGTTATCACATCGCCCGCGCCCGCCCCGGGGCCTTTCGTGACCACGATGTCCTCACCCTGTCGGAAGATGAGGTTCCCGCGGCCGCCCGCGGACAGGTACACGGCGTCCGGGCTTTTCAGGATTTCGAGCACGCGGTCATCGTCAAAGTGCGGATGGTAGCCACTGTCCCTACGCACTTTGCCCTCCTGGGCACGAGCGATGATCTTGTCCGCAGTGCTCTGTGCCTTTTCCACCGGACACTTCGGCGCGAGACCGAGGGGGTCGGCCCAAATATGTGGATTGCGGACGTACGAGTAGGGATCGGGGGCGGGAGCGAGCCCGAGAGGATCGGAGGTGAGGTACCGGGCCGTTTCCGGGTCATAGTGGCGGAAGTAGTTGTAGTGCAGGCCCGTTTCCGGGTCGTAGTACTGGCCGGGGAAGCGGAGGGGCGTATAGGTGGTGCTGTCAGCGGCCCACGCGGTGGCGCCCCACAGGGTGCGTCGCGTGCGCCAGGCCAGGTCCCCGCGTTCGTCCAGGAGTTCGGTCGGGGTGCCGACCAGGTCGGTGACGATGGAGAAAAAGCGGGAGTCGATCTCCTCTTGTGGTGCGTCGGCGGTGGTGATGCGTTCCGTCTGGGCTACTGGGTACAGGCCTCGGTGGTCCCAGGTGAGGGTGACCGGGTTGGGCAGGGTGACGGACGTTGTCGTCTGTTCGCATAGGGTCGTGCCGTCCCACGTGAAGTCCACTCGCTCGACGACCGTTTCGCCGTCCTCCACCAGGCGGCACTTCGCCGTGCGGCGGCCCAACGGGTCGTACCTGTAGCACCAGCGCGTGCCGTCCGGGGTGGTCACCCCCGTGAGGCGGTCCTCCGCGTCCCACTCGTAGCGCCAGGTGTCCGCCTTGCGGGACAGGCGGGTCTTCTGGCGCAGGGTGATGCGGCCGAGGGCGTCGTGTTCGTAGCGGACGTTGCCGGCTCGGGTGATGCGGGTGCCGACGTATTCGCGGGGGCCGGTCGCCTCCCCGCCGGGATGGGATGTCGGCCAGTGCGCACTCGTCTGGTTGCCCGCCACGTCGTACGCGTACGACTCCGTCCAGTTCGCCGCGTGGACCGCCGTCACGCGCCCCGTCGCGTCCAGGTCGAAGCGGCGGGAGCCGGAGAGGTGGTCGTCGACGCCGATCAGGTTGCCGTCGGCGCGGTAGGTGTAGGACCGGTGCTGCACCGCACGGCCGCCCGCGCCCGTCACCGACTGGGTCGTCAGGCGGCCCAGTCGGTCGAAGGTGTGCTCCAGGGTGACCGTCTCGCCGATGCGGCGCGCCAGTTCACGGCCTGCCGGGTCGTACGTGATGTCGATCGAGCGGCCGGAGGCAACCATGCCGGTACGCCGGCCGGCGGCGTCGTACGACCATGTCGTCGTCGCGCCGGTCGGAGTCGTACGGCCCGTGCAGCGGCCCAGCTCGTCGTACGTGTACGTCAGCGTGCGGCCGTCGACCGTCTCCGAGCGCAGGCGGCCGAAGCGGTCGCGCAGGAGGGTCAGGCGTGTGTCGTCAGTGCCGATGGCTTCGGCCAGCTGGTCCGTCATGTCGTACGCGTACGTCGTGACCCGGCCCGCCGCGTCCTTGCGGATCACCTGGCCCAGCGCGTTGTGCTCGAACCGCGTCACCTCGCCGAGCGCGTTCGCGCGGGCGATCAGGCGGTCAGCCGGGTCGTACGTGTATGTGAGCGTGCGGTCGTCGAAGTCCGTCTCCGCGATGAGGCGTCCGGCCGCGTCGTACTCGTAATCCCACGTCAGGCCCTGCGGGTTGGTGACCTTCGTCAGCCGCAGTTCCAAGTCGTGGTCGAAGTCGTAGCGCACGCCGTCCGGGCCAGTGCGGGCGGTCAGCAGGTCGAAGTGGGTGTACTCGAAACGGGAGATGCCGCCCATCGGATCCGTGTGGGTGGTGCAGTTACCCTCGCCGTCGTACGTCCATGACTCCGTCGAGCCGTCGGCCGCCGTACGGCGGACCAGGTGGCCCTCCACCGTCCACTCCAGGCGGGTCACGGCGCCCGTGGGGTCCGTGAGGCTGACCGGGCGGCCGAAGGCGTCGCGTTCGTAACGCGTGGTCGCGCCGAGGGGGTCCGTGATCTGAAGGGGAAGGCCCGCGCGGTCGGACACGATCGTGGTCGTGTGGCCCAGCGGGTCGGTGACCGACGTTACGTGGCCTGCCTCGTTGTGGGTGAAGTGCGTAGTGCGGCCCGATGGAGACGTCACCGACGTGCGGTTGCCGCGGTCGTCGTACGTCTGGCGGACCACCGTGCCGTCCGCGTTCACCACCTTCACCGGAAGGCCGAGTTCGTTGTACTCGGCTCTCGTCTCGCGGCCGTCCGGGCGGACGAGGGCCAGAAGGTTGCCTGCCTCGTCGTACCGGAACGTGGTGGTGTGGCCCAGGGGGTCCGTCCGGGACAGCAGGCGGTGGTAACGGTCGCGTTCGAAGCGGGTGACCGCGCCGAGCGGGTCGGTCTCGGCGACGATCTGGCAGGCGTCGTTGACGACGTAGCGCCGGGTGTGGCCCTCGGCGGTGGTCGCGGTCGTCACGCGCAGGCCGGTCTCCGGGTCCCTGTCGTCGTAGGACAGGCGCAGGGTCATGTGGCCGTGCGTGCCGCCCTCTGCGATGCAGCGGTCCTGGTCGTCGTACTCGTAGGTGTAGCCGCGGTCGTTGGTGTCCGTCCAGGAGGTGACGCGGCCGGACTGGTCGTAGGTGAAGCGGAGTGGGAGGCCTGAGGAGTTGATGACCTCGGTCAGGTTGCCGTCGGTGTAGGCGTAGCGCTTCAGCTCCTCGCCCGTGGCAGCGAGGTAAAGGGCCGTCACGCGGCCCGCCTCCGTGGTCACGCGGACGTGGTAGCCGCCGCTGGAGGTCACGGCCAGCGGGGTGCCCTCGGCGTCGTACTCGAAGGTGATCCAGTTGCCGTTGCGGTCGTCGATCTGTTCCAGGACCGCCAGGTCGTCGCCGCGGTCGGCGAAGTGCCAGACGCGGTGGGTGGTGGGGTCGGTGACCGTGTAGCCGCCGTCCTCGCGGTCCAGCGGCCAGCGGGGGCCGTGGGAGGGGAGGGTGGGCAGGCCCGGGGCCGGGTGTGGGTAGGCGAGGAGCAGGCCGTCCTCGGTGACGAGGACGACTCCCTCCGCGTCGATCTCCAGGCGCTGGTCGAGGGTGGACGACCAGGAGGGGCCGAACCACCTGCCGTAGTGGTAGCCCGACTCCACCCGCCGTCTGAAGACGAGGGGGAGAGCGCCGGGCAGCGCCACGTCGGTCTGCGGCAGGTACATCTTGCCGGTGGTGAGGTCGACCGGGTCCGTGGGGTCTTTCTTGGGCTTCTCGCTGGGGTTCTGGGTGTCGTGCTGTTCCGCGTGCTCTCTGGCGGCCTTCGTGGCGCCCTTGCGCGTGCCCTGCTCGGCGGCCTCCTCCATCCCCTCCTTCACGGCGGTCCGCAGCCCGCCCCGCGCCAACCCCAGGCCCTTGGTGCCGATCAGTTCCGGGATCAGGCGACCGATGCCCTCCGACGGGTCCTTCTTGAAGCCCTCCCACATCGACTTCACCGCACGCTCGGGATGCGCGGCGGTGGAGACCAGGCCGGAGAGCGTCATGCTGACGTTCTGCAGGTACTGGGCGGGGTGGGTGATGTTGTAGCCGTCGAGGGGGTTCAGGCCCCGGGCGAAATTGATCAGCCCAGCGCCGCCCTTCACCACACCCCCAGCCACGTGCATGATCTCGGTGTTGACCGCCATGTAGCCGTCTTCGGCGTTCGCACGGAGACGGTCCAGGGCGGGCGGTTCGGCAGGCGCGTGCGCGAGAGCGGCCTGCACGGAGGTGGCGGCGGTGCGGCCGGCGTCGTTGCGCTGACGGCGGGCCTCGGCCAGGATCTCGTGAGCGCGCTTGATGTCCGCGGTGCCGGGATCCTTGAACGGTTCCGGGCGCGGCCCCGGATCCTCGTTCGCCTTGACCTTCGCGTTGTAGGCGTCGACCCGCTTGTTGTACGACGACACCGCGTCGTCCGAGGCCTTCTTGCCCTTCTTGTACAGGTCGATGGCATCCTGCGCCTGACCCTGCGCCCACTTCACCGTGTCGGCAAAGTCCTCCAACGCCTTGGCCGCCTTGTCGCAGGCATCCGCAGCATGCAGCCACTTCGTGGGATGCATCGCGAACTTTTCACGGAAGGTGTCGGCAGCCGCACCCTTCCAATGCGAGGAATCGAGGCCGCGCATTCCCTCGCCGACCTTGTCGAACGCCTTGCGGAAGTCCTTCAGATGCGACGCCGACGACCGGATCGTGCCCGGGCTGCCATGGATCAGCTCGTTCGCCTGATCACTCTGACCAAGCTGCTGCTCCCCCGGCGTCGCACCGAGATCCGAGGCCAGCTCGTCGCCGAAATCCTCGACCTTGTCAGCCCAGTCATCGGCACCGACCTTCTCCAGGCCCGCGCCGATGAGGTCGGTGCCCTTGTCGATGCCCTCACCGACAAGCTTCTTCCCCGCGTCCCAGCCGTCCTCGAGCTTGTCCAGACCACCGTTGACGAAGTCACCGAGCCCCATCAGCCGCCCTCCCCACCCAGCCGACCATCTGGATCAGCGCCACCAGTTGAACGGGTCACCAGCCGCCTGCAGGTCCTGCACAGTCACGAATCGGCACTCGCCGGTCACGCCATGCACCTCGATACAGGTGGGTCCGTAGACCATGTACTTGTCGTCCCTGGTCGACAGGTACTTGACAGACTGAAAGCTGAAGTAGAAGAAATTACCCTTCGCCGCCTTATGACTGTCCTCTTCGAACAGAGCGACCTCGTTGTCCCAACCAGCAGATGCCTGCCGAAGGAAGTCCGCGGCCAACCGCTCTGCTTGTTCCTGCGTATACATCACTTCGTCCTCATCAGACCGGGTCACCTGTCACTTCCGGCGATCGAAAGGGTCTACTTCCGAGAATTCCTGCATACCGACCCATCGACTCTCGCCGGTCGCCTTGTGCACCGCGATGGCGGGCGGGCCATAAAGGAGATGCCTGTCGTCCCCAGTGGCTAGATATTCGACAGAAGTATAGGTGAAGTAGAAGGAGTCGCCTTTCTCTCCCTTGGAGCTTTCCTTGTCCACCAGGACAGCCTCGCGATCCGATCCGACAGTCTCCCGTCGGAGAAAATCCGCGGCCAACTGCTCTGCTTGTTCCTGCGTGTACATCAGTTCGTCCTCAGCAGCTTGAATGTATTGTAAAGGGTAGGGTCGACAAATCCCGTCTGCATGTCGATGAAGAGCACCCGACCCTGCTGGTTCACGATATTGAATACGTGGCCCGGCATTCCCTCACCGGGCCTCGCTGCGACGATACCGCGGGCACCGTCCCCCGAATTTCTGATGTGGTCGACCATGTTCCAGAAATCGGTCTTCTTGAAGCTCGCCCCGTACACATGCTCCAGGCGATCAAGGGACTGGAGTCCCCCCATGTCTCCGGGCACCGGTTTGATCCCCTCGCCGCGCATGTACCGTTCGAATGCGTCGGCTACAAAGGTGCAGTTCGTGTTCCCGCCCTCGGGGTTGAACTGCTTTGCCATGTCAGGGAAGTTGGGGCTCTCGTACGGTTTCGGCGGGATCGGCGACTTCTGTGGGGCCAGGCCGAGCGGATCGCAGGAAACAGAAGGCCGGTCAACATACCCGACCGGGTTGGCCGCCGGGGCCAGGCCGAGGGGGTCCAGGCTGACGTACTGGCCGACTTCGGGGTCGTAGTACCGGAAGTAGTTGTAGTTGAGGCCGGTCTCGGAGTCGCAGTACTGCCCCGGGAAACGCAGTGGGGTGTAGGCCTGGCTCCCGACCGACCAGGAGAGCTTCCCCCAGTTCGTGGACCGGGCTCGCCAGGCGATCTCTCCTGACTCGTCGATCAACTCGCAGGGAGACCCCGAGAGATCGGACACGATGGCGAAGAACCGGGTGTCTATCTCCTCCTGCGAGGCCGTCGCCATGGCCCTGCGCTCGCTCTGGGCAACCGCTTCGCCGCCGTTGAGGTGCCACGTCAGGGTCAGTGAGTCACGCGAGTCTCCCCAGGTGGTCGTCTGCTCGCAGAGGGAGACGCCGTCCCAGGTGAAGTCCACCTGCTCCAGTACGTCGACACCGTTCGCGGCGACGCGCTGCTTGCCGATGCGTCTGCCCAGGGCGTCGTACTGGTACCGCCATGTCGTGCCGTCCGGGGTGACGACCTCGGTGAGCCGGTCCTCCGCGTCCCAGCTGTACCGCCAGGTGTCCGGCTTGCGGGAGAGCCGGGTCTTCTGGCGCAGCACGACTCGTCCCGCGGCGTCGAGCTCGTATCGGATCCGGCCGGCGCGCACCAGGTCGGCGCCCTGGTAGGCGCGATCACCGCACCCGTCGTCGCCGAACTGCCGCGCGGACCAGTCGGCGGCTGTCTGGTTGCCCAGCTGGTCGTACGCGTAGGACTCCGCCCATCCGTCCCCGCTGACCCGAGTGGTCCGGCCTGCCTGATCGAGTTCATAGTGCCGAACACCGCTCAGTTGGTCATCGACCTTGGTCAGGCTGCCATCGGCTCGGTAGGCATAGGTCCTCGACTGGATACGCCGGCGGGAGTGCTCCACCGCTTGGGAGACCAGCCGGTTCATCGCGTCGAACGACCGGGAAACGCTCAGCGACTCGCCGAACCGGCGACCGACTTCGCGGCCGATCCGGTCGTATTCCAGTGCGATCACGCGACCGTCGGCCGTGAACCGGAAGGGCCTCCCGTCAGGATCGTATTCCCAGGCACTGACGGCACCCGACGGCGTCGTACGTCCGGTCAGCTGCCCGAACTCGTCGTACTGGTAGGCCACTTCACGGCCGTTGATGCGTTCGGACACCAGGTTGCCGTGCCGGTCGCGCAGGAGGGAGAGTTCAGCATGGCGGTTGGCGGCGTGCGCGATCTGGTCGGTGAAGTCGTAGGTGTACGTCGACACCTCCCCGTCGACGCTCTTGCGGACGACCTGCCCGAGGTCGTTGTGCTCGAAGGAGACGACCTGGCCGAGGGCGTTCGTTCGGGATGTCAGCTCGCCGGCGGCGTTGTACGAGCAGCGGGTGACGCGGCCGCCGAAGTCGGTTTCGGTGATGAGCCGGCCGACCGCGTCGTACTCGTAGGTCCACGTCTGGCCGTGGGGGTTGGTCACCCGGGTCAGGCGCAGTTCGTTGTCGTAGGCGAACTCGTAACGGGAGCCGTCCGGTTCGGTGCGCGCCGTCAGCAGGTCGAACTGGGCGTACTCGAAACGGGTGACTCCGCCGACCGTGTTCGTGTGCGTGAGGCAGTTGCCCTCGCCGTCGTACGTCCACGATTCCTCGGTCCCGTCCGGATTGCGCCGACGGGTGACATGGCCCTCGACGGACCATTCCACCTCACCGGTCGCACCGAAGGGGTCCGTGATGGTGGTGACGCGGCCGAAGGCGTCCCGCCCGTATCGCATGGTGTTGCCGGCGTGATCGCGGACCTCGACGGGCAGACCAGCCGCGTCGCAGCGGATCTCGGTCAACCTGCCGTACTGGTCGCGCACCCCGCGCAGATGCCCGTGCTCGTCGTACGTGAAGGTCTGCCTGCCGCCGGCTGAGTCGGTGACCGACGTGCGGTTGCCGACGGCGTCGAACTCCTGACGGAGCGAGCCTCCGTCCGGGCGCCCCATGCGCGTGAGCAGCCCACGGTCGTCGTAGGACAACGTCGTTCGCCGTCCGTCCGGGCGGATGACCTCCGTCAGGTTCCCCTGAGGGTCGTACCGGCAGGCAGTGGTACGGCCGATGGCGTCCGTCTCGGACAGCAGGCGGTTGTACCGGTCACGGGTGAAGCGCCGGGTGTGCCCCGCCGGATCCACGATGGCGACGATCTGGTGGAGATCGTTGACGTGGTACTGGCGTGCCGCGCCCACGCCGTTGACCGCCGTCGTGGTCCGCAACCCGGTTTCCGGGTCTCTCTCGCCGTACGCCAGCCGGAGGCTCATGTGCCCGTCGGTGCCGCCCTGCGCGGTGCAACGGTCCTGGCCGTCGTACTCGTACGTGTACGTGTGCTCGTTGGTGTCCGTCCAGGAGGTGACGCGGCCGGACTCGTCGTAGGTGAAGCGGAGTGGCAGGCCTGAGGAGTTGATGACCTCGGTCAGGTTGCCGTCCGTGTAGGCGTAGCGCTTCAGTTCCTCGCCCGTGGCGGCGAGGTGGAGGGCCGTGACGCGGCCCGACTCCGTGGTGACCCGGACGTGGTAGCCGCCGCTGGAGGTCACGGCCAGCGGGGTGCCCTCGGCGTCGTACTCGAAGGTGATCCAGTTGCCGTTGCGGTCGTCGATCTGTTCCAGGACCGCCAGGTCGTCGCCGCGGTCGGCGAAGTGCCAGATGCGGTGGGTGTGCGGGTCGGTGACCGTGTAGCCGCCGTCCTCGCGGTCCAGGGGCCAGCGCGGGCCGTGTGAGGGGAGGGTGGGCAGGCCAGGTGCCGGGTGCGGGTAGGCGAGGAGCAGGCCGTCCTCGGTGACGAGGACGACTCCCTCCGCGTCGATCTCGAGGCGTTGGTCGAGGGTGGAGGACCAGGACGGGCCGAACCAGCGGCCCAGGTGGTACCCGGATTCCACCCGTCGGGTCAGTTGCAGGGGCAGGGCGCCGGGGAGGGTGACGTCGGTCTGCGGCAGGTACATCCTGCCGGTGGCGAGGTCGATCGGGTCGGTGCCCTTGCTTTCCACGGCTTCGCCGGCCCGGGAGTGTTGCGCGGCGTCCTTCGCGCTCTTGCGCGCCCCCTGCTCGGCGGCCTCCTCCATCCCCTCCTTGACCGCGGTCCGCAGTCCGCCCCGGGCCAGGCCGAGTCCCTTGGTGCCGATCAGTTCGGGGATCAGGCGACCGATGCCCTCGGAGGGGTCCTTCTTGAAGCCCTCCCACATCGACTTCGCCGCCCGCTCCGGGTGCGCGGCCGTGGAGACCAGGCCGGAGAGCGTCATGCTGACGTTCTGCAGGTACTGGGCGGGGTGGGTGATGTTGTAGCCGTCGAGGGGGTTGAGGCCGCGGGCGAAGTTGATCAATCCCGCACCGCCCTTCACCACACCCCCCGCGACGTGCAGGATCTCGGTGTTGACCGCCACGTACCCGTCCTCGGCGTTCGCACGGAGGCGGTCCAGGGCCGGGGGTTCGGCGGGCGCGTGCGCCAGGGCGGCCTGCACGGAGGTGGCGGCGGTGCGGCCGGCGTCGTTGCGCTGACGGCGGGCCTCGGCCAGGATCTCGTGAGCCCGCTTGATGTCCGCCGTGCCCGGGTCCTTGAACGGTTCCGGGCGCGGGCCCGGATCCTCGTTCGCCTTGACCTTGGCGTTGTAGGCGTCGACGCGCTTGTTGTACGACGTCACCGCGTCGTCCGAGGCCTTCTTGCCCTTCTTGTACAGGTCGATGGCGTCCTGGGCCTGGCTCTGCGCCCACTTCACCGTGTCGGCGAAGTCCTCCAACGCCCTCGCCGCCTTGTCGCAGGCATCCGCCGCGTGCAGCCACTTGGTCGGGTGCATCGCGAACTTCTCACGGAAGGTGTCAGCGGCCGCACCCTTCCAGTGCGAGGAATCGAGGCCGCGCATTCCCTCGCCGACCTTGTCGAACCCCTTGCGGAAATCCTTCAGATGCGACGCCGAGGCACGGATCGTGCCCGGATTGCCATGGATCAGCTCATTCGCCTGGTCGCTCTGACCGAGCTGCTGCTCACCCGGGGTCGCGCCCAGGTCCGAGGCCAGCTCGTCGCCGAAGTCCTCGACCTTGTCGGCCCAGTCATCCGCACCGACCTTCTCCAGACCCGCACCGATGAGGTCAGTGCCCTTGTCGATGCCCTCACCGACAAGCTTCTTCCCCGCGTCCCAGCCGTCCTCGAGCTTGTCCAGACCCCCGTTGACGAGATCGCCGAGGCCCATCAGCCGGTCTCCTCGCCCTGCTGTCGGGGCTGCAGTTGCTGCTGCTGAGCCCGCTCTTCCGCGGAGGGGCCGAAGGTCTCGTCCAGGAAGGTCTCGTACTGCTCGTCACTCACACCCGCGGCTTGCCGGAGGTTGAGCGGGCCGGGGATGGGTCCTGCCATCGCCTGCGAGGTCATCACATCGCGGCCCGCGTCCTTCCAGCCCTGCTTGCTGTTATCCCACGCCTGCTCGAAGGACTCCGCGCTGTAGTCGGGGTTTCTCATGGAGTCCATGCCGGTGTTGGCGATCTGGCGCCAGCCCATCTGCGTGACCTCGTCCTCGGAGGCGTACGGATTGCCCACCAGGGAGTTGGCACCGATCTTCAGGGCGCCCTCGACGTACTGGTCCGTCTCGTACATCGTGCCCGCCGACAGGCCCACGTTCTGCGCGAAGACGTTGCCCTCGATCACGAGGTCGCGCACGCCCCACTCCCAGCGCTCGCAGAACGACTTGAAGGCCGAGGTCAGACCGTCATGCCCCAACTCCAGCCCCGACAGGGCGAGCTCCTCGAAGCCACGGCCGGAACCGGCCATGCTGTCGATGCCCAGCTCCTTCAGCTCGGAGAGGGTCATCGTGATGCCCTGGGCGATGGATTCGAGGCCGACCGCCTGAAGGTCCTTGCCGCCGCTGCCGCCGCTGCCGCCGGTTTCACCGCTCACCGCGTCTCCTCCCCGTCCACCGTCTCCGCGTCCACCGCGGCCGCGTCCGGCACGATCCCCGTCACCGGCGGGAACAGCACGCCGTCCCCGTCGCTGCCCACGTCCAGCGCCACCCCGGTCGGCACGCCCGTCGCCGGGACACCGGCGTCCAGCAACCGCGCGCCCAGCACCCGCCGGTACTCCCACTCCCGCTCGCCTTCGCCCCTCGCGATCGCGAACCTGGCCAGCGCCGACTCGTCCGAGAAGGCGTAGATCCAGCGGATGCCGCCGTAGTCCCCGACGAGGGGGGCCTCGTCCTTGTCGAGCGGTACGAGTACGGGTGTCCGGCGGAACTCGCCGAGCAGTGCGCCGAATTCGCGGCGAGCGCGGGCGATGTCTTCCGATTCGGCCGGGGCGGGGACCGTGGCGGGGGCCGTGGTGGTCGAGGGCTGCTCGGGGGGTTCCGGCGCGGGGGCGGGCGTCGGTGACGCGGTGCCGCTGGGCGGGGTCTCGCCGTCCGCGGCGGCCGGCTCGGCCATCTCCGCGTAGTCGTCCAGCCGCGACCTGCGTCCACGTTCCTGCGGGCCGCTGCCCCCGTGATCAGCCATGCCCGAAATCATCACACCGGCGTGTTGCGGAACGCAACGCGGGGCCCAACTCCATGTGGTGAGCGATGCATGCCGGATGGTGCACGGCACAGAACCGGCATAATTGCACTCCCGCACCTCCGTGAAGGACAGAACACCGCATGTCATTCGGTCCGCCACCTGCCAGTCTCGGGCCCGTCAACCCGCCTGTCTGGATACCTCCCACGGACATCGAGCAGGCGTTGTTGGAGGCCAAGTCGCGGGACGACTGGGGGGCCTACCTCGAGACGAGTGGTGCACCGACATGGTCGACGCCCACCGCATCCTGATGGCCGACCCCGGCAGCCCGTGGCTCAACATCCCCTTCCGATGAGGGCGAAGTCGACTACCCCATCGGCCGGTAATACCCCAGCACCGCCGCCAACTGGGCAAACCACTGGCCCAGTTGTTCCCTGGGCTTCGCGGTGACCACGCACTCGTAGAACCTGCCGTCGATGTGGACGACGGCCATCATCAGGGCCTTGCCGTTGGGGCTGGCCTTGAAGTGGACGCTGCGGATCTCCTGCCAGGGGAACTCCGCGGTGATGTCGTGGTCCTCGAAGGCGACACCCGAGGGGTCGACGACGATGGAGTTGTGGCGGTCGACCGCCAGGAACTCCGGGCCTGAGGGGGCCGTCTGCGGGGGTGGTGCCGGGTACGCGTACTGCGGGGGTGGGGGGCCGAAGCCGGGTGGGGGTGGTGGCTGGTGGCCGTACGTTGGGTGGGTCATGGGGTTCCCCCGGGGTTTCGCCCTTGTGCCTGCCTACGGGAACTTACCCGCACGGCGTCGGGTCGTCCCGGCCTGCCCCCTCTCGGCCCCGGTCGGCCCCTCGCGAAAAACTCTGCGTCCCCTGTGAAACATTTCCCCTCCCCCACCGCATCAATGAGGTGAGGACGGCAGTCCCAGCGACCACACCCACAGGGGGAACACGCATGAGGCAGGCCCGCGCGGACGAGTACGCGGAGTTCGCGGCGGCTCGGGCCGGGCATCTGTACCGGTCCGCTTGTCTGTTGACCGCCGGCGACACGTACCTCGCCGAGGACCTGGTGCAGGAGACGCTGGGGCGGTTGTACGTGCGATGGGGGCGGGTCAGTCGGGTCGGCAACCCCGCCGGGTATGCGCAGACCGTTCTCACCCGGACCTTCCTCGCGCATCAGCGGCGTCGCAGCAGCAGGGAGCGGGCCACCGAGGTGTTGCCGGAGCGGGCCGGGGCCGACCGTGACGCCTCGCTGCGGCTGACGCTGCTCCAGGCGCTCGCGCGGCTGCCCGCCAAGGACCGCGCCGTGGTCGTCCTGCGGTACTGGGAGGACCGGTCCATAGAGGAGACCGCCGACGCGATGAACGCCAGCTCGGCGGCGGTGCGGACGCGGTGCGTGCGGGCCCTCGCACGGCTGCGGGAACTGCTCGGCGAGGACATCGGCGAGTACGCCAGACCCTGACGGATCAACCTCCCTCCACGACTTCAGCTCCTTCGACCTTCCGGAAACGGTGGTTCCGCCATGCCCGTAAACCAGCACAGTGACCCCGGCAGCAGCCCCTTCGAGGACCAGCTCTCCGCCGCCCTGCACGACACGGGAGGTGCCTTCGACGCCGACCGGCTCGCGCTCGCCGACGCCGGTCAGGCCCGTGGGCGCCGGCTGCGCCTGCGGCGGCGGGCCGCGGTCGTGGGTGGGGTGGCCTCTCTCGCGCTCGTCGGGGTCGGCGGGGCGCTGCTCCTGCCGGGGGACGGTACGCCCGAGCCGGGGACCAGCCGTGTCGCCGCTCCGCCGAAGAGCACGGCCACTCCAGCCGCCCGCCAGGACCCCGTCTACGGGACCCAGCTCATCCGGATGCTCGAGGAGGCTTTGCCCAAGGGGACGTTGAGCGACACGCAGGCGCGCGGTACGCATGACGAGGCCGGTCTGCCGCCGCGCGTGGAGGGCGTATACGACGACGGCAAGGGCGCCGCGGCCCTCTCCGTCAATCTGGACCGGATCCAGCCGGGCGGCCAGGAGGCCGGGGAGCTGGGGAAGTGCCCGGACGAGGTCTTCGTACCGATGGACGGTTGCACCGTGAGCCGGCTCTCCGACGGGTCCCTGGTCAGGGTGGTGAAGGGGTACGAGTACCCGGACCGGCGCGTCGACACGAAGATGTGGTCGGCGGACCTCGTCTCCGCGACCGGGCAGCACGTGAGCGTCGTCGAGTGGAACGCCGCGGCCGAGAAGGACTCGCCGATCAGCCGACCCGAACCACCGCTCTCACCGGCCCAGTTGAAGGAGTTCGTCGCGGCGAAGGAGTGGCGCGAGGTGGTGGACGCCATTCCTGAGGACCCTCACCAGCCCGCGGAGCCCACCCCGCCCGCCGACGCGCCGAGCGGCAAGGCGGTGCCGCAGACGCTGCTCGGGCTGCTTCCCAAGGGGCTCAAGGTGGTCCGGCACAGTGGTGAGGACGGCCAGTACGCCTATGTCATCGTCGACGACGGCAAGGGGCAGAGCTTCGTCCAGATCAACGTGCAGCCCGACATGCGGGACGTCGCCGACCAGCTCTACGGGAAGGGCTCCGAGACGCTGGCCGACGGCACCAAGGTGATGGAGCGGCAGGGGCCGGGCGAGAAGGGCGGGTCGGGGGTCGTGATGTGGACCGTCGACACCATGCGGACCGACGGGTACCGCGTGGTGATCAGTGCCTTCAACGCCCGCACGCAGAACACCGACGCGACCCGCCCGATCCCGGCCCTCTCCATGAAGCAGCTCCGGGAGATCGCCCTCAGCCCGAAGTGGCTGCAGCTGCGGTGACCGACGTCAGAAGAACTCCGCCCACGGCTGGTCCCAGACCTGCTTCACGCACAGGACCAGGAACAGCAGGCCGGCCAGCGCCAGCATCACGTTGCTGAGCACGCCGTTGCGCCACTGCCTCGGCGTACGGCCGGAGTTGAGGAGCCAGAGCAGCGTACCGGCGAGGAAGGGGAGGAAGGCCGCGCCCAGGACGCCGTAGAGGATGATCAGGCGGAAGGGCTGGCCCTGGAAGAGGAGGACGATGGGCGGGAAGGTCAGCCACAGCAGGTAGGCGCGGAAGGGCCACGAGCGCTCGCGCTCGCCCGACGCGACCTCCTCGCCCCCGGCCTCGCCCGTGGTCCCGTTGCGCTTCTGGTAGCGCGCCACGAAGTCCGCGAACATCAGGCTCACGCCGTGCCAGACGCCGATCAGGGAGGTGTAGGAGGTGGCGAAGAAGCCGATCAGGAAGAACTTGGCGGTGGCCGGGCCGTACTCCGCCTCCAGGATGTCGCCGAGCTGGATGAGGCCCTTGTCGCCGCTCGCGATGGCCACGTTCGCGGAGTGCAGGAGTTCCGCGCCGACGAAGAGCATCGCGATCACGAAGATGCCGGTGGTGGCGTAGGCGACGCGGTTGTCGAGGCGCATCACCTTCATCCAGCCGGTGTTCGTCCAGCCCTTGGCGTTGACCCAGTAGCCGTACGCGGCGAGCGTGATGGTGCCGCCGACGCCGCCGATCAGGCCCAGCGTGTTGAGGACGGAGTCCTTCTCGTCGGGCAGGACGGGGAGGAGGCCGGCGAAGGCGTCGGGGAGGTTGGGGGTGACCCGGATCGCCAGGTACACCGTCACCACGAACATGACGCCGACCAGCACCGTCATGACCTTCTCGAAGACGGCGTACTTGTTGAACCAGACGAAGACCAGGCCCGACAGGCCGCAGGCGACGGCCCACCATTTGAGGTCCATCACGTCGGGGAACAGGGCCTGGAGCGGCAGCGCGCTCGACGACATCGCCGCCGCGCCGTAGACGAAGCCCCAGACGACGACGTAGACGGCGAAGAAGTACGTCGTCCAGCGGCCGAGGCTCGCCCAGCCGTCGAAGAGGGTGCGGCCGGTGGACAGGTGCCAGCGGCCGGCCGCCTCGGCGAGGGAGATCTTGACCAGGCAGCCGACGATGGCCGCCCAGAGGAGGGTGTAGCCGAAGTTGCTGCCCGCGATGAGGGTGGCGACGAGGTCACCGGCGCCGACGCCGGTGGCCGCGACGACGATGCCCGGGCCGATGTACCGCCAACTGGACTTGTGGGGGGTGGGGTTGGTACCGGATGGTGCCTCGGTGTCTGTGGGGTTACCCGTGGTGTCCGCCATGGGGGTCAAGAAACAGCAAAGTGCCTCGGCTGACAAGAGGGCTCTGCGTGGGCCCCGAGCTGTCGGGGTCCACCTCGGCGGAGCGCTACGGCTGTCGCCGACCGCAGCCGTCGTCTCCGCAGGTGCCGAGCTCGAACCAGACGGTCTTGCCCGGCCCGTCCTGCTGGCAGCCCCAGCGCCGGGCGAGCGCGTCCACCAGGAACATCCCGCGACCGCTCTCCGCGCCGCCCGCCTGGAGCACCTGCGGGGTGCGGCGGCCGGTGTCGGCCACCTCGCAGCGCAGGACGCCGTGCGCGGCGGAGAGCGTGAGCCGGAAGCGGCTCGCGGAGTGCAGCAGGGCGTTGGTGGCCAGCTCGCTCACGAGGAGTTCCGCCGTGTCCACCAGGTCCGTGTGCTCCGCGAGGCCCCATCCCTCCAACTGTTTGCGGACCTCGGCGCGGGCCTCGCGGACGGCGGCGGGACGGGGGTCGTACTCGACGCTCAGGTGCCCTGCCCCCAGGGGCGGCTGGGGGTACGCGCCGTATTGGGGGTCGGGGTCCGGGGGGCACCCTGCGGAGAGTCGCAGCATGCTTCCAGCGTGTCCGGCGGGGGCGTACGGCACACGGGGAGGACTACCCGTTTCCATACCTGCGCCGTAGCCCGTCCGGGGGTCAGGGTCAGGTGTCAGGACTAGGCGTACTGGAGCCGTACGGTCGCTCCGGCGTCGTCGTCGCGGACGTCGACGTACGCGCACACCTGCCGGGCGAACCACAGTCCCTGGCCGGGCTCCAGTTCCGCGGTGGGCGGCGGGACGAACCCGGCGAGCGGGTCGTCGACGCGCCGCGGTGAGCGCAGTTCGCAGACGCAGGCGGGTGCCTCGCCCCACAGCAGGGTGGTGGTGAGCGGGCCGCCGAGGTGCGCGGCCGCCTCGGTGACGGACGTGGCGAACAGCTCCGCGTCCGCCGCCGGCAGCCCCCGCCCGGCCGCCCAGGCGCGTACGGCGTTCCCGTCCGGGCTCGGCTCGCGGAGGTGCTCGGCGTCGTACGGCGGTGGCGGCAGCGGTACGTCGTCCAGCTCCGCGGCGATACGCACCGGGTCCTCGTAGACGCCGGTGCCGGGGTGCGTGCGGCGGGCCGCGGCGACGACGGCGGGGCCCGCGGTGCGCAGGTCGTAGGCGCACAGGGCAGTGGTCGCGAGGGGGGCGAAGAGGAGGTTGGCGAGGGCTTCGTACCGGATCCACTCCGCGCTCTCGCGGGCGGAGCGGCCGGCGCGGCCGTTCCACACCGGTTCCATGAGGAGGTGGATACGGCCCTGGGGGCCGGCGTGCTCGGCGAGGTAACCGGCGCCGCGGGCCACGGCGTTGGCGGCGGAACCGGTGTACCAGTCGGTGTGCGGCACGAAGTCCATGTCCTTGGCGCCCGTGCCGAGGGCGTCGCGCAGGAGGCCCAGCTTGTCGGGGGCGGCGATGGCCACGGGCGGGGGTTCGGCGGTGGCGGCGAGGCCCTCGCGGAGGAAGGGCATGGCGGCGGCCAGGAAGGCGTCGTCGGACCCGTAGACGGCCATGCGGTGGTCGAACGATCCCGGGGGTGGGGCGGGTTGGGCGGTCATGAGTTCCCTTGCTGTGAGCGGGGGGGGCGTTGGGGGGGGTGGGATGTGGACGGGTGGTGGTGGGGGTGCGACGGGGACGGGGTGTCGGGCCGGGTCAGCGTTGGGCGGTTACCCAGGTGGCGATCTGGCTGCGGTTGCTGAAGCCGAGTTTGCTGAGGATGCGTTCCACGTGGCCTTCGGCGGTGCGGCGGGCGATGACCAGGCGGTCGGCGATCTGCTGGTTGGCGAGGCCCTGGGCGACGAGTTCGGCGACCTCGGTCTCGCGCGGGGTGAGGCGGACGCCGTGGGCCGGGCGGGGGGCCGGGGCGCGGGTGGTGGGGTCGGGCAGGGTGTGCGTGGCCCGGGTCGGTTGGGAGGGGGGCTGGGCCCGGACGTACTCGTGGCCGGGCCGGTGCTCGGGGTCCTGGTCCTGCTCGTAGCCGTGGCCCTTCTCGTGCTCGCCGAGGGCGTACCCGACGATGTCGTGGAGGCTGAGGGCCGCGCCGCGTTCGTGGGCAAGGTGAAAGGCCGCGCCGCCCACCGCCTCGCGCACGCGTGCCTCGCTGCTCGTGCGGGTGGAGTTGAGGGCCGCCGAGCCGAAGCGGTTGCGGTCTACGTCGGCCCAGGCGCGGTCGGCTCCGCCGAGCAGGACGGCGGCACGGTCGTGGTCGCCGCGCTCGGCCGCGATCCTGGCGAGCAGGTCGAGGGTGAGGCCGATGCCGAGGACGTCGTGCACGACGAGTTTCAGGCGCAGCGCCTCCAGGGCGTGCCGCTCGGCGTCCCACCAGTCGCCCTTCACGGTGTGGGCGAGGGCGAGTATCCGCAGCGCGTACGACAGGACCCACTTCTCGCCGTGCTCCGTACAGAGGCGGCGGGTCTCCTCGCAGACCTGGATCGCCTCGTCGGCCTCGCCCAGGAAGCACAGGGCGCAGGCGAGCTCGACGTGGTCGAGGCCGACCATGCTGAGGTGCTGGCCGGGGGCGCGGCCGCGGGCGACGCTGGTGCGGAAGTGGTCCAGGGCGGTGGACAGGTCGTCGCTGAAGAGGCGGATGACGCCGACGACGTACTCGGCGTGGGCGGCCTCGGCGGCGTCGCCGAGCCGACGGGCGAGGTCGCGGGCCTGTTCGGCGCGGCGCAGGCCGCGGGTGAGGTCTTCCGGGCAGCCGGCGAGCAGTCCGGAGGCCCAGAGGGCCCGGGCGCGTTCGCGGGTGGGGGCGGGGCTGGCGTCGAGGGCGCGGTCGAGCCAGTAGCGGCCCTCGCGCGGGACGCCGCAGGCGTGCCAGTGGAACCAGAGGGTGCCGGCGAGGCGCAGGCCGGCGAGGACCTCGCCGGGGGCGGTGAGGCTGAAGTCGAGGGCGGCGCGCAGGTTGTCCCGGTCGGCCCGCAGCCGTGCGACGATCGCGGACTGCCCCGGCCCGAACCAGGCCCGTTCGCAGGCGGTGGCCCGCTCCTGCATCCAGTCCCGCTGGCGCCGCCGCGCGGCCCGCTCCTCCCCCGGCCGCTCACGCAACCGCTCGAGCCCGTAGTGCCGCAGCGTGTCCAACAGCCGGTACCGCACGCCATCGGGCCCGGCTTCCCGGCACAGCACGGACTTGTCGACGAGCCCGGCGACGGCTTCGAGCACGTCCTGAGCCCGGATGAGGGGACCGGCGGTGCGGGTTCGCGGCGGGGCTGCCCGGCCGGGACGCCTTGCCCCGGCGCCATCGGGCGCTGACCGCCCGCCCTCGCCACCGACTCCGGCACCGTCGACACACCCGGCGCCCTCCGCACCGGCACCGGGATGACCACACCGGCACTCGTCCCCGGCGGCGCGGGTCCGCGGCGGGGCTGCCCGCCCAGGACGCCTTGCCCCGGCACCGTCCGGCGCTGACCGCCCGCCCTCGCCACCGACTCCGGCACCGTCGACACACCCGGCGCCCTCTCCGCCGGCACCGGGATGACCGCCCCGGCACTCGTCTCCGGCGGCGCGGCACACACCACCCGTGCCGCCGTCCCGGGCCCCCTGCGGCGCCTCGTCCCGCAGTCCGGTGCCCGTGGCTCCCCGGCCCCCGCCGCACCCACCTTCCGTCTCGTCCGCGCCCACCGCCTCCGCCGTCTCCAGGTCGAACGTGCCTGCGAGGACGGACAGGCGGGCCCAGACCAACTGCTCCTCGGGGGTGCAGAGTTCGTGGCTCCAGGTGACGGCCGCGCGGAGGGTCTGGTGGCGGGGGAGGACGGCGGGGCTGCCGGTGGTGAGGAGGCGGTAGCGGTCGTCGAGGCGTTCGAGGAGCTGGTCGACGTCGAGGACGCGCATACGGACCGCGGCGAGTTCGATGGCGAGCGGCAGGCCGTCGAGGCGGCTGCAGAGGCGGGCCACGGCCGCCCGGTTGGCGGAGGTCAGGCGGAAGCCGGGGACGACGGCGGCGGCGCGGTCGGCGAAGAGGGCGAGGGCGGGGTAGCCGTCGGCGGCGGTCAGGTCGCCGTCCGGGTCGGGGACCTGCAGGGGCCGTACCTCCAGGAGGTGTTCCTCGGTGAGGCCGAGGCGGTGCCGGCTGGTGGCGAGGACGCGGACGCCCGGGGTGCCGTGCAGCAGGGCCGCGGCGAGCTGCGCGCAGGCCGGCAGCAGGTGTTCGCAGTTGTCGACGACCAACAGCAGCCGGCGGTCCCGTACCTGCTCCACCAGCGCGTCCAGCGGCGGTTGTTCGGAGTGGTCGCGCAGGCTGAGCGCGTCGGCGGCGGCGAGCGGTACGAGCGCGGGGTCGTGCAGCCCGGCGAGCGGTACGAAGCGCACGCCGTCCGGGAAGGCCCGCTCCAGGCGGGCCGCCATGCGCAGCGCGAGACGGGTCTTGCCGACGCCACCCGGCCCGGTGAGCGTGACCAGTCGGGCCCGGCTCAACAGTTCGCGGCCTGCGGCCAGTTCGGTGCGCCGGTCGACGAAGCTGGTCGTCTCCACCGGCAGGTGGCAGTCCCGTCGTGGCGCTGATCCGCCCATGATCAGCCAGTCCTCTGGGGGTGTGGGTCTCGGCGCGGACTGCCACTCTCCCCGCGGCCCCACATATATGCACCTCACCGTCACACCCGCGGGTGCACTTCACCGGTGCCCGTCCCTCACCTCGCGGTCACGCGTACACTGCGCGGCCCGCCCCACCGCCCCACCGCCCCACCGCCCCACCGCCCCACCGCCCCACCGCCCGCGGCTGGTTTCCACGGGGTTCGCGCCACCAAACCCTTGGCGCACTCTTGACCTGCTCATGCCATACGTCGACGATGAGCCGCACACCCGCACCAGCACGTCGCTGAACCACCCCCGCTCCACTCCCCGGTCCGGAAGACCCCGGACTCCCTGGAGAAACAAGGAGACTTCATGCGACTTCGCATCCGCGGCTCGGGCGCCCGAAGCGGCAGACGCACCGCCGCGCTCACCGCCCTGATGGCCCTGGCCCTCGCCGCTCCCCTCACGGCGACCGCCACCGACGCCTCCGCCGACGGCGCCAAGAAGCCGACCGCGTCCGCCGACGACATCCGGCAGTACGAGATCCACGTCCACCACAACACCCCGGCCACCCGCACCGCCATCGCCGCCGCCGGCGTGTCCGTCGACGAGGCCGACGAGGAGACCGTGGTCGTCTCCGGCCGCGCCGACCAGATCCGCAAGCTACGGCAACGGGGGTACGAAATCGCCCCGTTGGGAGCCGCGCCGGACCGGGCCGCCGGAAGCGAGGCGCGGCTCTTCGACTTCCCCTCGGCGGACTCCAAGTACCACAACTACGCCGAGATGAACGCGGAGATCGACCAGCGGCTCGCCGCCTACCCGAACATCATGAGCAAGCGGGTGATCGGCAAGTCGTACCAGGGCCGGGACATCGTCGCCATCAAGATCAGCGACAACGTGGCGACGGACGAGGCCGAGCCGGAGGTGCTGTTCACCCACCACCAGCACGCCCGTGAGCACCTGACGGTCGAGATGGCGCTGTACCTCCTCCGCGAACTCGGCGCGGGCTACGGCTCCGACTCGCGGATCACCAACATGGTGAACGGCCGCGAGATCTGGATCGTGCCCGACCTCAACCCGGACGGCGGCGAGTACGACATCGCCTCCGGCTCCTACCGCTCCTGGCGCAAGAACCGGCAGCCCAACTCCGGCTCGTCGAACGTCGGTACGGACCTCAACCGCAACTGGAACTACAAGTGGGGCTGCTGCGGCGGCTCTTCCGGGTCCACGTCCTCCGAGACCTACCGCGGCGCCTCCGCCGAGTCCGCGCCCGAGGTGAAGGTCGTCGCCGACTTCGTACGCAGCCGGGTGGTCGGTGGCAAGCAGCAGATCACGGCGGGGATCGACTTCCACACGTACAGCGAACTGGTGTTGTGGCCGTTCGGGTACACGTACTCCGACACGGCGACCGGGATGACGGCGGACGACGCCGCCGCGTTCAAGGCGGTCGGGCAGAAGATGGCGGCGAGCAACGGGTACACGCCGGAGCAGTCCAGCGACCTGTACATCACGGACGGGTCGATCGACGACTACCTCTGGGGCTCGCAGAAGATCTTCTCGTACACGTTCGAGATGTACCCGTCGTCCAGCTTCGAGGGTGGGTTCTACCCGCCCGACGAGGTGATCGAGCGGGAGACTGCTCGGAACCGGGATGCGGTGTTGCAGCTGCTGGAGAACTCGGACTGCATGTACAGGTCTATTGGGAAGGCCGCTCAGTACTGCAGTTAGGTGCGCCCCGCGGCGGAGCCGCTGATTGGCTCAGCCGCGCGCCCCTTACTTCGCGTCCTCTTCTTCGAAGTACGCGTCCAGAACCGCGTCCAACTGTTCTTCCCACTCCTTGAAGACGCTCCTGGCCGTCGCCTCGATCTCGATCGGGTACCAGCGGCGGTCAGGGGTGTGGACGGTGATGGTGAACCGCTTGCCGAAGCGGGCGGTTTCCGTCTCGACGGCGCCGACCTCGTCCCAGCGGAACTCGCACTGCTGGTCGTCCAGGGTGAGGTGGACGCCCTTGTGGTCGGCGACGATCTTCGCCCGACGGTCGGAGGCCTCGAAGACCGGACCTTCGGGAGCCTCCACCTCTTCGGCGGGCTCGTCCGCCGCTTCCTCGGCGGAGGACACCTCCTCCGGCTCCACGGCGTCGTCGTGCTCGACGGCGTCCTCCGGCTTCGCGGTCGCCGGCGACGTGATCCCGGGGATGAAAGCCGGGTCGAATCCGGCGCCCTCCAGGGGCTGGCTGCTCGAACCTATGCGCTGCTCCACAGCGGGAAGTATGGTCGAAGATCCTGTGCGGGACACAGCCAGCCCCCTGCATCGTTATCAGACGCCTACACGAACAGGCTCAGCACAGCGGCCACCAGGAACCCCGCGACCGACAGGACCGACTCCAGCACGGTCCACGTCTTCAGCGTGTCCCGTTCGGTGATGCCGAAGTACTTGGCCACCATCCAGAAGCCTCCGTCGTTGACGTGGGAGGCGAAGATGGAGCCGGCGGAGATGGACATGATGACGAGCGCGACGAAGGCCTGGGAGTGGTGGCCCTCGGACAACAAGGGGGCGACGATGCCCGCGGTCGTCACGATGGCGACCGTCGCCGAGCCCTGGGCCACGCGCAGGACCACCGAGATCAGGTAGGACAGGGCGATAACGGGCAGGCCGACGTCGTTGAAGGTGTCGGAGAGGGCCTGGGCGACGCCGCTGGCCTTGAGGATCGCGCCGAAGACCCCGCCCGCGCCGACCACCAGCAGGATGTTGCCGATGGGCTTGAGGGAGGCCGTCGAGACGGTCTCCAAAGACTTGCGGGACCAGCCGCGGCGGATGCCGAGCAGGTAGTACGCGAGCAGCAGGGCGATCGTCAGGGCGACGAAGGGGTGGCCGAAGAACTCGATCACCGAGCGGCCGGTGGAGGGGTCCAGGGCGATCGAGGAGAAGGTGGCGGCGAGGATCAGCAGCAGGGGCGTACCGATGATGCCGAGGACCGTGCCGAGCGGCACCGGCTCCTCACGGGGCTCGACGCCTTGCTCCCGCTGCTCGTTGATGACGGCGAGCTTCGCCTCCGCGGCCGCCTCGACCATGTCCTGCGGGACCGGGACGAAGATGCGCCGGCCGATCCACGCGGAGTACGCCCACGCGGCCAGCACCGCCGGGATGCCGCAGACGACGCCCATGAGGATGACCCAGCCGAGGTCCACGTGCAGGAGGCCCGCGGCCGCGACCGGGCCGGGGTGCGGGGGCAGGAACGCGTGGGTCATCGACAGGCCCGCCAGCAGGGGCAGGCAGTAGAGCAGGATCGACTTGCCGGAGCGCTTCGCGGCCGCGTAGACGATCGGGGCCAGGACGAAGATGCCGACGTCGAAGAAGACCGGGATGCCGAAGATCAGGCCGGTCAGACCCATCGCCAGCGGCGCCCGCTTCTCGCCGAACAACCCGAGCAGCCGGGACGCCAACACCTCGGCGCCGCCGCTCACTTCGAGGACGGCGCCCAGCATGGTGCCGAGGCCGATGATGATCGCGACATGGCCGAGGATGCCGCCCATGCCGGACTCGATGGTCGACACGGCGTCAGACCGCTGCACGGTGCCGAAGAGTTCGGTGACGGACAGACCGGCGAGCAGGCCGACGGCTATGGACACGGCGAGCAGCGCGACGAAGGGCTGGAGCCGCATCTTGATGATCAGGAAGAGCAGGAGCGCTATGCCGATCGCGGCGACCGTGAGCAGTCCGGCGGTGCCGTCGACGAGGAGGAGCAGGCCTCCGGTGTGGGGTGGGGTCTCGGCGGGGGCGGGGGCGGCGAGCGGGAGGGACATATGGGGGGCCTCGGCTTAAGTGCATGGAGCTTTCGGGCAGGGGGGATCGCGGCCCGGCGCCCCGGAAGGGAGAGGCGCCGGGCCGTGCGGGGACGTGGGAGAGGCTGTCCGCCGCTCAGCCGAGTACGGCGAGCGCGTCGATCTCGACGAGGAGGCCCGCGGGGAGGCCGACGTAGACCGTCGTGCGGGCGGCGGGGGGCTGGGTGAGGCCCTGTTCCTCGAAGTAGGTGTTGTAGATCTCGTTCATCTCGGCGAAGTGGTCGACGTCCGTGAGGTAGACGCGGATCATCATCGCGTCGTCCCAGCTCGCGCCGCCCTCTTCGAGGATCGCCTTGACGTTGGCGAGGGTCTGGAGGGTCTGCTCGCGCAGGGTGGGCCCGGCGGGCGTGGGGGGCTTGCCCTCCTCGGCGGGCAGGAAGCCGACCTGGCCGGCGACCTGGAGGATGTTGCCCTTCTTCACGCCGTGCGAGAACTTCGCGGGCGGCGTGGTGTGGGTCTTCGGGGTCAGCGCGATCTTGTCGGTCATTAGGTGTCCTTCATTCGGCGTCATTCATTCGGTGTTCTTCATTCGGTGTCCTTCACAGGGTGTCCTTTGCTGGAGTCCTGCCGGAGTACTCCCCGCTGATGGCGTCCGCGGTGCGGCGGACCAGCGGGAGCAGGGTGAGGAGTTCGTCGGCGGTGACGACGACGTTCGGCGCGGAGACCGACATCGCGGCGACCACCCGGCCGTCGGCGCCGCGGACGGGGGCGGCGACGCAGTTGATGGACTCCTCGTGGCCGCCGAGGTCGGTGGCCCAGCCCTGTTCGCGCACCTTCTCCAACTCCCGTAGGAACGCGGGCGCGTTGGGTGTCGAACGGGCCGTGTAGAGGGGGTAGTCGAGCTTCTCCGCGAGGGCGCGGCGCTCGTGCTCGGGGAGGTCGGCTAGGAGCAGCTTCGCCACGGCGGCCACGGTGATGGCGACGGGCTTGCCGATGCGCGAGTACATGCGTACGGGGTAGCGGCTCTCCACCTTGTCGATGTACAGGACCTCGTCCTCCTCGTACACGGCGAGGTGGACGGTGTGCCCGATCTGTTCGTTGAGCCGTACGAGATGGGGGTGGGCGATCTCGCGGATGTCGAGGTTCTCCATCGCCTCCTGGGCGAGGGCGATGAGGCGGGCGCCGAGGCGGTAGCGCTGGTCGGACTGGCGGTAGACGAGGCCGTGCTCGTGGAGGGTGCGCAGCAGGCGCAGGGCCGTCGACTTGTGGACGCCGAGGCGGTCGGCGACCTGCCCGAGGTCGGCGGGGCCCTCGGCGAGCAGCGGCAGGATGCTCAGGGCGCGGTCGACGGTCTGGCTCATGGGGTGCGTACCTCCTCCGGGGCCACGGCTTGCGTCCAGCCGGGGCCGAGTCGAAGTGTCCCCCACGCGGTGTCGTCGAGGGCGGCCAGACGGTCGGCGTGGTCGCGGGCCGGGGGCGTGGCGAGGTCGCCGGGGGCGGTGAGGGCGGCGGCGGCCATGAGGTGGCCGTGGCGCAGCCGGTCCCGGACGGGCAGCCCGCGCAAGGTGGCGGAGAGGAACCCTGCGGCGAAGGCGTCCCCGGCACCGACGGCGGCGACGACGTCGACGCGGGGGGCACGGACGAGGGTGACGGTGCCGTCGGCGTCCTCGAGGCCGTCCGTGTCCTTGTCGAACGCCACGGCCCCGCCCCTGCCCTGCTTGACGACCACGAACTCCGGCTCGGGCAGCGCGTTCCGGATGGCGCGCGCGCCGTGCAGTCCCCAGGCGGCGCGTGCCTCGTCGGCGCCGACGAAGACGATGTCGGCGCGGCGGGCGAGGTCGAGCAGGACGCGCGGGCCGTCGGCGTCGGGCCACAGCCCCGGCCGGTGGTTGACGTCGAAGGAGATCAGCGGCCGCCCGGGGCGGGGCTCGGTCAGCTCCCACAGGAGGGCGAGGCAGTCGTCGGACAGCGCCGCGGTGATCCCCGACAGGTGCAGCACGCGCCCGGCGCGCACCGCCTCCAGGTCCACGGTGTCCCCCGACATCGCGGAGGCGGCCGAGCCGGAGCGGTAGTACGCCACCTCGTGGGCGTCGGTGGCCCGGTCCCCCGCCGTGCGGAAGTAGATACCGGTGGGGCGCGCGGGGTCACGGCGCACGGACGTGATGTCGACGCCGTACGACCCGATCTCCTCGACGAGGTGGTCGCCGAAGCCGTCGGCCCCCACCCGGCTGACCCATCTCGTCGAGTGCCCGGCCGCCGCCAGTACGCACACGACGTTGGACTCGGCGCCGCCGATGGCACGCTCGAAGGAGGGGACGTCGGCGAGGCGGCCCGGACGGGAGGGCAGGAAGGTGACCATGGACTCGCCGAGCGCGACGACGTCGACGACGTCGGGGGCGTTGCGGGGTCCGGTCGCGGTCACGATCGTCTCAGCTCCTCGCTGGGGCCGCGGCGGCCTCGTTGACCCCGCGTTGGGCGAGATGTTAGACAGCAGTCAGCGACATACGCAATGGACGTTGCATTCAGTGCAACGCACCAGATCAGGAGGCTCTGCATGAGCAGCGAAGCGCTCGCCCGCCTGGCCGAGGAACGTGTCGACCACCGCTTCAAGGGCCTCCCCCCGGACGCCGACGGGCTGACCGTCGGGGAGCTCGCCGCCCAGCGCCGCAACCTCTTCACCGGCGGGTTCGCCACGCCCGTCCTCGCGCTGTCCGCGGAGCGCCTGGAGCACAATCTGCGGCTCATGGAGACGTACGCCGACCGCCACGGCCTGCTGTTCGCCCCACACGGCAAGACCTCCATGGCCCCGCAGCTCTTCCAGCGCCAGATCGAGTACGGCGCGTGGGGCATCACGCTGGCGGTGCCGCACCAGGTGCGGGTGGCGCGGGCGTTCGGGATCGAGCGGGTCTTCCTCGCCAACGAGCTGGTGGACCCGGCCGCCCTGCGCTGGATCGCCGCCGAGCTCGCCGCCGACCCCGACTTCCGTCTCGTCTGTTACGTCGACTCCGTGCGCGGTGTCGAGCTGATGGACGCGGCTCTCGCGGGCGCACCGCGCCCGGTGGACGTCGTGGTCGAGCTGGCCGCCGGCGACGGTGCCCGCACCGGCGTGCGGACCGAGGCGGAGTGCGCGGCGGTCGCGGACGCGGTGGCGGGCGTGGCGACGCTGCGACTGGTGGGTGTCGCGGGGTACGAGGGCGAGGTGCCGCAGGCCGATCCCGAGCGGGTGCGGGCCTGGCTGGAGCGACTGGTCGCGCTGGCCGTCGGCTTCGACAAGGCGGGGCGGTTCACCGGCGTCGAGGAGATCGTCGTCAGCGCGGGCGGCAGCGCCTGGTTCGACACGGTCGCCGAGGTGTTCGCCGAGATCCCCGAACTCTCCCTGCCGGTACTGAAGTTGCTGCGCTCGGGCGCCTACGTCTCGCACGACGACGGCCACTACCGCAGGCTGACGCCCTTCAACCGGGTCCCCGAGGAGGGCGCGCTGGAGCCCGCGTTCCGCCTGTGGGCGCAGGTGGTGTCCCGTCCGTCCGCCGAGCAGGCCTTCGTCAACGCGGGCAAGCGCGACGCGGCCTACGACCTGGACCTGCCCTTGGCGCAGGTGGTGCGCCGGGACGGCACCGAGCGCCCCGCCACCGGCCTCTCGGTCACCGCGCTGTCCGACCAGCACGCCTGGCTGCGCACGACCGAGGAGGCGGACCTGGAGGTCGGTGACTGGGTGGGCCTCGGTCTGTCCCACCCGTGCACGTCGTTCGACAAGTGGCAGCTGATCCCGGTGGCCGAGGCGGACGGCACGGTCGTCGACTACGTCCGCACGTTCTTCTAGGGGGTACGGCGTGGAAGAGCTCGTCATCCGGGACGCGGACGTCGTCGACGGCTCCGGCGAACCGTCGTACCGCGCCGACGTGGTGGTCGACCGCGGCCGGATCGTGTCGATCGTCAAGGAGGCCGCGGCGGCGGGCTGCCAGCGGCCGAAGGCCATGCGGGAGCTGGACGCCGAGGGCCTGGTCCTCTCCCCCGGCTTCATCGACATGCACGCCCACAGCGACCTCGCCCTCCTGCGCGACCCCGACCACAGCGCGAAGGCCGCGCAGGGCGTGACGCTCGAAGTCCTGGGCCAGGACGGGCTGTCGTACGCGCCCGTCGACGACCGCACGCGGGAAGGGGTCCGCCGGGCCATCACCGGCTGGAACGGGTACGGCGACGACATCGACTTCGACTGGCGGTCGGTGGGCGAGTACCTGGACCGCCTGGACCGGGGAATCGACGGCCGGGGCATCGCGGTCAACGCGGCCTATCTGATCCCGCAGGGCACCGTCCGCGCGCTCGCCGTCGGCTGGGAGGACCGGGAGGCGACACCGTGGGAGCTGGACCGGATGCGGCAGTTGGTGGCCGAGGGCCTTGAGCAGGGCGCGGTCGGCCTGTCCTCCGGGCTCACCTACACGCCCGGCATGTACGCCAAGGACGCCGAACTCACCGAGCTGTGCCGGGTGGTGGCGTCCTACGGCGGCTACTACTGCCCGCACCACCGCTCCTACGGCGCGGGCGCGCTGGAGGCGTACGCGGAGATGGTGGCGCTGACCCGGGAGGCGGGCTGCCCGCTGCATCTCGCCCACGCCACGATGAACTTCGGCGTGAACAAGGGCCGGGCGCCCGAGTTGCTGCAGCTGCTCGACGAGGCGCTGGCGACCGGGGCCGACATCACCCTCGACTCCTATCCGTACACACCCGGCAGCACCACCCTCGCCGCTCTGCTGCCGAGTTGGGCGAGCGAGGGCGGCCCCGACGAGATCCTGCGGCGCCTGGCGGACGAGGAGACCGCCGAGCGGATCCGCCACCACCTGGAGGTGCTCGGCGCGGACGGCTGCCACGGTGTGCCCGTCGAGTGGGACACGATCGAGATCTCGGGCGTCGGCGACCCGGGACTGGCCGCTCACGTGGGCCGTACGGTCCAGGAGTCCGCCGACCTGCGCGGCGAGGCCCCTTGGACAACCGCCCGTCGGCTGCTGCTGGACGACCGGCTCGCCCCGACGATCCTCCAGCACGTCGGCCACGAGGAGAACGTGCGGGCCGTCATGCGCCACCGCGTCCACACGGGCGGCTCCGACGGCATCCTCCAGGGCGCCAAGCCGCATCCGCGGGCGTACGGCACGTTCCCGCACTACCTCGGCCACTACGTGCGGGAGTTGGAGGTCCTGTCTCTGGAGGAGTGCGTCGCCCATCTCACCGGACGAGCGGCGGCCCGGCTGCGCCTGCCGGACAGGGGTCTGGTCCGCGAGGGCTACCGGGCGGACCTGGTGCTGTTCGACCCGCGTACGGTGGCGGCGGGCTCGACGTACGACACCCCGCGCACGCTGCCCACCGGCATTCCGCACGTCCTCGTCGACGGCCGGTTCGTGATCGAGGACGGCCGGCGGACGGACGTGCTGGCGGGGAGGGCGGTCCGTCGCAGTCCCGTGTGACGGAACGCCCCTCCGTGTCGCCTACGGCTTGGGCAGGGTGCAGCCGCTCGCGCTGAGGTTCAGCTGGTTGCGGGTCGTGAAGCAGGCCGGGAACCCGTACGTCTCCTGGGCGTAGTTGATGCCCTTGCGGACGGTGACGTTGCCGTTGGCGTCGACCTCGCACGGGTTGTTCTCCGTGCAGCGCTCGCCGTCCTCGTTGCCGGTGTTGTTGACGGCGACGACCTTGCCGGTGGCCTGGTCGACGACCGGCGAGCCCGAGGTGCCGCCGATGGTCTGGCAGGCGGAGGTGTAGCGGACCGAGTCCTTCCAGGTCCAGTCGCCCTCCTTGATGCGGTACACGAACCCGTCGATGTTGCAGCTGTAGAGCCGCTTCCAGTAGCCGGAGGCCACGGTGATCGCGGTGCCGGCGGTGGGGTGCGTGTCCTGCACGGTGAGCGGGCTGATGCCGTACGAGCTCTTGATGGTCGCGTACGTGCTGGTCAGCTGGTAGATCGTGGCGTCCGTGTCGGTCATCGTCGAGTACGCGATCTTGCTGGCGCGCAGCGTCGCGACCCGGGTGCCGGAGGAGTTGAGCAGGCCGAAGGTGCGGCTGGACGCCTGGTTGACGATGACCTCACCGGGCTCCGGGAAGCCCGTCTCCAGGCAGTGGCCGTTGGTGAGCACCAGCGCAGGGTCGGTGTCCAGCGAGTTCGGGAAGCGCACGACGGAACCGGAGCAGTTGCTCAGCGCGACGGTTCCGGCGAGGGTGACGGCCTTGAGCTTCGGGGACGCGGCCTTGGCGTCGGCCGTCTGCGCGGTTGCCGTCTGTGCGGTTGCCTTCTCCGCGGTGGCCGGAGCGCCGGTCACGGGCGCCGCGACCGCGGGTGCCGCGCCGGCTCCGGCGATCGCCAGGGCGAAGAGCGCGGCAACGAGAGGCTTTCTCATGTGGGGGTCCCCTCTTACGACAAGGCGACCGGAGATCTTCCGGCCGCCCGCTGCTTCTTGCTTTTTGTCATGCGCATTGTGATCGCAGAGGAGTGGGTTTCGGCAAGCAGCTGTTTCCAGCCACGCATGCTCCCGGCTACCTGGGGCCCTTCGTACCGCCATGCCCGCGGCCCTTGCCGCCCGAGTTGCCGGGGCCGGAAGTCGTCGACGTGGAGGGTGTGGACGTCGGTAGCGGGGCGGTGGACGCGGAGGGGGCCGGGGAGGGCTCGGCCGTCACCTTCGGGTCCGGGGACGTCGTAGGCGAGGCGCTCGCACCGGACGACGTACCCGCCGCCGGACCGGCCGGGCGCGCCGAGCCCGTGCCGGTCGGATCGGTCGCGCCGGTCCCGGAGCGGCGCGTGGAGGGTGTGGGCTCGTCGAGAGCGGAGCGCGTGCCGCCGCCCGTGGTGCCCGGCTGTCCGCCGGACGAGGACCCGGAGAACGAGACCCCCGCGATCAGCGCGGCCACCGACACCGCCCCCACCGCACCGGCCGCGACCACCGCCCGCCGCCGCGCCCCGCGCCTGCGCTGGGCGCGGCGACCGGAGCGGGTGCCTGCGGTGCCTGGGGTACCTGGGGTGCCGTCGCGCCATGCGGGCTCCCCGGCCGCCGGGCCGTCGCCCCACGCCGGCGGACCGTACCCGGTCCTCTCCAGGTCCGCACCAGGGATTTCAGGGAGTTCCGTCGTCTCGTCGTAGGCGTTCTGCCAGCCGTGGGCGGCCGCCGGATCGACGTGCTCCTCGTACGCGGGGGTCGCCGGGGCGGGCGGGTGGTACACGTTCGGGCGTATCGGGGGCGCACCGCTTTCCCCGATTGCGCCGTGATCGCCGTACGCCCCGTTCTCGTGCTGCGGTGGCCTGGACATGGCGGCGCATTGTAGGGACGGGTGGGACCCGTGGGACAGCCGACGGAGATACCCGTACAAACCGACGCGTCCCACGTGGTGGAAAACACGACCCACGAGGCGTTACCGGGCCGTAAGCTCCCAGACATGCAGGTGATCCAGTCGACCAAGCTCGCCAATGTCTGTTACGAGATCCGGGGCCCGGTGCTCGAGGAGGCGATGCGGCTTGAGGCGGCGGGGCACCGCATCCTCAAGCTGAACACCGGCAACCCGGCCGCGTTCGGCTTCGAATGCCCGCCGGAGATCCTGGAGGACATCCTCCGCAACGTGTCGACGGCACACGGCTACGGCGACGCGAAGGGCCTGCTCGCCGCCCGCCGCGCCGTCGTCATGCACAACCAGACCCTCGGCATCGAGACGGACGTCGAGCACGTCTTCATCGGCAACGGCGTCTCCGAGCTGATCGTGATGGCGATGCAGGGCCTGCTGGACGACGGTGACGAGGTCCTCGTACCGGCGCCGGACTACCCGCTGTGGACGGCGGCCGTCTCCCTCTCCGGCGGCACCGCCGTGCACTACCGCTGCGACGAGCAGTCCGACTGGATGCCCGACCTGGCGGACGTGGAGCGCAAGGTCACCGACCGCACCAAGGCGATCGTCATCATCAACCCGAACAACCCCACCGGCGCGGTCTACGACAAGGCCATGCTCAAGGGGCTGACGGACATCGCCCGCCGGCACAACCTCCTGGTCTGCTCCGACGAGATCTACGACAAGATCCTCTACGACGACGCCACGCACACCCCGACCGCGTCCGTCGCACCGGACCTGCTGACGCTGACCTTCAACGGCATGTCGAAGGCGTACCGGGTCGCGGGCTACCGGGTCGGCTGGATGTCGATCTCCGGGCCGCGCGCGCACGCCGACTCCTACATCGAGGGTCTGACGATCCTGGCGAACATGCGGTTGTGCGCGAACATGCCGGGCCAGCACGGCGTGGTCGCCGCGCTCAGCGGACGGCAGACGATCAACGACCTGGTACTGCCGGGCGGCCGTCTGAAGGAACAACTGGACGTCGCCTACGAGATGCTGACGCAGATCCCGGGTGTGACCTGCGTACGGCCGAAGGGCGCGCTCTACCTCTTCCCGCGGCTCGACCCAAAGGCGTTCAAGATCAAGGACGACCGGCGGATGGTCCTGGACCTGCTGCGCCGCGAGAAGATCATGGTCGTCCAGGGCACCGGCTTCAACTGGCCGGAACCCGACCACTTCCGGGTCGTCACACTGCCGTCGGTCGGTGATCTGAGGGACGCGATCGGCCGGATCGGGCACTTCCTGGACGGATACAGCCAGCCCTGACGCTCACGCTCCGTATGAGGTCGGTCCTGTTTTGCGATGACCTCAACTTTAGACGAAATCTAAGCTAGGATGGCTTCCTGTCAGAGCACAGGAGGCCATCCCATGTACGAACCGATCCGCTCCAAGTCGGTGCACAGCACGATGGCCGGCACCACCTCGGACTTCCCCCACCGGTCGCGCGAGGAGGAGCTGGACATCCAGCTCGCCGGGCATCTCGCGGCGCTGCTCACCGTCACCGACGAGCTGCGCACGTTCTCCTCGGACACCGCCCCGGAGGCCGACCTGGACACCGCGGCCGAGCGGCTCGCGCAGCAGGTGGCCCGGCTGCGGGGCGGTCGTGCGCCGGTCCGGGCGGTGGCCTCCGGCAGCCGTGAGCCCCGCCTCGCCGCGCTGCACCAGCGGGCGCACACCCTCGCGGGCCGTGCGCTGGTCGTCGCGGCGTCACGGGCGGACACCGCGGCGGCGATCCTCTCGGCGGAGCGCATGGACGCGCACGCCGCCGCGCTGGCCGAGCCGCACCAACTGAGCGGCGCCCACTAGTCCCCGAAGGGGACCCCCTTTACGGCCCCGGTCCGCGTGCACCCGCAGCGACGCGCGGACCGGGAGCCATGCACTGCGTTGGCTTGGGCTGGGTTCGAGTGCTGTTGCCGGGTTGTCAAGTGCCGTTGGCTGCGGTGCGGTTCGCCGTGGGGGCCTCTGTTGGGGGCGCGCGACGGTTGTTTGTGGCTTGTCGCGCAGTTCCCCGCGCCCCTTTAGGCGTTGCGGTCCCTCGTGCTGTAACGGGACCGGTAGGACACCCCCCGTTCACCCTTGATGACGGGGAACGTTGGGTTCCGCGCGCATGCTCCTGCTGTGAGACGTATCGCAGGAATCGTCCTCGCGGTGTTGCTGGTCGGCGGAGTGGTGGCTGCCGTCGTCGCGGGCCGGGACAACGAGGACACGGGCACGGCAACGAAGACCGTGCGGATGGTGATCGGATCGGAGAAGGCGGAGTTCTTCGCCGATCCACGGGTGGTGAAGGCCCTGGCCGCCAAGGGTTTCACCGTGAAGGCCGAGACCTCCGGGTCGTGGGCCATGGAGGGGCTCGACCTCAAGGGGTACGACCTCGCGTTCCCGTCCAGCCAGGCACCCGCCGTCGAGCTGGCCCGGAAGTACCACGTGACACAGACCCTGCCGCGGCCCTTCTACTCGCCGCTCGTGGTGGTGGCCCATCGCAACGCCGCCGAGGTGCTCGCGGGCAACGGGCTCGCCAGGCTCGACGCGAAGAACCGCGGCACGCTGAAGATGGCCGCCTATCTCGATGCCGCCCGTCACGACCGGACCTGGCAGCAGCTCAAGGGGGCCGCGAAGTACGGGGAGTTGACCGGCACCCTCTACATCGCCAGCACCGACCCGGAGTCCTCCAACTCCGGCGCCCTCTACCTCGCCGCCGCCTCCTTCGTGGCCAACGGCGGCCGGGTGGTGTCGAGCCAGGCCGACGTGGAGCGCACCGCTCCCTTGTTGCGCAAGCTGGTCGGCGTCCAGGGCGCCCAGCAGACCGGCACGGACGCGGCCTTCCGGGACTTCGTCAGCGGCGCCGGCAACCCGTTGGTCCTGGTGTACGAGTCGCAGGTCGCCTCGCTGCCGAGCGACGGGCAGAACCCCGGTGACCTGGTCGTCCTCTACCCGGACACCACGGTCAACAGCGACCACACCGTCGTACCGCTCACCGAGAACGGCCGGGCACTGGCCGACCTCCTGAGCACGGACGCGGGACTGCGGAAGCTCGCCGTGGCGCACGGCTTCCGGCCGCAGGGCGCCACCGCCGAGTTCGCGTCGGCCACCGCCGACCGCGCCGGCTACCTCAACCAGGAACTGACCGGCGTCCGGCAGGCGCCCGTGCCCACCTCCAAGGTGCTGCACGAGCTGGCGCGCCGGGCCCGGGGATGACGGGGGAAACACACATGACCACAGACAACGACACGTTCACTCTCACCCCGCCCGAGGCCGTAGCGCCCGTGCCGCGGGAGAAGGCCGGGGGGCTCGTTCCCGTCGAGGACGGCGTCCGCGCGGACATGGCCAAGAGAGCCGCCGCCTACGTCGAGGGGCTCGCCGCCCTCGACGCCCGCTCCCCCGGGTTCGCCGGCAAGGTCGGTGAGATCACCGCCCTCGGCGCCGGCGAGATGCGCACCGCGACCGCGCAGTCCAACCGCATGCTGGAACGCACCGTCCGCTCCCTGCCGAACAAGGGCGGGGACGCCCAGTCGCAGGTCGCGGGCTCGCTCGTGGAACTCCGGCGGGTCGTCGAGGACCTGGACCCGCGTGACCTGCCCGCGGCCAGGGGACGCAGGTTCCTCTCCCGGCTGCCCGGCGGCAACAAACTGCGCGACCACGTCGCCAAGTACGCCTCCGCGCAGGGCACCCTCAACAGCATCGTGGGGTCGCTGCGCGGCGGACAGGACGAACTGCGGCGCGACAACGCCGCGTTGCAGACCGAACGCGTCCGCCTGTGGGAGACCATGGGCAAGCTCCAGGAGTACGTCGTCCTCACGGAGGCCCTGGACTCCGCCGTCGAGCAGCACGTCGCCGGGGTGGAGGCGACCGATCCGGCCCAGGCCGACACCCTGCGCGCCGACGTGCTCTTCCCCGTCCGGCAGAAGCACCAGGACCTGCTGACCCAGCTCGCCGTGTGCGCCCAGGGCTACCTCGCCATGGACGTCGTACGCCGCAACAACGACGAGCTGATCAAGGGCGTGGACCGGGCCGCCACGACCACCGTCTCGGCGCTGCGCATCTCGGTGATGCTGGCCTCCGCGCTGGACAACCAGAAGAAGGTCGTCGAGCAGGTCAACGCCCTGCGCGGCACCACCGAGGACCTCATCCGGGGCAACGCGGAGATGCTGGCCACGCAGAGCGGCGAGATCCAGCGCATCGCCGCCGACCCGGCGGTGGGCGCGGAGACCCTGCGCGCCGCCTTCCAGCAGATCTACCAGACCCTCGACGCGATCGACACCTACAAGGTCCAGGCGACCGAGTCGATGGCGGCGACCGTGGAGTCGCTCACCGCCGAACTCCAGGAGGCCAGTGCCCACCTGGAGCGCAGCCGGTCGAGGACCGCGCTGGAGGGAGGGCTCGGATGAGACGGCCGCTCGCCGCCGCCCTCGCCGCCGTTGCCCTGCTGACGGCCTGCAGCGCGGAGCAGAAGCACGAGGACCCCTACGCCGCCCGGCCCGGCACCCTGCGCGTCCTCGCCTCCAGCGAGCTCGCCGACATGGCCCCCGTCCTGGACCAGGTCCGCGAGGAGACCGGCATCGAGGTCCGCCCCACCTACATGGGCACCCTCGACGCCGTGAACACGCTCGCGGCCGGCCGGGCCGACGGCCGTTACGACGCCCTGTGGCTGTCCTCCAACGACTATCTGCGCCTGCGCCCCGAGGTGGCCAAGAAGGTCGTCTCGGAGACGCCGGTCATGTCCAGCCCGGTCGCCGTGGGCGTGCGGTCCGCCACCGTGAGGGCGCTGGGCTGGAAGCCCGAGCAGGTCACCTGGGCGCAGTTCGAGCAGGCGGTGCGGGACGGGAAGCTGACCTACGGGATGACCGACCCGGCCCGTTCCAACTCCGGCTTCGCGACGCTGATCTCGGTGGCCTCGGCGCTCTCCGGCGCCCAGTCCGCGCTGACGGACGCGGACGTCGACAAAGCGAGCCCCCGGCTGAAGGAGTTCTTCCAGGGGCAGCAGCTGACCTCGGGGTCGTCGGGCTGGCTGGCGGCCGCGTACCGGCGCCGCGGTGACGTCGACGCGCTGCTCAACTACGAGTCCGTGCTCAAGGGCATCCCGGGCCTGACCGTGATCCGCCCCCGCGACGGGGTCGTGACCGCCGACTACCCGCTGAGCTCCCTCGCCACCACCGACGCCCGGACCCGCGAGGACGTGGGCAAACTGGCGGACGCGCTGCGCACCGCGCCGGTCCAGCGGCTGATCACCGAGCGCACGCACCGCCGCCCGGTCGTCGCCTCCGTACCGCCCGCCGCCGGACTCGACACGGGCAGGCGGCGCGAACTGCCCTTCCCAGGCAGCCGTTCCGTCGCCGACGGGCTGCTCGCCTCCTACGAGAACGAGCTGCGCAGGCCCTCGCGGACCGTGTACGTCCTCGACACCTCCGGCTCGATGGACGGCGACCGGCTGCGACGGCTGAAGGAGGCGCTCACCGGCCTCACCGGCGACTTCCGCCACCGCGAGGAGGTCACGCTGATGCCGTTCGGCTCGGACGTGAAGAGCGTGCGCACCCATGTGGTCGGCGCCGCCGATCCGCAGGCCGGACTCGCCGCCATCCGGCGGGACACCGAGAAGCTGGACGCCGACGGCGACACCGCGATCTACACCTCGCTGGAGAAGGCGTACGACCATCTCGGCGACGACCGGTCCACGTTCACCTCGGTCGTGCTGATGACCGACGGCGAGAACACCACCGGCGCGGACGCGGCGGACTTCGACGACTTCTACCGCGGGCTGAGCGGCCCCCGGCAGCGGATCCCCGTCTTCCCGATCCTGTTCGGCGACTCCGACGGCGAGGAGCTGGAGCACATCGCCGACCTGACCGGCGGAAGGCTCTTCGACGCGCAGAAGACCTCGCTGGACGGCGCCTTCGAGGAGATCCGTGGCTACCAGTAGGTTCCTGGGACATCTGGAGTCCCGCAAGAACATCGCGGGCAGCGCCTGCGGGTTCGTCGGGCTCGTGCTGACCTTCACCGGGGTGGCGGGCCCGTACTGGCCCGTCGTCGTCGCCGGACTGTACGGCGCGGGCGCGCTGGTCGCGCCGCCGGAGCGGCCGCCGCTGCCGGACTTCCCCGACCCGTCCGCGCAACTGGACGAGCTGCGGGGGGATTTCGAGAGGCTGGGCCACTATCTGGCGGACGTGGAACTGCCGCCCGCCGCGTCCGGCCGGCTCACCGAGCTGACGGCGCTGCTGGGCGCCCTGCTGGAGCCCGGCTGGGTGGCCGACGCGCTGGCGGCGGATCCGGAGGGCGTGCACGTGGTCGCGCGGGCCGTGCGGCAGGACGTTCCCGAGGCCGTCGACAGCTTCGTACGGACGCGCTGGTGGAGCCGGCTGACCCCGGGCACCGAACCACCGGAGAGGCACCTGGAGCAGCAACTCGGGTTGCTCCACGAGGAGGCGGGTCGGCTGGCGGCGGCGCTCAGGGAGACGGAGGCGGGCCGCCAGGAGACCCACACCCGCTACTTGCAGGACCGCCGACAGTAGCCGACGCAGGGGCGCGGGGAACTGCGCGACCAGCCCCAACGCACCCGTACCCGCCGACGCGCACCCATCACCCGTACTCGTAGGCACCCGCCCCCCAGCGGAGCGAACCGCGGCCGGCCGTGACGATCGCTGGTCAGGGCACATCCGGGCCGGCCGCGGAGTTTTTCTCGTGGGGCTGGGGTCAGCCCAGGCGCTCCACCAGCGCGTGGTACTCGTCCCACAGCTCCTTGGGCGTGTGGTCGCCGAAGGTGTTGAGGTGCTCGGGGACCAGGGACGCCTCCTCGCGCCAGACCTCCTTGTCGACCGTGAGCAGGAACTCCAGGTCGGAGTCGGCCAGCTCGAGGCCCTTGGTGTCGAGGGCGTCCTTGGTCGGCAGGATGCCGATAGGGGTCTCGACGCCGTCCGCCTTGCCCTCCAGGCGCTCGACGATCCACTTCAGGACGCGGCTGTTCTCGCCGAAGCCGGGCCAGACGAACTTGCCCTCGTCGTTCTTGCGGAACCAGTTGACGTAGTAGATCTTCGGCAGCTTCGCCTGGTCCTTGCCCTTGGCGACGTCGACCCAGTGACCCATGTAGTCGCCCATGTTGTAGCCGCAGAACGGCAGCATGGCGAAGGGGTCGCGGCGCAGCTCGCCGACCTTGCCCTCGGCGGCGGCGGTCTTCTCGGAGGCCACGTTGGCGCCGAGGAAGACGCCGTGGTTCCAGTCGAAGGACTCCGTCACCAGCGGTACGGCGCTGGCGCGGCGCCCGCCGAAGAGGATGGCCGAGATCGGCACGCCCTTGGGGTCCTCCCACTCGGGCGCGATGATCGGGCACTGTGAGGCGGGCACGGTGAAGCGGGCGTTGGGGTGGGCGGCCGGGGTCTCGGAGCCCGGCGTCCAGTCGTTGCCCTTCCAGTCCGTGAGGTGGGCCGGAGCCTCCTCCGTCATGCCCTCCCACCAGATGTCGTTGTCGTCGGTGAGGGCGACGTTGGTGAAGACGGAGTTGCCCCACAGCGTCTTCATCGCGTTGGCGTTGGTGTGCTCACCGGTGCCGGGCGCGACGCCGAAGAAGCCGGCCTCGGGGTTGATCGCGTAGAGGCGGCCGTCCTCGCCGAAGCGCATCCAGGCGATGTCGTCGCCGATCGTCTCGACCGTCCAGCCGGAGATCGTCGGCTCCAGCATGGCGAGGTTGGTCTTGCCGCAGGCGCTCGGGAAGGCGGCGGCGACGTACTTGGACTCACCCTGCGGCGGGGTCAGCTTCAGGATGAGCATGTGCTCGGCGAGCCAGCCCTCGTCGCGGGCCATGACGGAGGCGATGCGCAGGGCGTAGCACTTCTTGCCGAGCAGGGCGTTGCCGCCGTAGCCGGAGCCGTAGGACCAGATCTCGCGGCTCTCGGGGAAGTGCGAGATGTACTTGGTGGAGTTGCACGGCCACGGCACGTCGGCCTCGCCCTCGGCGAGCGGGGCGCCGAGGGTGTGGACGGCCCTGACGAAGAAGCCGTCGGAACCGAGCTCGTCGAGGACCGGCCGGCCCATGCGGGTCATGGTGCGCATGGACACGGCGACGTAGGCGGAGTCGGTGATCTCCACGCCGATCGCGGAGAGGTCCGAGCCCAGCGGGCCCATGCAGAACGGGACGACGTACATCGTCCGGCCCTTCATCGAGCCGCGGAAGATGCCGCCCTGGCCGCCCGAGCCCTGGAATATCTCCCGCATCTCCGCGGGCGCCTTCCAGTGGTTCGTGGGGCCCGCGTCCTGCTCCTTCTCGGAGCAGATGAAGGTGCGGTCCTCGACCCGGGCGACATCGGTCGGGTCGGAAGCCGCGTAGTAGGAGTTGGGGCGCTGGATGGGGTCGAGTTTCTTGAAGGTGCCCTTCTCGACGAGCTCTTCGCACAGTCGCTCGTACTCGGCCTCGGATCCGTCACACCAGACCACGTTGTCCGGCTGGGTCAGTTCGGCGATCTCGTTCACCCAGGAGATCAGTTCCTGGTGCTGGGTGGGGATGACGGTGGGAGCCGCGATGTCGCGCGCCACGATAGCTCCTAAATGAGGGTTTTTGTCCTTGTTGCCCCGTGGGGGCCGCGACCCGGATGCTTCGATGTCGATCTTCTGGCGCTCATCCGGTGCCGACCGCACTCATTTGATCATCCGACGAGCCCGCCCATATGTCCAGAGGAGCGCACAGGTGAGCAGAGTGAGGATCGCCACGTGTAAAGAAGCCCCTTTGCGGCCGCATGGCGTTCAACTGAAGGTTCCTTGACTCAACTTTCGAGGCCGGAACTGCTATGAGATGATGGCCACTCTTCGTCGGTCCGATAGCTCTACTGATCCGTAACTTACGGTTCCGTAGGTACGATGCGGCGCATGACAGCGTCCGCCCCCGACGCGCCCACGGAGTCGACGGCCGCCGGCCGCGTCTCCGCCGCGCTCTCCCTACCGCACCCGATCAAACCCAAGCTCCGCGGTTGGCTGCATCTGGGCATGTTTCCGGCCGCACTCGTCGCAGGCCTGGTGCTCACCGCCCTGGCCGACTCACCCCGCGGCCGCATCGCCTGCGGGATCTACGCACTGACCGCCTGCCTGCTGTTCGGCGTCAGCGCGCTGTACCACCGGGGCAACTGGAGTCCGCGCATGGACGGCGTCCTGCGCAGACTGGATCACGCCAACATCTTCCTGATCATCGCGGGCACCTACACACCCCTGACACTGCTCCTGCTGCCGCAGAGCAAGGGCCAGTGGCTGCTGTGGGGCATCTGGGGGGCCGCACTGGCGGGCATCGCCTTCCGGGTGTTCTGGGTGGGCGCCCCGCGCTGGCTCTACACCCCCTGCTACATCGCGATGGGCTGGGCGGCGGTCTTCTTCCTGCCGGACTTCATGCACTCCGGCGGCGTCGCCGTGCTGGTCCTGGTGGTCGTCGGCGGTCTCCTCTACAGCGCGGGCGGCGTGGTCTACGGCATCAAGCGCCCCAACCCCTCACCGCGCTGGTTCGGCTTCCACGAGGTCTTCCACTCCCTCACGCTGGCCGCGTTCGTGGTGCACTACATCGGCATCTCACTGGTGGCGTACCAGCACGCTTAGCCCCCTTCTCCACCATGGCCACGGCTCTCGAGCCGTGGCCTTTTTTCGTATGCCCGCGGCCCAAGTATTGACGGTCGCTAGCTTTTGAGAGTTACTTTCATTTCATGGTTACTCTCACTCAAGGCAACGCCGTGCGCCCCGACCCCCGCCGCTGGTGGGCTCTCGGGGCCCTGGTCGCGAGCATGCTGACGCTCGGTTTCGACATGACGATCCTCAACGTGGCCCTGCCGACGATGGCCGGCGATCTCGGTGCCACCACCGGCGAGCAGCAGTGGATGGCGGACGCCTACGTCGTCGTCTTCGCGGCGCTGATGCTTCCGGCCGGGTTGCTGGGCGACCGGTTCGGGCGGCGTCTGATGCTGATCACCGGGCTGGGGATCTTCCTCGCCGGATCCGTGGTGGGCGCGCTGGCCGGGGACGTCACCTGGGTCATCGCGGCCCGGGCGTTCATGGGCATCGGCGGTGCGCTGGTCACCCCGCTGGCGCTCTCCGTGCTGCCCTCGCTCTTCGGCCCCGACGAGCGCACCAAGGCCGTCGGGGTCATCTCGGCCGCCTCCGCGCTCGGCCTGCCGCTCGGCCCGATCATCGGCGGCTGGCTGCTGAACCACTTCTGGTGGGGCTCGGTCTTCCTGGTCAACGTCCCGATGGCCGCGCTCGGCATCGCCGCCTGCGTCTTCCTGCTGCCCGAGACCAGCGACCCCGCCTCCCCCAAGGTCGACATCCTGTCCACCGCGCTGACCGCGACCGGCCTCGGCGCTCTCATCTACGCGATCATCGAGGCGCCCGGGCGGGGCTGGGGCGACGCTCTGGTGCTGGCGATGTCCGCCGCGGCGGCGGTGCTGCTCACCGCGCTGGTGCTGCGCGAGCGGCGGGCCACCCGGCCCATGCTCGACATGACCCTGCTGGCCCAGCGCGGCTTCCTGTTCAACACGCTCGCCGCCACCCTGGTGATGTTCGTCCTGTCCGGCCTGCTGTTCGTGCTGCCCCCGTACCTCCAGGCCGTCCTCGGCCATGACGCCTTCGGCACCGGTCTGCGCCTGCTGCCGATGATGGGCGGACTGATGGTGGCCGCACGGGGCGCGCAGCCCGTCGTCGCACGCTTCGGCCCGCGGGCCACGGTGAGCGCCGGTCTGGTGGTGCTGGCCTTCGCCGCGCTGCTCGGCAGCCGTACGACGGTCGACTCCGGCTACGGCTTCACCGCGCTGTGGCTCTCGATCGCCGGCCTCGGCTTCGGCTTCTCCGTCGTGCCGGCGATGGACGGCGCCCTCGGCACCCTGCCCCGCGACCGGGCCGGCAGCGGCTCCGGGCTGCTGATGACGCTGCGCCAGGTCGGCGCCGCGATCGGCATCGCCCTGCTGGGCAGCCTGCTCGCCGGCGTCTACCGCGACCGGCTCGACGTCACCGGACTGCCCACGCGGGCCGCCGACACCGCGGGGGACTCCGTGGTCGCCGCGCACCTGATCGCCGAGAAGGCCCATGCCGCCCACCTCGCCGCCTCCGCGAACAGCGCCTACGTCCACGGCATGAACGTCGTCCTGCTGGTCTGCGGCATCGCAGCCCTGGTCTCCGCGCTGCTCGCGGCGGCCTTCCTGCCGAGGGCCACGGCCGAGCGGCGGGTGGAAAGCGCTGCCCCCGACATGGTCGCCGCCACGGAGGATGCCTGACAATGAACCCCATGACGGCCGCACGTTCCCCCTTCTCCTCCCCCGCCGACCACCCCCAGCTGGGTCTTCGTGAGCGCAAGAAGATCAAGACCCGCGAGGCGATCCGCACCGCGACCTACGCGCTGATCGACGAACAGGGGTACGACGCCACGACGATCGAACAGATCGCCGAGCGGGCCGAGGTGTCGCCGTCGACCGTCTTCCGGTACTTCCCCACCAAGGAGGACATCGTCCTCTCGGACGAGTACGACCCGCTGATGGTCGAGGAGTTGCGCTCCCGGCCCGCCGACGAGTCATGGACGGACTCGCTGCGGCACGTGATGCACCAGGCCATCGACGCGCTGATGGCGGAGGACCCGGAATCGGTCCGGATGCGGGCACACCTCGCGATCCAGGTCCCCGCCGTCCGCTCGCGGATCTACGAGAGCGTCTCGCAGACCGCGCGGCAGCTGCGCGGCGCCATCGCCGAGCGCTCCGGCCTCGACCCGGAGGGCCTGGAGGTGCGTGTCTGCGCGATGTCCCTGATCGGCGGCCTGATGGAGGTCAACATGTACTGGGGCGAGAACGGCTGCGAGGACGACCTCCGCGGCCTCGTCGACCGCGCCCTGAACGTCATGGAGCACGGCCTCACCCCGAAAAACGCCTGAGGCCACAGCCTCCCGCCATGGCATCCTGACCGGGTGAACGGTCCCGAGATCCACGTCGAGTTCGCCCCCGACCTGGCGCTGTTCGTCCCGAGCGGCCGCCGCCGGGGCGCCACCCCCGTCACCACCGACGGCGTCTCCACCCTCGGCCACGTCGTCGAGTCGGCCGGCGTCCCCCTGACCGAGGTCGGCGCCCTGTGGGTCAACGGCCGTCAGGTCCCGAGGTCCTACGTCCCCGCCGCCGGCGACACCGTGGAGGTCCGCTCCGTCGAGCGCCCCCAACAGGTCCCCGGCGCCCCCCTCCGCTTCCTCCTCGACGTCCACCTCGGCACCCTCGCCCGCCGCCTGCGCCTGCTCGGCGTGGACACCGCCTACGAGTCCACCGACATCGGCGACCCGGCCCTCGCCGCCCGCTCCGCCGCCGAACAGCGGGTCATGCTCAGCCGCGACCGGGGCCTGCTGCGCCGCCGCGAACTGTGGGCCGGCGCCTTCATCTACAGCACCCGCCCCGAGGACCAACTCCGCGACGTCCTGGACCGCTTCGCCCCCGAGCTGCGCCCCTGGACCCGCTGCACCGCCTGCAACGGCCTGCTCAGGCAGGCCACCAAGGACGAGGTCGCCGACCAGCTCGAACACGGCACCAGGCGCAACTACGACGTCTTCGCCCAGTGCCAGGAATGCGGCCGCGCGTACTGGAAGGGCGCCCACCACGAACAGCTGGAGGCGATCGTGGAGGAGGCGTTGAGCAGGAGTACTCAGGGCGGTTGAGTACGCGGCCCGATCACCGGTGCCCGCCGGCGCGGTGGGATGGAGCCATGAACACCGCGCAGCCCTCGGCCGACCGCCACCTCACCGGCTGGTCCGTGGCCGGACTCGTCCTGCTCCTGCCGACCGTCGGCCTCGCCTGGCTCGCGGTGCTCGCCACCGAGCGCGGCAGCCGCTGCGTCACCTACGGCGAACAGTGCTCGACCATCCCGGGCAGCGTCCTGTACGGGGTCTTCTACGCGTCCCTCGCGGCCGGCGTGGCGGCACTGGCGTGGCCCCGGACCCGGTGGACTGCCCTCCGGGGCGGGGCCGTGCTCGTGCAGTGGGGCGCGCAGCTCACACTGGGCGCGATGATCCTCAGCGGCGCCTGACCCCTGATCGGACGCTCATAGTGCAAGGACCCCTCAGCCGGTCAGCGCCGTCCGCAGCCGCTCCGGGTCGGTCGTCGGAGCGTCGCAGGTGAAGTTGCGGCAGACGTACGCGGCCGGGTCGCCGCCGACGAGCGGACGCTCGGCGAGGAGCGGGAACTCGTCGCTGTCGGGGGTGCCGTAGGCGACGACGGCTCCGGGGGCGGTGCCCAGGAGGGCCGTACGGTGCAGAGTCTTCGTGGCGGGGTCGTCGAGCCCGGGGCCGACGACCGCGACCTCGCGCGGGCCGTCGAGGAGCGCCTCGGCGACGGCGAGACCCCAGCCGATGAACCGGGGCACCCGCGGCCCGAGCGCCTTGACCACGCCCAAAGCCCGCTCGGCGGCCGTGCGGTGCGGCTCCGAACCGGTCTGGGCAGCGTACGCCAGCAGGGCGCCCGCGGCGGCGGTCCAGCCGGACGGGGCCGCGTTGTCGGTCGGGTCCTGCGGTCGGCGGATCAGCTGCTCGGCGTCGGCGGCGGTGTCGTAGAGGGCACCGGACTCCGGGTCGGTGAACCGGGTGAGGACGTGGTCGAGGAGGAGCCCGGCGAACTCCAGCCAGACGCCCTCGCCGGTCACGGACGCGAGCGCGAGGAAGCCCTCGGCGACATCGGCGTAGTCCTCCAGCACCCCGGAGTTCGCCCCCGCGTGACCGTCCTTGCTGGTCCGGGTCAGGCGGGCCCGGTCGTCGAGGTGCAGGCGGACGAGCAGGTCGGCGGCGGCGACGGCGGCGTCGACCAGGTCGGGGCGGTCGAAGTAGGCGCCGGTCTCGGCGAGCGCGGCCACCGCCAGCCCGTTCCAGGCGGCGACGACCTTGTCGTCCCGGCCGGGCACGGGCCTGGACTCCCGTGCCTCGCTCAGCCGCCGCTTGATCGACTCGACCTTCTCGGCGTCGAGGAACTGCTCCTGCTGCGGGAGTTGCAGGACGGACGCGCCCTCCTCGAAGGTGCCCTCCTCGGTGACACCGAAGTACCGGGCGGCGAGCTCGGCGTCCTCCGGGCCCAGGACGTCGGCGAGTTGCGCCGGCGTCCACACGTAGTACGCGCCCTCGACGTGCCTGCCCGTGCCGTCGTCGCTGTCGGCGTCCAGCGCGGAGGCGAAGCCGCCCTCGGCGGTGCGCAGTTCCCGCACCATGAAGTCGGCGGTCTCCAGCGCGACGCGGCGCGCCAGATCGGAGCCGGTGGACCGCCACAGGTGGGCGTACACGCGGCACAGCAGCGCGTTGTCGTAGAGCATCTTCTCGAAGTGCGGCACCACCCAGTCCCGGTCCACGGAGTAGCGCGCGAAGCCGCCGGCGAGCTGGTCGTAGATCCCGCCGCGCGCCATCCGCTCGCAGGTGTCCTGCGCCATCTGCAACGCGCCCTCGGCGCCGGTGCGGGCGTGGTGGCGCAGCAGGAACTCGATCACCATGGACGGCGGGAACTTCGGCGCCCCGCCGAACCCGCCGCGCTGCGGGTCGTACTCCCGGGTCAGCCCGAGCAGCGCCTGCGCCGTCTCCTGGTCGCCGGGGGCCTGGGTGCCGCCGTAGGAGATCTCCCGCTGGGCCAGGTCACGGACGATCTTCCCGGCGACCTCGGCGACCTCGTCCCGCCGGTCGGTCCAGGCGTGGTGGACACCCTCCAGGACCTGTGCGAAGGAGGGCATGCCGTGCCGGGGCGCGGGCGGGAAGTAGGTGCCGAAGTAGAAGGGCTCGGCCTCCGGCGTGAGGAACACCGTCATGGGCCAGCCGCCCTGCCCGGTGGCCGCCTGCACGGCCTCCATGTACACGGCGTCGACGTCCGGGCGCTCCTCGCGGTCGACCTTGACGTTGACGAAGTGCTCGTTGAGGTACGCGGCCGTGGTGTCGTCCTCGAAGGACTCGTGCGCCATCACATGGCACCAGTGGCAGCTCGAATAACCGACGCTGAGCAGCACCGGCACGCCCCGCTCTCGGGCCTCCTCGAAGGCCTCTGCCGACCAGGGCCACCAGTCGACGGGGTTGTCGGCGTGCTGGAGGAGGTACGGGGACGTCTCATGGGCCAGTCGGTTCGGCATGGTGTCCATCCTGCCGCAGTACCCCGATCGCGGCCCGCCCGCACCCTCGCGTCAATCGGCCGTCGGCAGCACACTTGGCCGGGAAAGCTGTTGCTGCCGGAGGGGGACGGGACATGCGGGACGGCCATCGGGCGGACGCCGAGCGGCTGTTGGCGCGAGCGGTGGAGGAGGAGATGCGCCGCTCGGGCGGTCGCGGCGACGCCCAGGTGCTCATGTCACGGGCGCGCGGCGCGCTGGACACCATGGCGCAGACCGCCGCCGAGGAGTACGAGGCCTACACGCGCGCCCTCGACGAGGCGGAGGCCGGTCAGATCAGCTTCGGCCGGCGCTACGCCCGCGAGGGCGGGGGCACTCCGCTGCTGATCGCGGGGGTCGCGGCGGTCACGGCCGCGGTGGCCGACCTGGCCCTGGGCACCGGCACGGGCACCGCGCTGGGCGCGGGTGTGACCGTCGGGGTCGTCGGCGCGGCGGCCACCGTCGTCAAGGTGGCGGGCTCGCACCTGCCCGCCGCGCACCACCGCGCGGGCGCGGTCGGCCAGCCCGGCGGCCCGGAACAGCTGAGACTGCAGTGGCTGACGGCGCTGGAGGTACGCGGTATCCGCCCGTTCCTCGACCAGCAGCGGGTGATCAGCGCGTCCACCGGGCCGACGAAGGCCGGGCCGCGGCTGCGCAGCGTGGACAAGAGCGCGGCGGCCCGCAGCCGGAAGGTGCTGGAGCAGTCGTTCGGGCAACTCCCCGAGCCGAAGGGGGTGTTCGCGGGTCGTCGGCAGGAGCTGGCGCGGATCCGGCAGTGGGTGCAGGCGGCGCGCGCGAGCACGCGGACCCGGCCGACGGTGGTCCTACTGCACGGGGCTCCCGGCAGCGGCCGTACGACGCTGGCGGTGCGGGCGGCGCACGACCTGCGGGACCAGTTCCGCGGCGCGTGCGTGGTCGACCTGCGCGGGCACAGCACGGAGCCGCTGTCCACGCGGGACGCGCTGCTGCATCTGCTGAATCGCCTCGGCGCGCCACGCGAGCAGCTGCTGTTCCGTGAGCGGTCCTCCCCCGAGCAGCAGGTCAAGCGGCTGAGCGAGCTGTACCACCAGCACCTGACCGGTCTGCCAGTCACCGTGATCCTCGACGACGCCTTCGACGCCGAGCAGGTCCGCGCCCTGGTGCCGGAGCGCTCCGACAGCCTGGTCCTGGTCACCGCGCGCGCCCCGCTCGAACTGCCGGCCGACCTTGCGGCCTGGCTGCACGAGCTGCCGGTGGAGGCCCTGGACGCGGCGGGCGCCGAGGAACTCCTCGGCGCGGTCACGCAGGGCGACACGGGCCCGTACGACGCCGAGTCCGCCGACCGGATCCGCGAGCTGTGCGGCGGGCTGCCGCTGGCGCTGCGGGTCGCGGGCTCGTCCCTCGGCCCGCGCTCCCCGCGCGCCCTCGCCTCCGACCTGGACGCCTACGGCCCGGTGGAGCCGGTCGAGCGTGCCCTGTGGCTGCGCTACACCGACCAGTCCGACCCGGCGCGACGACTGCTGCGGCGCCTGGCGCTGGCGGGCCGGGCGTCGCTGGGCGCGGCCGCGGCGGCGGCCCTGCTCGGCACGGACCGGCCGGAGGCCACCCGGCACCTCGTGGCACTCGCCCGGGCGGGTCTGATCGACCACGTCCGCGGCGACCGCTACCGCCTGCACGACCTCGTGCGGGCCTTCGCCCGGGCCCGCCTCCTGGACGAGGAGGAGCCCGCCGAGCGCACGGCCGCGCAGGAACGGCTGATCGTCAGCTACGCCGAGCTCGCCGACTCCGTACTGCGCCTGGTCGACGGCAACATGTCGACCCGCTCGGACCGCTTCAGCCCGCACGGCTTCACCTCCCTGGACGAGGCGCTGCGCTGGCTGGACGACGAGTCGAGCTTCATCACGGCGGCGCTGCGGCACGCGGAGGGCGTCAACGAGGCGGCCGTGCTGAACCTGCTCGGCGCCCTGTGCGACTACTGCCTGTTGCGCGGCGACCTCTACCGGCTCGGCGAGATCAGCGAACTGGCCCAGGCCGTCGACCAGGGGCTGCTGCTGCGCTCCGTGCAGTGGCGCACCGGTATCGCGGCCCGGCAGCTCGGTGAGCTGGACAAGGCCCGCACCACGCTGACCTCGGTCGTCGACCTGTACATGCAGGCCCATCACGACGCGGGGGCGGCCCGCGCCCTGTGCTCGCTCGGGATCACCCTGCACCACCAGGGCAACCTCACCGAGGCGGCGGCGAAGCTGCGGGAGGCCCTGGAGCTCCAGGCGGCGCCCGAGCTGGCCACGGACCGCGCCTGGACGATGCACGCGCTGGCCGCGGTGGAGCGGGACCGGGGCCGGCCGGCCGAGGCCCTGGACCTCCTCGCCCGTTCCCTGGTCCTGCACCGCGAGGGCGGTTCGGTGCACGGCGAGGCCTGGGCGCACTTCCAGCTCGGTCAGCTCAACCTGCGCCGCGGTGACGTCGAGGAGGCGGAGAACGACCTGCGCCAGGCCCTCGACCTGTACCGCCGCACCCGCGACGCCCGCGGCGAGGCCTGGGCACTCACCCAGCTCGCCCGCGCCCGCCTGGTCGCCGGCGACCCGTCCCCGGCGGTGGACGGACTGCGCGGCGCGGCCGCCCGGCACCGCGACAACGAGGACGCGCGCGGCGAGGCCTGGACGGCGTACTACCTGGGGCAGGCCCTGGAGGAGACGGGCGACCTGGACCGCGCGGTCAGGGAACTCGAACGCTCCCGGACGATGTTCTCCCGCATCCGGGACGTCTACGGCCTGGCCTGCGCCCGCCACCACTCGGCGCGCGTCACCCGGGACCAGCGCGCCGCCCAGACGGGCTCCCTGCGCAACTCGGGCTTCGCCCGGCAGCTCCTGGTCGACGCCCGCGCCGACTTCCAGCGCATCGGCGTCGCCCACGGCGAGGCGTGGACCTGCCTGGAGCTGGCCGTCGTCGACGCGGGCAACGCCCGTACGCAGCAGGCACTCGCCCTGTGCGACGAGGCGGCGGCGCTCTTCACGTCGTACGGCGACGACCGCGGCGCGGACTGGGCCCGCTTCCTGCGCTGCACCCTGCTGCCCTACGCCGCTCCCGGCGGCGTCGAGATCGGTACCGCGGTGGCCCAGGAGGAGCTGACCGAGCTGTCCCGCGCGGCACATCCCCTGCGGGACGAGAAGCTCGACGACTACGTGGAGGCGTACCAGCTGTTGCTGGAACGCGGGGTGAGCCTGGAGGCGGGTTGGCAGGCCTGGCGACTGCGCATGGTGCCGGACCGGCATGCGCGCGAGGTCATGGGCGTGGCGGTCGCCGCCACGCCGTGACGGGCCGGGGCGGGCCGGGGCGGGCCGGGACAGCCTCCTCGGGCGCGGCGGGCACGGCGGGCGGCGGTGAACCGCCGCGCCGCGCTCGGCCTCAGCCCTGGGCCGACGAGGGCTTGCCGGTGCCCGGCGCCGACTTGCTCCCCTTGCCGGAGGCTTCCGCCCCCTCTTCCGGTGACTGCTCGAAGTCGACCTTGCCCATGTGCCGGTTCATGGACTTCATCAGGCCCCACACCGCCAGCGCCATCGCCGCGAAGACGATGAAGCCGAGGACGCCGGGGGTGACCTTGTTCTCGTCGACCTCCTTGGCGAGGGAGACGAGGTGCGGCACTGCCAGGCTCACGCTTGCACTCATGTCAGGCATTGTCGCGGATGCCCGCAAAGAGGTCGTCCTCGGGGAGGGAGGTATCGACGAGGGACTTCGCGAGCTCGTACTCCTCCGTCGGCCAGACCTCCTTCTGCAGCTCCATCGGCACCCGGAACCAGCCCCCGTCGGGGTCGATCTGTGTGGCGTGCGCGATCAGCGCCTTGTCACGGATCTCGAAGAAGTCCGCGCACGGGATGTGCGTGGTGAGCGTGCGCTCGGTGCGCTCGAACTCACTCCACCGCTTGAGCCACTCCCCGTACGGCGACTCCAGGCCGCGATCCAGCATCGCGTGGTGCAGCGCCTCGGTGCGGGGCCGGTTGAAGCCCTGGTTGTAGTACAGCTTCCGCGGCTGGTAGGCCGGGCCGAACTCGGCCTCCGGGTACTTCTCGGTGTCCGCCGCGCCCTCGAACGCCACCATCGAGATCTTGTGGGTCATGATGTGGTCGGGGTGCGGATAGCCGCCGTTCTCGTCGTAGGTGGTGATCACCTGGGGACGGAAGGAGCGGATCTTCTTCACCAGCTCACCGGCCGCCTTGTCGACGTCCTCCAGGGCGAAGCAGCCCTCGGGAAGCGGCGGGAGCGGGTCGCCCTCCGGCAGGCCGGAGTCGACGAAGCCGAGCCACTCCTGGCCGACGCCGAGGATCTCGCGCGCCTCGTCCATCTCCTTCCTGCGTACCTCGTGAATGTTCTCCTCGATGTACTTGTCCCCCTGGAGCTTGGGGTTGAGGATCGAGCCGCGCTCTCCCCCCGTGCAGGTCACGACCAGCACGTCCACCCCCTCGGACACGTACTTCGCCATGGTGGCCGCGCCCTTGCTCGACTCGTCGTCGGGGTGGGCGTGTACGGCCATCAGTCGCAGCTGGTCAGTCAAGACTCAATCCTCAGTCAAGTCGGCGCCCGGTGTGAACGGGTGCGATCGGCGCTTCTATAGTGACCGAATCGGGGGGCGAATAATTCCGGGGGCCGGATTCCGGCGGCCCACCGTCGGACAGGCGTCCGCCCCAGCCGAGAGGGACGATCATGACCACGGCGAGCACGCGCGTACCCGAGGGCCGTTACGGCCGCTCCTCGGACGAGCGCGCCGACCACAGACTCAAGATCGCCGCGGTCGTACTGGGCACGGTCCTGCTCGCCCTGATCGGTTATTTCGCCTACCACTACGTCGGTCAGAACAAGATCAGCGCCGAGGTCATCACGTTCAAGGCCTCCGGCACCGCGGTCGAGGTGCATCTGGAGGTCCGCAAGGACGCCGGCGCGAGCGGCTACTGCACGATCCGTTCGCAGGCCGAGAACGGCGCGGAGGTCGGCCGGGCGGACTTCCGGTTCTCCGGGCCGGACACCCGCATCGACAAGGTCGTGACGCTCCGTACCACGGCCGAGGGGACGACCGCCGAGCTGCTCGGCTGCCACGCCGACTGACGTCGTTCGGAATACGTAGGCGCTGACCTGCGTTGACGTAATTCTGGTGGCTTATGTCCTCCCCCTTCGCCCGCTGAATTGTTAGGCTCGTGGTTTCGCCCATCCCTGGAGGAACATGCTTCCGGGTAGGGCGACGCTTTTGTATTTCCCAGTACCGACGAGGAGCACCTGTGACCCAGACCAGCGAGTCCGTCACCTGGCTGACCCAGGAGGCGTACAACAAGCTCAAGGATGAGCTTGAGTACCTTACTGGTCCTGCGCGCACGGAGATCGCCGCCAAGATCGCGGCCGCGCGCGAGGAGGGCGACCTGCGCGAGAACGGCGGGTACCACGCGGCCAAGGAGGAGCAGGGCAAGCAGGAGCTCCGTGTGCGCCAGCTGACCCAGCTCCTCGAGAACGCCAAGGTGGGCGAGGCCCCGACCTCGACGGACGGTACGGTGGCGCCCGGCATGGTCGTCACGATCGCCTTCGACGGTGACGAGGACGACACCCTGTCCTTCCTGCTCGCCTCGCGCGAGTACGCGAGCTCCGACATCGAGACCTACTCGCCGCAGTCCCCGCTGGGCACCGGCGTGATCGGCCACAAGGTCGGCGAGGACGCGGAGTACGAGCTGCCGAACGGCAAGAAGGCCTCGGTGCGGATCCTCAAGGCGGAGCCGTACAGCGGCTGAGCCCCGCGCGTTGCCCGCATGACCCTGACGGCCCCCGGCGCCCCTGCGGCGCCGGGGGCTTCGTCATGCCCTGCGGGCGCGTCAGGCCGCCGCCGACCGGTACTTGCGTACCGCCAGGGTCCGGAATATGACGACGATCAGGATCGAGTAGATCAGCGAGGCCCAGACGGGGTGCTGCATGGGCCAGGCGTCCGAGTGCGAGACCCCGGGGTTGCCGAACAGCTCGCGGCAGGCCTGGACGGTGGCGCTGAAGGGGTTCCAGTCGGCGACGTGCCGAAGCCAGGGCGTCATCCGGCCGGAGTCCACGAACGCGATCGAGATGAACGTGACGGGGAAGAGCCAGACCAGCCCGCCCGAGGTGGCCGCCTCCGGCGTCCGCACGGAGAGGCCGATCAGGGCGCCGACCCAGGTGAAGGCGTATCCCAGCAGAAGCAGCAGACCGAAGGCGCCGAGCACCTCGCCCAGGCTGGTGTGGGTGCGCCAGCCGACCAGCAGGGCGACCACGGCCAGCACGAGCAGCGTCAGCGCCGTCTGCACCAGGTCGGCGAGGGTGCGCCCGGTCAGGACCGCGCCGCGCGCCATGGGCAGCGAGCGGAACCGGTCGATCAGTCCCTTGTGCATGTCGTCGGCGATGCCCGCGCCGGCGCCCGCGGTGGCGAACGTGACGGTCTGCGCGAAGATCCCCGCCATGAGGAACTCGCGGTAGACGCCGGGGTCGGTGGTGCCGCCGATGTTCATGGAGCCGCCGAACACGTACGAGAAGAGCACCACGAACATGATGGGCTGGATCAGCCCGAAAATGATCATTTCCGGAATTCTGGACATCCGGATCAGGTTGCGTTTGGCCACGACCAGGGAGTCGCGGACGGACTGGATGACCGGGTTGGCCGGCGGTGCGACCCGCACGGTGTCGGTGACGGCGCTCATCGGACGGCCTCCTTGCCGTTCTCGTTCTCCGTCTCGGCGACATGGCCCGTCAGGGACAGGAACACGTCGTCCAGGGTCGGGCGGCGCAGCCCGATGTCGTCGATCTCGATACCGCGGGCGTCCAGTTCCCGGATCACCTCGGCGAGGATCTTGGCCCCGCCGCTGACGGGCACGGTGAGCTTGCGGGTGTGCTCCTCGACGGTGGTGTCCCCCTTGCCGAAGCCGCGCAGGACCTCCGAAGCCGTCTGTATGCGCTCGCGCTCGTGGACGACGACCTCGACGCGCTCGCCGCCGGTGCGGGCCTTGAGTTCGTCGGAGGTGCCGCGCGCGATGACACGGCCCTGGTCGACCACGGCGATGTCGTGCGCAAGGTGGTCGGCCTCTTCGAGGTACTGCGTGGTCAGCAGCAGGGTCGTACCGCCGGAGACCAGTCGCTTGATGACCTCCCACAGCATCTGCCGGTTGCGCGGGTCGAGGCCGGTGGTCGGCTCGTCCATGAACATCACGGGCGGGGAGACGACCAGCGCCGCCGCCAGGTCGAGCCGGCGGCGCATGCCTCCGGAGTAGGTCTTGGTGGGGCGGTCGGCGGCGTCCGCGAGGTCGAACTGCTCGAGCAGTTCGACGGCCCGGGCCTTGGCCGCCTTCGCCTTCATCTGGTACAGCTGTCCGACCATCTGGAGGTTCTCGCGGCCGGTCAGATACTCGTCGACGGCGGCGAACTGGCCGGACAGGCCGATCGAGCGCCGTACCTCGTTCGGGTGCTCGAGCACGTCGACGCCGGCGACGACGGCCCTGCCGCTGTCGGGTCGCAGCAGGGTCGTCAGACAGCGGACAGCCGTGGTCTTGCCCGCGCCGTTCGGCCCGAGCAGACCCAGGACGGTGCCCTCGGGGACATCGAGGTCGACGCCGTCCAGAGCCCTTACGTCGCCGAAGGTCTTCACCAGACCTTCGGCGACGATGGCGCCTGGCATATGAGTCTCCACGTCATCGGGGATTTCTTCTCATCGGTGATTTCTGCGGTGAGCGGGATGCTTGGAAAGCCTGGTTCGCGACACACCATAACGCGATGTATCGCGTCTCTCAATGCACAGGACCGACCAACGCCCGATCGAGTGACAAGAGGCCCCTGACCTCAGCCGATGACCGTGTAGCCCGCCTCGCGCAAGGACTGCTCGACCTCGGCGCAGTGCGCCGGCCCCTTCGTCTCCAGGTGCAGCTCGACCTCCGCCTCCGTGAGCCCGAGCCGCGGGTGGGTCCGGACATGGCTCACGTCGAGGACATTAGCGTCGACCACTGACAACACACCCAGCAGTGCCGCGAGAGCGCCCGGCCGGTCGGTCAGCCGGACCCGGACGGCCAGGTAACGGCCCTGCGCCGACATGCCGTGCCGCAGGAGACGCTGGAGCAGCAGCGGGTCGACGTTGCCGCCGGACAGCACCGCCACGACCGGCCCCTCGAAGGCGCCGGGGTCGCTCAGCAGCGCCGCGACCGGGCTCGCCCCGGCCGGCTCCACGACCAGCTTGGCGCGCTCCATGCAGTACAGCAGCGCGGTGGACAGCTCGTCCTCCGTCACCGTGCGGACCTCGTCCACCAGATCCCCGACGATCCCGAACGGCACGTCGCCGGGCCGCCCCACCTTGATGCCGTCGGCCATCGTCGCCGGGTGCTCGATCGCCAGCGGACGCCCCGCCGCCAGCGAGGGCGGGTACGCGGCCGCACCGGCCGCCTGCACGCCGACGATCCGTACGTCGGGGCGCAGCGCCTTCACCGCCACCGCGATACCGGCCGCCAGGCCCCCGCCGCCGATCCCGACGACGATCGTGCGCACCTCCGGGCGCTGCTCCAGGATCTCCAGGCCCACCGTGCCCTGGCCCGCGATGACGTCGGCGTGGTCGAAGGGGTGGATGAACACCGCGCCCGTCTCGGCCGCGTACTCCTGCGCGGCGGCCAGCGTCTCGTCGACCACCTGGCCGTGCAGGCGCACCTCGGCGCCGTACTCCCGTGTGGCGCTGATCTTCGGCAGCGGGGCGCCCCTCGGCATGAACACCGTGGAGTGCACGCCCAGCAGCGAGGACGCGAGGGCGACGCCCTGCGCGTGGTTGCCCGCACTCGCGGCGACGACCCCGGCGGCCCGCTCCTCCGGCAGCAGTCCGGCGATACGGACGTACGCGCCGCGCAGCTTGAACGACCCCGTCCGCTGGAGGTTCTCGCACTTGAGGTGCACCGGCGCGCCCACCAGCTGCGACAGCCGCCTGCTGCCCTCCATCCCGGTCACCCGCGCCACCCCCGCGAGCATCTTCTGGGCGCCGCGCACATCGTCGAGAGTGACGGGACGCAAGGAGTCAGCGGTGCTGTGGCTCATGACTCAAGCATCGCAGTTCACAGGCGCCGGCCGCGGTTGTGACCAACCACCGAGACCGGTTTGCGCAGCGCCCGTACGGCCTGCCTTCCGGCCGCGTAACCTGTCCCCAACTCCAGCACTCTTCATGAAGTGAGCCCCTGGCCATGCCGACAACACCTGAAATGTCGATGGACATGACGACCTTTGGTGACACCGGTCTCCTCGACACGCTGCAGCACGAGGTGGCGGTCTTCGCGCGCCGTGCCGAACAGACCCGGCTCGGCGGCGTAGGGCAGGTGCGCAACTCCATGGACCGCGCCGCGTACCTCCTGCTCAACCGGCTCGACAAGGAGGGGCCGATGGGTGTGAAGGCGCTCGCCGCGAGCATGGGCATCGACTCCTCGACGGTCACCCGGCAGGTGGCCCCTCTCGTCGACACCGGCCTGGTCAAGCGCACCTCGCACCCCGAGGACGGGCGGGCGGTGGTCCTTCAGCTGTCCCCGCGCGGGCTCTCGCGGCTCGAGGAGGTGCGCTCCTCCCGGCGTCAGCTGATGGCCGAGCTGACGCAGGACTGGGCGCCCGAGGAGCGCGAGGCGTTCTGCACGCTGTTGACGCGCTTCAACACCGCGCTGTCCGCCCGGATGGCGGCCCAGGGGCTGCCGGGGGCGGAGCCGCCGTCCGCGTCCTGAGCCCGGGCGCCCGTCCGATCCCGGGCGCATCCCACGTGTGCGCGGCCCTTGACCGGCGGGCCGACCCTGACCTCATATGAGACACGTATGGCCCGGGTGCCAGCACCGGGTTCCTCGGGGTCGTCGTCAGGCGGGAGGCGTGATGGGACAACGGCAGGCGGCCCAGAGCGCCCGCCGGGCCAGGGAGTTCGAGGCGTTCGTCGCCGGTGCGGCGGGGCGGCTGCTGCACACGGCGACGCTGCTCACCGCGGAGACGCCGGACGACAACCCGCGCGCGCGGCGCCTGCTGACACTGGCCCTCGCCCACACGTACGCGTGCTGGGACCGGCTGCGCGGCGAGGATCCCTACGACCTCGCCCGCCAGTATCTGGCCGCCCGCTTCGCACGCGGCGCCTGGCACCAGCACGGCGCCTTCCCCCGTGCCCGCCCGCACGCCGCCGGCACCCTGGCCCGGCTCGCCCCGCAGGAGCGTCTGGTCCTGGTCCTGCGGCTGTACGAAGGGGTCGCCGAGGAGCAGGTGGCGGCGCTGCTCGGCCTGCCCACGGAGCGCGTCCACGCGATCTGCGACCGGGCGACGGCCACACTGCTGTATCCGCCCCGACAGCCGACGGCGGCGGTGGGGGCGAAGGTGGCGCCGTCGTGAACCGGGCCGAGCGGGAGACGGCCGTACGGCGGATCATGGAGCGCACGCCGGCGCGGGTGCCGCCGGAGCTGCACGCGGACGTTCTGCGCACCGGCGGGCGGATGCTGCGGCGCAGGGTCCTCGCCCGCCGCCTGATGTGGCTGTTGCTGTTCGCGGCGACGGTGGCGTTCGTGGTGTGGGCGCTGACGGCCCGCCCCTGGGTGGAGCCGCCGTCGGAGACGACTCCACCGCTCACGGGCTGGTGAACCCCTCGACAGCAGGGGCTCGGGAACTCAGCCGAGGGCCTGCTGAAGGTCCTCCAGCAGGTCTTCCACGTTCTCGATGCCCACGGAGAGGCGTACGAGGTCGGCGGGGACCTCGAGGGCGGAACCGGCCACGGACGCGTGCGTCATGCGCCCCGGGTGCTCGATCAGCGACTCCACGCCGCCCAGGGACTCGCCCAGCGTGAAGATCTTGGCCCGGTTGCAGACCTCGACGGCCGCCTCCTCGCCCCCGGTGACCCGGAAGGAGACCATGCCGCCGAACGCCTTCATCTGCTTGGCGGCGACCTCGTGACCGGGGTGCTCCGGCAGCCCCGGGTACAGGACGCTCGTCACGCGCGCGTGCCGGGTGAGCATGTCGGCGATCTTGGTGGCGTTCTCGCTGTGCCGGTCCATGCGCACCGACAGCGTCTTGGCGCCGCGCAGCACCAGCCAGGAGTCGAAGGGCCCGGCGACCGCGCCCATCGCGTTCTGGTGGAACGCCAGCTCCTCACCCAGCTCCTGGTCGCCGACGACCAGCGCGCCGCCGACGACGTCGGAGTGGCCGCCCATGTACTTGGTCAGGGAGTGCACCACGACGTCCGCGCCCAGCGACAGCGGCTGCTGCAGGTACGGCGTGGCGAAGGTGTTGTCGACGACCAGCTTGGCGCCCGCGTCCCGGGCGATCTGGGCGACGGCGGCGATGTCGGTGATGCCGAGCAGCGGGTTGGAGGGGGTCTCCACCCATACGACCTTGGTCTTCGGCGTGATGGCGGCCCGGACGGCGGCGGGGTCGCTGGTGTCGGCGACCGACCACTCCACGCCCCAGCGGGCGACGACCTTCGCGAAGAGGCGGAACGTGCCGCCGTAGGCGTCGTTGGGGATGACCACGTGGTCACCGGGGCTGAGCAGCGTGCGCAGCAGGCAGTCCTCGGCCGCCAGTCCGGACGCGAACGCGAGGCCGCGGCGACCGCCCTCGAGGGCGGCGAGGTTCTCTTCCAGGGCGGTCCTGGTCGGGTTGGCGCTGCGGCTGTACTCGTAGCCGCCGCGCAGGCCGCCGACGCCGTCCTGCTTGTAGGTCGAGACCTGGTAGATCGGCGGGACGACCGCGCCGGTGAGGGGATCCGCGGTGTTGCCGGCGTGGATCGCGAGGGTCTCGAAGTGCTGACTGATGTGCCTGTCGCTCATGGGCACCGAGGGTAGTGCGCCTTTGCCCCGTGCGACTTCTCCGCGCGTTTTCCACAGCCGGTTTTCCACAGGCCGCCGATCAGGTTGGCCAATTGTCCGGGGCGTCTGGAACCCTTGGGACATGGAGATTCTGTGGGTCCTGATGGCCCTGGTCATGATCGGTTTCGTGCTGCTGCCGGTCATGAGGCGCAGGCGCGGCATGATCGAGCAGGTCCCGCCGGGACACCCGGACGCGGCGGACCCGGCGAACTACGGGTTCGTGCGCCAGGAGGAGCTGGACATCCGTATGCCCGGCCCCGACCAGGACCTTCTCGACGTCCTGGACCTGGTGCAGCGCACCCAGGACTACAAGGCGGCCGCCCAGCTCCTGGCCGGCACGGAGACCGAGGGCGAGCTGCGCTGGCAGCGGGTCCAGGCCTTCGCCGGTGCCGCCGCGCTGGAGCTGCAGCAGCGGCCCGGTGGGGTGAGCGAGGCGCCGGGCGGGCAGTGGCTGCGGGTGTGGCGGGCCGAGGCGCCCAAGGACGCGGGCGGGGCCGCGGTGCACGCCGAGTTCCTGGTGCAGCAGGCGTGGCGCACGGCGACGCCGGGCACCGACGCGTTCCGGATCATCATGGAGGAGGCGCGGGACGCCTGCGGGCAGGCTGCTCTGCTGTCCCCCGGGGATCCGATCCCGTACATCGTCGAGCTGTCGGTGGCCCGGGGGCTGGCGTACTCGCAGTCGGAGTTCGAGCAGCTCTGGCTGAAGATCCTGGACCGCGCGCCGGCGCACATGGGCGCGCACCTGGCGGCGCTGCACTACTGGTGCGAGAAGTGGCACGGCTCGCGCGAGCTGGCGTACTCCTTCGCGGAGGCCGCGGCGGCGCGGGCTCCGCACGGCTCCCTGCTGGCGGCGATGCCGTTGTTCGCGGTCTTCGAGCACCTTCCCGAGGTGAACCTGGTCTCCGGCTTCTACCGGAGCGAGGTCGTGTCCAAGGCGATCCACGGCGCGCTGCACGCGGCGCACTCGGCGCGTTCGGACGACCCGATGCTGGCGCACGTACGGCATCTGCTGGTGTTCTTCCTGGTCCGTGCCGAGCGCTGGTCGGAGGCCATGAACCAGCTGATACACGTCGACGGCCACGTGGGCGCCCTGCCGTGGACCCTGTCCACCGACCCGGCCGCGGAGTTCGCCGTCTACCGCGCGCTGGCGGTGGCGGGTTTCGAGGCGAACGGCGGCAGCCCGGCGACGCTGCCGCACTGACCGTCCGGGGAGCGGCGGTCTCCCGGGCCAGCGGGCCGGAATGCGCGGACGTCTCCGGACGTTGACGCATCCGGAGCCTCGATCGAAGTGGAGACCGCATGTTTCTGCACAGCCGTACCCCCCAGCTGCCCACGCCCGACCAGGCTCTGCGTGGTCGCCCCGAGCCGGTGTTCTCGGTCCCCGACCGCCACACGGTCCTGGGCAACCCCCTCCTCGGCCCCTACCCCGAGGGCCTGGAGGTGGCAGACTTCGGCCTGGGCTGTTTCTGGGGCGCCGAGCGCAAGTTCTGGCAGCTCCCGGCGGGCGTGTGGACGACCCTGGTCGGCTACCAGGGCGGCTACACCGAGCACCCCACGTACGAGGAGGTCTGTTCCGGCCTGACCGGCCACACGGAGGCCGTCCGCGTGGTCTACGACCCGAAGCTGATCTCGTACGAGCGCCTGCTGAAGACCTTCTGGGAGAACCACGACCCCACGCAGGGCTTCCGCCAGGGCAACGACGTGGGCACCCAGTACCGCTCCGCGATCTACACCCACTCCCCCGCCCAGGCAGCCACCGCCGAGTCCTCCCGCACGGCCTACCAGCAGGTCCTCACCTCCTCGGGCCACGGCACCATCACCACCGAGATCCTCCCCGCCGACGGCCGCACCTTCTACCCGGCCGAGGCCTACCACCAGCAGTACCTCGACAAGAACCCGGCGGGCTACTGCGGCATCGGCGGCACGGGCGTGTCCTGCCCGATCGGCGTGGCGAAGACAGAGGGCTGACCCGAGGCCGTCGGCGGCCGGTTCCCGCAGGTCCTCTCGGGAGCCGCCGCGGGGCAGGCTCGCGGGTACAGGCGCCAGGCCTTGATCCAGAAGCCGGAAATTCGGTTGCCTCTCGTCGTTCGGAGGGGCTGGATGAGGGCATGGCTGACATTCAGGGCTCGTACGACGGTTTGTTCGCCGCGGTGCCCAACGCGCTGTCCGCGTTCCTGGACGAGGGGGACGTGGGCGGCTCGGTGGCGGTGTTCGTGGGTGGGGAACCGGTCGTGGACGTGTGGGGTGGGTTCGCCGACGCGGGGCGCACGGTGCCGTGGCAGCGGGACACGATCGTCAACGTCTGGTCCGTCACGAAGACGATGACGGCGCTGTGCGCGCTGGTGCTGGCCGATCGGGGCGAGCTCGATCCGGCCGCGCCGGTCGCCCGGTACTGGCCGGAGTTCGCGGCGGCGGGCAAGGAGGGCGTGCTGGTGCGGCACCTGCTCTCGCACACCGCCGGGCTGCCCGACTGGGAGGGGCCGGTGGACGAGATCTACGACTGGCCGTCCGCCACGGCGCGGCTGGCCGCTCAGGCGCCCCAGTGGGAGCCGGGCACCGCGGCCGGGTACCACTCGCTCACCCAGGGATTCCTGGTGGGCGAGGTCGTACGCCGGATCACGGGTCGGAGCGTGGGCGCGTTCTTCGCCGACGAGGTGGCCGGACCGCTGGGCGCGGACTTCCACATCGGGCTGTCGGCCGAACACGACCACCGGGTGGCACCGGCGGTCCCGCCCCCGTCCCGGGACGAGGACTACACCGCGGGCGCGGCCGGCAGCGAGACGGCCCCCGCCTCACCGGCCTCGCCCACCACCCCCACCAGCATCCGCGTCCGCGACGGCAACAGCCTGGCCTGGCGCCGGGCCCAGATCCCCGCGGCGAGCGGGTTCGGCAACGCCCGTTCGGTCGCCCTCGTGCAGTCGGTGATGGCCTGCGGCGGATCCGTGGGCGGCGTACGGCTGCTGTCGCGGGCGGGTTGTGAGCGTGCGTGGGAGGAGCAGTTCAGCGGCGAGGACCGCGTCCTGGGCATGCCGATCAGCTGGGGCCTGGGCTACGGCCGGTTCGGCGGCACCTACGGCTGGGGCGGTTGGGGTGGCTCGACGGTCATGATCGAACCCGAGTCGCGGGTGACGGTGGCGTACGTGACGAACCAAATGCGCGAACCCGCCCAGGACAGTCGCGGCATAGAGCTCCTGATGGCCGCCTACGACGGGGTCAAAGCGCTCCAGGCATGACGTGCACGCAGCGCGTGAGGTGCGTGCGGCGCGGGGCCGCGACCGGATGACGCGCTCGAGTCGCGGCCCCCCGCTCACCGTGTCAGCCTGCATTCATGATCAGTGCGTCAGCTGTACGGCTCGAGGCATCGGTGGATCCCCGGCTGTCCCGGTGGATGTGGCTGGTGAAGTGGCTGCTCGCGATCCCGCACTACATCGTGCTGTTCTTCCTGTGGATCGCGTTCGTCGTCGTGACCGTGATCGCGTTCTTCGCCATCCTCTTCACCGGCCGGTATCCCCGCTCGCTCTTCGACTTCAGTGTCGGTGTACTGAGGTGGAACTGGCGGGTCGGTTATTACGCCCACACCGCCCTCGGCACCGACCAGTACCCGCCGTTCACCCTCGCGGACGTGCCGGACTACCCGGCGCGTTTCGACGTGGCCTATCCCGAGCGGCTCTCCCGCGGGCTCGTCCTGGTGAAGTGGTGGCTGCTGGTGATTCCGCAGTACGTCGTCGTCGGGATCTTCCTCGGCAACTGGGGGTGGGGAGGAGAGAGCGATCGCTGGGCCGGCGGCCTGATTCCCTTCCTCTCTCTCGTCGCAGTGATCATCCTGGCGTTCACCGCCCACTATCCGATGTACCTGTTCGACTTCCTGATCGGTCTGGCACGCTGGGTCGCGCGGGTGGCCGCCTACGCCGCGCTGCTGACGGACCAGTACCCGCCGTTCCGTCTCGACATGGGCGGTCGGCCCTCCCCGGAGTCCACCCCGCTGACGAAGAACCCGTAGCACCGGCACCCCAGCCCGAACCACCCCGCGCGGCGGACCGGTACGACTTGCGTACCAATAGGGTGACCCCCATGTCTGCCCCGTTGAGTGCCACGAGAGCCAGAGCCGCGCTGCGTACGTCGGCGCGTATATCCGTGGACCTCCTGCTGGTTCTCGTGATGCTCGCGGCAACGCTGTGGCTGCTGGGCCGGATGTGGTCGGTCGTCTGGCCGCTCGTCGTGGGCCTGCTCCTCACCACGCTGACCTGGCCCGCGGCCCGTTTCCTACGCCGTCGCGGCTGGCCGCCCGCCCTGGCCGCGTCAGCGGTCACCGTGCTGTTCCTCCTGCTCGCCGTCGGTGTCGTGGCGCTGATCGCGGTGCCGGTGGCGTCCCAGTCGGGCGAGCTGACCGACGGGGTGGTCGAGGGCATCCAGAAGCTGCGCGAATGGGCCGCGGGGCCGCCGTTGAACATCGGCGACGACCAGATCACCAAGGCCATGGACACGGCGGTCGCCCGCGCCCAGGACGGCGTCGGCAGCATGGTCACCGCTGTCGTCACGGGAGTGAGCACGGTGGTCAACGGCTTGATCACGGCCGTCCTGGCGCTGTTCCTGATGTTCTTCTTCCTCAAGGACGGACCGCGGTTCCTGCCGTGGCTGGCCCGCCAGTTGCCCGGCCGCCTCGCCACCGACGTCCCGACCGTGGCCGCACGCGGCTGGGACACGCTGGGCGCGTTCGTACGTTCCCAGGCGGCCGTCGGGCTGCTCGACGCCGTCGCGATCGGCCTCGGCCTGTGGATCGTGGGGGTGCCGCTGGTGCTTCCGCTGGCGGTACTGACCTTCGTCTCCGCGTTCGTCCCCATCATCGGCGCCCTGTTCGCCGGTTTCGTCGCGGTGCTCATCGCGCTGGTCTCGAACGGCCTCACCGACGCGCTGATCGTGCTGGCCATCATCGTCGTCGTGCAGCAACTCGAGGGCAACGTGTTCCAGCCCATCCTCCAGAGCCGGGGTCTCGGCCTCCACGCGGCGGTGGTCCTGCTGGCGGTGACGCTGGGCGGCAGCCTGGCCGGCATCGTGGGCAGCCTGCTCGCGGTACCGGTCGCGGCGTTGATCGCCGTAGTCTGGAACTACGTACGTGAACAACTGACCGACCCGCCTGGGGAGTTGGAGCCCTCCACCGCTACGGACCCGGCGACGGGTGGCTCATGACGCCTGGCAGGCCGTTCTCGTAGGGAGGCCGGCAGAACCTGGGGGGAGCATGGAAAGACCGGACGACCGCATCGCATCCGCCCTGCGCTTCGCCTCGGAACTCGTCGCCTGGGTGGCCACGCCGTGGGCCCTGTCCGCGTACTCGTGGGTCCTCGCCGTATCGGCGGTGGTCGTACCGATCCGGCCATGGGGACCAGTGGAACAGCCAGTATCGGTGAGATTGATCATGAACGGTGAGGGCTGATCGTTTAGCACAGGCCGACCGCTTGCGACGGGTGTTCGGTGAAAGATCCGCGATGGTTGGCGGCGGGTGGTTACGTCCGCTGCATGCCAGTCGGGACGAGGATGTCGCCCGGCTGTCCCCGCTCAAGCACCGGAACCTGAATTGCCTTGGCCGCTACAGCTTCACGGCCTCGGCCCCGGCCGCCGGTGTCCTGCGGCCGTTGCGCGACCCGGGTGCCGTCAACCTCGACGATGACGACGATGGAGAGGACTGAGCCAGCCCGTGACCGGTCAGTCCTGTGTACTGCCGCAGTGGAATGGCGTGGTATCGGTCCTTCGGCGGCTCGTACACGAGACATGAGCGACGGGGGGCACTTCCGGCTTCACCATGGGGGCCGGGGACGCCATCAGCGAGGCAGGGTGACGAGCCCCGTCTCATAGGCGGTGATGACGAGCTGGACCCGGTCCCGGGCGCCCAGTTTGGTGAGCAGCCGTGAAACGTGTGACTTGGCGGTGGCCACCGTGATGAAGAGGTCCTCGGCGATCTCGGTGTTCGACCTGCCGCGTCCGATCAAGGTCAGTACTTCCCGTTCCCGCTCGGTGATGCCCTCGACCGGCCCTGGGGAGCGCTCCGGGACAGCTGCGGGCCGCCTGATGAAGTCCGCGATCAGACGGCGCGTCACACCCGGCGCGATCAGCGCGTCACCAGAGGCGACCACGCGGATCGCCGCGAGGATGTCGTCCAGCGCCATGTCTTTTACCACGAAGCCGCTCGCGCCGGCCCGGAGCGCGCCGTAGACATGGTCGTCCTCGTCGAAGGTGGTCAGGACGAGGACGCGTGTGGTTGCCGAACCGGCGGTGATCAGGCGGGTGGCCTCGATCCCATCCATGCCGGGCATCCGGATGTCCATGACCACGACGTCGGGGCTGACATCCCTGACCAGTTGGACGGCCTCAGCGCCAGTGGCGGCTTCACCGACGACCTCCATATCGGGGCAATCGGCCATGATCACGCGTAGACCGGACCGAACCAACGGCTGGTCGTCGGCGAGCACCACACGGACGGTCATCGGGCCTCCACCGGAACTTCGACGGACGCGGGCAGCGGCAGCCGGGCCGCCACCCGGAAGCCGCCCTCAGCGCGCGGCCCGGCGCTGAGGTGACCGTCCAGCAGACCGACTCGTTCCCGCATCCCGATGAGGCCGAAGCCGTGGGCCGAGCCGTCCTCGGTGACGCCGCGCCCGTTGTCGACGACCTCCACGGACAGCTCCTCGCCTCTGTAGTCGATGATCACCCGGCAACGCTCGGTGCCCGCGTGTCGGACCACGTTGGTCAGCGCCTCCTGCACGATGCGGTAGGCGGACAGGTCGATGTCGGCCGGCACGGGACGCTGCTCCCCGGTGCAGCGCACGTCGACGCGTACCCCTGCGCCCGCGGTCGCTGCCGCCAACCGTTCGATGTCCGCCAGCCCCGGCGTGGGTGCGAGCGGTGACTGCTCCGAGGCGGTCGTGCCCCGGTCGGCCTGACGGAGCGACACCAGCGTGCGCCGAAGGCCCGACAGGGTCTCTCTGCTGGTGGCCTCGATGGCGCGCAGGGCATCGCGCGCCTCGGCCGGCTGGGTGTGGATGACCCGGCTGCCCATACCGGCCTGGATCGCGATGATGCCGATGCTGTGAGCGACCATGTCATGCAACTCCCTTGCGATCAGCAGCCGTTCGGCAGTCACTGCCTCGGCCACCTCCTGCGCCCGCAGCGCCACCCCGTGCTCTCGACGCTCGCGGCTCAGCAGACCGGCCATGCAGGATGCGGCCAACGCCGGAAGGGCGACAACCCCGTTGACGGCCAGACTGTCCCCGTGCGCGAAGCCGCCGATCACCAGGAGTTGCACCGTGAAAGACACGGCCACAGCAACAGTCGAAGCGCGCCGTGTGCAAGTGGCGACGATGAAGCCCAGCACGAGGTCCACCGCCAGATACGACAGGAACTGGCCCTGATATGACGCCGCCCGGCTCTCATGGGCGGAACTCGGAGGGCCCACCACCACAGCCGTGGATCCGAAGAGTGCCATTGCCAGAGCCAGCAGCGGCATCCGGCGCACCACACCGACGAGCAGGCTCACGGCCAGCAGCGCCCCGACACCGTGGACCGTGCCCGACGCCCGCGGTGCGGCCCCCACCAGCAGACCCACCACGAGGAGGTAGGAGGCACCCCCCGCCCAGGCCACGGCCTTGGTTCCCGTCATCGGCGGCGCCCCCTCCCGGGAACAAAGCCGAGGTGCGCGACGCACGCAGGCAACGGAATGGTCGTCATGGGGTTCACGCCGCGACACTAACCCGACCACCAACAGCGCGGCATCAGCCCGGGGACGTACGCCCACGGTTCAATCCGGCCGCACGATTGCCGCCCACGGCCCCATGCCCGGACGGGGCTCCTCCCGGCAGTGTGGGTGCCGTGATCGAAGTCAGCGAACTCTCCAAGCGCTACGGCAGAAAGACGGCCGTCGACCATCTGTCCTTCACCGTGTTGCCGGGCCAGGTCACCGGATTCCTCGGCCCCAACGGCGCCGGCAAGTCCACCACCCTGCGGATGATCCTCGGCCTGGAGGCGCCCACCACCGGCGGCGCCACCGTCAGCGGCGTTCCTTTCCGCCGCCACCCGCGCGGACTGCGACACGTCGGCGCCCTCCTCGACGCCGGACAGATCCACGGCGGACGCAGTGCCGCCGCCCACCTGTCCGCTCTGGCCCGCAGCAACGGCATCCCACGGCGCAGGGTGGAAGAGGTGCTTCAGGAAGTGGGGCTGGCCGAGGTGGCGAACCACCGCATCGGCGGATTCTCCCTCGGCATGAAGCAGCGCCTCGGCATCGCCACCGCCTTGCTCGGCGACCCGCCCGTGCTCATGTTCGACGAGCCGGTCAACGGCATGGACCCGGAGGGCGTGCTCTGGGTACGCCGGCTCTTCCGGCGCCTGGCCGCCGAGGGACGCACGGTCTTCCTCTCCAGCCACCTGATGTCGGAGATGGAGAACACCGCCGACCAGCTGGTCGTCATCGGCCGGGGCCGCCTCATAGCCGCCGAGTCGCTACGGGACTTCGCGGCCCGCAGCACCCGTAGCAGCGTTGTGGTGGGGACACCGCAGGCCACCGAGCTGGCAGCGGTGCTCACCAAGGCGGGCGCCTCGGTCGAGCCGGAGGGCTCGGCGGGTACCGAGAAGCTCTCCGTGACCGGGCTCTCGGCGGCTCGGATCGGCGCGCTCGCCTTCGAGAACCGCATCCGGCTGGACCAGCTGACCACCCGTACCGCCTCACTGGAGGCCGCCTTCATGGAACTCACCGCCGACAGCACCGAATACCTGGCAGGACAGCCCTGATGACCACAATCGCCTCCGTCCCCCGGACCGCCCCCGCCGCCGCGCCGCCCGCCCGCTTCCGCGACCTGCTCGCCTCCGAGTGGATCAAGACGCGGTCCCTGCGCTCCACCCCGTGGACGATCGGCCTCACCCTCCTGTTCGTCCTCGGGTCCGCCGCCTTGGCCACGCTGGCGGACAAGGCCGCGGACTCCGGCCCCGCTGAGTTCCTGCCCTTCGACGCATACCCGGCGGCCGGCTACTGGACGCTGACGCTCGTCGCCAGCAGCATGGGCGCCCTCACCGTCGTGAGCGAGTACAACAGCGGGCTGATCCGCACCACCACCGTGGCCGTCCCGGCCCGCGGCTCGGTCGTGCTGGCCAAGGCGACCGTCACCGCCGCACTGTGGACCGTGGTCGGCACGGCCGCCTCCACCGGTTCCTTCCTGATCTCCCAGGCCATCCTGGACAGGCATCACGCCGGCGTTCCGATGACCCACCCCGGGGTGTTCCGGGCACTGGTGGCCTCCGCACTGCTGGCTCCGGTCTGCGCCCTGGTCGGTCTGGGCCTCGGCGTTCTGCTCCGGCATGCCGCCGGGACCATGGTCACCAGCGTCTTCACCCTGCTGATGCTGCCCCCCATGTTCTCGGAGACCAACCGCTGGTCGGCGGACATCAAACACACACTGGTGTCGGCCGCCTGGAATCGCCTGGTCGAACCCTGGGAGCCGGACCCCGGATCCCTGGCCTACACCGCCACGGTCCCCGGCTCCTGGCTCGTGTACACACTCTGGCCGCTGATCACGGTTGCACTCGCCGTTCTCGTCGTGAGGCGCCGCGACGTGTGAGTGTGCCCCCAGGGGCGAGGTCCCGGTAGCTCGTCGCAGCCTTGACGGGCTCTCATAGATGGCCAAATGAGAAGCCGCTGCCACACCCCCGGACGGTGTCCGTTTTGTTCGACCTGTGACGTCCCGGCCGGGTCGGCGTGCCGCACCGGCACCGGGAAGACCGCGGCGAAGTACCACACCCGCCGCCTCCAGCTCGTACCCCGCGTCGCCGAGGAACTCCACGTCCTCACCCCGCCCGACCGGGGCCCCGGCAAACGCTGGTGCTCGGAGCCGAACCCGACGGGGCCGAGCCCACCGAGCCCGCGCCGCTGGCGGCCCGGATCACGGCGGTCCGCATCGACTACGCCCGCTGCTCGACAGCCACCCAGGAACTCCAGTCCCAGCTCGACGCGCTGGAGCCGGTCTGCTTCGAGGTGTTCCACGAGAAGGTCTCCACCCGCGTCAAGGTCTGGCCCGAGTACGAGAAAGCCGTCGCGATGGCCCGCCGCTTCAAACGGCTGCACCCACAGGTCCAGGTCATCCTGACCGTCCACGAGTTCCGCCGTCTCGGCCGCGGCACCGACCTCCTCGTCGCCGTCGAGGACCTGCGCAAGGCCGGCATCGCCCTGAGGAATCCGCCCGCAGGCGCGGCCGCACCGGCGGCCGACCGCCCTGCCCCGACGCCGACCAGATCGAGTACGCCCTCACCCTGCGCGCCAAGGGCACCCCCATGAAGGAGATCCAGCAGAAGACCGTCATCACCCGTGGCAAGCACAAGGGAAAGAACCCCAGCCTGCCCACCCTCTACCGCACCCTCGCCGAAGCCGCCGAACAGCGCACGGACACATGACCAAGACCGTGCGCTCGACCTGCTACGCGACCAAGATCAATCTCACCGATACTGGCTGTTCCGTTGGTCCCCACGGCCGTGATCGGCCTGCCGACCGTCTTCTCCACGCCGGGGGACAAGGCCCAGGTGATCATCCCGGTCTCGGGCACGGTCACGGTCCTGCTCGTGCTGCTCCAGCTCGCCGCGGCGGTGATCGCCGCATGGTCGGCATGGCCGACCCCCGCGGCGGTCCTCGTGTCCCTCCTGGTGGCCACCACCCTCGTCACCGAACGGCAACGCCGACGGTGGCTGCTCGGGAATCACGCGGTCGAAAATCAATGGCCGCCCACGCCGACGGACCCCACCCTGTAACGCATGGAACAACCGCAACGCGAGATCCGTGCCGTCCACACGGACACCACGGTCACCGTCTACCAGGCCTACTCCCCCGAACTCGGCCTGCCCGCCGCCCGGGAGGGACGTTTTCCCACCGCGTGGAAGCGGGACCGGATGACCTGGATCAAGCCGTCGTTCCTGTGGATGATGTACCGCTGCGGCTGGGGAGCCAAGGCAGGGCAGGAGACCGTGCTGGCCGTGGAGATCACCCGGGACGGCTTCGAGTGGGCGCTGCGCAACGCGTGTCTGTCGAGCTACGTTCGCGGAGTGCACCCCGACCGCGCCACCTGGCAGCGTCAGCTGAAGCGTGCGCCCGCGCGCGTCCAGTGGGACCCCGAACGCGACCTGCGGCTACGGTCCCTGCCTCACCGCTCGCTCCAACTCGGCCTCTCCGGTGAGGCCGTACGGCGTTACGCCGACGAGTGGACGGTCGGCATCACCGATGTCACGCCCCTCGCGCGCGCCATCCACGCCCACGTGGACAACGGCGACCTCGACGCGGCGACCCGCCTGCTCCCCCAGGAACGTCCGTACCCCGTCGCCAACGAATTCCTGGCCCACCTGCGCGGCGACCTCCGGGAGCCCACCGAGAACGCGACGGTCGTCAGTGAGCCGTCCCATGGCTGAGCCACTGTCACCGGAGGAGTCGGCCACCCTCGCGGCGCTGCTCGCCGGCTCGGATCCGGTGCGCGGCGCCCTGCGCGGCCAGCTTCCCCACACGCGGGTGGTGGGCCGATGCGGTTGCGGGTGCGTGACGGTCGACCTGGCTGTGGACCGTACGGCGGCAGCTCCCGCAACGGCCCACGTGAGCCCGGCCGTTGACGCCACGTACGGCGGACCGGACTTCGCGGGGGTCATGGTCCTCACGGACGAGGGCTATCTCTCGCGCCTGGAGATCTACTCGATCTCCGACGAGCCGATCACCCGGTGGCCGGAGCCCCGGTTCATCGGGTGACCCCGTCGCCCTCCCGGTACGCCTGTTCTCGCGCCGTTCGACCTGATGCGGTGACAGCTCGGCCTGCTGTAGTAAAGGGGTATGACGCGGGGACATGACGCAGACCCGATTCCCGGCCTCGACGGTGACGAGCGTCAGGCGGCGGCGCGCAGGCTGTGGGAGGCGTGGCGTGGTGACGGGTGCGGGGCGGCGGTACTGACGGGGATGTCAGGGGTGGGGAAGACGCGGGCGGTGGTCGGCCCCTTGGTGGGCCGGGCGGCGCGCGCCGGTGTGCCGACCGCGAGCATCGATGTGCCCGTCGACGCCGCGGACATGGACGCCGTGCTGGTGAGCCGCCTCGCGGAGGAGTTGGAGGACGGTGGCCACGCCGAACTCGCCGCCTCGATCGCGCACCACGCCGACTTCACCTCGGCGGCACGCGAGGTGCTGCGGCACGGCGCTCTGATCGTCGTGGACGAGTTCCAGCGCATGCTCGACTCCGGCGGCCAACTGCGGCAGTCCCGGGCCAGGACGGTGGAGCGGCTCGCGAAGCGGCCGCCGGACGGCGGGTGTCTGTGGCTGGTGTCGAACCGGTGGGTCGACGCCGACTGGACCGAGTCCTTCCATGTGGAGGAGTTGCCGATCCCGGACGGCGAGGATGCCACGAGGATCGTGCTGAAGGGCCTCACCGCGCAGGACGCCGACGTCCGGTTCCCCGTCGCGCGCCGCGTGGAGGTGATCCGACGCCTCGGCGCGAACCCCCGTGTCCTGCGCCTGCTGGGGTTCCTTCTCAAGAAGCACTCCCTGGACGACCTCCTGCCGCCCACCGCGGTCCTGCCCCGGGCCCCTTTCCGGATGCAGCTCGTCGAGGACATCGAGCGCCAACTGCTCGCGAAGGCGGCGGAAGGCCTCTCCGACGAGACGCGCGCGTTCCTGCGGAACCTGTCCGTGCTGCGGGACTGGGCACCCTGGCCGCTCGTCGAGGCGATCGGCGGCGGCACGGTCGACCTGGAGACGCGGGTGGACGAGCTGCTCGAACGCTATCTCCTCGACGCCCGCGCCCCCGAAGGGCAGAGCGGCTCGGGCCCACGCACCCGTTACCAGGTCCATCCCCTGGTCCGGGAGGTCGACGGGGTACGTATGCAGCGCGACGGCGAGGCGTGGCGTGAGGCGCACCGACGCGCCGGCGAGTGGTACGCCCGGCCGCTGTACGAGGCCGCCCGGGTCCGCACCCGTGACCTGGTCCTGGCCGAGGCCCTCGACCACGCGCGGTTCCATCTCACGGAGGCCGGCGCGCAGGACGTCCTCGCGGACGCCATGCGGTCCGTGCACGAGTACGTCGAGCGCCGGTTCAACTGGTCCTCGCCACAGCCGTCCACGGACCGGGAACGCGACGCGAGGATCGCGTTGCTGAAAATCTATCTGGCCCAGGCGGACGTGCCCGCCACCCACTTCCACCTGGCGAAGCTCCTTCGAGGGCTGGGTGGGCGCGACGACCTCGTGGAGGCCCTGCGGCACGCCGAGCGTTCCACGGTCGGGGAGGACCGTGCCGATCCCTGGGTGCTGTGGGTGCAGCTCGTACGGGTCGTCGAGGGGCTCGATGCCGCCACGGCGGCGGCACGCGAGGCCGTCGCCCATGTGGCGCCGGCCAAGAACCTGTTCAACGCCTACCAGTTGCTGGGCCTGTATCTGCGCGACCGAGGCCGGATCGGTGAGGCGATCGAGGTCCTGAAGGAGGGGATGGAACGCGCGGAGGACAACCAGCACCGGCTGGCGGAGACCGCGGTGCGCTACGCCGCCGGCGAGCCCACGGCCGAACCGCTGGAGGACGTACGCGACTGGCTGCGACGGAAGAACGGTCTGGAGGTGCAGGCGAGTTTCGCGGAAGCCCTGTTGATGGAACGCCGGGGTCAGTGGCGGGAAGCCGCGGAGTTCGTGGGCCGGATCAGCGCGGAGCTGCCCACCTACCTCTCTCCCGCCCTGCACGAGGTGATGTGCTGGCTCGGTGCCGGTGAGACGGACCGGGCACGGACGGCGCTCGCCAAGATCTCCCCGGCGCACAACAGAACGGGAAACAGCCTGATATGGCTGGCGGCGACCGTCGCCCTGCTGGAAGACGACCTGCCCCGAGCCTCCCAGCTGCTCGGTGCCTTCCTCGAAACCCCGGCCCCGCCCACCACGGCCGACGGGATCCGCGCCGCGCTGCTGTACGACTGGGACCACCGGCTGGGCCAGTTCGGGGAGGCGTCCCCCGCGCTGGTCTACGCCGTCCTGCCCCCGACCGTCACCGGACTCCCCACCGACGTGATCCGGCCGCAGTACGGCGGCCCGGTCCTCCCCCAGCACCAGAAAGCGAGCGCCGCGCCCATGCCGGACGACCGGATCCGTTTCCTCGCCCTGGCCACCGAGTGGTCCTCGGCGCACGGCGGTCTGAGCACCTTCAACCGACAGCTCTGTTCGGCGCTGGCGGCGGCCGGGGCGCAGGTCCTGTGTGTCGTGCTGGACGCGTCACCGCAGGAGCACCAGGACGCTGCGGCGAGAGGCGTCACGCTCGTCGAGGCGCGGGTGATGCCCGGCGTCTCCGGTGTGCAACGGCTCTTCCTGAAGCCGGAGTTGCCGGACGGAGCCGAGCCGCACTTCGTCATCGGGCACGGCCGCATCACGGGCCCCGCCGCCCAGAATCTCGGCGACGCCTTCCCGCACGCCAGGCGCCTGCACTTCATCCACATGATCCCGGACGAGATCGAGCGGCTCAAGCTCGACCGGGGCGTCGACATCGGCGCCCTGGCCGAGGAACGGCAGGAGATCGAGCTGGGGCTGGGCGCGGGCGCGCACCGCACCGTCGTGGTGGGGCCGCGGATGTACAACTGGTTCCTGCGCGATCTGGAGGCGCGTGGGGTCGAGGGGAGGAGGATCCTCCGGTTCGACCCGGGATTCGACGCCGAGACCACGGACGTCCGTACGCCGCCGTCGGGTGCGCCGTGGATGACGCTGCTGTTCGGGCGGGCCGAGGACCACTACCTCAAGGGCCTCGACCTGGCCGCCCGGGCCTTCGCCCTGGCGCGGCAGAGCCGCCCCGTCGGCGCGACGGCCGTCGAGCTGCTGGTCCGGGGCGCCCCAGAGCGGACGTCGGGACAGCTCGAGGCGAGCATGCGCGACTGGGCCCAGGACCCGGCACTGCCGGTCCGGGTACGGCCGTACTCGACCGTGCACGAACGGCTGGCGGCCGACCTGCGGAGCGCGAGTCTGGTGCTCATGCCGTCCCGCGGTGAGGGCTTCGGGCTCGTCGGTGTGGAGGCCATCGCCGCGGGGACGCCGGTGCTGGTGAGCAGTGCCAGCGGGCTGGGTGAGCTGTTGAGCAGGAAGCTCCTCGCCCCGGACGACGCGGCCCGCATCGTGGTGGAGACGACCCGCGACGACGCCCGGGACGTCGCGGCGTGGAGCGACGCCATCAAGGCCGTACTGCGGGACCGGGAGGGGGCGTTCTCCTGGGCGTCGAAGCTGCGCAGCGATCTCGCGGGGCGCTGGACGTGGTCCGACGCGGTGTCCGGACTGCTGGCCGAGCTGGACGACCCGGCCGGCTGAACCCGGCTCCCGCGCGGAGGGGTCGTGGAGCGAACTCGCTGAGTCTCCCCACCTGTGCGACGGGTCAACTCCCGCTGCCGTACGGCCGGGTCAGGATCTCCAGGTTGTGGCCGTTCGGGTCGTCGAAGTAGGCGCCCCGGCCGCCGTCGTTGTGGTTGATCTCGCCGGGGCGGCTGTGGAAGGGGTCGGCCCAGTACGTCAGACCGGCCGAGCGGACGCGGGCGAAGATCGTGTCGAAGTCGTCCTCCGACACCAGGAACGCGTAGTGCTGCGGCGTGATCTCGTCGGGCGACTCCACGTAGTCCAGGGTCACCCCGTTGGGGATCTCCACCGGGATGAACGGGCCGTACGGCTCGCTCACCTCCAGGCCGAGGATGTCGGCGAGGAACCGGGCGGAGGTGTTCTTGTCGTGCGCGGCGACGATGGTGTGGTTGAGCTGGACGGTCATGGTGAGGGCCTCCCTACGTGCGTACGCCGTGGACTCCCACCACCCACGCTAGTGCCGTGACCGGAAGGGTTCACCGGCTCGCGGCGCCCGGCACGGCCCTAGGGCCTGTTGCGAAAGTGGCGTCGTCGCCCGAAGGGCGGCCGCGCGGCGTCCGGTGCGTGCTCTCGGCGTGCCGCCTGGAAGCCCTCGTACTGGGCGTACTCGGGCTTCCGGGCGGTGCGGCGAGAGCGCGTGCCGGGCGTCGCGCGGCAGGCGCCACTTTCGCAACAGGCCCTAGGTGTGCTGTCCCGGGGGACGCCCCTCGACGCAGCGCGTCCCCGGCGCGCGTACCCGCGCCGGGGGCGTGGAGCGCGGCACCCGGCCGCCGCGATCAGATCGTCGCCGTGTCGATCACGAACCGGTACCGCACGTCGCTCGCCAGCACCCGCTCGTAGGCCTCGTTGATCTGGTCCGCGCGGATCAGCTCGATCTCCGCACCGAAGCCGTGCTCGGCGCAGAAGTCCAGCATCTCCTGGGTCTCCTGGATGCCGCCGATGCCGGACCCGGCGAGGGTCTTGCGGCCGCCGATCACCGAGAACAGGTTGAGGGCGACGGGCTCCTCGGGCGCGCCCACGTTGACGAAGGCGCCGTCGGTGCGCAGCAGGGACAGGAAGGCGTCCAGGTCGAGCGGGGCGGAGACGGTCGACAGGATCAGGTCGAAGGTGCCGGCCAGCTTCTTGAAGGTCTCCGGGTCGCTGGTGGCGTAGTAGTGGTCGGCGCCCAGCTTCAGGCCGTCGTCCTTCTTGCGCAGCGACTGGGACAGGACCGTCACCTCCGCGCCGAGGGCGTGCGCGATCTTGACGCCCATGTGGCCGAGGCCGCCCATGCCGAGGATCGCGACCTTCTTGCCGGGTCCCGCGTTCCAGTGGCGGAGGGGGGAGTAGGTGGTGATGCCGGCGCAGAGGAGGGGCGCGGCCTCGTCGAGCTGGATGCCGTCGGGGATGCGCAGCACGAAGTTCTCGTCGACGACGATCTTCTCGGAGTAGCCGCCGTAGGTCGGCTCGCCGTTCTTGTCGAGGGCGTTGTACGTGCCGACGTTGCCGCCGGTGCAGTACTGCTCCAGGCCGGCCTTGCAGTTGTCGCACTCACGGCAGGAGTCGACCAGGCAGCCGACGCCCACGCGGTCGCCGACGGCGTACTTCGTCACGCCGGGGCCGACCTCGGAGACGACGCCCGCTATCTCGTGGCCCGGGACCATCGGGAAGATCGCCTCGCCCCAGCCCTCGCGGGCCTGGTGGATGTCGGAGTGGCAGATTCCGGCGAACTTGACGTCGATCAGGACGTCGAACTCGCCGACCGTGCGGCGCTCGATCGTCGTGCGCTCCAGCGGAGCCTTGGCGGCGGGTGCGGCGTACGCGGCAACAGTGGTCATGCCGGGGGTTCTCCTAGCAGAGGGTTCCGTGCCCGGCTGCCTTCTGCCGGGCACGGCGCCCAGCCTGCCACGTTCCCGGGAGCTCACCCAGGCCACGGCTTAGCGTACGTCCGCCGTGCCTACCACTGGCGGGGGCAGGCTCGTGTGCGTACGACCGTGAATACTGGGTCGTATGGACGAACAGCCCGAATCCGTCGTCGAGCCCGCGGCAGCCGGGGCGCTGGACCGGCGTGCCGAGCTCAGCGAGTTCCTGCGCACCCGGCGGGCCCGGCTGAAGCCGGAGGACGTGGGGCTGCCGGACTTCGCGCGCCGCCGCAGGGTGCCGGGGCTGCGGCGGGAGGAGCTGGCGCAGCTGGCCGGGGTGTCCGTGGCGTACTACACGCGCCTGGAGCAGGGCAACGGGCGCAACGTGTCGGCGGAGGTCCTGGACTCGATCGCCCGTGCGCTCAGGCTGACCGACGCCGAGCACGCCCACCTGACGCATCTGGCGAAGCCGAAGCAGCACAAGAAGAAGTCGGCGTCGCGCACCCAGCAGCCGCGGGCGTCGCTGCGCCACCTGCTGGACGCGATGGACGTCCCGGCGTACATCGGGGGGCGGCGCTCGGACATCCTGGCGTGGAACCGGATGGCGGCGGCGCTGTTCGGCGACTGGGCGGAGCTGCCGGCGACGGAGCGCAACTGGGCGCGGCTGGTCTTCCTGCGGCCCGAGTACCGCGAGCTGTTCGTGGACTGGGAGCAGAAGGCGATCGACATGGTCAGCTATCTGCGCATGGACGCGGGCTGCCATCCGGACGACCCCAAGCTGTCCGCCCTGGTGGGCGAGCTCTCCGTGAAGAGCGAGGAGTTCCGGCGGCTGTGGGCCACGCACGACGTCAAGGAGAAGGGCTACGGCGTCAAGCGGATGCATCACCCGCTAGTCGGCGACCTGTCCCTCTCCTACGAGTCGTTCCGCCTGACCGAGGACGGCGAGCAGACGCTGATCACGTACCACGCCGAGCCCGGCTCCCCGTCCGCGGAGGCGCTGCGCCTGCTGGCGAGCTGGGGCGCGGACGCGACCCGGGCGGGCAAGGGGTCGGCGACGCCTCGGGGCTGACGCCGGCCCGTCCCCCGTGCGGCCGGGGTCATCCCTGGTACGGCGGCGCGGCTCCCCAGTTCCACTTCGGCACCGGCTGCTCCGTCGGCCGCTGGGCGTCCGGGCCGGAGAAGTACACCGCCAGGCGTGTGCCCCACTCGATGTACGCGAGGAACGCGGAGCGGAACTCGGCGTCCGTGGGGAGGCCCGCCTCGTCGGCCGCGTCCTGGATGAGGTTGACCCAGCGGCGGCGCTGGTGCTCGGAGATGTTCTTGCCGACGTGCTTGGCGACCATGTGGCCGTGGTCGCCCTGGGTCTCGGAGTAGCGGGCGGGCCCGCCGAAGACCTCCGCGAGCCAGAGGGCGACGTGCTCGGCGTGGTCGGGGGCGAGCCCGGCGAAGAGCGGTCCCAGGACGTCGTCCTTGAGGACCTTGCCGTAGAACACCTCGGTCAGCCGGGAGAAGGCCTCCGCGCCGCCCGCCCAGTCGTACAGCGTGGCGACGGCCGAGCCGGTGCCCTGTACGTCGGTGGGCCGGTAGTGGCGCATCTCCTCGATGTCGCTGACGTAGGGCCGGATCTCGGCGAGGAAGGGCGGGAACAGCTCGGAGGTGCGGAAACCCCGGAGGTGGTCGTCGGTGGAGGTCCAGGTGACGCGCAGGATGTAGTGGTCGGGGGCCTCCTCGCAGCGGGCGAGTTCGTAGTCGACGCACTGGGGTGCGGCGGCGAGCGGGGTCGCCGCGCGCGCGTAGGCGGCGAGGAACTCGGCCGACCGTTCCTCGGGGACGCGGTACCGGATGTATTCGACTGTCTGAGCCGTCATGGGATCACGCAAGCACGAACGGCAGCCGGACGCTTCTCTTCCGGCGCCCTGTTCGCTCAGCGCTCAGCGAAAGCGCCGGTACCGTCGCCGGCCGAGAGGGATCGGCAGCAGGCCGCCGCGATGTCGAGCGCCTCGTCCAGCGACGTCACCTCGCGCCGGACTTCACCCGGCCACATGGTCACCCGGTAGTGGTCGTCGTCCAGAGGAACGATCTTCACTGTGCCGGATTCCATGTCGTACGGCTTACGGATCAGCATCAGGCTCCGGTGGCTGATGTCCGGATAGAACATCCGCAGGTCGGGGTGTGCATGGCCGGCCTCCAGGAGCGGGCGGTCACGCCGATGCCACTCGCTGGAGAGGAGCTGTCGCCACTTCGTGGGAGCGGGGGCACCGTCTTCGAACGCCTGCGCGAGCTCGTCCCAGCTCATGAACGGGAACCGGTCGTGCACCTCCCTCAGAAGGCCTCCCCGGCGCCACAGGTCCGCCACCCCCACCACCGCGCCGAGGTCGTCCGTCCAGCCCTCCGAGCAGGTGAAACCGAGGTGGAGGCAGAGCAGCACATGAAACGTCTCCCGCTCGCGCGGGTACACGACCATCCTGCCTCGCTCGGTGTCCGTCTCAGCACCGACGCCCCCACCGGACACGGCCCGCAGCTCGCCCAGGTCGACGCCCTGGGCCGACGCGACGAGCTCCATCCGCCGGACCAGGTCCGCGAACGACGCCCCTGTTGCCATGCCCGCCCCCACGATCGCGCCGACTCGTAGGGACACGATATGCGGCCGACGGGGGGCGAACAGGCGCCTCAACACCCTTGAGGGTGGTGGGGGAGTGTTCGGGGACGCGCCGTTCAGGAGCCGACGTTCTCCTTGACGGTGATGCTGCCCTTGCGGATGGTGGCCACGCGGGGGGCCTTCTTCGCGATCGCGGAGTCGTGGGTGACCATGATGAAGGTGAGCCCGAGCTCCTTCCACATGCGTTCCAGTACGTCCATCACCTCGTCCCGCATGCCCTCGTCGAGGTTGCCGGTGGGCTCGTCGGCGAGCAGCACCTTCGGCTGCTTCACCAGCGCGCGGGCGATGGCGACGCGCTGCTGCTGACCGCCGGACATCTCCCCGGGCAGATGCCCGAGCCGCTCCCCCAGCCCGACCGACGTCAGCGCCTCGGCGGCCCGGTCCCGCCGCTCCTTCCCCTTCACGCCGAGCGGGACGAGCGCGGTCTCGACGTTCTCCTGCGCGGTGAGCGTGGGAATCAGGTTGAACGACTGGAAGACGAAGCCGATGTTCTCGCTGCGCACCTTGGTGAGCTTGGCCTCGGACAGCCTGCCCAGGTCGGTGCCGTCGAGGACGACCTCCCCGGAGGTGGGCCGGTCGAGCCCGCCGAGCATCTGCAGCAGCGTGGACTTGCCCCCGCCGGTGGGGCCCTGGATGACGAGCCGGTCGCCGTCGGGGATCGTCAGATCGACGCCGTCGAGCGCGAGGACGGCATCCTTGCCCCGGGTGTAGCGCTTGGTGACGCTTCTGAGTTCGTACATGGTGGGTGCAACTCCTCTTGTGGGATACGGGCCTTCGGCTCTACGGCCTCGGCTACTCCACGCGCCGCAGCGCGTCCGCCGGCCGCAGCCGGGACGCCCGCCAGCCGCCGAACGCCCCCGCGATCAGCCCACCCGCGACGGCGAGCGCGACCGCGAGCCCGACCGTGGTGACGCTGACCGGCGCCGTCAGCGCGACGTCCAGCGTCCTGGCCGCCGCCTGCCGCCCGGGCCCACCGAAGCCGCCGCCACCGCCACCGGCGGGCCCGCCCGTTCCGCCGCCGCCCAGTTGGGCCTGGAGGGTCGGACTGACCGCCGTGACGGCGTACGCGCCCGCCAACCCGAGGGCGATGCCCAGCACGCCACCGAGCAGCCCGTTCACCATCGCCTCACCGACGACCTGCCGGGTCACCCGCCCCGACTTCCAGCCCAGCGCCTTCAGCGTGCCGAACTCCCGCACCCGTCGCGACACAGCGGACGAGGTCAGCAGACCGGCGACCAGGAAAGCGGCGACGAGCACCGCGATGGACAGCCACTTGCCCACGTTGGTGGCGAGGCTGGACGCCGTGGAGAGGGAGCCGGACACGGTGTCCGCGAGGTCCGCGGAGGTCGTCACGGTCGTACCGGAGACGTTCTTCTGGATCGCGGACTTGACGGAGTCGATCTTCTGCGAGTCGGTCGCCTTGACGTAGATCGTGGTGACCTTGTTCTTCGCGTCACCGAGGGTCTGCGCCTGTGTCAGCGGAACGTAGAGGTTGGCCGCCGAGTCACCGCTGTCGGCCGTCGCGACGCCGATCACCGTGAACTTGACGCTCTTGATGGTGACCGTGCTGCCGACCTTGAGCTTCTTCTCCTGGGCGTACGCCGAGTCGACGACGGCGACCTTGGCATCGGTCTCGGAGGTCTTGAACGTACGACCACTGGTGATCTTGGAGGAGGTCAGCGGGCCGAGCTGCGGCTTGGTGACGTCGGTGCCGAAGACGGAGTAGCTGTTGACGTCGAAATCGGCGCCGCCGCCGCGCACTTCGCCCTGCGGCTGACCGCCACCGACACCGCCCCGGCTGCCCCCGTTGCCCCCGTTGCCGTTCTGCTGGAACTGGCCGCGGGTGAACTGCCCGCTGACCTTGAGGACTTGGAGGCTGAGGCCGCCGACCGCCTCGGAGACCCCGCTCTGGTCACCGACCTTGGTCACGGTCGAGGTGGCCAGGGTCTGGAAGCCCCGCACCATGACGCGGTCGGTGCTCTGCTCCGCGTCGTCGCCGTTGTCCTGCGCGTCGAACCGGAAACGCGGCCGCTCCGAGGCGTCGGCGGTGGGCTCGGCCGCCTTGGTGACCGTCATGTCGGTGCCCAGCCCGTACAGCGACTCGAGGACCTTGTCCTGGGCCTTCCCCATCCCGGAGGACACGGAGTTGACCACGATGACCAGCGCGATGCCCAGCGCGAGTCCGGAGGCGACGACGAGGGCCGCCTTTCTGCGGCGGCGCAGCTCGCGCCTCAGGTAGGTGAAGAACATGCGCCGCAAGGTAGGTACGGTCCGTGATGAAGGGATAAGGCCTGGATCAGAGAACGATGAGAAGGCTCTGTGGCTGGCCTGTGCGGGTGGGGGCCGGGGCGCCGAATTGCGGAGCACCCCGCGTTGGGCTGCAATGAAGTAGGGGCGCTTCGCAGCCGGCTGGGGGCAGAGATGGCAGGCGTTCCCATGACGGACGAAAACGGTGATGTCGCCGACCACGGAAATCCCTCCTGGTCCCAGCGGAGCACCGCTCATATCGCCGACCTGCAGGGGCAGATCAACAGGCTGAGAAACCAGGTCTCCGCTCCGGACATGGAATTACTCAAAAAGGCGGAAACACATCTCGAGGCCGCGAGAAGGTCCCTGAAACGGAGGAGCCGACGGGAGCGGTTCACCGGCCGGGCGACGGACAGAGCACTGGCGAACATCCACGAAGCCGAAGTCGCGATACTGCGCATCCTGCCGGAAGCGGATCTGCGCTGGAAGGGACTGCCCGTCCTCGCGGAGGCGCGGCTGCATCTGCACCAGGACGACCTGCGGTTGCAGCACCTGGAGAAGAGCCTGGGAGCGGACCCCACACACGTCACCGTCGAGCACCGGGACCTGCTCGTCACCACCCTGCACGCCTCCTACAAGGCGGAGGAGGCGGAGCGGGCGAAGGTCCGCAGCTTCACCCAGCTCCTGTGCGCGGCGACGACCGTCATGGCGTTGATCGCCTTCGGCTGCGCCATGTGGGCCCTCGCCGAACCGGACGTCGCTCGGCGTTTTTGTTTCCCGGACAACCCCGACGACCCCAAATCGCTGATGACCGTGTGCCCGCTCGGAACCGAGGCGAAGTGGGAAGGTGTGTGGTTCATCGAATTCGTCGGCATGCTCGCGGCCGCCGTCGCCGGAGCGGTTTCCCTGCGCCAGGTCCGAGGAACGGCCGGCCCGTACCACGTGGCCACGGCACTGCTCCTGCTACGGCTTCCCGTCGGCGCCCTCAGCGCCGTGATCGGGGTCCTCCTCCTCAGCGGACAGTTCTTCCCCGGCCTGACCGCACTCGACACCCCCAACCAGATCATCGCCTGGGCCATCGCCTTCGGCATCCTCCAGGAAGCCGTGACCCGTTCCGTCGACCGCCAGGGCCAGTTCCTGCTGGAGAACGTCAGGACGTCGGGGCGGGATCCGGAAGTCCCCGGGGAGAAAAGGAAGTCGAGGAAGAAAGAACCCTGACGTCCGCTCCGGCGGCCGGAAAATCCCTGCTCCTGCCCACAGAGGGCAACTGGTGTCATGTGACATGCAACTGACCGTTCTCGGCGGCTGCGGCGCGTGGGCCTACCGCAGTCCAGGCATGAGCCTTCTAGTGCCGTGACCACGAATGTTCACGGTGTCGGCGGCCATGCCGTCGGCCTGCCGGTGTGGCGGTGGGAGTTCAGCCGACCTCGTTGCGGACGGCGGTGTCGAGGTCGGTGGCGGTCAGGCCGAAGGTCTCGGCGGTCTCCGTCGCGTCCATGTGGAACGGCGCGTACCACTGGTAGTCCATCTCGGCCATCTCGCGGGCGATCGGCACGATCAGCCCGGCCGTACGCGTCACGGAACGCGGTATCTGGATCAGTTTGATCGGTGGCCGGCCTGCCGCGACGGCGTAGCGCCGCGCCAGCTCGCGAATGGTGACGGCCGGCGCGGACGGCACGTGCCAGGGTCGGCCCCACGCGCGTTCTTCCGAGGCCAGCGTGATGAGGGCCTGTGCCATGTCGCCGTTGAAGGTGAAGGTGTGCGGCATGTCCAGGTGGCCGGTGATCCAGGCCGCTTTTCCCTTCTGCAGGGCCGACTTGATGAGCAGGGAGTAGATGCCGTTGGCGTCCTTGCCGATGTAGTCGGAGCCGCGGACCTCGACGGTGCGGATCCCCCCGGCGAGGGCCTGTTCCCACATCCGTCTGCGCAGGCGGCCCTTGTGCCCGGTGGCGGCCATGGGGGTGTGTTCGTTCATCCGGCCGCCGGGCTGCGGACCGTAGGCGTAAAGGCTGCCGGTCAGCGCGAGGACGGCGTCGTTCGCCTTGGCGGCGGTGATGGCCGCCGTCTGCAGGGGCGGCAACAGGCGCTCCCACACCGTGTATGAGGGTGGATTGGCGCAGTGGTAGATCACTTCCGCGCCGCGGGACAGCTCGGTCAGGCGGGACGGGTCGGACGCGTCCGCGGCGACCCGGTCGACCAGCGGGTGCTCGGGGCCGGAGCCGCTGCGGGTGACGATCCGGACGCTCTCGCCGCGCTCGGCGAGCAGACGAGCGACGTTGGTACCGATGGAACCGGCACCGATGACGACGTGCTTGGCCATGACGGTTTCTCCTTCTCCGGGGTATCGGTCAGTCGTCCACGCCGGAGCCGGTATAGGTGGGCACGTCGGCGAGCATGCCGGCGATCTGCGGGTTGAGCTCGTTGCGGCGCCGGTGCAGTTCCTGGATCTTGGCGTTCAGGTCAGGGTCGTCGTCGTCACTGACGTCGAAGATCTCCAGCCGTTCGACCAGGTGCAGTCCGAGGTGGTCGGTCTGGTAGGTGGTCGGGTGCGTCAGGTAGGCGAAGAGCCCGTCGAGATGTTCGACGACGAACACCGCGCCGTATGTGTAGTCGCCGCCGTGGTCGCGGCCGACGACGAAGGACTTGATGGCGGGGTTCGACCGGCCCTGAATGCGCCAGCTCTCCAGCACCCCCTCGATCTGCTCAGGCGTCGCAGTGGCCTTCATCGTGACTCTGTTGATGTGGTAAATCATGACTTACTACCCGTTCCTAACGTCGTTAGACTTCCTAACAGCGTTAACTATGACGCGCGTCGCCGGCGCGGTCAAGGCGGTGACTAGTGTTCGAGGACACCATCGAAGCGAAGTGACGGACCATGCCGACCAGCACGAGACGGGCCCGCGAACGGGCGAACACCCGGGAGCGGATCATCGAGGCCGCGCTGCACGTCCTCGAGACCGAGGGCATCGCGGCCCTGACGATCCGGCGCATCGCCACCGATGTCGAATATTCCGCGCCCGTCGTCTACCAGCACTTCGCCAACAAGGACGCGCTCGTACTGGAGCTGGTCGCGCACGGTCACCGCCTGATGCTGAGCGAGTTCCGCCGAGCCGCGCAGGAGCCCGATACGGACCGGCGCATGACGCGCATTGCGTCGCAGTACGTCCGGTTCGCCGGCGAGCACCCCCACCTCTTCCAGGTCATGAACGACCCGATGGTCGACGCGGACGAACGCCGGCGCGTCGCGGAACCGGTCATCGACGTCCTCAAGGAGCTGCTCACCTCCTGGTCGGCTGCACACGACGTGGTCCTGGCCGATTTCGACCAGGCTTGCGAGATCCTCTGGGGCACGCTGTACGGCATCGCGTCGCTCAGTCACCTCGGCAGCGTCGGCAACGATCGCGCCCGCTACCTCGCCGAACAGGCGCTTCGCACGATCCTCCTCGGTTGGCGAACCGAGACGCCGGCGAACGGTCGACCGGCGAGCAGCTAGGTGCTCTGACCGCTGTGGTTCGCCGGGTTTAGAGGGGCGACCGGAGTGTTCGTCGAGATCGTCTTCGTGGGGCTGCCGATCGATCGTGACGACGGCGAGGAGGCTCTGGAGACGGCGTTCGAGCTCGACGGCGAGGTCACCGGCGCGGGCAGCGGCATGGGTCGTTGCCATCTTGACCTTGAAATCGCGGAGAGCCGGACACGACCGCGGCCCTGGAGCGGCTCCGGGCGGTGCTGTCCGAACTGGAGTCGCGGACTGCGCGACGTCGAACGTCAGCGAATGATCAAGCCGCCGTCCTCGCTCGTCCGCCCCATCGGATGCCCTTCTCACAGCGGCTGCGGGCGCGCTCTCGACGCTGGGCGGCAAGGACGTAGGGGTGGCGGGCGTTGGCGTTGCGCCAACCGAGATAGGCGTGGAGGGCCCGGGTCTGTGTGGTGTGGTTGCGGTGGTTGGAGTTGGCGATGGTTAACTGTCGCAACGGCCCGAAGTGGGCCTCGATCGGGTTGGCCCAGGACTCCGTTAGGTCAGTGTCGATCTTGTGGTCTGCCGTCTGGGCTGGGCCAGTGCTTCGATGAGGCGCTGGCGGACGATCTCCAATGCGGCGATCCTCTCCTCCACGACGGTGAGCTTCCGGGCGATGACCCGCGCGCTCGCGGGACAGATCGGCCCGTCGACGATGTCTTGATCGAGACAGGGCAGGAAGGCGCGGACGTCATTGGCGGTGAGGCCGAGCGAGAGCAGCAGCCTGATGTTGTTCACCTGGGCGACCTTCGACTCGTCGTACTCCCGGTAGCCGTTCGGCGCTCGCCGGGGGTGGAGCAGGCCCTGCTGCTCGTAGTACCGCAGTGCCCGGACGGTAGTGCCGACCTCGTTCGCAAGTTCTCCTATGAGCATCGCCCCATCTTCATCCACCCGTGCTCAGCCCGCCGTCGACACGAATGACCACACCGGTGAGATAGCTCGCCTCGGGACGCGCCGCGTTGACGATCCACCAGGCGATCTCCTCCGGCCGGGCGATACGCCCGAGCGGGATCCGGGCCCGAAGCTCCTTTCCCGCTGCGGCCATCTGCTCCTCCGAGAAACCGGCGTGGCTGAGCACCGGTGTCGCCGTCACCCCGGGGGCCACCGACACAACGCGAATGCCGCGCGGCGCAAGCTCGACAGCCCATGTGTGGGTCAGGAAGTCGAGAGCCACCTTCGTGGATCCGTAGACCGAGTTGTTCGGCCAGCCGTAGTGGGGCGGATTGGATGTGACGTTGACGATGGTGCCGCCGGCCCCCAGGTGTGGCAGAGCACGCTGAGTGAGGAACACCGGGGCGAGAAGGTTGGTGGCGAGCTGTTCCTCGGCGACCTTCCGGTCGATCGCCTCCAGCGGAGCCGGACGAGTGATCGCGGCGTTGTTGACCAGGACATCGATGCGGCCAAACGCGTCGACCGCGGCGGCGACGATGTCGACGGGGGCGTTCGGCGCGGCGATGTCGGACACGAACGTGCGGATGCGCGGGTGTTCTTCGGCGGTCTCCGCCAGGCGTTCGGCGGTCCGGCCGATGACAAGCACCTCGGCTCCCGCGGCAGCGAACTGCTGGGCCGTCGCACGGCCGATCCCGGTGCCTCCCCCGGTGATGAGCACTGCCCGGCCGTGAAGGGTGTTCGTCTCTTCCATAGTCGGGACGCTAAACCTTGACCCTGGCGTCAGAGTCAAGGGCGGGGGACGGCAGGGCCGAGGGCCGCATGTCGCCGGCCTGGACGACTACGAGACCCGCATGTTCGACTACGGCACCGAGGCCGTCGACCACAGCCTGACCGCCCTCGACAAGTTCCTTCCGCCCACCCGCGACCGGTGAGGCGGCACCGGCGGTTGTCAGCCGGTTTTGGAGAGCAGGTGCGGTGCGTACGTCCTGACCGCGTCCATCAGTTGCTTCCTCGACGGGTTCACCATCGCCCGGCCGGCCACCGTCACGGTCGGCACCGTCTCATTTCCGTCCGCGACCGAGCGGACGAACGCCGCCGCCTCGGGGTCCCGCCAGATGTTGACCTTGGTGTACCGGAGCCGTGTGAAGAGCAGACTCAGGCGCAGCTTCATGCAGAACGTGCACATGGGGCGCCAGTAAAGGACCACGCCCTCTTGGTCTTTGACCACCGGTCTCCCTGTCCGTCGGCACCCCGTCCCGAGTGTGTCAGACGAAAACCAGTGGCCGACCTTGGTGCGTACCAATTGGCTTGCGCGCTCGTGACCGACGGTTCGAAGGCCCAAGTAGGACTCCGTTAGGTGTCATTTGCTCGTTCTGTCCGTGGGGTGCACGGTGGATGGATGGACATGCGGCAAGTGGAGGGCGTGCGGACGGAGTTAGCCGAGGGCGGATGTGTTCGCGTCTGTGCCGCGGCGGGATCAGCGGGCGAAGGGCGACTGTTACCTGCGGGGGCTGATGCTGGACGGGCGGCGTAAGTCGATCCAGCCGATGGCGGAGCGGCTTCCGGACGGCAGCGAGCAGAACCTGCAGCAGTTCGTGAATCAGTCGCCGTGGGATCCGGTGCCGGTGCGGCGGCGGATCGCGGAGCGGATGGTGCCGCTGATCGGCCCGGATGCCTGGGCGGTCGATGACGTGTCGTTCCCCAAGGACGGCCGGATGTCGGTCGGGGTCGGGCACCAGTACTGCGGTGCACTGGGCAAGCAGGCGAACTGCCAGGTCGCGGTCAGCGTGCACGCGGTCACCGACGCTGCCTCGTGCCCGCTGGACTGGCGGCTGTTCCTCCCCAGGAGTGGGCGGAGGATACCGAGCGGTGGACTGCCTGGACGAACTGGCCGGGTGGGGACTGGGTGCCGCCGGTAGTGGTGACCGACGCCGGCTACGGTCAGAACGCTGACTTCCGCGCCGGCCTGGCCTAGCGGGAGATCGCGTACGTGGTCGGCATCCGTGGCGATGTGACCGTCCAGCCGCATGACGCGGTCCCCGCTGCCCCGGCCTGGTCCGGCAACGGCCGCCCGCCGGTGCCTCGCTACCGGCAGCCGCCCGTACCGGTAGCGGAACTGGCCGCGGCCGCTGGACGGGATGCCTTCGGCGAGGTGACCTGGCGGGAAGGCTCCCGCGGCCCGATGACCTCTCGCTTCCTCGCGGTGCAGGTCCGGCCGGCTGGGGTGCGCTCACGTCGGCTGGCCCAGGCAGCCACTGTGGCCGAGCACGGCCAGTGGGACGGCGTCCTGCCAGAGGCATGGCTGCGGGCAGAGTGGCCCGCCGGTGACAGCAAGCCGACCCGGTTCTGGCTGTCCGACCTGCCCGAGGACACCCCGATCGCCGAACTGGTCCGCCTGGCGAAGATCCGCTGGCGGATCGAGCACGACTACCGGGAACTCAAGCACGGCCTGGGCCTGGATCACTTCGAAGGCGGCTCTTGGAACGGCTGGCACCACCGCCACCCTGGTCACCGCCGCCCACGCCTTCCTCACCGAGCAGCGCTTGTCCCCAAAAGCCGACACACCGGCCTGTCCCTCTACCAGATCCTCGACGCCATCCAAGACCTGCTGAACTGCTGGACCGGCACCTGCACCATCTGCCACCGCCCCCTACCCCAGACCAGACGGCAGACCACAAGATCGACACTGACCTAACGGAGCGCTACTAGTGCTGTGACCGGAAACGTTCACCGGCCCGGGGCATCCACCGGATTGTGTGACACGGAGGGTTTGCCCGTTCCGTTAGGGTGCCCGAATGGACGACAGCACTTCATCGCAGCACTCAACGGCGACTCAGACCCTGTACTTCCATCCTGACTATCTCGATGCAGTACGCGCCGGACAGAAGACGACCACGGTACGTTTCCGTGACCCGGTGGAGACGGGCCCGGTGAGCCTGGTGTTCGAGTTGGACGACGAGGTGGCACTACCGGGTGTCGTCACGCAGGTCACCGCTAAGACGATTGCCCAGCTGAGCGAGTCGGACGCCCGAGCGGACGGTTTCCGTGGTCTCGCCGAGCTTCACGACAGACTGCGGTTTCACTACCCCCAGGTCAAGCCGACCGACACCATCGCCATCGTGCACTTCCGGTTGGCGAAATAAGTGAGTGACCTGGGCATGTTCACGGCGCTGGACGGTCAGGACGTCTGGGTGGCGGGCATTGTTGTTGCGCCAGCTCAGGTAGGCGTGCAGGACCCGGTTGACACACAGAATCGATCTCCTCTGGCCAGAAGCTGTCGCACAGTTGGGGAGGCAAGAGGAAGTCCGCAGTCCCGGACTGCAGCGTAGCTGGCTACATGTGGGCCAGCACCGGCACCTACTACACCCCGAACATCAGCGTCTGTGAGCCGAATGCGCTGCTGCCCGGGGGCATGCCCAGTGCCCCTGACGTCACGCTCTGAAGGTCACGTCGTGATGGAAGCGTCCATCGCGGCCGTCGCTCACGGCCCCGGATCGTTTCATGAGGGCGTTTCAGGCGTCCAGCCGTCTGCAACAACTCATGAAACATGATCACCGCAGGTGGACCGCCGCGCGGCGGGGTGTTTCACGAGCGACCACCTATGCGTGACGGAAGCGATGCGGCGAGACCTGCGGCCGGCGTGACCCGCTCAGTCCGTTTCGGGTGTCTGCCGAGGGCGGGTGGAGTAGACCTTGTGCCAGTGCTCGGCCGAGCGGACCAGGTCGTCGGTGACGTGGCGGAGGAACTGGCTCGTGTTCTCCAGTCGGGCACCGGCAGGGGTGGTGACGCCGATCTTCCGGGCTCCGGCCGCGCAGGCTTCCGCGATCCAGGTAGCCGACGGCCTTGGAGACGGAGGCGGGACTCACCTGCAGGCGTCGCACGAGTTCTGCGGAGGTGAGGCTGCCGCTGTCGGTGGTGAAGAGCGCGGCGAGCACCTTGGCCATCATCTGCGGGAGCCCGGCCTGAATCAACAGTGGCGTTCAAGGCCACTAACGCCGTACCTCGCCCTCCAGTTCGCACCACACCGTCTTGCCGTCCGCGCCCTGGTCGACGCCCCAGCGCCGGGCGAGCGTGTCGAGGAGGGCGAGGCCGCGGCCGGACTCGGCGTCGGGGCCGGCGTGCAGGAGGACGGGCAGGGCGCGCGGGTCGGAGTCGGTGACCTCGACACGGGTGCGGCCGTCGGTCGTACGGGCCACACGGACGGTCACGGGTGTGCCCTCGCCGATGTGGTCGATGACGTTGGTGACCAACTCGGTCGCGCAGAGCCCGACGTCGTACCCGTAATGGCGCAGGCTGTGCCGCATCTCGGGCACGGCCTTCGGGGTGGCTAGCAGGTGGAGTTCGTACGTCATCGGGTGGCCGCCTCGCGGAGTACGGCGGCGAGGGCACGGGCCGTCGCGGTGTTGCAGTTGCCGAGCGCGACGAGGCCCGCCGGACGCGCGTACCGGGCCGCGAACGTCGGCAGGTCGACCCGGAGTGAGGGGAGCGTGATGCCGTGGAGGGCGAGGGCGGTGCGCAGCTCTTCGACGCAGAGGGTCGTGTCGTAGGCGGTGGGGCGATCGTGCATGCGGGGGGCCTTCCTTGTGCGCTCTGTGACGATTCACTCACACTGTGGCGTCAGGCCCCTTACCGTGAAAGAGGTTCCGCGTACGCACGTTGACCTGCGGAACAGGCCCCCCACTGACACGGCGGTGAACAGTGCCCCGACGCAAGGACATCGACGGCTCCATGAGCGTCCCCACCTTCTACGGCAAGGAGTTGCGATGGAAGCGAGAGGCAGCCGGTCTCTCGCTTGAGGCGACCGTCGAGGGCAGCTTCTGCGGCAAGTCGTACCTCAGCGACATCGAACGCGGGGAGCGGAGGATGCCGTTGGATCTGGCGCGGCATGTGGACCAGGCGCTGAAGACTGACGGGTTCTTCGAGCGGTCTTGTGAGGATGTACGGAGGGCTCGGAGGGGGCCGCACGCCGCTTACTTCGAGAAGGTCCTGGAGGCGGAGAGGCACGCAGAGTCCATCGAAGAGTGGTGCCCCAGCACCTTCCCCGGGCTGCTCCAAACTGCTCCCTACGCACGGACGCTCGTCCGGTCAGCGCACCCCATGGCCTCGGACGAGTGGGTCGAGGAGAAGGTGACGGCCCGTCTCGCCCGCGCCCGCCTCTTCGAAGACGACCACGCCACCCCGGAGTACTGGGCAGTCCTTCACGAGTCCGTGCTCACCGACGCGATCCTGCCGCCAGGGGAGATGGCCGAACAGCTCAATGGCATCGTGGCGTTGACCGAGCGGCGTCGAATCGTTCCACAGATCATTCCGCGGAACTGCGGGGCGTACCCCCTGATGGCCGCCTCGGTCAAGGTCATGACATTTCCCGACGCGCCACCGCTGGTATACACGGAGGCGTCCTACAGCGGGGACACCATCGACGATCCAGCCCTCGTGAAGCAGTACCGCAAGGCATACGATCGGCTCAGGGCCGTCGCGCTGTCACCGGAGGCGTCCCTGGCCAGGATCAAGGCTGCGGCAGAGGATTACCGAAATGGTGACCAACCGGATCGACTTGAGTGACGCGTTCTGGTTCAAGAGCAGCTACAGCAACGGTGACGGCGGGGATTGCATCGAGATCGCCGGCGACTTCCCCGGCGCCGCCCTCTGGCGCAAGAGCAGCTACAGCAACGGCGACGGTGGCAACTGCGTCGAAGTCGCCGACAACCTCCCCGGCATCATCCCCGTACGCGACTCGAAGGCCCCCCACCGCGCCGCCCTCATCCTCAGCGCCGGCGCCTGGGGGCCCTTCCTCGATGCCCTCAAGGGCGATCATCTGCAACCCTGAGAAGCCCGAAGGCGGCCACCCTCGAAGGGTGGCCGCCTCTCGGTCAGTCGGCTCGCGTCAGCGAGAGCGGGGCGGTCAGGCGGCGGAGCCCGACTTCCACTGCTCCCAGCTCATGTTCCAGCCGTTGAGGCCGTTGTCCGGGGCGACGGTCTTGTCGCCGGTGTTCTGGACGACGACGACGTCACCGACGATGGAGTTGTTGTAGAACCACGCGCCGGGCGTGCTGGGGTCGTTGGCGCCCTTGGCGTCCTGGAGGCCGACACAGCCGTGGCTGGTGTTCACCGAGCCGAAGATGGACTTGGCGCCCCAGTAGTTGCCGTGCACGAACGTGCCGGAGTTGGTGAGGCGGATGGCGTGCGGCACGTCCTTGATGTCGTACTCGCCCTTGCCGTCGTCGTCGGTGAAGCCCACGGTCGCGCCGTTCATGCGCGTCTCCTTGAACTTCTCCGACATCACCATGATGCCCTCGTACGTCTTGTTCTGGGGCGAACCGGCGGAGATCGGGATGGTCCGGATCACCTTGCCGTCCTGCGTGACCTTCATCTGCTTGGTCTTCGCGTCGACGGTCGTCACCTGGTTGCGGCCGATCTTGAAGGTGACCGTCTTCTGCTGCACGCCCTGGACACCGTTGGCGCCCTCCACTCCGTCGAGCGCGAGCTTCAGCGTGACGGTGGAGTTCTCCTTCCAGTAGTCGTCCGGACGGCAGTCCATGCGCAGGCCGCTGAACCAGTGGCAGGCGACCTCCTGGCCACTGCTGGAGGAGACCGTGATGCCCTTCTGGACGGCGGCCCGGTTGGTGATCTCCTTGTTGAAGTTGATCGACACGGGCATGCCCACGCCGACGGTCGAGCCGTCCTCCGGCGTGAAGTTGGCTATGAAGCTGTTGGCCGGGGAGACCGTGGTGAACGACGCGTTCTCGTGGGCCTCGCGGCCGTCGGAGTCCTTCGCGGTCGCGTTCAGCTTGTAGGTGGTCGAGCGCTCCAGCTGGGTGCTGGGCTTCCAACTGGTCTTGTCGGCGGAGAGCTGCCCCTGGACGGCGGTGCCGTCGGCGGCCGTCATGGTCACCTGGGTGAGCGTGCCCTTGCTCACCTTGACGGTCGCGGAGTTGTTGATCGAGGCGTTGGAGGAGCCGTCCTTGGGCGTGATCTCGATGTCGGCCTCGGACGCCTTCTCGGCCGCCGCCTCGTCGGCCTTGGCCTGTGAGGTGTCCTTGCCTCCCTTGTCGGAGGCTCCGGCGTCACCGTCGGAACACGCCGAGAGCACCAACACACCGCCGAGCAGTGCGGACGCGGCCATCAGGCGCCTGCGCCGCTTACTGTTCGTCATCACTCGCTTCTCCATGGTTGCCGAATCCCCAAAAGCCCGAGAGTCCCCGTTAAGAATCTTCAACGCTACGACCGGTTCGTCCCGTTCCACATTCCTCGCATGTGTGGGGCACACCACTCCGCCGGCCCTGGCGATCCGCCGGGGCGGGTGGTGCAGCTGTCGGTCCGTGCGCCCCCTGAGACGACGAAACCCCGGGCGGCGGTTGCCGCCCGGGGTCACGAATTCCCCAAGACGCTCAGCCGATACCACCCGCGCGCCCGACACCTTCGTCGTCGCCGTCCTCGTCCACATCATCCCCGTCGAGGTCCCAGTCCGGCGAGTCCGGATCGTAATCAATCGGCTCGCTCGACCAGGACGCCTGCTGGAGTTCGACCCCCGGCACCTCGCTGACCAGGTCGAACGGCTCGACGAGGTAGGCGAGGGCCTCCGCGGTGTCTTCCGTCACAGCGTTCTCGGCGTGCGTCCGCTCCGCGTCCGGCATGTCCTCGTCCTCGGCCAGGCGCCGCAGCGCGGCCTTGGTCAGCGCGGCCTCGTCGTCGATCTCGAGGACGAGTTCCAAGCGAAGGCGGACAAATCGTGATGTCTCTGGAGTGCTCATGCCGTGAGCGTAAGCCCGGACGGTTCCGTGACTTTCCCGTGACCCGCCCCGTTCACTAACATCGCCCCACACGGCCAATTCGCCAGCGCCACAAGGGGATCGATATTCCGTGTCACCTGCTCGCCGTTCGTTGCTGACCGCCACCGCCGCGGGGACCCTCCTGGGCGCCCTGTGGTTCGTCCCGTCTGCCAACGCGACACAGGAGGCCCCGTCGAGAACGGAGGCCCCGGCGACCACGACGACGCAGGTCACGCAGGCGAGGGCGGCGTCCGACAGCCAGGTGCGGGCGGCGTCCGACACCACCTCGACCACCACCGAGGCCACCACGGCCGACGCCGCGAGCGGCACCCGGCTCGCCGACACGGGAAGCTTCGACACCACCCCGTACGTCGCCGGCGGCACGATCTGCCTCGCACTGGGAGCCGGGTTCGTCGTCTACTCGGTACGCCGGGAACGTCTAGGTTTTTGAAATTACTTGACGTGCCCTTGACCGGCGGCTCATAGTCCGCCCATGAAGAGATCATCGGGGGCGCGGCTGTGCGCCACGGCTGCACTGGGCGCACTGTCGCTCACCCTCCTCACCGGCTGTTCCGACGAGGGGTCGGACGACGCCAAGGACAAGGACTCCGCGGGTACCTCCTCGTCGTCGGCCCCGGCCGCGAAGGCGCGTACCACGGCCGAGTTGGAGAAGCTGCTCCTCGCCCAGGGCGACGTCAAGGGCTACAAGGTCGCCGCGGCCGATGACACCCTGCCGAAGTCGAAGAGCGAGGTGAAGGCCGACAAGGCCGAGTGCGCGCCGCTCGCGTACGCCATGTCCGGCCTGGCGCCCGGCGAGACGGAGGCGAACGCGAGCAACACCGTCACCGAGGACAAGGCCTCGGGCGCGGCCTCCAAGTCCCCGGGGGACATCAGCGAGGACGACATCGAGAACGCCTTCAAGGTCAACATGACCTTCGTGGGGCTCTCCTCCTACGACGGCGACGGCGCCGAGAAGGCCCTCAAGGCCGTCTCCGACGGCGTCAAGGCCTGCTCCGGCGGCTTCGGCATCGCCGCCCAGGGCGAGAAGCAGAAGATCACCAAGGTCGCCGAGGGGAAGGCCTCCGGCGCCGGTGACGAGTCGGTGGCGTTCTCCGTGGGCTCCGACATGGACGGCCAGGGCACGGCCACCTTCAACACCGAGGTGGTGCGCGTCGGCAACACCGTCTCGACGTACTACACGGTGAACTTCGCGAACCTCGAGACCGGCAAGGCGGCCGAGATCCCGACGGCCGTGGTCCAGGGCCAGGCGGCCAAGCTGAAGTGACGTACCCGGGGCCCCGCTGTCGTGCTCGACGGCGGGGCCCCGCTGCGTCCACCGGAGTTACTGGAGCGGTCCGGTGACCGTCTCCACCGTCGCGACCAGGCGCCCCTCGCGCACGAAGACGTCCGCCGCCGCGAGGTCGGGGGCGAGGAACCGGTCGGGCCCGGGCCCCTGGACGCCCGCCGCGCGGACGCCGTCGACGACGGCGCGGGTGGCCGGTGCCGGGGCGAGGCCCTCGCGCAGCTCGACGGCGCGGGTGGCGGCGTACAGCTCGATGGCGAGCACACGCGTGAGGTTGTCCACGGCGGTGCGCAGCTTGCGGGCCGCGGACCAGCCCATCGAGACGTGGTCCTCCTGCATCGCCGAGGACGGGATCGAGTCCGCGGACGCCGGTACGGCCAGCCGCTTCATCTCGCTCACCAGCGCGGCCTGCGTGTACTGGGCGATCATCAGCCCGGAGTCCACGCCGGCGTCGTCCGCGAGGAACGGCGGCAGACCGTGGCTGCGGTTCTTGTCCAGCAGCCGGTCGGTGCGCCGCTCGGCGATGGAGGCGAGGTCGGCGGCGGCGATGGCGAGGAAGTCGAGGACGTAGGCCACCGGGGCCCCGTGGAAGTTCCCGTTGGACTCCACCCGACCGTCGGGCAGGACCACGGGGTTGTCGACGGCCGACGCCAGCTCGCGCTCGGCGACCAGGCGGGCGTGCGCGAGGGTGTCGCGTCCGGCACCGGCGACCTGCGGGGCGCACCGCACGGAGTAGGCGTCCTGGACGCGCGGGGCGTCGTCCTGGTGGTGACCGGTGAGCTGGGAACCCTTCAGGACGGCCAGCATGTTGGCGGCGGCGGCGCCCTGGCCCGGGTGCGGGCGGATGGCGTGCAGCTCGGGCGCGAGGACCTTGTCGGTGCCCAGGAGGGCTTCCAGGCTGAGGGCCGCGGTGACGTCGGCGGACTTGTACAGCGTCTCCAGGTCGGCGAGGGCCATGACCAGCATGCCGAGCATGCCGTCGGTGCCGTTGAGGAGGGCGAGGCCCTCCTTCTCGCGCAGTTCCACGGGGGCGATGCCGTGCTCGGCGAGGAGTTCCCCGGCGGGCCGTACGACGCCGTCCGGGCCCTCGGCGTCCCCCTCCCCCATCAGCGCGAGGGCGCAGTGGGACAGCGGGGCCAGGTCGCCGGAGCAGCCGAGGGAGCCGTACTCGTGCACGACCGGGGTGATGCCCGCGTTGAGCAGGTCGGCCATGGTCTGCGCGACCTCGGGACGGACACCGGTGTGCCCGGAGCAGACGGTCTTCAGCCGCAGGAACATCAGCGCCCGGACGACCTCCCGCTCCACCCGGGGGCCCATGCCGGCGGCGTGCGAGCGGACGATGTTGCGCTGGAGCTGAGCGCGCAGCTCCGGGCTGATGTGCCGGGTCGCCAGCGCGCCGAAGCCGGTGCTCACGCCGTAGACGGGGTCCGGCTTGGCCGCCAGCCGGTCCACGATCGCGCGGGCCGCCGCGAGGGCCTCCACCGCCTCCCCGGCAAGCTCGACCCGGGCGCCGCCGCGCGCCACCGCGAGCACGTCGGACGCGGTCACGCCGGACGTCCCCACCACCACAGTGTGCATATCCATATTCAGGAGCGTACGCAGTGAATTCGAAGATGTCACCAGTGGGTGGCCGGTTCGCCCCTTACCTCACGCGGTACCCGCCTCATCGGCGCCCCCGGAAGCGGCGGCGCTCGGCGCCGGGCTCCGGGGACGGCTCGTCGGCGAGGCGTACGACGGGGTCGTCGGGGCCCGCCCGGCCGGCGACGACCGGCCTGTCCGCCCGTACGGCCTTCGCCCGGTACTGCGCCGCGTCGGCGAGCCGGAAGAGCCGGCGGGCGTCGTGCACCACCCCGATGGGGTCCTCGGTGGAGGCGACACCGCACGCCACGCCGTCGCCCAGCTCCAACTCGGCGGCGCGCCGACAGAGTTCCTCGGCCACCTTCACCACGTCGTCGGCGGGCGGGCCGACCGCGAGCAGACAGAACTCGTCACCGCCGAGACGGGCCGCGAGCGCGCCCGGCAGCATCGCCCCGCACAGGGACAGCACGGACCCGAACCGCTCCAGGAGCCGGTCGCCCACGGCGTGCCCCCGGGTGTCGTTGACGCGCTTGAGCCCGTTCAGGTCACACACCACGAGGCTGACGACAGCGCCCTGCCCGCGGTGGTGTTCCAGCGCCTCGTCCAGGCGTACGTCGACGGCACGGCGGTTGGCGAGACCGGTGAGCGCATCGGTGAAGGCCAGGCGGCGGGCCTCCTCCAACCGCTCGGTCTGCGCGAGCCCGGCGGCGACGACGGAGCCGAGGACGGTGGCGAAGTCGGCGTCGGCACGGTCGAAGACGGGAGTGCCGGTGGAGCGGGCGACATACAGCTCGCCCCAGGCGCGGCCGTGCAGGACGATCGGGGCGACGACACAGGAGCCGCGGCCCCGGCGGCGCAGAGCTGCCACGCGCTGGTGGCAGTAGCCGGGCTGGCCCGCGGCGGGCCCGTCCGCGGTCTCGACCCACGCGTTCGGCTCACCGCCGCCGGCCCAGCGCTCGTGCAGGAACTCGGTGATCTCAGGGAACTGGTGCACGGGATAGGCCTCCGCCTCGGGGAACTCCTCCTCCCCCGAGGCCCGGTCCCCCACGTTCACCAGAACCCGCAGCCGCCCCAGCTCCCGCTCCCACACCGACAGCGCGGCGAAGCTCCCGGCGAGCGCCCTGCACGCCCCGAGCGCCGCGGCCCGCCACGACTCCCGCGGACTGTGCGCAGCGGCCATCCCCTGCGCCAAGGCCACCACCGCCGCGAGCCGTCTGTCCTCACCCATCACTCCAGGCTAGGGATATTCCAGCCGAAAGGGGACGCCGATGCGGCCGCACGGGGCGAGACGAGGTCGGCTCCGGGCGCCCGTGGCAGCCGCCCCCGGGTGCCCCTCCTGGGGGCGGCCGCCCCCAGCCCCCCGCTTCGGCCCTGAACGGGCCTCGTCCTCAAGCGCCGGACGGGCTGAGATTGCCTGAACCGGCGCCTGCGTAGCTGCGGGGAGTCGTGCCGCAGGGGCGGCTCCCGAACCACAGAAAGCGGCACCCCGCCGGCGCCGGGCCGCGCGACCGACCCCCGCCCCGCACCGACGCCGGCCCGCCGACAAGCACAGGCCCAGCCGAACCCCGCATCGACGCCGGCCCACCGACAAAGCACAGGCCCACCTACTCCCCCGGCCACACCGGCTTCCGCTTCTCGTTGAACGCCGCCACCCCCTCCGCCCGGTCCCCCGAGAACGCCACCGCCCGCCACGCCGAGTCCTCGACCTCCAGCCCGGCCCGCAGATCCAACCCCTGCCCCAGCCGCAACGCCCGCTTCGCCGCCCGCAACCCCACGGGCGAGTTCCCCCCGATCCGGGACGCCATGGCCAGCGCCTCCTCCCGGTCCCGCCCCTCCTCCACCAGCACGTCCACGAGCCCCAGCTCACGCGCCTCCCCCGCCTCCACCCGTCGCGCGGTGAAGATCAGCTCCGCCGCCCGGGCCGCCCCGACCCGCCGAGGCAGCAGCTGCGTACCACCCCCACCGGGAATGACGCCCACGGACACCTCGGGCAACCCCACCACCGCCGTACGGTCGGCCACGATCACGTCGCACGCCAGCGCCAGCTCGAACCCCCCGCCCAGCGCGAACCCGTGCACCGCCGCGACCGTGGGGACGGGAATCTCCAGCACCCCGGTGTACGCCCCCCGCGCCACCAGCCGCTGTCGCACCAGCTCGGCGTCGCTGAACGAGTTGCGCTCCTTCAGATCCGCCCCGACGCAGAATGCCCGCTCATGCGTCGACGTCAGCACGACGACCCGTACGTCCCGGTCCTCCCCCAGCGCCGCACACGCCCCGGCGATGGACCGGGCCATCTCGCTGGAGACGGCGTTCATGGCCTTGGGCCGGTCGAGGGCGAGCTCCGCCACGTGCCCGCCGTCCCCGTGCCGCCGCACCAGGACGAACTCCCCGAACCGCTCCTCACTCATGACACCCTCCCGGTTAACGACGGTTAACAACTTCGACTCGCCCGATCATCGCAGCCCGACCCCGCCGGGGAAAGAGCGGCACCCCACAGGCCCCGCCGCCGGTTCCGCCGTCGCCGCCCGACAACCCGTTCGAGTGACATCTCGCCCATCTCCCGCCTCACCCCCCACAGAAACGCATAACGTGCGCTCCGCGACGGCGCACGGGGGCACAAGCGCCTCGGGGAGGGATCACGATGACGCACACCAAGGAGCGCGACAGGCGCATCCTGGGCGGCCTGGCCGGCCTGGAGGGCCAGGAGGGCCAGGAGGGCCAGGAGGGCCAGGAGGGCCAGGAGGGCCAGGAGGGCCAGGAGGGCCAGGACACCCAGGGCGACCAGCGGCCGTGGGGACCCCGTGTCCGAGGTCGCCACCGCCGCCCCCGCCCCCGCAAGGCCCTCCTCGCCATCGGCGGCCTCGCCCTCGCCGCCGGCGTACTGGGCCTCGTACGCGTCACACCCGACCCGGGCGTCGTCGGCCTCGGCACGACGGAAGCGGATCCCCGCCCGGACCCGGACACCGACACGGCGGCGGAAACCGACACCGACCGGTCGGCCAACGCGGCCGCCACCCTCCCGGCCGCTCCCCGGGCGAGTGCCTCCGCGGCCTCCGCGATGGGCGGAAGCGACGCCGCACCGCCCTCGACGGCGAGCCAGGCACCCACTCCGTACGGCACGCACGGCACACACGGGTCGCAAGGGTCAGAAGGGCCTCGTGGGTCGCAAGGGGCGCATGGGTCGCATGGAACAGAGGGAACATACGGAACGTACGGAGGTTTCCCATCGCCCGCCGGACCGGCCGTCGCACCCGCACCCGCCACGACCCCTCAGCCGACGGCCTCCGCCCCGCAGCCCGCGCCCCCGGCGCACTCCTCGCCCGCACCGCCCCGGACCGCCGACCCCGACCCGCCCGCCGCACAACAGCCGAGCGAGCCGGAGGGGCCGAGCAGCGGCGACGTCTGCGTCCCGGTCATCGGCCTGTGCCTGAACCCGCTGAAGGCCACCCTCCACTGAGCGAGGGCGCGGGCGTCCGGGCTACGCGCCCCCGCCGGGCCTGCGCCGCAGCAGCCAGGGCTCGACCACACCGAGCCCACGGACCGGCCGCTGCCAGGTCGGCTGGAGCGCGAAGCGGTACGTCGGCGGCTCCTCGCCCTCCTTCTCGGCGGCGGCCGCCTCCTCCGCGGCAGCGGCCTCCGAGGCCGGCGCCTCCCCCGTACGCATCAGCTCCTCGGCGAAGGCGCTGTCGACGAGGACGGCGTCGCGTGGAGCTATCGACGTCAACCGTGAGGCGAGGTTCACCGTCGTTCCGAAGACATCACCCATCCGGGTGGTCACCGTGCCGAACGCCATGCCGACGCGGAGCTCCGGCATCGTCTCGTCGTTGGCCATCGTCTCGATGAGCCGCAGCCCGATCTCGGCGGCGATCCCGGAGTCGTCGGCGGCGTACAGCACCTCGTCGCCGAGCGTCTTGATGAGCCGTCCGCCGTGCGCGGCGACCAGGTCGGCGGCTGTCGTCTCGAACGCCTCGACGAGTTCGCCGAGCTCCTCCTCCTCCATACGGCGGGTCAGCCGCGTGAACCCGACGAGGTCGGCGAAGCCGACGGCCAGGCGCCGGTCGACCATCTCCTCGTCGTCGGCGGCCTGCACGACCCGGCCGGCCGAGGCGGCGAGCTGCCGGCGCCAGACGTAGACGAGGAACTCCTCCAGCTCCGGCAGCAGCAGCTCGACGATCGGATACGTGACCTCGGTACGGGTCATGCCGGGCTCGGGCGGCTCGGTCAGACCCTCCAGGAAGGAATCGATCTGCCACTCCGCCAGACGCGCGGTGGTCTGCCCGGTCGACCGCGCCACCTGCACGGCCATCGCCTCACTGAGCAGCCCCGCCTCGACGAGGCCGGAGAGGCGGCGCAGGGCGAGTACGTCGGCCTCGGTGAGGGCCTTGGCCTGGCCGATGTCGGCGAAGCCCATGGCACGCCAGAAGCGGGTGGCCAGCTCCACGGAGACGCCGGCGCTGCGGGCCGCCTGGAAAGGGGTGTAGCGCCGCTCCGCACCCAGGATGAGCTGTTCGAGGCGGAGCGCGAGGGGGTCCTCGTCGTTCTCGGTGCTCTCGGTGCCGTCGGGCGCTGGGTTCTGACCCATGCCGGAGCCCGTGTCGTCGACGGTCACGCCTGCTGCCCTTCCGATCTGCCACGGTCAGGTATCGACCGGCCTCAACTCTACGGCAGGTGTGCGCCAGCTCACTCCGTTAGGTCCAGCCGAAGGAACGGCCCCGCCGCTTTTGTCGGGGCACCCGGCGTTTTGCGCACCCGCCCCTGGGGGCTGCCGCCCCCAGACCCCCGCTTCGGCCCTGAACGGGCCTCGTCCTCAAGCGCCGGACGGGCTGAGATTGCCTGGACCGGCGCCGCCACGCGCAGGGAAAGCGGCACACCGCAAGCACCGGGCACCGGGCACCGGGCACCGGCAACCCTCACGCCGGCCGAAGGTGCACGATGTCCCCCGCCCCCACCGGCTCCTGGACCCCCTCCTCCGTGGCGATCACAAGCCTCCCGTCGCCGTCCAGGGCCACCGCTTCCCCGACCAGCGCCCGCTCACCGGGCAGCTCCGCCCGTACGACCCTCCCGAGGGTCGAACACCCCGCCGCATACGTGTCCTGAAGCCCGCTTGCCGCCGGATCACCCGCGGCCGCCCGCCACCGCCCGTACCAGTCCTCCAGGGACCGCAGGACCGCGCGCAGCAGCGGGTCCCGGTCCGTGTTCGCCGCCCCGGCGAGGAGCAGTGACCCCGCCTGCGGCACGGGCAGTTCCTCGGCGCGGAGGGTGACGTTGATGCCGACGCCGATGACGACGCCGTCGTCGCCGGCGCGCTCGGCGAGGATTCCGCCGGCCTTGCGTTCCTCACTCCCGACATTCACCAGCAGGTCGTTAGGCCATTTGAGTGAGGTGTCGACGCCCGCCGCCCGTGACAACCCCGTGGCGACGGCGACTCCGGTGAGGAGGGGCAGCCAGCCCCAGCGGGCCACCGGAACCTCGGTGGGCCGGAGGAACACGGAGAAGAAGAGGCCGGAACGCGGGGGTGCGGTCCACTGCCGATCCAGCCGGCCCCGCCCCGCCGTCTGCTCCTCGGCGACGAGCACCGCGCCCTCCGCGGCCTTGCCCTGGTCGGCGAGGGCGACCAGGTCGGCGTTGGTGGAGCCGGTGCGTCGCACCACCTCCACCTCCGACCACAGGCCTCCCTCCCGCACCAGCCCGCGCCGCAGTGCCGCGGCGTTGAGGGGCGGACGGTCCAGGTCGGACCAACGGCTGCTGTTGTCGTCTGAAGCATCTTGCGGCGTCATGCAAGCCACCCTAGGTGTGGCAAACGCCGCACTGCCGATTGACAAGCCCCCCACTACTCTACGGATGAGTAACCGTCCCCCCTTTTGAGCAGGCAGGGAGCCACATCCCGATGTCCGAGCCGGAAGAGCGTCACGAGACCCAAGAGCCCCAAGGGATCGACATCCACACGACCGCGGGCAAGCTCGCGGATCTCCAGCGCCGCATCGAGGAAGCGACGCACGCCGGCTCCGCACGCGCCGTCGAGAAGCAGCACGCCAAGGGCAAGTTGACGGCCCGTGAGCGCATCGAGCTGCTGCTCGACGAGGGCTCGTTCGTGGAACTCGACGAGTTCGCCCGGCACCGCTCCACCAACTTCGGCCTCGACAAGAACCGCCCGTACGGGGACGGTGTCGTGACCGGGTACGGGACCGTGGACGGCCGTCCGGTCGCCGTGTTCTCCCAGGACTTCACGGTCTTCGGCGGTGCCCTCGGCGAGGTCTACGGGCAGAAGATCGTCAAGGTGATGGACTTCGCGCTGAAGACCGGCTGCCCGGTCATCGGCATCAACGACTCCGGCGGTGCCCGCATCCAGGAGGGCGTGGCCTCGCTGGGCGCGTACGGCGAGATCTTCCGCCGCAACACCCACGCCTCCGGGGTCATCCCGCAGATCAGCCTGGTCGTCGGCCCGTGCGCCGGTGGCGCGGTCTACTCCCCGGCCATCACCGACTTCACGATCATGGTCGACCAGACCTCGCACATGTTCATCACCGGCCCGGACGTCATCAAGACGGTCACCGGCGAGGACGTCGGCTTCGAGGAGCTGGGCGGCGCGCGCACCCACAACTCCGCCTCGGGCGTGGCGCACCACATGGCCGGGGACGAGAAGGACGCCATCGAGTACGTCAAGCAGCTGCTGTCGTACCTGCCGTCGAACAACCTCTCCGAGGCCCCGGTCTTCCCGGAGGAGGCGGACCTCTCCCTCACCGACGAGGACCGCGAGCTGGACACGCTGGTCCCGGACAGCGCGAACCAGCCGTACGACATGCACACGGTGATCGAGCACATCCTGGACGACGCCGAGTTCTTCGAGACGCAGCCGCTGTTCGCGCCCAACATCCTCACCGGCTTCGGCCGGGTCGAGGGCCAGCCCGTCGGCATCGTCGCCAACCAGCCGATGCAGTTCGCCGGCTGCCTCGACATCCAGGCGAGCGAGAAGGCCGCACGGTTCGTGCGCACCTGCGACGCGTTCAACGTCCCGGTCATCACCTTCGTCGACGTCCCCGGCTTCCTGCCCGGCGTCGACCAGGAGCACGACGGCATCATCCGCCGCGGCGCCAAGCTGATCTACGCCTACGCCGAGGCCACCGTCCCGCTGATCACCGTGATCACACGCAAGGCGTTCGGCGGCGCCTACGACGTCATGGGCTCCAAGCACCTCGGCGCCGACCTCAACCTGGCCTGGCCCACCGCGCAGATCGCCGTCATGGGCGCCCAGGGCGCGGTCAACATCCTGCACCGCCGCACCATCGCCGAGGCGGAGGCGAGCGGCGAGGACATCGAGGCGGTCCGGGCCCGGCTCATCCGGGAGTACGAGGACACCCTGCTCAACCCCTACGTCGCGGCCGAGCGCGGCTACATCGACGCGGTGATCATGCCGTCCGACACCCGCCACCACGTCGTACGCGGGCTGCGTCAGCTGCGTACGAAGCGGGAATCCCTGCCTCCGAAGAAGCACGGCAACATCCCCCTCTAGCCCGGTAAGGAGACGCTGTGACGATCAAGGTCGTACGGGGCAATCCGACCCCCGAGGAGCTGGCCGCCGCCCTGGCGGTGGTCCGCGCCCGCGCCGCGGCGGCGGCAGCCACACCGCCCGGCGCGGAGCCCCCGAGGGCCGCATGGTCCGACCCGTCCAGAATCGCAGCCCACCGCCTGCCCCAACCGGGCCAGGCGTCCTGGGCCCGCACGTACTGGCCCGGCTAGGAGTACTCGAAAGCACCGGGCCGGCCGGAATACCTCAGGGGCGCGGGGAACCGCGCACAGAAGAACAACAGAGGGCGCCAATTTGAGTACCCCTACTCAGGCGCCCCCGACGGCCAAGCCCCACGCTGGTGGCATGCTGTGGTCCGACCCCGAGAACGAGCCGCCCAAGGAACTGCGTGACACGCAGGAGATGTTGCGGCGGCTGGGGCTTCTCATGGCGCTGGCGATGGTGGTCGCGATGATCGTCATCGGTGTGAGCGGCGTGAGATGAGCCCGGCCGGGCGACCCGGATACGCTGACCGCATGACAGATCAGCCGCGCCGCCGACTCGTCCTCGCCTCCCAGTCACCCGCCCGGCTCGGTCTGCTGCGCCAGGCCGGCCTCGCCCCCGAGGTGATCGTGAGCGGCGTCGACGAGGACGCGGTCACCGCCCCCACCCCGGCCGAACTGGCCCTCGCCCTCGCCGAGGCGAAGGCCTCCGTCGTCGCCGCGAGGCCCGAGGTCAAGGGTGCCCTGGTGATCGGCTGCGACTCGGTGCTCGACCTGGACGGCCAGGCCCTCGGCAAGCCGGCCGACGCCGAGGAGGCGACGGCCAGGTGGAAGTCGATGCGCGGACGCGCCGGAACGCTCCAGACGGGGCACTGCGTCTGGGACACCGCGAGCGGACGGCACACCTCCGCCACCGCCTCCACCGTCGTCCACTTCGGCGAGCCGACGGACGAGGAGATCGCCGCGTACGTCGCCTCGGGCGAACCCCTCTACGTTGCCGGAGCCTTCACCCTCGACGGACGCTCGGCCCCGTTCATCAACGGCATCGACGGCGACCACGGCAACGTGATCGGCATCAGCCTGCCCCTGGTGCGGCGGCTGCTGGCGGAACTGGGCGTGGGCATCACCGAGCTGTGGACGCCCCGGGAGAGCTGATCAGGACGCGCTGGGCGCCGGCGGGGGCGTGAGCGGGGAGCCGCCGTCGCCCGGGGCGTCCTCGGGCGCCTCGTCGGCGGCGGTCCGGGGCAGGCGGTCGTACGTCATCAGCAGCAGCACGATGAGCGCCAGTACGACCATCATGAACAGGAACTGGACCCAGCCGAGCAGACCCCACGCGAACGCGCCGAGAAGGCCGTGCACCACGGCCGCGCTGATCAGGAGGATGCGGCCGAAGCCTGCCGGGGGGCGGTTGCGCAGGGCGACCAGGAGGGCCACCAGGCCGCAGAAGGCGAAGTACAGCCCGAAGACGATCCCGCCGATCTTCGACGACGTGGACATCACGTCCGGATCGAGGCCGGCCAGCGACATGTCCTGCCGGTCGACGACCACTCCGAGGAACCAGTTCACCGCCGCCACGCCGAACGCCTCGGCGAAAAGTACGACCGCCACCACCCACGCCACCGGCCTGCGCACCACCGGTCCACCCACTTCCGAGCTGTAGAGCCATTCGAGCGTTGTTAGAGCGACCTGCCGTTACCTCACGTACGTTCGAGACATCGTGAACGCTACTAACGGGTAAACCGCGGGACAAGGGTTCGGCGGCGGGCAAAGAATCGTTGGGCCATTCGTAGGGACTCCACAAAGAAACCGAGTGGCCCGCAGCACGCATTCACAGAGACCTTGACCACATGAGAGGGCTAGGGTTTCCGGGAGGAGTCCTGCGTACCGAGGTGCGACATGGGCTTTCGCGGGTCGAGCGAGCCTCGTATCACGCTCCGTGTGGGCAAGCTCACCACAGGGGACGGGTCGAAGTGCCGTGTCGGCTGTCCCTAAACTCTGCTTGTTTCAAGGAGGGAGCCTCATCGTGCGCAAGGTGCTCATCGCCAACCGTGGCGAAATCGCTGTCCGCGTGGCCCGGGCCTGCCGGGATGCCGGCATCGCGAGCGTGGCCGTCTACGCCGACCCCGACCGGGACGCTCTGCATGTCCGCGCAGCGGATGAGGCGTTCGCCCTGGGCGGTGACACGCCGGGCACCAGCTACTTGGACATCGAGAAGGTGCTGAACGCCGCGCGTGAGTCCGGCGCGGACGCCATCCATCCGGGCTACGGCTTCCTGTCGGAGAACGCGGAGTTCGCGCAGGCGGTCCTGGACGCCGGGCTGGTCTGGATCGGCCCGCCGCCGCAGGCCATCCGTGACCTGGGCGACAAGGTGGCGGCCCGCCACATCGCCCAGCGGGCGGGCGCTCCGCTCGTCGCGGGCACGCCGGACCCCGTCTCGGGCGCGGAGGAGGTCGTGGCCTTCGCCGAGGAGCACGGCCTGCCGATCGCCATCAAGGCGGCCTTCGGCGGTGGCGGTCGCGGCCTGAAGGTGGCCCGGACGCTGGAAGAGGTCCCGGAGCTGTACGACTCGGCCGTCCGTGAGGCCGTCGCGGCCTTCGGGCGCGGTGAGTGCTTCGTGGAGCGCTACCTGGACAAGCCGCGCCACGTCGAGACGCAGTGCCTGGCCGACACCCACGGCAACGTGGTCGTGGTCTCCACCCGCGACTGCTCGCTCCAGCGCCGCCACCAGAAGCTGGTCGAGGAGGCGCCCGCGCCGTTCCTGTCCGACGAGCAGGTCGCCGAGCTGTACTCCTCCTCCAAGGCCATCCTGAAGGAGGCCGGCTACGTCGGCGCCGGCACGGTGGAGTTCCTCGTCGGCAACGACGGCACGATCTCCTTCCTTGAGGTCAACACCCGTCTGCAGGTGGAGCACCCGGTCACCGAGGAGGTCGCCGGTATCGACCTGGTGCGGGAGATGTTCCGCATCGCCGACGGTGAGGAGCTCGGTTACGACGACCCGCCGCTGCGCGGTCATTCGTTCGAGTTCCGCATCAACGGCGAGGACCCGGGCCGCAACTTCCTGCCCGCCCCCGGCACGGTCACCAGGTTCGACCCGCCCGCCGGCCCGGGTGTCCGCCTGGACGCCGGTGTGGAGTCCGGCTCGGTCATCGGCCCGGCGTGGGACTCCCTGCTGGCCAAGCTGATCGTCACCGGCGCCACCCGGGAGCAGGCCCTGCAGCGCGCCGCCCGCGCCCTGGAGGAGTTCCAGGTCGAGGGCATGGCGACGGCCATCCCGTTCCACCGCGCGGTGGTCAGGGACCCGGCGTTCGCCCCGGAGCTCACCGGCTCCACCGACCCGTTCACGGTCCACACCCGCTGGATCGAGACCGAGTTCGTCAACGAGATCAAGCCCTTCGCCGCGCCGGCCGACGCCGAGGCGGACGAGGAGTCGGGCCGTGAGACGGTCGTCGTCGAGGTCGGCGGCAAGCGCCTGGAGGTCTCCCTTCCGGCCTCCCTGGGCATGACCCTCGCCCGCACGGGCCTCGCGGCCGGCGCCAAGCCCAAGCGCCGCGCGGCCAAGAAGTCCGGCCCCGTCGCCTCCGGCGACACCCTCGCCTCCCCGATGCAGGGCACCATCGTCAAGGTCGCCGTCGAGGAAGGCCAGGAGGTCAAGGAGGGCGACCTCGTCGTCGTCCTCGAAGCGATGAAGATGGAGCAGCCGCTCAACGCCCACAAGTCCGGCACCATCAAGGGCCTGAGCGCGGACGTCGGCGCGTCGATCACCTCCGGCGCGGCGATCTGCGAAATCAAGGACTGACCCGCACGCCTGCGAAGCGCCCGGTGCCCCTGATGTCAGGGGCACCGGGCGCTTCGTCGTTGCGTTCTACGCGACCCGGAGGCGAGACAGCCGGGCCTTCCCTGAGCTCAGGAGACTGCCTCGGGCCCCTGACACAGACCCACCCCGGCGTTGCGTGTGGCCCCGGGGGGAGGGACCCTGCGCCGCCACTGCTGCGCACAGCCGCCCGGCGACGGCGGCACGGCGGCGGGGTGCTCTCAGGCCCACCCGAACCGCCGTCGGCCTGCCCCGGACAGCCGTGGGCCGTACGCCACGACACCCCGGTCCGCCTCGGCCGCGCGCTCGCGGGTGCGGCTCAGGCGCTGTCGACCGACCCGGTTGACGGGTGCGACCCGGTTGCCGGGTGCGGCCCCGGTTGCCCGTCGGCCGACTCGGCCTGACGTCAGCAGTCCGGTTGACGCCCACCCGGGCAGGTGGTTCGGCGCTCCCCCGGAGAGCTCACCGGCGGCGGAGGTCCGCGACGCGGTGGCGGTCGGTGGGCTGGTCGCCGAGGGATGCGGCGGCGCGGAGGCCCGCGCCGGGGAGTTGGCCGCGGCGGGGGGACGGGAGGGGGACGTCACGGCGGGAGCGGGGCGGGGCCGGCTCGGCGCCCGTGTTTCCCGGGCCTCCGGACGTGCCGGCGACGGCGATCTGGACCCCCTGGTCCGCGAGGGCCTGCAACTCCGTGGCCGCCCGGTCGTCATGGGCGGGAGGCTCGTCGGTGACCAGGCGGGTGATCAGGTCGGTGGGGACCGTCTGGAACATGGTGTCCGTGCCCAGCTTGGTGTGGTCCGCCAGGACCACGACCTCCGCGGCGGCCTGGACGAGCGCACGGTCGACGGACGCCGACAGCATGTTGGACGTGGACAGACCCCGCTCGGCGGTCAGCCCGCTCCCGGAGAGGAAGGCCCGGGAGACCCGCAGCCCCTGGAGGGACTGCTCGGCACCGGAACCCACCAGCGCGTAATTGGAGCCGCGCAGGGTGCCCCCGGTCATGACGACCTCGACCCGGTTGGCGTGGGCCAGCGCCTGCGCCACCAGCAGCGAGTTGGTGACGACGGTCAGACCGGGCACGCGGGCGAGCCTGCGGGCCAGTTCCTGGGTGGTCGTACCCGCCCCGACCACGATGGCCTCGCCCTCCTCCACGAAGTTGGCGGCGAGGTCGGCGATGGCCGTCTTCTCGGCGGTCGCGAGATGGGATTTTTGCGGAAAGCCGGACTCCCGCGTGAAACCGCCCGGCAATACCGCACCGCCATGCCGGCGGTCGAGGAGTCCTTCTGCCTCCAGTGCCCGCACGTCCCGCCGTACGGTCACTTCGGAGGTCTGGACGACGCGGGCGAGCTCACGGAGCGACACGGCCCCGTTCGCTCGCACCATTTCGAGGATCAATTGGCGACGTTCAGCAGCGAACACGAAACTGACAGTAACCCCAGCGACCGTCTGCTTTCAGCAGTTTGCGCCGAATAGCAGAAGTTGTTCGCACACAGAGGCGGGAGGTGGTATAGGAGCCAACTCCTGTCTCCTATGCCGTCCGCATGGGCCACAACTCCCCGTGACCAGCGGAGAGTCGGATCCGGCCGTCAGATCTCGTCGCCCGCCTTGCGCGTGTGCAACTGCCGCGCCACCTCCGCGATCGACCCCGAAAGAGAGGGGTACACGGTGAACGCGTTCGCGATCTGTTCGACCGTCAGATTGTTGTCGACGGCGATCGAGATGGGGTGGATCAGTTCCGAGGCGCGCGGCGCCACGACCACACCGCCGACGACGATCCCCGTACCCGGGCGGCAGAAGATCTTCACGAAGCCGTCCCGGATGCCCTGCATCTTCGCGCGCGGGTTGCGCAGCAGCGGCAGCTTGACGACCCGGGCGTCGATCTTCCCGCCGTCGACGTCGGCCTGCGAGTAGCCGACGGTGGCGATCTCGGGGTCGGTGAAGACGTTGGAGGAGACCGTTTTGAGGTTCAGCGGGGCCACCGCGTCGCCGAGGAAGTGGTACATGGCGATACGGCCCTGCATGGCGGCGACGGACGCGAGCGCGAAGACCCCGGTCACGTCACCGGCCGCGTAGACACCCGGAGCCGTCGTCCTGGAGACCTTGTCGGTCCAGATGTGCCCGGACTCGCGCACCCGGACCCCGGCCTCCTCCAGGCCGAGCCCGGCGCTGTTGGGGATGGCGCCCACGGCCATCAGGCAGTGCGAGCCGCTGATGACCCGTCCGTCGGCGAGGGTGACCTCGACACGGTCGCCGACGCGCTTGGCGGACTGGGCGCGGGAGCGGGCCATGACGTTCATGCCGCGGCGGCGGAAGACGTCCTCGAGGACGGCCGCGGCGTCCGGGTCCTCGCCGGGCAGCACACGGTCGCGGGAGGAGACGAGGGTGACCTTGGAGCCCAGCGCCTGGTACGCGCCGGCGAACTCGGCACCGGTGACACCCGAGCCGACCACGATGAGCTCCTCGGGCAGCTCGGTGAGGTCGTAGACCTGGGTCCAGTTCAGGATGCGCTCGCCGTCGGGCTGGGCGTCGGGCAGCTCGCGCGGGTGACCACCGGTGGCGATGAGCACGGCGTCGGCGGTGAGCGTCTCCTCGGTGCCGTCGGCGGCGGTGACGACGACCTTCCGCGAGCCGTCGAGGGCCTGCATGCCCTCCAGCCGGCCGCGGCCGCGCAGGACCCGGGCGCCCGCGCGGGTGACGGAGGCGGTGATGTCGTGGGACTGCGCGAGCGCGAGCCGCTTGACACGCCGGTTGACCTTGTCGAGGTCGACCCCGACGACCCGGGCGGCCTGCTCCATCGGCGGCGTGTCGTCGGCGACGATGATTCCCAGCTCCTCGTAGGAGGAGTCGAAGGTGGTCATCACCTCGGCCGTGGCGATGAGGGTCTTGGACGGCACGCAGTCGGTGAGCACCGACGCGCCGCCCAGGCCGTCGCAGTCGACGACGGTCACCTCCGCGCCGAGCTGCGCGGCCACCAGGGCCGCTTCGTATCCGCCGGGTCCGCCACCGATGATCACGATCCGAGTCACGTACCCCATTGTCCCGCACGCCCCCCGCGGTGACTGCTGCGGGGGCGCCCCGAGACACCACTGTTACGGGAGAGACGGAAGCTGCTGGACGCCACAGGAGGGACGGAGACGCCTGCGCCGGTGTGGAGAAGCGGCCGAGCCCGCTGTTGCGAGCGAGGTCGGCGAGCCGCTGCCGTACTCTCGACGCATGTCGCTCTACGCCGCGTACGCCGGCAATCTCGACGCCCGACTGATGACGCGCCGCGCCCCGCACTCGCCGCTGCGCGCCACCGGCTGGCTGAACGGCTGGCGGCTGACCTTCGGCGGTGAGCAGCTGGGCTGGGAGGGCGCGCTGGCGACGATCGTCGAGGACCCCATAGGGCAGGTCTTCGTCGCGCTCTACGACATCGCCGAGATGGACGAGGAGTCGCTGGACCGCTGGGAGGGCGTGGGCCTCGACATCTACCGCCGTATGCGGGTACGCGTCCACACCCTCGACGGCCAGGAGTCGGCCTGGTTGTACGTCCTGAACGCCTACGAGGGCGGACTCCCCTCGGCCCGTTACCTCGGCGAGGTCGCGGACGCGGCGGAGTCGGCGGGCGCGCCACACGATTACGTGATGGAGCTGCGCAAGCGCCCCTGCTGACCGCGGTCCACGGAAGCCGCAGGTTGGACCGGTGGGAACGGCAGGACCGGTGGAGCCGGGCGGGCCGGACCGGCCTGGTTGGAAACGACAAGGCAACGATCGCCATCCCGTTGCCTCCGTCATCTACGCGCGTAGGCCGGGAGCGGCTAGGCTCGTCGCGTGAACGCATCTCTTCTTCCGGACGACATCCAGGGCGACCCCCACGCGGCCGCCGACGCCGCGGCCGCGCGCCTGCGCGAACTGACCGGCGCCGAGACCCACGACGTCGCCCTCGTGATGGGCTCCGGCTGGGCGCCGGCCGTGGACGCCCTCGGCGCGCCCGACGCCGAACTCCAGGTCACCGAGCTGCCCGGCTTCCCCCCGCCGGCGGTGGAGGGGCACGGCGGCAAGATCCGCTCGTACCGGACGGGCGACAAGCGGGCCCTGGTCTTCCTGGGCCGCACCCACTACTACGAGGGTCGCGGCGTCGCCGCCGTCGCGCACGGCGTGCGGACCGCGGTGGCGGCCGGCTGCAAGACGATCGTCCTGACCAACGGCTGCGGCGGCCTGCGCGAGGGCATGCGCCCCGGCCAGCCCGTCCTGATCAGCGACCACATCAACCTGACCGCCACGTCCCCGATCGTCGGCGCGAACTTCGTGGACCTGACCGACCTGTACTCGCCCCGGCTGCGCGCCCTGTGCAAGGAGGTCGACGCGACCCTGGAGGAGGGCGTCTACGCCCAGTTCCCCGGCCCGCACTACGAGACGCCGGCCGAGATCCGCATGGCCCGCACCATCGGGGCGGACCTCGTCGGCATGTCCACGGTGCTGGAGGCCATCGCGGCCCGTGAGGCGGGCGCCGAGGTGCTGGGTATCTCCCTCGTGACCAACCTCGCCGCCGGCATGACCGGCGAGCCCCTCAACCACGAGGAGGTCCTCCAGGCGGGCCGCGACTCGGCGACCCGGATGGGCAGCCTGCTGGCGCAGGTGCTGGGCCGACTGTAGGACCGGTACCTCAGGGACGCCGGCCAGGAACAAGCAGCCCGTCCGGCGCTTGAGGACGAGGCCTTTCGGGCCGAAGCGGGGGTCTGGGGGCGCCGCCCCCAGGTACCTGGACCACAAGACGAGGAGAGGTTGACTCCGACGTGCACGACGACGACCTGATCGCCAGGGCGAAGGCATGGCTCGCCGAGGATCCCGACGACGACACCCGCACGGAACTCGCCGAGCTCATCGACACCGGCGCCCACACCGAACTCGCCGCCCGCTTCGCCGGCACGCTCCAGTTCGGCACGGCGGGTCTGCGCGGTGAACTCGGCGCCGGCCCCCTGCGGATGAACCGCTCGGTCGTGATCCGCGCCGCCGCCGGCCTCGCCGCGTACCTCAAGCAGCAGGGCCGTACGGACGGTCTCGTCGTCGTCGGCTACGACGCCCGCCACAAGTCCGCCGACTTCGCCCGCGACACCGCCGCGGTCATGACGGGCGCGGGCCTGCGCGCCGCGGTCCTCCCGCGCCCCCTCCCCACGCCCGTCCTCGCCTACGCCATCAGGCACCTGGGCGCGGCCGCCGGCGTCGAGGTCACCGCCAGCCACAACCCGCCCCGCGACAACGGCTACAAGGTCTACCTCGGCGACGGCTCCCAGATCGTCCCGCCCGCCGACGCGGAGATCGCCGCCGAGATCGACGCGATCGGCAGCCTGCACGACGTCCCGCGGCCCGACTCGGGCTGGGAGATCCTCGACGACTCCGTCCTCGACGCCTACCTCGCCCGTACGGACGCCGTACTGGCCGACGGCTCCCCCCGTACCGCCCGCACCGTCTACACGGCGATGCACGGCGTCGGCAAGGACGTCCTCCTCGCCGCGTTCGCCCGCGCGGGTTTCCCGGAGCCGGTCCTCGTCGCCGAGCAGGCCGAGCCCGACCCGGACTTCCCGACCGTCTCCTTCCCCAACCCGGAAGAGCCCGGCGCGATGGACCTCGCCTTCGCGAAGGCCCGCGAGACGGCCCCGGACCTGATCATCGCCAACGACCCGGACGCCGACCGCTGCGCCGTGGCCGTCGAGGACGCCGGCGAGTGGCGCATGCTCCGCGGCGACGAGGTGGGCGCGCTCCTCGCCGCCCACCTGGTCGCCCGAGGCGCCCAGGGCACCTTCGCGGAATCCATCGTCTCCTCCTCCCTCCTCGGCCGGATCGCCGAGAAGGCCGGTCTGCCGTACGAGGAGACCCTCACCGGCTTCAAGTGGATCGCCCGCGTCGACGGCCTGCGCTACGGCTACGAGGAGGCCCTCGGCTACTGCGTCGACCCCGACGGCGTACGCGACAAGGACGGCATCACCGCCGCGCTCCTCATCACGGAACTCGCGTCCGAGCTCAAGGAGCGGGGCCGCACGCTCCTCGACCTCCTCGACGACCTCGCCGTGGAACACGGCCTGCACGCCACGGACCAGCTCTCGGTGCGCGTCCAGGACCTGTCGGTCATCGGCGCCGCCATGCGCCGCCTGCGCGAGGAGCCGCCCACGGAACTCGCGGGCCTCCCGATCGTCAAGGCGGAGGACCTCACCCGGGGCACGGATCAGCTCCCGCCCACCGACGGTCTCCGCTACACCCTCACCGGCGCCCGCGTCATCGTCCGCCCCAGCGGCACGGAGCCCAAGCTGAAGTGCTACCTGGAGGTCGTGGTCCCGGTCGAGTCGCGGGCCGCCCTCCCGACGGCCCGCACCAAGGCGGCCGAACTCCTGGCGACCATCAAGCGGGACCTGTCGACGGCGGCCGGCATCTGAGGACGCCGGGGCGCTGTCGACGGGGGTTGACGGCCCCCATGTGAAAGGGCCTCCGCCCGAAGGCGGAGGCCCTTTCACATGGTCAGAATCCAATCAGGACCGGTCAGAAGAAGCCGTTCAGGTCGAACCAGTCTCCGGCCGTCTCCACACGCGGGTCCAGCGTGCCGCTGCCGCGGCCCTGGTACACGAGCTGGCAGCCGACGCCCCTGCAGCTCTCGCCGACATAGCTGCTCTTGGTGGTGGTGACGAGGTCGGCGCGGCCGTCGCCGGAGACATCGCCCAGGCCCAGGAACGTCTCCATGACGTTCCAGCCGCTGTTGCCGATCAGCACACGGGACCCGAGGGCCCCGGCCTTGCCCGGGTACAACCACAGCTGCCCGGTGGAGGCCTGGCGGGCGATCAGGTCCGCACGGCCGTCACCGTTCATGTCGCCCGCCCCGACCAGGGCGCTCATGCCGGTCCAGCCGCTGTTGCCGATGAGCTTGCGCGCACCGAGGGTGCCGGTGGAGGTGCCGGGGTACAGCCAGAGCTTGCCCGTGGCCTTCTCGACGGCCAGCACGTCCGAGCGGCCGTCGCCGGAGAGGTCGCCGTACGCGACGATCCGGCTCATGGCGTTCCAGCCGCCGTTGCCGATGAGCTTGCGCGCACCGAGGCTGCCGTTGCCGGCGCCCGGGTACAGCCACAGCTTCCCGGTGGACGCCTCGCGGGCGATCACGTCCTCGCGGCCGTCACCGCTGAAGTCGCCGTGCCGCACGAGGGCGTTCATGACGTTCCAGCCGCTGTTGCCGACCAGCTGCCCGGTGCCGTCGCCGCGCAGGAACCACAGCCGGCCCGCCTTGTCCCGGACGAGGACGTCGGCCTTGCGGTCGGCGTTCAGATCCCCGAAGCCCGCCGCCTGGGGCGCGGTCGTCGCGTACCACTCCGGGTAGGCCGGGTAGTAGCACTCCCGCTCGGTGGCGACGAAGCTCACGGAGCTGACGGTACGGTGCGAGCCGCCCCACTCGGTGCCCGCGGGGTCGGGGGCCCACGAGGTGACGCCGCCGGACTTGCTGTAGTTCGCGTCGTCGTGCAGGCAGGCGAATTTGGACGTGCGGTTCACGACGGACTGGAACGTGTTGTCCCAGGTCCCCAGCGTCGCCTTGTTCGTGTTCGTCTTGAACATGGTGCCCGTGCCGTCCCCCGACTTCCAGGCACAGAAATAGCCCGCCGGGCAGTCGCCGATCGCGGCCTCGGCGGGCGCCGCGCCCGCACCGAGGAGCCCGAGCGAGGTGAGCCCCAGCGTCGTGGCCAACGCGGCCAGGCGCCGGAGCAGTGATATGCGCATTTCTTCCCTCCCTGAGGCGGCACGGAGAAACACTCGACGTGCCGCTGAAGGAAGATACCTCGCCGACGCGATCACTGGTCGGTGCCGGTCGTGTGGTCCCCGTGCCGGACGGAGCCTCAACGCCGGGCGTGGCGGATCTTCAGACGTCCGAATCCCATGGCCCCCGAGATTCGGATCGTCGGCCCGCCGGGGCGGGGACGCCGCGGGGGCTCGTAACGCAGGTCCTTCCACCCGGTGTGCAGACCCTCGACGTCGACGACCGCGTCGCGAGGCACCGTGATCCTGGCCGCTCCGGTTCCGAGTTGCAGCTCGATGTCGACGACCGGGTGCTCGATGACCGCCCGGGACAGATCCAGGCGCACCCTTCCGTATGCGGACTCGACCTTGAGGATCCGGGGTACCCGCCATGCGCCGCGCCGCTTGATCCGTCCGCCGGCGGCAGCGATCGTCGACGTGGTGTGCGTGGGCTCCGCCGGGAGTGAGGCCAGCGCCGACACGAGCTCGCCCTGTGCCTCGGCGGTGAGCACCTGGTCGAGGCGTTCGTCCAACTCCTCGTGCGAGATGAGCCCTTCGGCGTACGCCTCCTGCAGGCGCCGCACGGCCGTGTCGCGGGCCTCTTCGCCGACCAGTGACGCTGAGTCTTCCGGCAAGGGGAGCACCGTCTCACCCTACCGAGCGCCTCCCGCGCACCACAGCGGGACGAGCCAAGTCGGTGGAGGCGGTCAACGAGTGCGCTGCGGTTCGTAGATCGTGTTCCCACCCTGGGAGGTCTTCGGGGGCCATCCATTCGCTGTAGTGCGCGGCGGCGGAGAGGAACCGTGTCTCCTCCTGAGTACGGGCTGCCACCGTCATCGACAGCCGGTCAGCCACGTCCCCGGGACTCAACTCGCCTTCCACGAGACCGAAGGCGAGCTTTACGAGGAGCCATCGGCCGGCTGTCTCCTCGTCCGGAAGGGACACGCCGAGTTCGTGCAGAGCCTGGACGTACAGCTCGCGCACCTCGGCCTCATCGCCTCGGCGCGGCAGTCCGGCCAGCTCGCGCAGGGCGGGGGAATCGTGGCCGTCGACGAGCGCGTGCGCGGCGAGCATCGGGAGTTCCTCGGCAGGGAGTACTTCCGCCACGTAGAGCCAAGCGCTGTGCTGCAACTGGTCCATGCGGCCATCGTGAAGGCGGCGGGGACGTTCTGACCAGCCGATTACTGTTGTGGCCCCGGTATCCGCGTCCTGGTGGGCCCGGACGCGCACCCCATCGAGTGATTTCGTCGCGACAGCCGACGCCCGCTCCCCGCGCCGCCTCCCTCCCCGGGAAACGGTGGACCGGTACTCGTCCGCCGAGTCCTGGAGACCGTGCCGTGTCCTCGACCGCCCCCGAAACCGCCCGTAGCGGCCTCGTGCCGGGCACCCGGCGACGTCCTCGCACTCCTGAACCGGTCCGGCCCGTCACGGAACTCGGCCGCGCGGCCCCGGCGCTGATGGCCTACACCGGCGTACGCGCCGCCGGGCTGCTGGTTCTCGCGCTGTGGGCGCACCGCAGGCATCACGGGGTCTGGCCGATCCTGGCGACGCGGTGGGACGCCGACTGGTATCTCGGCATCGCCGATCACGGGTACGCCCGCGCGCTGGGTACGGAGTACGACGCCAACAACCTCGCCTTCTTTCCGCTGCACCCGGTCCTCGTGAAGGCTGTCGCGGCCGTCACCCCGGGTTCCCGCGCCACCGTCGGTCTGTGCCTCGCCGTCGTTGCCTCGCTGCTGGCCGCCTGGGGGATCTTCGCCGTCGGCGACCGGCTGCACGGGCGGCGCGTCGGTGTGCTGCTCACCGTGCTGTGGGCCTCGCTCCCGGTCGGGCTGGTGCAGTGGATGGGCTACACGGAGTCCCTCTTCACGGCCCTCGCCGCCTGGGCGCTGTACGCCGTCCTCGTCGACCGGTGGCTGTGGGCGGGTGCCCTGGCCGCGCTGGCCGGGGTGACCCGGCCGACCGGTGTCGCGGTGGCGGCCGCGGTCACCGTCACCGCCCTGCTGCGCCTGCGTGGTCGGCCCACGGCACTCGTGGCAGCCGTTCTCGCGCCGCTCGGCTGGTGCTCGTACGTCGGCTGGGTGGCGCTCAGGCTGGGCCGCTGGGACGGGTACTTCGCCGTACAGCGGTTGTGGCACAACGAGTGGGACGGCGGTCGGGAGACCCTGCGCAGGATGCGGGAGCTGCTGGCGTACGACTCGACGCCCGAGCTGTTCCTGGTGGTGGTGACCGTGACGCTGATCGCGTCGGTGGTCCTGTTCGGCCTCGCGGTGGCGGACCGGCAGCCGGTTCCGCTGCTGGCGTTCGCAGGTGTCCTGCTGGCGATCGTGCTGGGCAGCGGCGGCGTGTACTTCCCACGCGCCCGCTTCCTCCTCCCCGCCTTCCCCCTGCTCCTCCCCCTCGCCCTGCACCTCTCCCACGCCTCCCGCCGCTACCGTCTGCTCGCCCTCACGGCGGCCGTGGCGGGCTCGGCGTACTGCGGCGCGTACATGGCACTGGTGTGGCCGAGCGCACCGTGAGCGGAGCGCCGTCTGCCTCTGCCACCGCTGCCTCTGCCTCTGCCTCTGCCTCTGCCTCTGCCTCTGCCTCTGCCTCTGCCTCTGCCTGCGGCCCGCCTACGGCAGCAGCACCAGCGCCGCCGTCCACACCACCGCGACCACCACCGCGAGCGGCCACAGCGTTCGCTCGCGCCGCCGCTCGTCGGTCTCGCCGGTCGGGCGGGCCGAGGGCTCTCGCCACATCGCCGTGATCTCGGCGGCCGTCCGCTCGTGCGGATGAAGCAGGCCGGCCCTCCGTTCCAGCCACTGCCAGCGGGCCGAGGGCACCGTCCACGCGTCGAAGGACGTCCGCCGGCTGTCGATCATCAGCTCGCCGCGCTTGGCCAGGACGACCCGGATGTGGTCCCAGGCGACGTGCTGGGTCCGGCGCAGCCCACTGACCCACAGGCCGGTGCTGTCGGCGGTGACCCGCCAGGCGAGGAGGTTCGGCAGCATGACCACGGCCATGACGCCGGTGCACACGCCGAGGACGTAGCGCCAGACACCGGTCTCGCCCCAGACCAGGACCACGCACCACGACAGTCCCAGCGCGGCGTAGAGCCGGTCGGCCCAGCCGGCGCGCCAGTGCCGTACGGACTCGGGCCGCGCACCGCTCGGCGCCGCGGTGACGGCGGCCGCGGCCACCGACCGCAGCTCCTCCTGCCGTGCCGCGCTCGCGGCGGTCTGCTTCTGGTGGGCGATCCGCTGCCGTACGGAACCGTCGGACAGGGGGCGTACCGGCCCCGTCGACCGCTCCACCACGGGCGGCTCGTCCGGCTCCTCGGCGGCGGCGACCAGCAGGACCTCGGCGCCGTCGTAGGGAAGCCCGTACAGGACGGCCTCGCGCAGGGGGCCCGGTGTGTCGTCGTCGAGACGGTCGAGGATCTCGGCGAGTTTCTTCTCGTCGGCTTCGGGATCGTCCGGTTCGTCGGAGTCCCCGGCCTCGTCCTCGTCCTCTTCCTCGTCCACCTCCGTGGTCGCGACGGTGAACAGTGGCCGTAGCGCCGCCGTGTCGTCAGCCGCGTACACCTCGGCGTCGATGTCGGTGTTCTCCCGCACCAGCACCCGCAGCACGGGCGCGGGCGCCCGGCGCAGGGCCGCGGCGCGGCTGCGTCCCAGGGTGCTGGAAAGGACGACGGTGACGCCGAGACCGACGACGTACCAGCCGAGGACGGGAGCCGACTGCCGGCCCTCGGCCCCGTCCCAGAGCCCCGCGGTGGCGACCAGCACGACACCGGTGACGGCGAGAACCCCGCCCGGCCAGCGGAGGAGCTGTCCCCGCCGCAGCGGGCCTCCCGCGTCCGGCAGTTCGGCCGTCACGCCCCCGGTGGCCGCCCGCACCGCCTCCCGCTGCCGCTTCCGCGCGGCCAGCCGCAACTCGGTGGTCGCCCAGATCAGTGCCGACGCCAGTACGAGGCCCAGCGCCCCCGCCCACGGCAGCGCACCCCCGTACAGAAGAACCAGGGCGACGGTCACCGGCGCCGAGACCCGTACGGCCTCGGGCCGCGCCACCAGCCAGACGAGCTGCAGCGCGCAGCCAGCGGCGACCCATGCGGGCAGCTCGGTGGCGTAGGCCAGCGCCCCGGCCGCTCCGGCGGCGAGCAGCAGCACCACCACCACGGCCGACGTCCGCACCCGCACCGGCACCCAGCGCGGCGGCAACACCTCCGTCCAGCGGCGTGCCTGCTCCGCGTCCCAGGGCAGGCAGCCGTCGGGTATCGCGGAGGGCGGCAACGGCAAGGGGCGCCCGGAGGCCGTACTCATGTCTGTTCTCCGTGTCCGGCCGAGCCCAGCGCTCGGCGTGCCGTTCTGCGTTCCGCCACGCGGGCGCGCTCCATCACGGCGCGACTGTCGGCCGCCGTGGAGAAGAAGTCACCCAACCGCCAGCAAAATCACCAACAACAGCGCCCCGGCCACCGCGGGCCCCGCGATCTCCCACGCCCACCGAACCGTCACCTCGCCCTGCGCGGACCCTTCCTTCTCGCGCGCCTCCCAGAGTTCCCGCAGGTCGTCCATGACCTTGTCGGTCTCGGCCCGCGTCGGCGCGGCCGAGACGCGTCCCGCGTGCCCACCGCCCGAGAAGCCGCCCGGGCCACCGCCGATACCGCCGCCGAAGCCCCGGGCCGAGCGGCCCCCACCGCCCGCCTCCGCCGCGGCTCGCGCCTGGTTCCGCGCCGCCTTCTTGCGGGCCCGCAGCGAGACGGGGATGGCCCACAGCTGGTACTTGGTCCCGGACTTGGCGACGACCTCGTTGGAGTAGCCGGAGCGGAGCCCGGCGACCTGCCCCCAGGGCAGCACGATGACGCGGAACGGGTTGCGGACGCGCAGCCGGTCCTCGCCGGCGAAGACGGCGGGCCGCAGGGTGAAGGCGACCACCAGCGGCAGGACGAGGATCATCGTGGCGAGGGCCAGCCACGGCGTCCGGTCGCGTCCCGCGACGAGCGCGTCGATGCCGAGCCAGCCCACGATGGCGAGCAGCAGGACGCCACCGGCGATGCCCGCGGGCGACCGGTAGATCCGGTCCTTGGACACGGGCACAGGGGGCTGCGGCGCGGGAGACTGGTCGTCGGGGGTCGTCATGGTCCCGATTCTGCACGACGGGGTGGAGGGCGCTCATGAGTGGTGCCACAGCGGTGGCACGGCGGCGCTCATGTGCGGTCGCACAGCGTGGAACGAGCACCCGGGGCTGTACAGCCGCTACGCGCGTAGATATGCTCGTCTGGTGACCATGCCCACCAATGCACCCACCGCAGCAAACGCTCTGGCGGACGTCACCGCGTCCGACAGCTCACTGCGCCGCTTCCTCCACGGGCTGCCCGGCGTCGACGCGGTCGGCCTGGAGGCGCGCGCCGCCTCGCTCGGCACCCGTTCCATCAAGACGACCGCCAAGGCGTACGCCATCGACCTCGCCATCTCGATGGTCGACCTGACGACGCTGGAAGGCGCGGACACCCCGGGCAAGGTCCGGGCGCTCGGCGCCAAGGCCGTCCACCCCGACCCGACCGACCGCACCTCCCCCGCCACGGCCGCGGTCTGCGTCTATCCCGACATGGTGGCCGCCGCCAAGGAGGCCGTCGCGGGTTCGAGCGTGAAGGTCGCCTCCGTCGCCACCGCCTTCCCGGCGGGCCGAGCCGCCCTCGATGTGAAGCTGTCCGACGTGCGCGACGCGGTCGCCGCCGGCGCCGACGAGATCGACATGGTCATCGACCGCGGGGCGTTCCTCGCGGGCAGGTACGCGAAGGTCTACGACGAGATCGTCGCCGTGCGGGAGGCCTGTGGCTCGAGCGCTCGCCTGAAGGTCATCTTCGAGACCGGCGAGCTCTCGACGTACGACAACATCCGCCGCGCCAGCTGGCTCGGCATGCTGGCCGGGGCCGACTTCATCAAGACGTCGACCGGCAAGGTGGCGGTGAACGCCACCCCCGCGAACACGCTCCTGATGCTGGAGGCCGTCCGCGACTTCCGCGCCCAGACCGGGGTACAGGTCGGGGTGAAGCCCGCCGGCGGCATCCGTACCAGCAAGGACGCGATCAAGTTCCTCGTCCTGGTCAACGAGACCGTCGGCGAGGACTGGCTGGACAACCACTGGTTCCGCTTCGGCGCCTCCTCGCTCCTGAACGACCTGCTGATGCAGCGCCAGAAGCTGGCCACCGGCCGCTACTCCGGCCCCGACTACGTGACGGTGGACTGATCTACATGGCTTCCGCATTCGAGTACGCACCGGCGCCCGAGTCCCGCTCGATCGTCGACATCGCCCCCTCCTACGGCCTCTTCATCGACGGCGAGTTCACGGAGGCGGCCGACGGCAAGGTCTTCAAGACCGTCTCCCCGTCGAGCGAGGAGGTCCTCTCCGAGATCGCCCAGGCCGGCGCGGAGGACGTCGACCGTGCCGTGAAGGCGGCCCGCAGGGCCTTCGAGAAGTGGTCGGCGCTGCCCGGCGCCGAGCGTGCCAAGTACCTGTTCCGCATCGCCCGGATCATCCAGGAGCGCAGCCGCGAGCTCGCCGTCCTCGAGACCCTGGACAACGGCAAGCCCATCAAGGAGACCCGCGACGCCGACCTCCCCCTGGTCGCCGCGCACTTCTTCTACTACGCGGGCTGGGCCGACAAGCTCGACCACGCAGGCTTCGGCGCGAACCCGCGTCCGCTGGGCGTGGCCGGCCAGGTCATCCCCTGGAACTTCCCGCTGCTGATGCTGGCGTGGAAGATCGCCCCGGCGCTGGCCACCGGCAACACGGTCGTCCTCAAGCCCGCCGAGACGACCCCCCTCTCGGCCCTGTTCTTCGCGGACGTCTGCCGCCAGGCGGGCCTGCCCAAGGGCGTCGTCAACATCCTCCCCGGCTACGGCGACGCGGGCGCCGCGCTCGTCGCGCACCCGGACGTGAACAAGGTCGCCTTCACCGGCTCCACGGCCGTCGGCAAGGAGATCGCCCGCACGGTCGCGGGCACCCGCAAGAAGCTCACCCTCGAACTGGGTGGCAAGGGCGCGAACATCGTCTTCGACGACGCCCCGATCGACCAGGCCGTCGAGGGCATCGTCAACGGCATCTTCTTCAACCAGGGCCAGGTCTGCTGCGCGGGCTCCCGGCTGCTGGTCCAGGAGTCGATCCAGGACGAGCTGCTGGAGTCGCTGAAGCGCCGCCTGTCCACCCTCCGCCTCGGTGACCCCCTCGACAAGAACACCGACATCGGCGCGATCAACTCCGAGGAACAGCTCACCCGCATCACCTCGCTCGTCGAGCAGGGCGAGGCGGAGGGCGCCGAGCGCTGGTCCCCGGCCTGCGAACTCCCCTCCGCCGGATACTGGTTCGCCCCGACGCTCTTCACCAACGTCACCCAGGCGCACACCATCGCCCGCGACGAGATCTTCGGCCCCGTCCTGTCGGTGCTGACCTTCCGTACGCCGGACGAGGCGGTCGCCAAGGCCAACAACACCCAGTACGGCCTCTCGGCGGGCATCTGGACCGAGAAGGGGTCGAGGATCCTCGCCGTCGCGAACAAGCTCCGCGCGGGTGTCGTCTGGTCCAACACGTTCAACAAGTTCGACCCGACCTCGCCGTTCGGCGGCTACAAGGAGTCGGGCTTCGGCCGCGAGGGCGGCCGCCACGGCCTGGAGGCGTACCTCGATGTCTGATCGGCTCAACGTCCTGAAGACCTACAAGCTGTACGTCGGCGGGAAGTTCCCGCGTTCCGAGAGCGGCCGGGTGTACGAGGTGACCGACGCAAAGGGCAAGTGGCTGGCGAACGCGCCGCTCTCCTCCCGCAAGGACGCCCGTGACGCGGTCGTGGCCGCCCGCAAGGCGTTCGGCGGCTGGTCCGGCGCGACGGCGTACAACCGGGGCCAGATCCTGTACCGCGTCGCGGAGATGCTGGAGGGCCGCAGGGCGCAGTTCGTCCACGAGGTGGCCGACGCCGAGGGCCTGTCGAAGTCGAAGGCCGCCGAGCAGGTGGACGCGACCATCGACCGCTGGGTCTGGTACGCGGGCTGGACCGACAAGATCGCCCAGGTGATCGGCGGCGCCAACCCGGTCGCCGGCCCGTACTTCAACCTCTCCTCCCCCGAGCCGACCGGCGTCGTGGCCGTCGTGGCCCCCCAGGAGTCGTCCTTCCTGGGCCTGGTCTCGGTGCTCGCCCCGGTGATCGCCACCGGCAACACGGCGGTCGTGGTGGCCTCCGAGAAGTCCCCGCTCCCCGCCCTCTCCCTGGGCGAGGTGCTCGCCACCTCCGACGTCCCCGGCGGTGTCGTCAACGTCCTGTCCGGCCGTACGGCGGAGATCGCGACGCCGCTCGCCGCGCACCAGGACGTCAACGCGATCGACCTCGCGGGCGCCGACGAGGTACTGGCGAAGGAACTGGAGATCGCGGCCGCGGACAACCTGAAGCGCGTCCTGCGTCCACAGCCTGTGGATTACGCCGCGACTCCGGGCATCGACCGCATGACGGCCTTCCTGGAGACGAAGACGGTCTGGCACCCGACGGGGTCGCTGGGCGCCTCGGGCTCGTCGTACTGACGGCGGCTCCCGCCCAGCAGGCCCCTGCCAAGAACGAGCAGGCCGCACCCCTCCCCGTCCGGAGGGGCGCGGCCTGCTTCCCGTGCGCGCGGGTCAGCCGCCCAGCGGCCCCGTCACCTGCCCCACCACCGGAAGCGCCCCGATCGACTCGGCCTGCGCCACCGGCCTCGTCACGGCCCGGGAGTCCAGCGGCTGGAAGTCGGCGACCTGGGTGCCGACGCCGTTGTCGAGGGGATCGGCGCCGGTGCCCGCGAGCGGGTTGGGCCTGACGCCCGTGGCCGAGCCCGTGACGTGGCCGACCGAGTCGGACACGGCCTGCGTGCCGGCCTGGGGGTCGAGCTCGCCGATCGAGGTGGGCTCCGAGCCGACCGGGACCGGCGCCTCGGCTGCGGCCGCGGTCGCCGCGCCCACGCCCAGCGCCACTCCCGCCGTCGCGAGGGCGGCCAGGGCACGGCGGCCGGTCGGGGTCCTGGGGGAAGCGTGTCGGGCCATGCGCGGCGCCCACTTTCTACTGCGGAAGGTAAGGGGATCGACACGAAGGGTAGTTGAGGTGTGATGCGGGCTTCAAAGCGGACCCGCGGTGTCGCCGGGGTGGCGTCCATGCCTCACACTGGTGTCCCGTGAGTTCCCATCCGCCCATATCCGCGCGCGTCGTGCTGCTCTGCGGCCCCTCGGGCTCCGGCAAGTCCCTTCTCGCGGTCCGCTCCGGCCTCCCGGTGCTGCGGCTCGACGACTTCTACAAGGAGGGCGACGACCCCACACTGCCGCTGGTGCTGGGCAGTTCCGACATCGACTGGGACCACCCCGACTCCTGGGACGCGGACACGGCGATCGCCGCGATCGTGGAGCTGTGCCGCAGCGGCCGTACGAACGTCCCCGTGTACGACATCTCGTTGAGCGCCCGCACCGGTGAGGACGCCGTGGACATCGGGCGGACCCCGTTGTTCATCGCGGAGGGCATCTTCGCCGCCGAGATCGTGAACCGCTGCCGTGAACTGGGTGTCCTCGCCGACGCGCTGTGCCTGAGCCGCGGCCCGGTGACGACCTTCCGGCGACGCTTCCTGCGGGACCTGAAGGAGGGCCGCAAGTCGGTGCCGTTCCTGCTGCGGCGCGGCTGGCGCCTGATGCGCGCCGAGCGTTCCATCGTGGCCCGCCAGACGGCACTGGGCGCGTACGCCTGCGACCGGGACGAGGCGATGGGCCGCCTGGCGGCCGCGGCGGCGGGGCGCTCCGCGCAGACGCGCACGGCGGCCTGAGCGAGCCGGCCCGAAGAGGTCGCGCACACGAAAAGCGGGACTGGACGGACCCCCCGGCCCTCCAGTCCCGCTTCCTTTCCCCCGTGATTCCCCCGTGTCCCCCGTGCTTCCCCACTGTCCCCCGTGGGTCCCCCGCTTTTTGTTGCTCCCCCGTGTTCCCCCAGCCTCAGGCGACGAGCTCGCCGAAGGCGTTCTCCTCGTCACGGCCGAAGCTGAGGACCTCGTCCTCGCGCAGCCGGCGGAGCGACCGCCAGATGCTGGACTTCACCGTGCCGACACTGATGTCGAGGATCTCCGCGATCTCCGGGTCCGTGCGGCCCTCGTAGTAGCGCAGGACCAGCATGGTGCGCTGGAGTTCGGGCAGCCGAGCCAGCGCCTGCCACAGGACCGCGCGCAGTTCGGTGCCGCGCATCGCGTCCGTGTCGCCGGGCGTCTCCGGCAGCTCCTCGGTCGGGTACTCGTTCAGCTTGCGGCGGCGCCACGCGCTGATGTGCAGGTTGGTCATCGTCCGGCGGAGGTATCCGCCGACCGCGGCCTTGTCACTGATCCGGTCCCACGCCTTGTACGTCGAGAACAGCGCGCTCTGCAGCAGGTCCTCGGCCTCGAAGCGGTCGCCGGTCAGGTGGTAGGCGGTGGCGTACAGGGAGGCGCGGCGCTCCTGGACGTAGGCGGTGAACTCCGCCTCCGACAGCGAACGACGCTCCCCCGTGTCCTCCCTGTACGCGGCTCCCCCGTGAGCCGCCTCCCCCGTCTGTGCGTCAACCACCGTCATGTACGCGGTGTGCTGACGCCCGGTGCCGCGAGCGCACCCCCGCCCGCTCACAGCACCGGACTTCTCGGACCCCCGGCCCCCGTTCACGTCGTGGAGGCGAGTGACGACTGCCCTGGTGCTGATGCCGTGCAGCGTGTTCATCTCGCGCCCCCCGTCGTGGACTTCCGGTCTTTCGCCTTGCTTCCTTGCCTGTGCCGAAAATGTTGCCGGGGTCACTTCATCGCCGTGTCCGCCGACTGTCACAGAGCTGTCACAGGGGTCGCCGTCCGTCGCGGCTCCCAGGGTCCGCACAGTCCGGTGACAGAGAAGAGCGGTACGGGCACGTAGCCGTACAGGTGTCGCTACCCCGGCCTGCCATGGGCCAGAATGAGCCCGTGCCTTCCCTGTTGCTGATCGAGGACGACGACGCCATCCGTACGGCCCTGGAGCTCTCACTGACGCGCCAGGGGCACCGTGTGGCGACCGCTGCGAGCGGTGAGGACGGTCTGAAGCTGTTGCGTGAGCAGCGGCCGGATCTGATCGTGCTGGACGTGATGCTGCCCGGCATCGACGGTTTCGAGGTGTGCCGGCGCATCCGGCGCACGGACCAGCTGCCGATCATCCTGCTGACCGCGCGCAGCGACGACATCGACGTGGTCGTCGGTCTGGAGTCCGGTGCCGACGACTACGTGGTCAAGCCCGTCCAGGGCCGGGTGCTCGACGCCCGGATCCGGGCGGTGCTGCGGCGCGGCGAGCGGGAGTCCAACGACGCGGCGTCGTTCGGCAGCCTGGTCATCGACCGGGCGGCGATGACGGTGACGAAGAACGGCGAGGACCTCCAGCTCACGCCGACCGAGCTGCGGCTGCTCCTGGAGCTGAGCCGGCGTCCCGGTCAGGCGCTGTCGCGGCAGCAGTTGCTGCGGCTGGTGTGGGAGCACGACTACCTCGGTGACTCGCGCCTCGTCGACGCGTGCGTGCAGCGGCTGCGCGCCAAGGTCGAGGACGTGCCGTCGTCGCCGACGCTGATCCGTACCGTGCGTGGCGTGGGCTACCGGCTGGACACTCCTCAGTGACACAAGGCGAGCAGGGGGGCCGCGGCTGGTCCGCGGTACGCAAGGGAAAACTGTCACGGCTGCGCTTCACCAGTCTGCGGCTGCGGCTGGTGGTCGTCTTCGGCCTGGTGGCGCTGACCGCCGCCGTGTCCGCGTCCGGGATCGCCTACTGGCTCAACCGGGAGGCGGTGCTCACCCGTACCCAGGGCGCGGTGCTGCGGGACTTCGAGCAGGAGATGCAGAACCGCGCGGGCGCGCTGCCCGAGCACCCGTCGCAGGACGAGCTCCAGCACACCGCGGGCCAGATGGCCAACAGCAGCCAGCACTTCAGCGTGCTCCTCGTCGCCGAGGACTCCAACGGCAAGACCGTCTACGGCAGCTCCGGCGGCCTGAGCGGCTTCTCGCTGGAGGCCGTTCCCCGGTCGCTGCGGGCCGCCGTGAACAAGAAGCAGGACGTCAGCGACAGCAACAAGTCGCCGTACCACCTGTACTGGCAGCGGGTCGTCGACGACGGCACGCCGTATCTGGTCGCCGGTACCCGCGTGATCGGCGGTGGGCCGACCGGTTACATGCTGAAGTCGCTGGAGCCGGAGGCGAAGGACCTCAACTCGCTCGCGTGGTCGCTGGGGATCGCGACCGGCCTGGCGCTGATAGGGGCCGCGCTGCTCGCGCAGGCCGCCGCCACGACCGTACTGAAGCCGGTGCACCGGCTGGGGATCGCCGCGCGCCGGCTCGGCGAGGGCAAGCTGGACACCCGGCTCAGGGTGTCGGGCACGGACGAACTGGCCGATCTGTCACGGACGTTCAACCTGGCGGCCGAGGCGCTGGAGAAGCGGGTGGCGGACATGTCCGCCCGGGACGACGCCTCGCGCCGGTTCGTGGCGGACATGTCGCACGAGCTGCGTACGCCGCTCACCGCGATCACCGCCGTGACGGAGGTGCTGGAGGAGGAGCTGGACTCCGAGGCCGGCAGCATGGACCCGATGATCGAGCCCGCGGTGCGGCTGGTGGTGAGCGAGACGCGGCGGCTGAACTCCCTGGTCGAGAACCTGATGGAGGTCACCCGCTTCGACGCGGGCACCGCCCGGCTGGTCCTCGACGACGTGGACATCGCCGACCAGATCACCGCCTGCATCGACGCCCGTGCCTGGCTGGACGCGGTCGAGCTCGACGCCGAGCGCGGCATCCACTCCGTGCTCGACCCGCGCCGCCTGGACGTGATCCTCGCCAACCTCATCGGCAACGCCCTCAAGCACGGCGGGTCGCCGGTGCGGGTGTCGGTGCGGCTGGAGGACGAGTCGCTCGTCATCGCGGTGCGCGACCACGGCCCCGGCATCCCCGAGGACGTCCTGCCCCACGTCTTCGACCGCTTCTACAAGGCCAGCGCCTCCCGCCCGCGCTCCGAGGGCAGCGGCCTCGGCCTGTCCATCGCCCTCGAGAACGCCCACATCCACGGCGGTGAGATCACCGCCGCGAACTCGCCGGACGGCGGTGCGGTGTTCACGCTCCGGCTGCCGCGGGACGCCTCCGAGCTGGCGGAACAGGGCGAGAAGGACAAGGAGGACGCCTCGTGAAGGTGCGTCTCTTGAACGTGCGTCTCTTGAACGTGCGCCGCGCGCTCGCGCTTCCGTTGCTGGCCGGGACGCTCGCCGGGCTGCTGAGCGGGTGCGGGATCAGGGCCACGGAGGTGCCGACCGACTTCGGTGCCGCGCCCTCACGGGCGCGCTGCTCGCTCACCGGGCCGGAGATCTCGACGCAGTCCTCGCGCGGCGTCCCCGTGCGGGTGTTCCTGCTGTGCGGCTCGTCGCTGGTGGCAGTCGACCGTGCCGTACGCGTCCCGGACGGTACGGCGGACACGCAGCGGCGCGTGCTGGTGGCACAGGGCCTGCTGGACCAGCTCGCCGAGACACCCACGTCCGCGGAGAAGGAGGCCGGGTACACGACGGACGTGCGCGGCGGCATGTCGGTGGGCGGGCCCCGGCCCAAGGACCCGAAGGACACGCTGCGGCTGAGCACCCCGCCCGGCGACCTCACCTCCTACGCCCTCGCGCAGATCGTCTGCACGTTCTCCGACTCGGCGGCCGCGGAGGGCGACGGCTCCGTCATCCTCGGCGGCCCAGGCGCCGACCCCCTGCTCCGCTACGAGTGCACCGACGAGGTCCGCTCCCGCCCCGGCACCAAGGAGCCACCGTCCTCGACGGTCACGGAGAGCTGAGGACGCCGTCCCGGCCGGGCAAGGGGACGGGGGCGCCCTGAGAGCCCGGACGGCGACCGTCCCGCTCCGGCCGCCGTCGAAAGCCGCCCGCCTCTCGGCCCCCTCGGCTGTCAGGCGAGTGAGCCGAAGGGGCGCGTCGGAGGCGAACCGAGCCCCAAAAACAGCCGCGCCGGAACCGGAAGTGCCGGGGGGCGCGTCTTGGGGGGCGTGCAGCGTCAAGGCTCCATCGGCGGCAGCGCCGCGATCCGCATCCGTGTGACAGGGGGTGTCCTCCTGGTCGCACACCTCGTGTTCGTCGCCTGGTTGACGCTGCGGCCGCTCGACGTCCCTTGGGTGGTGCAGGCCAACCTGCATCCCTTCGCCGGCATCCGCGCCGATCTGGCGCTCGGCTGGCCAGAGGCGGCCCGGCGCATCGGTGAGGGGCTCGCGCTGCTCGCGCCGCTGGGCGTGCTGCTGCCCCTGGCGCACGGCAGGGTCGCGGTCTCGCCCCTGTCGTCCCTGGTCCGTACGGTCACCGTGGGTGCCCTGCTGTCACTGGGCATCGAACTGTTGCAGACCGGGGTGCCCGGACAGGTCGTGGACGTCGACTCGGTGCTGCTGAACACGGTGGGCGTGGCCCTCGCCCACCTCGCGGTCGTTCCCGCGGCCCGCCGCCGACTGCGCCGCAGGGCGGAGCGGCACGAGCAGGCGGTGGTCCGGCAGGACGACGCGGCTCAGGGTATGACCCCGACGATTCCCAGGGTCGGGATCGCCCCGTAGAGCGACGCTTCGTCCCCTTCGTCGCCGTACCGTTGAAAACACGATGAGGCGACCGACCCGGCAGCCTCGACCAAGCCTCGGGGCCGTCCGGGTCACACACGAAGGAGCCGCAGATGACCGCCCTTGCCCGCCCGACCCACGGCCGCATGATCGGCGGAGTGTGCGCAGCGCTGGCGCGGCGCTTCGGCACCTCCGCGACGACGATGCGGGTGATCTTCCTGGTGTCCTGCCTGCTGCCGGGACCGCAGTTCCTGCTCTACATCGCCCTGTGGATCCTGCTGCCCTCGGAGGACAAGGCAGCCCGCACGGCCTGGTGAATCCGCCGTACCTGAACGCCGCTGGGGCGCTCCCGATGCTGACGGGAGCGCCCCAACGGCGTGTGCGGGTGCGGCTCAGCCGAGCGGGAGGCCCTTCACCGGCAGGTTGTTGTTGGACAGGACCTGGCCCACCGGCAGGCCGCCGAGGAGCCCGGAGACCGGCTTGGCCGGGCTGTCGGCCACGGCCTGCCGGGCGGCCGGCTGGGCGGCGGTCAGGCCCGTGCCGAGAGCGGTCCGCCCCTGGTCCAGCGATTCGCCGGCACCCGGCAGCGCCTTGGACACGTTCTCCGCCGGCAGCGTCTTGGTGACACCGTCCAGAGCCTGGGTGGCGTCCGGGACGGCCGGGGCGGCGTTGGCGGCACCGGCACCGGCGGCGGCGAAGGCGGCACCGAGGGCGGCGACACCGAGGGTCTTGGCAGCAGACTGCTTCATGAAATGCGTCCTCGAATGGGATGACGGGGAACCGAGCGGTAATGGACCGTAAACTTGCGACCACGCCGACCGCAAACTTCGAAATGCGGACGGATTGTGAACACCTCTCCGCATTCCGATCCCCGCACGATCCGCCGATCAGCCCTCCGAACCCACAGAACCGCTGGTGGAAGCGGTCTGCTGGAACAGCCATTCGGACTTCAGTTCCGCATATCCAGGCTTGATCACGTCATTGATCATCGCCAGTCGTTCATCGAAAGGAATGAACGCTGATTTCATCGCATTGACGGAGAACCACTGGATGTCGTCGAGCGTGTAACCGAATACGTCGACAAGGTGCTCGAATTCCTGGCTCATGCTCGTCCCGGACATGAGCCGGTTGTCCGTGTTCACGGTCGCCCGGAAGTGGAGCCTGCGCAGCAGTCCGATCGGGTGCTCGGCGTACGAGGCCGCCGCACCCGTCTGGAGGTTGGAGCTGGGACACAGCTCCAGCGGGACGCGCTTGTCCCGGACATAGCTGGCGAGCCGGCCGAGCTTCACCGAGCCGTCCTCGTGGACCTGGATGTCGTCGATGATCCGCACCCCGTGCCCGAGCCGGTCGGCGCCGCACCACTGGAGGGCCTGCCAGATGGAGGGAAGCCCGAACGCCTCACCGGCGTGGATCGTGAAGTGGTTGTTCTCGCGCTTGAGGTACTCGAAGGCGTCGAGGTGCCGGGTGGGCGGGTAGCCGGCCTCCGCGCCCGCGATGTCGAAGCCGACGACACCGAGGTCGCGGTAGCGGTTGGCGAGTTCGGCGATCTCCAGGGCGCGGGCGGCGTGCCGCATCGCGGTGAGCAGGGCGCCGACGCGGATGCGGTGGCCGTTCTCCCTGGCTCGCCGCTCGCCCTCCCGGAAGCCCTCGTTGACGGCCTCGACGACCTCTTCGAGGCGCAGCCCCGCTTCCAGGTGCTGCTCGGGGGCGTAGCGCACCTCGGCGTAGACGACGCCGTCCGCGGCGAGGTCCTCGGCGCACTCGGCGGCGACCCGGACGAGCGCGTCCCGGGTCTGCATGACGCCGACCGTGTGCGAGAAGGTCTCCAGATACCGCTCCAGGGAGCCCGAGTCGGCCGCCTCGCGGAACCAGACGCCGAGCGCGGCGGGATCGTTCTCGGGGAGGTGGGAGTACCCGGTCTCCCGGGCGAGGTCGACGATCGTGGCGGGACGCAGCCCGCCGTCGAGGTGGTCGTGCAGCAGAACCTTGGGCGCCCGGCGGATCTGGTCCGAGCTCGGGGTGGTTCCCGTCCGGTCAGTCTGGCTCGTCATTTTCGCACTGTAACGCCTACGCGCGTAGATGGCTCGTTGTACGAATCCGTCGATACGTAACGGTGACCGCACGTACTAGTGGCGTACACCGGCACTTCTGACACTGTTCTGTCATGGCACAGCAAGCGACGCCGGCCCGAACGGCCCGGCTGGGCAAGGCGATCGGGCCGGAGCCGACGGCGGTGAGCGGGGTGGCGCTGCTGCTCCCCGGCGGCGACGAGGTCTCCGATCGCAGGCCGTCCCCGATGTTCGCGGCCGCGTCCGTCCGCGCGCTCGGGCGCCGCCTGTCCCTGCGGGGGCGGGAGGAGGGGTTGGCCTCTCATGTCGTGCACTACCGCTACCGCGGGTGGAACGGGAGCGAGGCGCATCTGGCGCGGGACGCGGCGTGGGCCGCGGACGAGGTCGTACGGCGGTACGGAGATGTGCCGGTCTGCCTCGTGGGCCTCGGGATGGGGGGACGGGCCGCGTTGCGCGCGGGCGGGCACGACGCCGTCAACTCCGTGCTGGCGATTGCTCCCTGGCTGCCGGATGAGGATATGGCGGTGGCACCCGAACCGGTGAAGCAGTTGGTGGGGCGGCGGGTGTTGATCGTGCACGGCACGAATGACGAGCGCAGCGATCCGGAGTTGTCGTTCCGGTTGGCGGCGCGGGCGAAGAAGGCGAACCGGGAGGTGTGTCGGTTCGAGGTGCATTCCGACGGGCACGGGTTGCAGCAGTACCGGGATGAGGTGCATGCGCTGGCCGCGGACTTTGTGCTCGGGTGTTTGTTCGGGCGTTCGTTTTCGCGGCCTGTCGAGGATGCGCTTGCCGCTCCGCCGCCTCTGGGGTTGCGGATGCCGTTGGCTTCCGGATTCGGGAAGTCGGTGAAGCGGTAGGGCCATAGGGGCGCTCAGGTGGGAAGCAGTTGGCCCCTTCTCGACAGCAGAAAACTCTTGAATGCTGCCACCGGCGGTGTGTCCGGGCGGCCCGCCAGCCATGCCACGCCGATTTCTCTCACCGCCCGTTGGCCCGTGACCGTCAGTTCCGCCACCCCCGGGCGGGGCACGGCGGGCGGCGGCAGGAGGGCCACGCCCAGGCCCGCCGCCACCAGGCCCCTCAGTGTCTCCGCCTCCTCGCCCTCGAAGGCGATTCGAGGGGTGAAACCGGCGTCTCGGCAGAGGTCGTCGGTGATGCGGCGGAGGCCGTAGCCGGGTTCGAGGGTGACGAAGGTTTCGTCGGCGGCCTCGGAGAGGCGGATGCGGCGGCGGGCGGCGAGGCGGTGGTCGGCGGGGACGACCAGGCGGAGTTTCTGTTCGTCGAGGCGGCGGGCGACCAGGTCGGGGGCGTCGGGGACGGGCGAGGTGAGGCAGAGGTCGAGTTCGCCGGCGCGGAGGCGTTCGATCATGGCCTCGCCGTAGTTCTGAACGAGGCTGAAGCGGACGCGGGGGTGGTCCGCGCGGAAGGCGTGCAGGAGACCGGGGACGGTTTCGGCGCCCATGGTGTGCAGGAAGCCGAACGCGACCTTGCCGGTGGCGGGGTCGGCGTCGGCGCGGACCTCCTCGGCGGCGCGCTCGACCTCGGCGAGGGCGCGTTCGACGGAGGCGAGGAAGGTGCGGCCGGCGGGGGTCAGGGAGACCGTACGGCCGTGGCGGGCGAACAGGTCGACGCCCAGGTCCTGTTCGAGGCGGACCATCGCGCGGGAGAGAGTGGACTGGGGGACGTTCATCTCCTGGGCGGCGCGCGTGACGTGCTCGGTGCGGGCGACTCCGGCGAAGTAGGCGAGACGCGGCGCGAGCGTCATCGTCATGTCTTCTGTGTCACTGTCTCGTGACAGGCGCTGCCGCGACCTCGGTTGATGCTCCATGGGAACGATTATGCCGATTCCATGCATTGGACGGATGATCGCGGCCGTCCGTACCGTCGAAGCATGACTCCCGCCGATACCGGGGCGTCCACCGTCGTGGGCGCCACCGCTTCCGTTCCCGCCGTCACCGACTCCCGTATGGCCCCTGGCGGGCCCGGCTACCGCCGGATGAGTTTCGCGCTCTTCCTCGCCGGGGTCGCGACCTTCGCGCTGCTGTACTCCACCCAGGCCCTGCTGCCGTTGATCTCCGGCGAGTTCGGGGTCGCGGCGAGCGAGGCGAGCTGGACGGTGGCGGCCGCGACGGGCGGTCTGGCGGTGTTCGTCCTGCCGATGAGCGCGCTGTCGGAGCGGTTCGGGCGGCGCGCGGTGATGACGGCCTCGCTGGCGGTCGCGGTCGGCGTGGGGCTGTTGGTCCCCTTCGCTCCGTCGCTGGGTGTCCTGATCGTGCTGCGGGCGCTCCAGGGCGCCGCGCTGGCCGGTCTGCCGGCGTCGGCGACCGCCTACCTCGCGGAGGAGGTGCGGCCGAAGGCGCTGATCACGGCGATCGGCCTGTTCGTCGCGGGCAACAGCGTCGGCGGCATGAGCGGCCGGGTCATCACCGGGTGGGTCGCGCAGGAGTGGGGCTGGCGGGTCGCCGTCGGGGTGATCGGCGTACTCGCGGTGGCCTGCGCGGTGGCGTTCCGGCTGCTGCTCCCGGCGCCGAAGCACTTCACGCCGGGCTCGCTGCGGCCGCGGGTCCTGGCCCGTACGGTCCGCGACCACCTGGCGAACCCGCTGCTGCGCCGGCTGTACGCGATCGGCGCGCTGTTCATGACGGTCTTCGGCGGTGTGTACACGGTCATCGGCTACCGCCTGACGGAGGCGCCGTTCTCCCTGCCGCAGGGCATCGTCGGCTCGATCTTCCTGGTGTACCTGGTGGGCACGCTGTCGGCGTCGACCGCCGGCCGGCTGGTGGGCCGCTTCGGCCGCCGGGGCGCGCTGTACCTGGGCGGCGGGACTACGGCGACGGGCCTGCTGCTCTCGCTGGCCGACTCCCTGCCGCTGGTCCTGCTGGGCCTGGTCCTGATCACGGCGGGCTTCTTCGCGGGCCACGCGGTGGCGTCCTCGGCGGTCAGCAAGACGGCCACGACCGGCCGCGCGCAGGCCTCGGCGCTCTACCAGTCGGCGTACTACGTCGGCTCCAGCGCGGGCAGCACGGTCGGCGCGATCGCCTTCCACGCGGGCGGCTGGGCCGGGACGGTCGGTGTCGGTGTGCTGGCGGTCCTCGGGGTCGTGACGATCACGGTGTTCGGTTCGCGGGCGGCACGGGTGGAGCGGCGCCGGCCGCTGCCCGCCTGAGCCCTTCGTAAGCAAGTACGTTCCCCCTGCTCGGGGCCGGTTGTCAGTGGGCGCGGTTAGCGTCCACGGGTCAACCGGTGCGAGCAGGGGGTTCGTTCATGGAGTTCCGGGTCGAGCGCGGCGTCCTCGCCGAGGCGGTCGGATGTGCGGCACGCGCGCTGCCCGCCCGTACGCCCGTGCCGGTGCTGGGCGGGCTGCTGCTGGAGGCGACGGCGGGCCGGCTGAGCGTCTCCGGGTTCGATTTCGAGACGGCGGCACGCATCGACACCGACGCGGAGGTGGCGGCGGACGGTGCGGTGCTCGTGCTGGGGCGCAGGCTGCTGGACATCTGCAAGGTGCTGCCGGACGGGCCGGTGAGCTGTGCCCTGGAGGGCACGCGGTTCACGGTGGAGGCGGGCGGCACGCGGTTCGGGCTGTCGACGCTGCCGCGCGAGGAGTATCCGACACCGCCGACACCGCCCGGGGTGTACGGCACCGTGGACGCCGCCGCCTTCGCGGCCGCCGTGGGACAGGTCGCCGTGGCGGCGGGCCGTGACGACACGCTTCCCGTGCTCACCGGCGTCCAGCTGCGGCTGGCCGGGGACGCGATGACGCTGGCCGCCTCGGACCGCTACCGGTACGCGGTACGGCGGCTGGAGTGGAAGCCGGAGGCGGGAGCGGCCGACGGGGAGGTGGAGGCGCTGTTGCCGGCACGGCGGCTGCTGGACGTGGCGCGGTCGCTGGCGCGGTGCGGTGACGTGCGGATCGGGCTGGACGCCACGGCGGGCGGTGGGCTGGTCGGGTTCGAGGGCGGTGGGATGCGCAGTGTCGTACGGCAGTTGGACGGGCGGCTGCCCGCATACGGTTCGCTGTTCGACACGGCGGGGGCCGCGGTCGCCGAGGTGGGGTGCCAGGAGCTGCGGGACGCGGTGCGGCGGGTCGCGGTGGTGGCGGAGGCGAACAGTCCGGTGCGGCTGGACTTCTCGGGCGGGCCCGGCTCGGGGTCGGTGCTGCTGCGCGCCGGGTACCGCGACGACGTGGCGGCACAGCGGCTGCCCGCGGCGCTGAGCGGTGCCGAGGAGGCGACCGTGGCGTTCAATCCGGCGTATCTGCTGGACGCGCTGAACTCCTTCGAGGCGCCCCGGCTGCGGCTGGAGCTGCTGGGGGCGGGGCAGCGGGCGCTGCTGGAATCGGTCTCGGCGGACGGGGTCTCGGACGGGGTGCACCGGCATCTGCTCATGTCCGTGCGGCAACTGGTCTGACCTGGGCTTTCGCGCGCTCCGGGGGCCATTGTCAGTGGGGTGCGGTAGCTTCCGAGGTACTGGGCGCACAAGGGTGTGACAGAACGGCCACAGGGGTGGGTGGACGATGAGCAACAGCACGGCGACACCGACGGACATCGATCTGCGACTGGAGAAGTACCGGGTCGAACTGACCGGGTACTGCTACCGCATGCTCGGTTCCTCCTTCGAGGCCGAGGACGCGGTGCAGGACACGATGGTCCGCGCCTGGAAGAGCTACGAGAAGTTCGAGGGCCGCTCCAGCCTCCGCTCCTGGCTCTACCGCATCGCGACGAACGTGTGCCTGGACATGCTCACGGCGGGCAACAAGCGCGCCCGGCCGATGGACCTCAGCGAGTCCACCCCGCTCGCCCAGGCGGCCCTCTCCCCGCGCCCCGACCACACCTGGCTGGAGCCGATGCCGGACACCCGAGTGCTGCCGACCGTGGAGGACCCGGCCGAGGCGGCCGTCGCCAAGGAGTCGGTCCGGCTGGCCTTCATGGCGGCGCTGCAGCAGCTGCCGCCGAAGCAGCGGGCGGTGCTGATCCTGCGCGAGGTGCTGGCGTGGAAGGCGAGCGAGGTGGCCGAGCTGCTCGGTACGTCGGTCGCGTCGGTCAACAGCGCGTTGCAGCGGGCCCGGGCGACCCTCGCCGAGCGGGACGGCCAGGGGCCCGAGGGGGCGGTCTCGGACCCGCTGGACGAGGAGCAGCAGAGACTCCTGGAGCGCTATGTGGCGGCGTTCGAGGGGTACGACATGACAGCCCTGACCGCCCTCCTGCACGAGGACGCCGTCATGACGATGCCGCCGTTCGACCTGTGGCTGCGCGGCACCGACGACATCACCGGCTTCATGACGACGCTCGGCGCCGCCTGCGCGGGCTCCCATCTGGTGCCCGTGCAGGTCAATGGCCTCCCGGGCTTCGCCCAGTACAAGCCCGACGAGGAGACGGGCGGCTTCACCGCCTGGGCGGTGCAGGTCCTCGAGCTCTCAGACGGCCGGATCACCGGGTTCCACTGCTTTCTCGACACCCAGCGCTGGTTCCCGCTCTTCGACCTCCCCCTCCACCTCGAAGCGAAGCCCGACAAGGTCGAGGAGAGCGTGTAGCCCCGGGTCGGGGTCGCGCAGTCGTATCCGTCCCCCGGATCGCCGCGCGGTGAGCTGAAGCCGGGCGAGCAGATCGACGACTCCGAGGCCCGGTGGTCCGAGCCCTCCGACATCGCATACGACGACTCTGGCGCCGGTGTCCGCCATGAGCGCCCGCACGCCATCGCTCAGCCGCGTCACCTCCTCTCGGGTGACGGGGCCTGCGAGTACGAGTACGGGCGGTGTTGTGGCATCCACGATCGGTAGACCGGGTGGGGGGCCACAATTCATCGGGGACGGGCTGTGCCCCTAGGGGATCGGAAACTCGCTGGTGTCCAGGGTGAACCCGAACGGCTGGGGCAACGCCATCGCGTCGCCGAACTTGCCGGCGCACAGCACCCGGTAGACCTCGCGCTGCGGTTCGCCGTACAGCGTGATGGTGGGGCCCCCGGGAGCCCAGCTGTCGATGAGGAGGTACAGGGGAACATCGGCCTGGGCGTAGCCCGCAGCCTTCTTGATCCGATCGTGGGTCGCGTTGGACCTGGAGGTGATCTCGACGATGAGCTCGGCGGCAGACGCCGGGATGAAATTGCCTTCGTTGGCACGCAGCGCCGTCCGTGGCGCCACAGCGATGTCCGGGATGTAGAGCCCGTCGCGAGAGGGAACCGCTGTCCCCAACGTCTGGTAGATCCCCCATTCCCGGGGGATGACCTCATACAGACTGCGCTGCACGAGGTCTGCGATGTCGTTGTGGTCGTTGGACGGCGGTGGTGCCACGGTGACGATCCCCTCGATGATCTCCACCTTGCAGCCCTCGGGTGCGTCCGTCTCCTGCCAGATCCGGACGAGGTCGTCCCACTCGTGGCCGCTGGCCGTCGAGTGGTCGACGGTGAGTGCGCTCATGGCGGTCTCCAATCGGTGCGTCACCGATCCCAGCATGCCGAACGGGACCGGCGGCGGTCCACCGATCCCGTTCACCCGAAAGGGCCGCAACATCAGCGGCCTCGGGCCGCGGGCCTGGTCAGGCGATTCGTTCCAGCACGACGGGCGACGGGGTGAACTCCGTCCCCGCAGCCTCCACGTCGTACGAGCCCTCCACCGCCTGGAGGGCGTACTCGAAGCGCTCCGGGGTGTCCGTGTGGAGAGTGAGGAGGGGCTGGCCCGCGACCACCGTGTCGCCCGGCTTGGCGTGGAGCTCGACGCCCGCGCCCGCCTGGACCGGGTCCTCCTTGCGGGCGCGGCCCGCGCCGAGGCGCCAGGCGGCGATGCCGATGTCGTAGGCGTCGAGGCGGGTCAGGATGCCGGAGGCCGAGGCCTTCACCACGTGCTGCTCGCGCGAGGTCGGCAGGGGTGCGTCCGGGTCGCCGCCCTGCGCTGCGATCATGCGGCGCCAGACGTCCATCGCGGAGCCGTCGGCCAGGGCCTTCGCCGGGTCCGCGTCCTTCACGCCCGCCGCGTCCAGCATCTCGCGGGCGAGGGCGATCGTCAGCTCGACGACGTCCGCCGGGCCGCCGCCCGCCAGGACCTCCAGCGACTCGCGGACCTCAAGGGCGTTGCCCGCCGTCAGGCCGAGCGGGGTGGACATGTCCGTGAGCAGGGCGACCGTCTTCACGCCGTGGTCCGTGCCCAGGCCCACCATCGTGGACGCCAGTTCGCGCGCGTCCTCGATGGTCTTCATGAAGGCGCCGGTGCCGACCTTCACGTCCAGGACCAGCGAGCCCGTGCCCTCGGCGATCTTCTTCGACATGATCGAGGAGGCGATGAGCGGGATCGCCTCGACCGTGCCGGTGACGTCCCGCAGGGCGTACAGCTTCTTGTCCGCGGGGGCCAGGCCGTCGCCCGCCGCGCAGATCACCGCGCCGGTCCCGTCCAGTACGGAGAGCATCTCCTCGTTGGAGAGCAGGGCGCGCCAGCCGGGGATCGACTCCAGCTTGTCCAGCGTGCCGCCCGTGTGGCCGAGACCGCGGCCCGAGAGCTGCGGGACCGCCGCGCCGCAGGCCGCCACCAGCGGGGCCAGGGGCAGCGTGATCTTGTCGCCGACGCCGCCCGTGGAGTGCTTGTCGGCGGTCGGGCGGGACAGCGAGGAGAAGTCCATGCGCTCGCCGGAGGCGATCATCGCGGCCGTCCAGCGGGCGATCTCCCGGCGGTTCATGCCGTTGAGCAGGATGGCCATGGCGAGGGCCGACATCTGCTCGTCGGCGACCTCGCCGCGCGTGTACGCGTCGATGACCCAGTCGATCTGCTCGTCACTGAGCTCACCGCGGTCCCGCTTGGTGCGGATGACGGAGATGGCGTCCATGGCCATGGCTTGGCTTTCCTTCCGAGCGTTCAGAAAGTGCGCGACCCCCCTGAGTGGTTCGGATCAGAGGGGCCGCACGGTAGTTACTTGCTGAGATGGCCCGGCCCGAAGGCCTGGGGCAGCATCTCCGACAGCGGCAGGATTCCCGCCGGGGTCTCCAGGAGCAGGTCCGGGCCGCCGAACTCGTAGAGCAGCTGGCGGCAGCGGCCGCACGGGACGAGGATCTCGCCCTTGCCGTCCACGCAGGTGAAGTGCGTGAGCCGGCCGCCGCCGGTGTTCTGGAGCTCCGAGACCAGCCCGCACTCGGCGCACAGGCCGATGCCGTACGAGGCGTTCTCGACGTTGCAGCCGGAGACGATCCGCCCGTCGTCGACGAGGGCCGCCACGCCGACCGGGTAGCCGGAGTACGGGGCGTACGCCCGGGACATGGCGTCCCGGGCCACCGTGCGCAGCTTCTCCCAGTCGACCGGGTCGGCAGGCGTGGCGGCGGGGGTCACTTGCCCTGCCCCTTCCGGTACGGCATGCCGTCCGCCTTGGGCATGCGCAGCCGTTGGGCGGAGAGGGAGAGCACCAGCAGGGTCACGATGTACGGGGCCGCGGAGACGACCTGGCGCGGGACCTCGTCCACGCCGGCGTACCAGACGAACATGACGGCCGAGACCGCGAGGGTGATCGCGGAGCTGACGGCCCTCCTCTTCCACGCCAGGTAGGCCGCCCCGATCACCAGCAGGATCGCCAGGAGCAGGATCAGCGCGTGCACGTTGGTGGTGCCGCCGCGCAGGTTGAGGCTGTCGGTGTAGCCGAACAGGCCCGCGCCCAGCGCCAGTCCGCCCGGCATCCAGTTGCCGAAGATCATCGCGGCGAGACCGATGTAGCCACGGCCGGCCGTCTGGCCGTCCAGGTACACGTTGGACGCGACGATCGACAGGAAGGCGCCGCCGAGACCGGCGAAGCCGCCCGAGATGATCACGGCGATGTACTTGTACTTGTAGACGTTCACACCGAGGGACTCGGCCGCGATCGGGTTCTCGCCGCAGGAACGCAGACGCAGACCGAAGGCGGTGCGCCACAGCACGTACCAGGTGGCGGGGACCAGGGCGACGGCGACGACCGTCAGCGGCGACAGGTTGGTGACCAGTCCGCCGATGAGGCCCGCGATGTCGGAGATCAGGAACCAGTGCTTCTCGTTGAGCGTGTCCAGCCAGCTGGACAGGCCCGGGATGTCGAAGGTGCCGAGCGAGTCGATCGGCGGGGACTGCTTGGAGGAGCCCTGCGGGGCGTTCTCGAAGGTGAACTTCGACAGGTAGCGGGTGGTGCCGAGGGCGAGGATGTTCAGCGCCACACCGGAGACGATGTGGTTGACGTTGAACGTGACCGTGGCGATGGCGTGCAGGACGGCGCCCAGCGCGCCGCCGATGATGCCGAAGGCGACACCGGTCCACGGGCCCCACTGGTAGCCGGCCCAGGCGCCGAACCAGGTGCCGAGGATCATCATGCCCTCGAGGCCGATGTTGACGACGCCCGCGCGCTCGGCCCACAGGCCGCCGAGGCCGGCGAGGCCGATCGGCACGGCGAGGCGCAGCGCGGTGGACATCTGGCCGGTCGAGGTGATGCCGTCCGCGCCACTGATCAGGCGGACGACCGAGGTGAGGACCAGTACGCCCGCGATGACGAGCAGGAGTACCGGGAGAGACATGCGGCGGCCCTTGCCGGGCTGCTTCGCCTGCGGCTTGGCGATGGTCGTGGTGCTCATCAGGCCGCCACCTCCTTCTTCTGGTTCTGGGCGGCCGCGGCGAGCTCGGCGCCGACCCGCTTCTGCTGGCGGCGCAGACCCCACTGGCGTACGGCCTCGTACGAGATGACGACCGCGAAGACGATCAGGCCCTGCATGATCGTGGCGATCTCCTTCTCGTACGCCACCGGGGTCGCGTAGTCGAGGGCGGGAGAGGCCTTGTCGAGGAAGGCCCACAGGAGGGCCGCGAGGGCGATGCCGCCCGGGTTGTTGCGGCCGAGCAGGGCGATGCCGATGGCGGTGAAGCCGAGGCCCGCGGGGAAGCTCAGGCTGTAGGTGTGGGCGTCGCCGAGCAGCAGGGGCAGACCGGAGATGCCGGCGACGGCGCCGGAGATCAGCATCGCGGTCAGGACCATGCGCTTGGCGCTGACGCCGGAGGCCGCGGCGGCCGTCTCGGACTCGCCGGTGGCCCGCAGGTCGAAGCCGAAGCGGGTGCGGTTGAGGACGAGCCAGTAGCCGATGCCGAGGGCGACCGCGAGGAAGACCAGGCCGTAGATCTCGCCGACGTCGGCGCCCAGGTTGATGCCGGGCACCCAGCCGGACTCCTTCATCTCACCGGTCGTGACGTTGTCGCCGACCAGGACGCCGAAGTTGTCGCGGAGGGTGAGGTAGCCGATGAGGCTGGTGGCGATCGCGTTGAGCATGATCGTCGCCACGACCTCGCTGACGCCGCGGGTCACCTTCAGTACGCCCGCGATGCCCGCCCAGAAGGCGCCGGTGAGCGCGCCGACGAGGAGCAGCATCGGGATCTGGAGGAAGGACGGCAGCGCCACGTGCGCGCCGACCACCGCGGTCATCATGGCGCCGAGGCGGTACTGGCCGTCGACGCCGATGTTGAACAGGTTCATGCGGAAGCCGAGGGCGACACCCAGTGCGGCGATGTAGTACAGCGACGCCTGGTTGATGATCAGCACCTGCACGTCGGAGTAACCGACCTGCTCCAGCATCAGCCGGTACGGCTCGAACGGGTTCTTGCCGGAGGCGATCAGTACGACCGAGGTGAGCAGGATCGCCGCCACGAGCGCGATGACCGGGCCGGCCACCGCGATGAGCACGCGGTCCTTGTCGAACTTCTTCATCGGGCCTCGTCCTCCGGACCGGCAGCTTCCTCAGTGGTTTCAGCGGTGTGCGGGGCTTCCACGTGTTCCAGGTGACCGGAGGCGGCACCGGTCATGGCCGATCCCAGCTCCTCCGGGGTGATGGTGGCCGGGTCGGCGTCCGCGACCAGGCTGCCGTTGTAGATCACGCGGAGGGTGTCCGACAGGCCGATGAGCTCGTCCAGGTCGGCGGAGATCAGCAGGACGGCCAGGCCCTCTCGGCGGGCCTCGCGGATGCGGTCCCAGATCTGTGCCTGCGCGCCGACGTCCACACCCCGGGTGGGGTGGGCGGCGATCAGGAACTTCGGGTTGTGGCTCATCTCGCGGCCGACGATCAGCTTCTGCTGGTTGCCGCCGGAGAGGGAGGCGGCGGTGACGTCGATACCGGGGGTGCGGACGTCGTACTCCGCGACGATCCGGCGGGTGTCGGCCTGGGCGCCCTTGGGGTTGAGCCAGAAGCCCTTGGCGTTGGGGGCCTCGGTGACATGGCCGAGGATGCGGTTCTCCCAGAGGGGGGCTTCCAGGAGCAGACCCTGGCGGTGGCGGTCCTCGGGGATGTAGCCGACGCCGGACTCGCGGCGCTTGCGGGTGGGCCAGGGGGTGATGTCCTCGCCGAGGAAGTGGATGACGCCGGAGTCGGCGTGCTTGGTGCCGATCAGCGCGTCGATGAGCTCGGTCTGGCCGTTGCCCTCGACACCTGCGATGCCCATGACCTCGCCGGCGTGGATGGTGAAGGTGACGTCGTCGAGGACGCGCTTGACCTCGCCGCCGCCCGCGAACTCGGTGAGTCCCTCGCCCGCGGGCTCCTCCTCCCAGCCGACGGAGGAGCCGCCGCTGGCGTACACGGTGAGGTTCTTGACCTCGATGACCGGCCGGTCGGTGACGGTGGACTCGGCGGTGTCCGGGGTGGGCAGCTCGCTGCCGACCATCATCTCGGCGAGCTGGCGCGGGGTGGTCTCCGAGGGGACGGCCGTCCCGACGGTCGTGCCACGCCGGATGACGGTGATCTCGTCGGCGACCGACAGCACCTCGCCCAGCTTGTGCGAGATGAAGATGACGGAGAGACCCTCGGACTTCAGTTCACGCAGGTTGTCGAAGAGCGCGTCGACCTCCTGCGGGACCAGGACGGCGGTCGGCTCGTCGAGGATCAGGGTGGTGGCGCCGCGGAAGAGCACCTTGAGGATCTCGACGCGCTGGCGGTCGGCGACGCCGAGGTCCTCGACGAGGGCGTCGGGGCGGACGCCGAGGTGGTAGCGGTCGGAGATCTCCTTGATCTTCCTGCGGGCACCGGCGCCGATGCCGTGCAGCTTCTCGCTGCCCAGGACGACGTTCTCCAGGACGGTGAGGTTGTCGGCCAGCATGAAGTGCTGGTGGACCATGCCGATGCCGCGGGCGATGGCGTCGGCGGGGGACGAGAAGGAGACCTGGTTCCCCGCGACGGCGATGGTGCCCTCGTCCGGCTTCTGCATGCCGTAGAGGATCTTCATCAGCGTCGACTTGCCGGCGCCGTTCTCGCCGACGAGGGCGTGGACGGTGCCTTTTCGGACCGTCAGGTGAATGTCGTGGTTGGCGACGACACCCGGGAATCGTTTGGTGATCCCCGCCAGCTCGACCGCGATCGTCGACTGTGCGGTGAGCGGAGGGCTGCTGGACGCGTCGATGGCGCACTCTCCTTGGGAAAGGGGCCACTCTACGCGCGTAGCGCCCCTGCTTTAAATAGTGCCCGGACCTGACCGGTTCTTTTCAGCGCCCGATCCGTTCCGAGCATTCTGCCGCGCGGCCGGGGTACGGGAAGGCATGCCTCCCGTACCCCGTTCGGTGGCCGTAACGCTGTCATCACAGCGCCCTGTCGGCCAAGCCCCTGACCGGGCCTCAACCGGAAGGTCAGGAGGTCTTCACCTTGATGGTGCCGCTCTTGATGCCTTCCTCGGCCTTCTTCACCGCGTCCTGGATCGCGGCGTTGCCGGCGAAGGCGGGGTTGGAGTTCGACAGGCTCACGCCGCCGTTGCTGAGGCTGCCGCGGACCACGCCGGTCGCGGGCTTCTTGTCGTGGACCGACTTGGCGAGCTCGTAGACCGCGCCCTCGACGTTCTTCATGGCCGAGGTGAGGATCGAGTCCTTGTACTTGGCCAGCGCGGCCTGCTTGTACTGGTCCGAGTCGACGCCGATCGCCCAGATCTTGTGGGCGCTGGCGGCCTTGATGACGCCCTGGCCGGAGAGGCCCGCTGCGGCGTAGACGACGTCCGCGCCGGCGTCTATCTGACCCTCGGCGGCGTTCTCGCCCTTGTCGGGGCTGGCGAAGCCACCCTCCTGGGCGGTCTCCGTGAGGTACTGCGACTTGACCTTGACACCCTTCTTGGTGTCCTCGACGCCCTGCTTGAAGCCGGCCTCGAACTTGTGGATCAGCGGGACGTCCACGCCGCCGACGAAGCCCACGGTGTTGGTCTTGGTGGCCTTGGCGGCCGCGACACCGGCGAGGTAGGAGGCCTGCTCCTCGTGGAAGACCAGGTCCGCGACGTTGGCGGCCTTGATCTGCTCGTCGTCGACGATGCCGAAGGTCGTCTTCGGGTGCTTGGCGGCGACCTCCTTGACGGCCGACGCGTAGGCGAAGCCGACACCGATCACCGGGTTGTAGCCGGACTTGGCGAGCTGCTCCAGGCGCTGCACCTTGTCGGCGTCCGACTCGCCGTCCTGCGGCTCGACGGCCGTGCTCTTGTAGCCGAACTCCTTGTCGGCCTTGTCCAGGCCGGCCGTGGCGGCATCATTGAAGGACTGGTCGCCCTTGCCGCCGACGTCGTACGCCAGGGCGAGGCCCTTGTCGCCGCCACCGTTGGAGGACGAGCTGGACGACGAGGTGGACGAGCTTCCGCAGGCGGAAACGGTGACAGCGAGAGCCGCGGTAACAACACCCGCAGCGGCGATTCGGGACACCCGGCGCATGGAACGAGACTCCTTTGTGCAAGCGCCCGTACCAGGCGCTGGTTCCGCCGCAGCGTAACGCGCGTAGATTCAACATGAAACCCAGCTTGCAACAGTGTTATCCGACCGTTTTGAACGGATCACTGCCCCTGCTCAGCGCACCCCCACGCCACCTGGAACGACTTCGGAGCGCAACCCCGCTCATACGCGCCGCAGGCAGAAACCGGCCACCTCGGCGGCCTCCACCGCATTGCCGGCGGCCCCCTCCAGCGGCCCCGACAGCGAGGGCGCCCGGACTGAGCAACGCCGCCACTGGATGACCCGCGTACCCAAGACGCTCATCCAGCAAGATCGGCCCGTACGCGCTGCACGACTTCACCCTCTTTGGAATGTCCCCGGGATCGCCTCGGTCGACGCGGTCCGTGTACGGATCGCCGTGGCGTACTTGATCAACTGATCGCACTGCCGGGCGATCGGTGCCCAGCGGATCGGGCGGGTCAGCGGGATTTCCGCCGCGCACGCATGGCGGAGCCCCCCGCGCCGGGCCGGCGCAGGGGGCTGCACGCGGGGGTGGGTTACTTCGTGTTGACCGTGATCTTGCCGTCGATGATGTCCTGCTTGGCCTTGTCGACGGCGGCGACGACGTCCTTCATGGACTGGTACTTGGGGTTGGTGTCGGCGAAGCCGACGCCGTTGTTGGCGAGGCTGCCGCGGACGACGCCGGTGAGGGGCTTGCCCTGGTAGACGGACTTGACGAGGTCGTAGACCGCGCCGCCGACGTTCTTGAGGGCGGAGCCGAGGATGTAGTCCTTGTACGCGGCGAGCGCGCTCTGGGAGTACTGGTCGGAGTCGACGCCGATGGCCCACACCTTCTTGCCGGCGGCCTCGGAGATCACGCCCTGACCGGACAGGCCCGCCGCGTGGTAGAGCACGTCGGCGCCCGCCTCGATCTGGCCGCTCGCCGCGTCCTTGCCCTTGTCGGGGCTGGAGAAGCCACCCTCCTGGGCGGTCTCCGTCAGGTACTGCGACTCGATCTTGATCTTCGGGTTGACCGACTTGGCGCCCTGGACGTACCCGGCCTCGAACTTGTGGATCAGCGGGATGTCGACACCGCCGATGAAGCCGATGTGGTTCTTCTTGCTGGCCTTGGCCGCGGCGACACCGGCGAGGTAGGAGGCCTGCTCCTCGTGGAAGACCAGGTCGGCGACGTTCTTGGCCTTGACGGTCTCGTCGTCGATGATCCCGAAGGTGGTGTTGGGGAACTTGGCGGCGGCCTCCTTGACAGCAGGCCCGTAGACGAAGCCGACGCCGATCACCGGGTTGTAGCCGGCCTGGGCGAGCTGCTCCAGGCGCTGGACCTTGTCGGCGTTGGACTCGCCGTCCTGCGGCTCGATGTCCCGGCCGCCGATCTTGAACTCCTTCTCGGCCTTCTGGAACCCGGCGTAGGCGGCGTCGTTGAACGACTGGTCGCCCTTGCCGCCGATGTCGTACGCGAGGCCGATGCCCTTGCCGGAGTAGGAGCCGGACGACGTGTCGCTGCTCTTCGAGCCCGAGCTGGACTCGCCGCAGCCCGCGGCCGCGAGTGCGACGACCGCGACGGTCACCGCCGCTTGGGAGAACCTGGTCCTACGAGAGTTCAGACGCACAGCAAGCACCCCTTCGTCCCCACGGCACCGTCGCCGGCCCGCTTTCCCCACTTGTGCCGCCTCAGGTGGCGATTGCGGCGAACGGTAACGCGCGTAGAAGGGCAGGGGGAACGGAGTTTCCGGGGCCGTTATCGATTCGTGGCGCCAGCGAGTTACAAGCTTTTACCGCCGGTTACACGCCCGTGACGCAAAGGGACGAAGGGGCGTCGAACGGACACCCCTTCGGCCTATGCCGTTCGGGTCGCCGCGTCCAGCAGAACCGCCGCGGTGAAGAGCTCGACGCCCACCGTGATGGCCGACTCGTCGACGTCGAAGTCGCCCTGGTGCAGATCGCGCACGGTGCGCTCCCCCGGGGGGCGGACGCCCAGCCGGGCCATGGCTCCGGGCACGTGCTCCAGGTACCAGGAGAAGTCCTCGCCGCCGAGGCTCTGCTCGGTGCTCTCCACGGAGTCGTCCCCGCGCCGGGCGATCATGGCCTCCCGCAGCAGGTCGGTCACCTCCCCGTTGTTGACCACGGGCGGGACGCCACGAACGTAGTTGATCTCGCCCTTGGCGCCGTGCAGGTTGGCGACCTCGTCGATGGCGGCGACCACGATGTCGGGTGCCTGCCGCCAGGCGTCGATGTCCAGGCACCGCACGGTCCCGGAGAGCTCGGCGTGCTGCGGGATCACGTTCGGGGCGTGGCCGGACTCGATCCGGCCCCAGGTCACGGCGAGCCCGGCGCGCGTGTCGACGCGGCGGGCGACCAGCGCGGGCACGTCGGTGACGACGCGGGCGACGGCGGTGACGAGGTCGGTGGTGAGGTGGGGGCGCGCGGTGTGGCCGCCGGGGCCGTCGAGGGCGATCTCCAGGCGGTCGCAGGCGGAGGTGATGGCTCCGTTGCGCAGCCCGACCTTCCCGGCGTCGACGCGCGGGTCGCAGTGGACGGCGATCATACGGCCGACCCCTTCGAGCACCCCGCAGTCGATGGCGTCGGCGGCACCGCCGGGCAGCACCTCCTCGGCCGGCTGGAAGAGCAGCCGTACGGGCCGGGGCAGCCGTCCCTGCCGGTGCAGTTCGGCGAGGACCAGCCCGGCGCCGAGGACGACGGTGGTGTGCACGTCGTGTCCACAGGCGTGTGCGCGGTCGGGCACGGTGGAGCGGTACGGGCACTCCGTCTTGGCGTCCGGGATGGGCAGGGCGTCGATGTCGGCCCGCAGGGCGAGGATGGGGGGCCCGTCGACCCGGCCCCCGTCGGGGACGCCGATGTCACAGACGAGTCCGGTCCCGACGGCGAGTACGCGCGGCTTGAGCCCGGCCTTCTCCAGCCGGGCCTTGATGGCGGCGGTCGTACGGAACTCCTGGTTGCCGAGCTCGGGGTGCATGTGCAGGTCGCGTCGGAACGCGATGAGCTCGGCGCGGAGCGCCTCGGGCAGTTCGCCGGGGAGACTCGCTTCCCCGGCCGGATCGACCTCGGACTCTGAGGACATCAATTGCGTCACCCTTTGAAGGGTAGGACGCCGAGGCCGCCAACTGGCTCGATCAACAAAAGTTCAACCCCTTCGGGAAGAAAAATTGGCGGCCTGGCGCATAGGTACCAGGGGTGATGGGTAAGCTCCGTGATTTTCGGCACGTCGGCCGGATCTTCAGAGCCCATCCACTCCCTTCACGGATACCACGCCCCGTGTGCATCACGCCGATCTGTCCGCTACGCGGGATCGGCGCCCGGACTCCGGGACGGGGCCCGGGGGGCGGGGGGACGGGCACTAGCCAGTCCTACGTCTCCTCCGCGCGCAGCTTCGCCGCCCGCTCGCGCGGGTCGTAGTCGGGGCCGACACCCTCGATGAGGAGGACGTCTCCCTCGATGTGGTCGGTGCGCAGGCGCAGGATGGCCTGGTAGGCGGGTGACTCGTACCAGGCGCGGGCCTCGGCGAGGCCGGGGAACTCGATGAGCACCATGCTGCCGGGCCAGGTTCCCTCGACGACCTCGGTGGGCGGTCCGTGGATGACGAAGCGGCCCCGGAAGGGGTCGAGGGTGGCCTGGATGCGCTCCAGGTAGGCGAGGATGTCGGGGTGGGGGCGGCGGCTGCGCAGATGGGCGAAGCCGTAGGCGGGCGTGTCGGACACGGTGGCTCCCTCGGTCGCTCGTTCGGGCGCGTCCAGGAGGGGGCGCCCGTTCGGGCGCGTCCAGGAGGGGACGCCCTGCGAACGTAGGCGCAGCCGGCCGCCTGAGGCGATTACCTCGAAGGTAATCGCCCCCCAAGCCCCCAGAACCCCGCTTCTGCCGACTAGACCGCGCGGACCATCGACAGCCGGTGCACGTCCCGTGCCGTCCCCGTCACCCCGGACAGGAAGCCCTGGGCCCTCGGGGAGGCGTTCTCCGTGAGCCAGGCGGGGTCGATGTCGCAGACCGCGACCTTGACGTCGGTGCCGGCCAGGGCGAGCGGCAGGGTGTGCACGACCGTCGAGGGAAAACTCAGGATCGTTCGGCCGATCGGGCCACGGCGGGCGATCAGCTCCAGCGGCAGGTCGGGGCGGACGATCTCCAGACCCGTCTCGGCCGCCAGCCGGTGCAGCTTCTCCGCGCTCTCCCTGCGGTGCGCGAAGTACCGTGCCGCGCCGTGGGCGCCGGCCAGCGCCTTGACGGCCTCCAGGTACCGGTCCCCGTCCACCACGCCGGTCTCCACCAGCGACGTGCCCACCATGTCCGCGCCCTTGGTGATGCGGGGCGGGCCGAAGCGGGCGCGGGTCCAGGAGAAGTCGTTCGCGGTGACGGTGACGCCCCGGGGTGTCTCCTCGATCGGCATCGACGAGAAGACCTCGACGCCACGGTCCCCGCCCGGCGTGAGCCGGCGCCGGGCGGAGGACGACACGGGGGCGAAGAGCAGGTCGCGGGGGCCGGGGCGGCCCCCCTTGCGGTGCCAGCGCACCAGGCGCTCGCCCCGGGAGAGCTGGCCGACGAACTCCATCGTCGCCGTGCCGTCGTCGACGACGACCAGCTCACGGGCGCGGGTGATGGTCAGCAACAGCTGCACATAGCGGGAGAACGGGTCCCCCATGACCACCCGCCGCGCCCGCCGCAGCAGCGAGGTCAGTCCGCCTATCGTCTGGAACGGGGCCGCGGGACCGCCCCGTGCCTCCTCCCAGCGGACTTCGTGACCCTCCTCGCGGGCCAGTTCGGCCATACGGCGCAACTGGCCACGGGTCATCGGGTCGGTCGGGGACAGGACGACCAGGGTGAACCCCGCGCCGGGACCCTCCTCGGTCCGGAGCGTGGGTGCGTGTGCGTGCGCCCACTCCAGCGTGTTGAGCAGCTGCACCGGACTTTCGACGAAGGCCAGGGTGTGAGGGGTGGGGCCGGGTTTCCCGGCGCGGGGGCTCATCGGCGTGTGACCGTCCCGTAAGTCGGAGTCTCTTGGACTCACACCGCCACCGGCTCGCCCGCCGCCGCCGCGATCTCCGCCTCGGCGACGACGCCGGCGACGCGGCGCAGCTTCTTCATCGGGCCGAGCTCGGAGTCGTAGACCTTCTTGACGCCGTCGCCGAGGGAGGCCTCGATGGTGCGGATGTCGCGGACGAGGCGGGTCAGGCCCTGCGGCTCGACGGAGGCGGCCTGGTCGGAGCCCCACATGGCGCGGTCGAGGGTGATGTGGCGCTCGACGAAGGTGGCGCCGAGGGCGACCGCGGCGAGCGTGGTCTGCAGGCCGGTCTCGTGGCCGGAGTAGCCGATCGGGACGTTCGGGTACTCGGCCTGGAGGGTGTTGATGACGCGGAGGTTGAGCTCCTCGGCCTTCGCAGGGTAGGTCGAGGTGGCGTGGCACAGCAGGATGTTGTCGCTGCCGAGGACCTCGACCGCGTGGCGGATCTGCTTCGGGGTCGACATGCCGGTGGAGAGGATGACCGTGCGGCCCGTGGCGCGCAGGGCGCGCAGCAGCTCGTCGTCGGTGAGGGAGGCGGAGGCCACCTTGTGGGCGGGGACGTCGAACTTCTCCAGGAAGGCGACGGCCTCGGTGTCCCACGGGGAGGCGAACCAGTCGATGCCCTTCTTCTTGGAGTACTCGTCGATCTGGCGGTACTCGTCCTCGCCGAACTCCACGCGGTGGCGGTAGTCGATGTAGGTCATCCGGCCCCAGGGGGTGTCGCGCTCGATGTCCCACTGGTCGCGCGGGGTGCAGATCTCCGGGGTGCGCTTCTGGAACTTCACGGCGTCGCAGCCGGCCTCGGCGGCGGCGTCGATCAGCTTGAACGCGTTCTCGAGCTCGCCGTTGTGGTTGATGCCGATCTCGCCGACGACGTAGACGGGGTGACCGGGGCCGGCGGTCTTCGAACCGAACTGGCGGAGGCGGGAGTTGCTCATGGCAGGGGGTGTCCTTACTTGGTGAGGGAATCGAGAGAGGGGCCGAGGATCCAGCTGGCGATCTCTCGGATCGCGCCGTCGCCGCCGGGGACGGTGGTGACCGCGCGTGCGGCGCCGCGCACGACGTCGTGGGCGCTCGCGACCGCCACGGGCCAGCCGACGAGGGCGAAGCACGGGAGGTCATTGACGTCGTTGCCGACGTAGAGCACGCGCTCCGGCGCGATGCCCTGCTCCTCGCACCACTGCTTCAGCGCGAGGTCCTTGCGGTCGATGCCGTGCAGGACCGGGAGCTTGAGCTTCCGGGCCCGGGCGGCGACCACAGGGTTCTGTTCCGTGGACAGGATCAGCATCTTCAGGCCGCTTCTGCGCAGCGCTGCGATGCCGAGTCCGTCCCCGCGGTGCACGGAGACGAACTCCCGTCCGTCGGAGTCGACCAGCACCCGGTCGTCGGTCTGGGTGCCGTCGAAGTCGAGGACGACCGCGTCGATGTCGTCGGCGGTCGGGAGGGCGCCGGGCCGGTCGGCGTCGAACAGCGGCGCCAGGGCCCGGGCGCGGGCGAGGTCGTGCGGGTCGTCGATCTCCAGCACGCGGGCCGGGTCGGTCCGTACGAGTTCGGTGTGGCCGAAGAAGCGGTGCTGGTGCTTGCGGAAGCCCGCCGCGTTCATGGCGTAGGCGGCGCCGGTCTCCAGGAGGTCCTGGGGGCGGTCCTGGCGGCGCGGGCGGAAGGACTTGTCGTGGTTGACGCCGTAACCGCCGGTCGTCTCACGGGAGCCGGCCCCGGTGTCCGCGATGCCGGCCTCGTCTTCGTCCCGCCAGATGAACCCGTGGAAGGGAGCCACGGTCACGGCCGTGTCGGCGCCGTTCTCGACGATCGCGCCGGCCACCCCGTCGATGTCCTCGCGGACGATGAACGGGCTGGTGCACTGCACGAGCAGCACCACGTCGACCGCCGCGCCGTGCAGCGCCTCGTGGGCGTCCATGGCGTGCAGGACGGCGGCCTCGGAGGTCGCGGTGTCGCCGGCGATGGCGGCGGGCCGCAGCACGACCTCGGCGCCGGCCTGGCGGGCGGCGGACGCGATGGCCTGGTCGTCGGTGGAGACGACGACGTCGGTCACCAGTCGGGAGGCCCGGCACTCGCGCACGGCGCGGGAGACCAGGGGTATGCCGCCGACGGGGATGAGGTTCTTCGCGGGCACGCCCTTGGAGCCGCCGCGCGCGGGGATCACCGCGAGCACCCGGCGCACCGCGGTGCCTGGGCCCGCTTCCGGTTGGGACATGGGGTCTACTCCTTGGGCAGGGTTCGGCTCGTTCACAGCTCGCCCATCCGCCGGATGACGGGCGCCACCCGCTGCACTCCGTGCCGGTAGGCGCCGCGCGCCGCCCGGCGCACGATCTGCCGGACCGGTCCGGGTTCCTTGTCGGCGGCGGGGGCTCCGGGCAGCGGGGTGCCGTCGGGGCCGAGGTGGTGGCGGGCGAGGATGCCGGGCAGATAGCCGGGCGCGGTCTCGGGCGTGTAGTACGGCGCGAGCGGGGGCAGTGCGGGCGTGGCGAGCAGCTTGGCGATCCGCTCGCGGGCCGCGTCGAAGGCGGTCTCGTACGCGCCGTCGGCGGCGACGCCCTGCCGGGCGACCCACTCCTCGTCGGGCACCGGGCGGTGTCCGGCGTCGAGCTGGTCCCAGGAGGCGAGGCAGCCGGAGCCTACGAAGTGGTGGTTGCCGAGCACCTCGCGCACGCCGAGGTCGGTGAGGACCACGGTGGGGATGCGGCGGTGCAGGGACTCCAGGGCGGCCGTGGAGCTGACTGTGACCAGCAGGTCGGTGCGGTCGAGCACCTCGCCCATGTGCCCGTACACCAGGCGGAAGTTGGGCGGCAGGTCGGAGCGCTGCGCCAGCTTCTGGTACGGCAGCTCCTCCAGGTGCGTGGTGTGTTCGCCGGGCCTGGAGCGCAGCTTCAGCAGCACCTCGCGCTCGGGGTGCAGCCGGGCGTGCTGGACGAGCCGGTCGAGGAGGTACGTACGGTCCTTGCGGCTGTCCGGCACGGAGGGCTGCGCGGCGAACACCACCGTGTAGGGGTCGTGTTCACCTTCGTAGGGCGCTCCGCCCAGGAAGGGCAGGGCGACCTCGGTGACGGACGAGGCGTCGGCGCCGACTCCCTCGTACACGTCGCGGAAACGGTCCGCGTCCTGGCGGGAGTTGGCGAGGACGAGGTCCGCGCCGTGCCGCAGGAGCAGGCCGTCGGCGAGCTTCTCGTAGACGACGCCGACGTAGCCGGTGACGACGACGGGCCGCTTCGACCGGCCCTCCCAGGCGCGCCGCAGGCCGTGCAGCATCGCCTGGACGCCGCCGCCGACGAGCGAGAGGACGAGGACGTCGTACGACTCCTCGGTCATCGCGCGCAGGAACTCCACGGCGGTCACCTCGCGCAGGGAGTCGGCGTGAACGCCGACCTCGCGGAGCTGACGGGCGGTGGGGGTGGCTCGGCCGCGCAGGAGATAGCCGTCCAGACGGATGTCCGATTCGACGGAAACCGTACGCTTCGCTGTGAGCGCACCCCATTTCCACCGGGTGTCGGAATCCGCGAGAACGGCGACTCGCAGGCCCTTCGTTGCACTTGCTGGCACGTCCAAGACCGTAGGAAGGCATTCCGAGGTTCCGCCCAACCCGAATGCAACAAACGGTTAACAGCACATCGACGAAAGGCGAATCAGGTCGTCAACGGCCCGCAAAAAGACCTGGTTCACCGCTTCGCCACATGCCGTTCACCTGGCATCAAGTCGACGGTAAAGACGAATGCCGGGCCTGCGCCTAACGTCAACCTCGTGGTCAAGCTCTCCGTCATCGTGCCGTTCTACAACGTGCAGCAATACGCGCCCGACACCCTGAAGAGCCTGCGTGCGAACGCGCGTGAGGACTTCGAATTCATCCTCGTCGACGACTGCTCGCGCGACGAGACGCCGGACATTCTCGCGCGCGCGGAGCGCGAGCTGCCAGGCGCGGTGCTCGTCCGACACGCGAAGAACGGAGGGCTGGCCACCGCGCGCAACACCGGGATCGACAAGGCGCGGGGCGAGTACCTGACGTTCCTCGACGGGGACGACTGGCTCGCGCCCGGCTACTACCCCCGACTGGTCTCCGCGATAGAGGAGTTGGGCTGCGACTTCCTGCGCACCGATCATGTGCAGTGCACCGCTCGCGCCCGCTCGATCCACCGGGTGCCGCACGGCCGGCGCAACGTGGTGATGAACCCGCGGGACGCGATCCTGCCCGCCGACCGCTCCACCTCCGTCGACTACGCGTACGCGTGGGCGGGTGTCTACCACCGCCGGCTGGTCGACAAGGGGGTGCTGCACTTCACCGACGGGCTGCGGACCGCGGAGGACCGGCCGTGGATCTGGAAGCTGCACCGGGAGGCGGAATCCTTCGCCACGGTGGGGCTGCTGGGCGTCTACTACCGGCGCGGCGTCGCCTCGTCGCTCACCCAGATCGGTGATGTGCGACAACTCGATTTCATTCGCGCGTTCGACCAGGTCATCGCGGAAACCGCGCAGGACCGCGAGGCGGAGAAACTCCTGCCGAAGGCCGTTCGCACGTATTGCGCGATCATTTCCCATCATCTGGGATCCATCGAAAGGTTCGAGCCCGCGGTGGCGAGAAAACTCAAGTCCATGAGCGCCGTGGCCCTGCGCCGCATGCCGCAGGACGTCCTGGACGAGGCGCTGGACTCCATGGACCTGCAGCGCGCGACCCGTCTGCGCCGGCTGCGCCGTCGCCCGGCCGGCACGGGGGTCGCCGCGTGACCACGCAGATCTTCATGGCGTCGACGCTGTACGGCACCGCCACGCTCGCCGCCGCCCTCGACTCCGACTGCTTCCGCCCCGCCGACCGGCGGATCCTGCTCGTCTGCAACAACGCAGCGACCCCGGAGGTCTCCGCGGCCCTGGACGAGATGCCGGGCTTCGAGCAGCTGCGTACCCGTTTCGACGACGTGGTGTCGTGGAACGAGGCCATCTCCCCCTTCCACCCCGGTGGTTGGTCGCCGCGTCTGGACGACGTCCCGCTGTGGGAGCGGCACCTCCGGCTGCTGTGGGGGCTGGGCGAGGACGACGTGGAGCTGGCCGTCGAGTCGATCCAGGTCAATCCCGCGCTCGGGTTCACCCAGATCTTCACCGGCGCGCCCGTCACCGTCTACGCCGACGGCCTGATGAGCTACGGGCCCACCCGCAACAAGATCGACCCGCTGGTCGGCACCCGCATCGACCGCGTGCTCCACCTGGACCTGGTGCCGGGCCTGACGCCGCTGCTGCTGACGGAGTTCGGTGTCCCGCCGGAGATCGTGCCCACGGACGCCTTCGTGAAGGTCCTCGCCGAGCTCGTCGACACGGGCGACGAGCTGCCCTCCATCGACGAACCGGCCCTGCTGCTCGGCCAGTACCTCTCCGCGCTCGGCATCCTCACCGCCGAGGAGGAGGAGGACCTGCACGTACGGATGCTGAAGGGCGCCGTCGCGCTCGGCCACACGCGTGTGGTGTTCAAGCCGCACCCCTCGGCGCCGGCCCGCTGGTCGCGCGCGCTGGAGCAGGAGGCGGAGAAGCTGGGCGCCGAGCTGACGGTGCTCGACACCCCGGTCCTGGCCGAGGTGCTCTACCAGCGGATGCGTCCCGCGCTGGTCGTCGGGTGCTTCTCCACCGCCCTGCTGACCGCCTCCGCGCTGTTCAACCTGCCCGTCGCCCGCGTCGGCACCGTCACGCTGCTGGAGCGGCTGACGCCGTACGAGAACAGCAACCGGGTGCCGGTGACGATCGTGGACGCGCTGCTGCCGGAGCTGACGGACCGCGAGGCGGTCGCCGAGCAGCGCCGGAGCGTGGACGTGGACGGCCTGAACGAGCTGGTGCGGGCGGTCGGCTTCGCGATGCAGCCGAAGATCTACCCGAGCCTGCGGGCGGCCGCCGAAACGTATCTGGCACGGCATCTGAACCCGCACACCTGGCGGTACTTCAAGCGCCGCCGCCTCACCTCCCTCGGGCTGCCCGGCGCCGTCCCGGCCCAGCTCGCCTTCATCCCGCGCAACGCGACCGTGCGCCGGGTGGCACGGCGGGCCCGGTCGCTGCGGCGGGCCGTGGGGCGCTGAGGCCGGTCGGACTCCGGAGGTCGGCCGGGCCCTGGCCTTGGGGTCGGTCGGGCCCTGGAGAGCGACCGGCGTCGGACCGGGAGGCGAAGCCCGGGTGAACACGCGTGGACAGCCGGGCGAAGCCTTGCGTCGTCAACCAAAGTCGACGTTTGAATCGAATTAGTGTGCTGTGATCCGGCTGAGTTCCAGCGAGGGGAATCTTGTGATCGACACGCCCGGGGACACCCGCGTGACGTCCACGGGCAACGTGGTCCGCGCCGTCCTTCCGCCCGCCACGGCCACGCCCGCGGCGAGCACGCCGAGCCCGCCGCAGTCCGTGACGCCCGGCAAGCCCCGGGAGAGCAGGCTGCGCGCGCTGGACGGGCTGCGTCTGGTGGCGGCGCTGATGGTGGCCGCGTACCACTACGGCGGGCGGGACGGCGAGATAGCGCACGCGTGGGGCACGTCGCCGAAGCACCAGTTCCCCACACTGCACGGGTACTTCGCCTATGGCTGCCTGGGCGTGCAGGTCTTCTTCGTGATCAGCGGCTTCGTCATATGCATGAGCGGCTGGGGGCGCCCCCTGCGCTCCTTCTTCGCCTCCCGCGCCGCCCGGCTGCTGCCCGCGTACTGGGCGGCGATCATCCTCGTCACGGCGGTGTTCGCGCTGCCGGTGGTGACGTACAAGGCGGTGTCGCCGAGCGACGCGCTGGTGAACCTGACGATGCTGCAGATGCCGCTGGGCGTCGACCGGGTGCTCGGTGTGTGCTGGACGCTGTGGGCGGAGGTCCGCTTCTACGCGCTGTTCGCGCTGTGCGTGGTGCTGCCCGGCGCCAACCGCCGGCGCGTGATCATGTTCTGCGCCTGCTGGACCCTGGCGGCCGCCATCGCGGAGAACGCGAAGATGCCGCTGCTCGACATCGTCCTGATGCCCGAGTACGCGCCGTTCTTCATCGGCGGGGTCGGCCTGTACCTGGTGCACCGCAACCGGCGCGACCCCTACGCCTGGGGCATCGTCGTGGTGAGCTGGCTGATCGGCCAGCACTACGCGGTGGACCGGCTGTGGCACGCGCCGAACCCGGAGTTCTTCTCGTACCGCACCTCCGTCGGGATCATGCTGGTGGTGACGCTGGGCTTCCTGGCCGTCACGGCGATCGCCCTCGGCTGGCTGCACTGGGCCAACTGGCGCTGGCTGACCGTCGCGGGCGCGCTGACGTACCCCTTCTACCTGGTGCACGAGCACCTGGGCTGGGTCGTCGTCGAGGTCCTGCACCGCAAGCTGGGCATCCCGTCGTACGCCACGTTGGCACTGACCGTCGTTTCGATGCTGGTGCTGGCGTGGCTCCTGAACAAACTGGTGGAGGACCGTTTCACCCCGAGGATCCGCAAGGCGCTCTCGCGCCCGCCGGTCCGGTAAGTCGCACGAAAGCTGGAGTTGGCCCGGAATTCATCCGCGGCGAGGAGTGAAATCCGCCGTTCGGGCAGGCGCCAGGCAGTTCACGGCCGAACCAGGGAGTGCTCTTTCTCATGACCGCGACATCAGGCTCGATCCGACCGCCCCACACGCTCGACGACGTCAAGGGCTGGTTCCCCGTCCTCGACCAGGTGCTCTTCGACTGGTTCCTCGACCGGCAGGAGAAGGCCGGGCTGCGGGGTGACCTGCTGGAGGTCGGGGTGTACATGGGCAAGAGCGCGATCTTCACCGGGCGCCATCTGCGCGAGGGCGAGCGCTACACCGTGTGCGACCTCTTCGAGGGCGACGCGCCGGACGACGCCAACCGGGCCGAGTCCGCGAAGTCGTACTCCACCCTCACCCGACGGGCCTTCGAGGAGAACTACCTCGCCTTCCACGACGAGCTGCCGCGCGTCCTGCACGGCCCCAGCTCGGTGGTGCCGGAGGAGGTGGAGCCGCACTCCTGCCGGTGGGTCCACGTGGACGCCTCGCACCTGTACGAGCACGTGGAGGGCGACATCACGGCCGCCCGGGAGGCGCTGCTGCCCGGCGGCATGGTCGTCCTGGACGACTTCCGCTCCGAGCACACGCCCGGCGTCTCGATAGCCGTCTGGGAGGCCGTGCTCAACCGGGGACTGCGCCCGATCTGCCTCAGCACCCAGAAGCTCTACGCCACCTGGGAGGACCCGGGGCCGGTGCAGGAGGAGCTGCTGGAGATGGTGCGGTCCCGCACGGACTGTCACCTCAGCGTGCAGGAGGCGGCCGGGAACCGCATCATCCGCCTCAAGTCCAAGGGCATGAAGGCCCCGGCGTTCCCGCCGTCCCGGCACCACGTCGAGGAGCCCGTCGTCGCCCCGGCTCCCGCGGAGCCCCGGGCGGCCACGCCCGCCAAGCCCGCCACCCCGGCCTCCCGTCGCTACGCCCGTCGGATCGCCAAGGACCTGCTGCCGCCCGTCGTCACGCGGGCGCTGCGCAACGCCAAGCGCCGGAGCCGCCCGACTCCGCGCTGAGGTCTGCTCCTTCAGGTGATCCCGTACCGGGCCTCGATTCCCGCCACCACCAGCGCGAGGCCCTCCTCGAAATGCCGGTCGTAGTCCTCGAAGATCTCCGCGCCCGCGGCCGCCGACAGCGGGAAGTCGGCCATCGTGCGGGCGCGCTCCTCGACGTCGTAGCCCTCACGGCGTTCGTCGGGCAGGGGCCGCACGCCCTGCTCCTCGGTGACGAAGCCGAGGGTGTAGAGATACGCGGTCGTCGTGGCCCGGACCGCCTGGGCGAGGGTGAGGCCCGCAGCCGTGAACTGGCGCAGCGTCTCCTCCATCTGGTCGGCGTGCTCGATGCCGGTGAAGCGTGAGCCGCTGAAGACCTTCGCGCCGTCGCGGTAGCCGAGCAGCGCGGTGCGCAGGCCGCGGTTTGACTTGAGCAGCCGCTCCCGCCAGGTGTCGTCCGGGTCGAGGGCGGTGCCGGCGACCATCCGGCGGTACATCTCGGTCGCCATCTCGTCGAGCAGTGCCTGCTTGTCCTTGAAGTGCCAGTACAGGGCGGGCGCCTTGACGTCCAGCTCCTTGGCGATGGCACGCAGGGTCAGGCCCTCGAGACCGACCTCGTTCAGGAGTTTCAGGGCGGTGTCCGCGACCCGGGTGCGATCGAGGGGCGCGCGTCGTTCCGTAACCACGCTTGACAGCTTAACAGCGTTAAGGGCACGCTCATACCCAGCGGCACTTAACAACGTTAAGGAGACAGATCATGGACGTACTGATCGTCGGCGCGGGCCCGACCGGCCTGGCACTCGGCATCGACCTGGCGCGCAGGGGCGTGGACGCGCTCGTGCTGGAACGGGCCGACGCGCTCTTCCCCGGGTCGCGCGGCAAGGGCGTCCAGCCGCGCACGATGGAGGTCTTCGACGACCTCGGGGTCCTCGACGCGATCCTCGCGGCCGGCGGTGACTATCCCGTCCAGGTGATCTGGCAGGACGGCGAGCGGGTCGGCGAGCACCACATGTTCGACCCGGCCGAGGCGAGCGAGGACTCGCCGTACACCGCGCCGTGGATGGTGCCGCAGTGGCGCACGCAGGAGATCCTCCACAAGCGGCTGACGGAGCTCGGTGGGCGGGTCGCCTTCGGGCGCGACGTCGTCTCCCTCGCCCAGGACGAGGAGGGCGTGACCCTGCGCCTCGCCTCCGGTGAGGCACTGCGCGCCCGGTACGTCGTCGCCGCGGACGGCGGCCGCTCGGCGGTGCGGCGCGCGCTCGGCATCGGGATGACCGGCGAGACCGTCGACCCGAGCCCGATGCTGGTGGCGGACGTGCGGATCAGCGGCCTGGACCGCGGCAACTGGCATGTCTTCCCGCCGCGCGGGGAGGGCGACGGCTTCCTCGCGATCTGCCCGCTCGCGGGCACGGAGGACTTCCAGGTCGTCGCGCAGTTCCCGGAGGGCACCGACGTCGACTGCTCCCTCGACGGCATCCGCAAGGTCGTCGCCGCCCGCTCCCATCTCGCCCCCGAGGACGTGACCGAGGTGCGCTGGGCCTCGGACTTCCGCCCCCGCGCGGCCCTCGCCGACCGCTTCCGCTCCGGCCGGGTGTTCCTCGCCGGCGACGCGGCGCACGTCCACTCCCCCGCCGGCGGGCAGGGCCTGAACACCAGCGTCCAGGACGCCTACAACCTGGGCTGGAAGCTGGGCGCGGTCCTGCGGGACGGGGCGGACCCGGCCCTGCTGGACTCGTACGAGGAGGAGCGGCGGGCCGTCGCGGCCCAGATGCTGGGCCTGTCCACCCGCGTCCACCGCGGCGAGGTCCGCCGCGGCGAGGCGACCCGTCAACTAGGGCTGGGCTACCGGGAGTCGTCCCTCACGACGGAGACCCGCACGACTCCGGGCCCGCTGCGTGCCGGTGACCGCGCCCCCGACGCGACGGTCGACGGCGTACGCCTCTTCGACGCGTTCAGAGGGCCGCACTGGACTCTGCTGGCGCTGGGCGTCGAGGCCCCGGACGTGGTCACGGCGGTACGTCTGGTGCAGGGCCCCCCATACGAGGCGTACGGCACCGGTCTGTTCCTGATCCGCCCGGACGGTTACGTGGGCTGGGCGGGCGAAACGTCCAGGGGGCTGGCGGAGTACACCCGGCGCGTCGGCCTCTAGGAGCAACGCACCCACCGGGCCGGTCAGTCGTCGCCGTCGAGGAGGGTGTCGACGGAGAGGTCGAGGGTGACACGGACGGATTCGGGGACGGGGACGGTCTGGCCTCGCTTGTAGCGGAGCGGGTCGGGGTACTTGCCGTCGGCCGGGTCGGTGTAGAGGAGGACCTCGTCGTGTTTGCGGTCGGCGATGAGGTAGGCGGGGAGGCCGGCCGCTGCGTAGCACTCGACCTTCGGGCCGAGGTCGTCGGACCAGTTCGAGGACGTCACTTCCACGACCATGCGGAAGACGTTCGGTGCGTAGTAGTTCTTCGTGACGTGGGCGTCGCGGAAGTCCAGGTCGACGATGGAGAAGTCAGGAATCGCGAAGTCCTCGGGCAACGTGGGCAGCCAGAGACCGACGCCCTGAACGTACTCATACCCCGCCTCAACAAGCCCCGCGCGGTCGAAAGCCCTGCCCAGTTTCGTCAGCGCAAGCGCATGCGAGCCATCCGGCGGCGGTGTCACAATGAGCCTCCCCTGGAGAATCTCCACGCGGTGGCCAGGCAGTGCACGGGCGAGCTGGTCGGCAGCCTCAGCCAGGGTCAGCTCCTGCTGCAGTACGGCCATGGCGTCCTCCTATTCGGGGCCCACTCTGCAACGAGCGTAACCGGGGCCGAGCGGATTCAGCCCGTGATCACCCAAACGGCGCAACCGCCCAGCTCAGAACGCATCCGACGGCACGTAGGTCCCCCAGACCTCCCGCAGCGCGTTGCACACCTCGCCCACGGTCGCCCGCGCCTTGAGGGCGTCCTTCATCGGGTACAGCACGTTGTCCTCGCCCTCGGCGGCCTTCTTCAGGGACGCCAGGGCCGAGTCCACCGCCGCCTGGTCGCGTTCGGCGCGCAACTTCGCCAGCCGCTCCGCCTGCTGAGCCTCGATCGCCGGGTCGACGCGCAGGGGCTCGTACGGCTCCTCCAGGTCGAGCTGGAAGCGGTTGACGCCCACGACCACCCGCTCGCCGGAGTCCGTCTCCTGGGCGATGCGGTACGCGCTGCGCTCGATCTCGCTCTTCTGGAAGCCGTGCTCGATCGCGGAGACCGCGCCGCCGAGGTCCTCCACCTTGGTCATCAGCTCCAGCGTCGCCGCCTCGACCTCGTCGGTCATCTTCTCGATGACGTAGGAACCCGCGAAGGGGTCGACGGTCGCCGTCACGTCCGTCTCGTAGGCGAGGACCTGCTGGGTACGCAGGGCCAGGCGGGCGCTCTTGTCGGTGGGGAGGGCGATCGCCTCGTCGAAGGAGTTGGTGTGCAGGGACTGGGTGCCGCCGAGGACCGCCGCGAGGCCCTGGACGGCGACGCGCACCAGGTTCACCTCCGGCTGCTGGGCCGTCAGCTGCACGCCCGCCGTCTGCGTGTGGAAGCGCAGCATCCAGGACTTCGGGTTCTTCGCCCCGAACTCCTCCTTCATGACCCGGGCCCAGATCCGGCGGGCGGCGCGGAACTTGGCGACCTCCTCCAGGATGGTCGTACGGGCGACGAAGAAGAACGACAGGCGGGGGGCGAAGTCGTCGACGTCCATGCCCGCGGCCACGGCCGTGCGCACGTACTCGATGCCGTCGGCGAGGGTGAACGCGATCTCCTGCGCGGGGGACGCGCCCGCCTCCGCCATGTGGTAGCCGGAGATCGAGATCGTGTTCCACTTCGGGATCTCGGCCCTGCAGTACTTGAAGATGTCGGCGATCAGGCGCAGGGACGGCTTCGGCGGGAAGATGTACGTCCCACGCGCGATGTACTCCTTCAGCACGTCGTTCTGGATCGTGCCCGTGAGCTTGTCGGCGCTGACGCCCTGCTCCTCGGCGACCAGTTGGTACAGGAGCAGCAGCAGGGCGGCCGGCGCGTTGATCGTCATCGACGTGGAGACCTTGTCCAGCGGGATCCCGCCGAACAGCACCCGCATGTCGTCGAGCGAGTCGATGGCCACGCCGACCTTGCCGACCTCTCCCGAGGCGATCGGGGCGTCGGAGTCGTGGCCCATCTGGGTGGGCAGGTCGAAGGCGACCGAGAGGCCCATCGTGCCGTTGGCGATGAGCTGCTTGTAGCGGGCGTTGGACTCGGTCGCGGTGCCGAAGCCGGCGTACTGGCGCATCGTCCAGGGCCGGCCGGTGTACATCGACGGGTACACGCCACGGGTGTAGGGGTACGACCCCGGATCGCCCAGTTTCTCGGCGGGGTCCCAGCCCGCCAGGGCGTCGGGCCCGTAGACCGGTTCGATGGGCAGTCCGGACTCCGACTCGCGCGCCATTGGTGTGATGCCTCCCGCTGAGCAGTTCTTCGCAGTTACCTGCTGGTACAGACCGACCCTTCGACGGACTGTAGCGGCGGGCGTGCACCCCGTGGAGGGGAGCACGCTGGGAGCTTCCTCACAGCCTCGCTGGGACCTGTCTCACAGCCTGCGCCGCGGTCCCGGACACCGCAATGCCGTCCCGTTCGCCACCCGTCTTCCGGGGGAAACATGTCACGGGGGACTCGTGCGCGGGTCAACGGTGAGTCGATGGGGGGCAGTGGTGCGTACTACGGGCATGGGGAGATCGATCGCGGCACTCGCGGGCGTGGCGGCCCTGGTGGCGGTGTGCGGCTGCAAGGTCGAGGGCGACGGGGCTCAGGACCGGTCGCGGTCGCCGGTGCACGTCGAGGTGCCGAGCCCCACGCCGACGGTTCCGTCGACGCGGACACCGACGCCCAAGTCCTCCCCCGCGGAGGACGACGACGAGCCGAGCGCCGCGCCGCCCGTCTCGACGGCGCCGCCCGCGCGGGTGCTGTGGTCCCGCGGCGACACCGGGCGGGACATCCGCGAACTCCAGGCACGGCTGCGGCAGGTCGCGTGGCTCTTCGAGGGGCCGACCGGGACGTACGGTCCCGCCACCGAGAAGGCCGTCAGGGGCTTCCAGGGCAAGCGGGGGCTGCCGCAGACGGGCAAGACGGACACCGTCACCTGGCAGCGGCTGGTGGGGATGACGCACGAACCGGGGCGGTGGGAGCTGTATCTGACCGGCGGTCAGTCGGCCGCGGCACCGGACCCGCGCTGCATGACGGGCCGTGCGCTGTGCATCAACAAGACGACGCGGACACTGCGCTGGATGGTCGACGGGCGAACGGTGTCGACGATGGCGGTCCGCTTCGGTTCCCAGTACACGCCGACCCGGGAAGGTGTCTTCCACGTCTACTGGAAGTCCCGGAACCATGTGTCCACGCTCTACGACTCCCCCATGCCGTACGCCATGTTCTTCAGCGGCGGCCAGGCCGTGCACTACTCGGCGGACTTCGCGGCCCGGGGCTACGCCGGTGCGTCGCACGGGTGCGTGAACGTACGGGACGAGGCGGCGATCTCGGCGCTGTTCGCCCAGGTGAGGAACGGCGACAAGGTCGTCGTCTACTGGTGAGCGCGAGGAAGGGTTTGGGGCGCGGACGGGACCGGGGGAACGTGTCCCGCCCGCGCCAGGTGCACGAGCCGCGGGTACGGGGGGAACCCCGGCTCTGTGCGAGGGCCGATGACCAGTCGGCTCACTGAGTACTGCGCACCACCCCTCAAAAACGTCACACCCCGCGCGAAAAAATTTTGGCGGGGTGTGATGTCGCAGGTCAGGAGGGGGTGAGCGGGTTTATGGGGTGGGGCGCTACGGCCGTGACGTGCGGGGGTTCCAGGGCGCGGAGGAGGGTGGGGGTCAGGGCGCCGCCGTGGTGGTGGCCGGTGCCGGTGCCGGAATGGTCGCCCGAGCCGGTGCCCTGGTGGTGGCCGCGGCCGTGGCCGCCGCCGTGGCCGCCTGCGTGGGGCTTTCCGGCCTTGCCGCCCCGGCCGCCTCTGTGACCCCGGGCGTCGTCGCCGCCCGGGTTCTCGTCGCCTCCCCTGCCGCCGCTGCCGCCCTTGCCACCGTGACCCCGGCCCTGGCCCTGCCCCTGGCCCTGACCTTGGCCGTTGTCGTTGCGGCCCCTGTCCTTCTCGTCGCCCTTGTTCTTGCCCTTGTTCTTGCCCTCGTTCCCGGTGTTGCGGCCGGCCGCGTCACCGGCGAGGACTTCCTGGCAGTACCCGGGGACTCGGGACGAGCCGCCGGCCGCCTCCTCCAGCGTGCGCCGGCGGGTCGCGTCCAGTTCCCGGCCGTCGCGCAGGTCGCGGCACGCGGAGGGGGCCCCGCTCCAGCCGGTGTCGGGAGCACTCGGGTCGCCGGAGTCCTCGTCCTGTGTGCCGCCGGGCGTCTCCCTCGGCGAAGCGCTGCCGGAGGAGCCGTCGGGTGTGGTCGGTGCGGCCTCGCCGCCCGGTGCGAGTTCCGGCGAGGGGGACAGCAGCGGATGTTCGTCGGGGGTCCCGGGGGCCGACACGGAGGCGCCGGGTGCGGGTTCGGAGCCGCCGAAGGGCTTCGGCAGAACGCCCACCCCGACGGCCGCCGCGACCCCGCCGACCATCCCGGCGGCGAGTACGGCGGACAACCCGAGCCGCACCGACCGCCCCCACCGGGGCCGCCGCTCACCCTGCGAGGCCCGGCCGCCGCCCCGACCGCCGATCCGGACGACCCCGGCGTCGAGCTCCCTGACCTCACCGGTCTCCGGGAACGCCTCCGCCGCCCTCTCGTCCCGCGCCTTGCGGAACGCGGCCAGCGCCGCGGCCTCCCCCGGTGGCTCGGCGTCGGCCGGGAGAGGTGGCGCGGAGAGTGCGGCGAGGGCCTGGGCGAGGCGTTGTGCCTGGTCACGGGCTTCGGGGGCGACAGCGTTGTCCAAGGGCTCCCCGCGCAGCAGACGCTCCGCCGTGTCGCGGTTCAGCCACCGGCCGGGGGTCCGGGGGTTGTTGCCCGGAGAGACACAGCGCTCGTCGGCCATCACATGCCCTTCTGCGTCCGCGCGCTCGCCGGCGTCACACCCGCGGGCGTCACCGCACGTCCGCGCGACTCCCGCTGCGAGGGCAGTGCGTCGAGTGCGTCGGCCGATTCGGGATCTCCGCCGAGCAACTCGGCGAGCTTCTTCAGCCCCCGGTGCGCCGCCGTGCGGACGGCCCCGGGCCGCTTGCCCAGCGTCTCCGCGGCGGTCTTCGCGTCCAGACCCACGACCACACGCAGGACGACCGCCTCGGCCTGGTCCTGCGGCAGCCGGGCGATGAGGGAGAGGGTGTGGTCGGTGGCCAGGGACTCCATCGCCTCGCCCGCCGTGTCGGACTCGGCCGCCTTCCCGGTCAGCTCGGTCTCGTCACCGCCGATCGCCGGCCGCCGCCCCCGCATACGGATGTGATCCAGCGCGCGGTTACGGGCGATACGGGCGGCCCAGCCCCGGAACCGGTCCGCGTCACCGCTGAACCGCGCGAGGTCACGGGCGATCTGCAGCCAGGCCTCGGAGGCGACGTCCTCGGCGTCGAGGTCGCCGACGAGCGTCCGGACGTACCCGAGCAGCCGTGGATGAACCGTGCGGTACACAGCCCGGAACGCGGTCTCGTCCCCGTTCTGTGCCGCAAGCACCGCGGCTGTCAGCTCCGCGTCGTCCCCCAGCACCGCGCGCCCCTCTTGCGCCCAATCCGGCCGCTGTCGCGGACCGGGTTCTCGCCGTCGTGATTCCTTCGATGGTCGCGGCCTGCGGGACCGCGGTGGTCGCGTTGGTCTCCGGCCTCCACGGTCCGGCGCGAAAGGCACGTTACGGCGTGAAACCCCCGCGCGTCCATGTCCGTAGAGCATGCAACTAACTCGTGACTCATGAGGTGTGACACAAACCGCACGCTCGGCGCTGTACTGAGTACGGGCCGCCGCGCGCGCCCGTGCCGTGTGACGGCCGGGGCCTCTCCTGTGGGGGGTGGCGGCCCCGGTCGTCTCCGCGGTTTCCGTTCCTGCTCGGACCCGGCCGCGTTCACCGGTCGGCGGCCAGCACGGCCGCGAGGCCTTCCTGCAGATCCTTGACGAAATACTCGGGAACCTCCAGCGACGGGAAATGTCCCCCGGTTTCGGGCGACCTCCATCGGACGATCCGCCGGAACCGCTCCTGTGCCCATACGCGCGGGCACTTCTCGATGTCGCGGGGATACACACTGATCGCCGACGGGACGTCGACCCGAAGTTCGGGGTCGAGCGAGTTGTGGCTTTCGTAGTAGATGCGGGCCGCCGACGCTCCGGTCCGCGTCAGCCAGTACAGGGTGACGTCGTCAAGAATCCTGTCCCGGGAAATCGCCTCGAACGGGCTGTCCTCGGTATCCGTCCACTCGGCGAACTTGTCGAGGATCCAGGCGAGAAGCCCGACGGGTGAGTCGACAAGCGAGTAGCCGATGGTCTGCGGTCGGGTCGCCTGCTGCTTCGCGTACGCCGCGCGGTGGCGCCAGAAATCGCGGGTTTCCTCGGCCCATTCGCGCTCGGCCGCCGTCAGCCCGTCCGTTGCCGACCCGGGCGGTGCCTGCGGGGTCGTTGTGTGGATGCCGAGAACGTGCGCCGGGAACCTGCCGCCCAGGACCGTGGTGATCACACCTCCCCAGTCGCCGCCATGGGCTACGAACCTGCTGTAGCCGAGCCTTCCCATCAGTTCCACCCATGCGGCAGCGATCTTTTCGATTCCCCACCCGGTGGTGGTCGGCTTGTCGCTGTGGCCGAAGCCCGGCAACGACGGGATCACGACGTGGAACGCCGGTGTGTCCGCATCCTTCGGATCTGCCAGCTCGTCCACTACGTCGATGAACTCGGCGATGCTGCCCGGCCAGCCGTGCGTCAGGATCAGAGGAGTGGCGTCCGCGCGCGGGGATCGGCGGTGCAGGAAGTGGATTCCCAGGCCGTCGATGGTCGTGCGGAACTGGCCGATCCGGTCGAGGCGCGCTTCGAACGACCGCCAGTCGTACCCGGTGCGCCAGTAGTCCACGACATCGACGAGGTCGGCCAGAGGAACGCCCTGTTCCCACCGGCGCGGACCGGGCGCGGCGCGATGGACCGTCTCGGCCTCCGGCAGCCGCGCCGCGGCCAATCGCGCGCGCAGATCGTCGAGGTCGGCGTCAGTCGCGTGGGCTGCGAATGCTTGCACGTCGCTGGGCATGAGGCCTCCTGGTCATGGGGGAACCGGCCCGGGCCAGTCGCGAACCGGCTTAGACGGTTCTAGCGCGACTCGACGCCGACATGCAACCGGCTAAGGTGGTTCCATGCAGGCTCGGTTCCCTGACTTCCGCCTCGGCAAGGTGCTGGCGACCAGCTTCACGGCGACGCTGACGGAGCGTCGCGGCGACGCTGTGGAACGCATTCCCACGCCGCAGCGGCTCGTCGACTGGCTGGCGGTGAACGGCCTCGCCGTGGAGTCCTGCACCACCGCCCAGCACGAACTCGCTCGGGAACTCAGGGAATCAATTCACGCCGCCTTGACAGCGGCCGCGATCCAGGACCCTCTCCCTGCGTCTGCCGTCCAGGTCATCAATGACTGCAGCATTCGGGGTCGCGCCGCGGCTGTCCTGACGCCCGAGAGCAACCGACAATGGCGACTCAGCTCGGCTTCCTGCGTAGAGGACGCCCTCAGCGTTATCGCCGCCGACTCGATCAGCATCATCGCAGGCGAACGAGACGGAAAACTGGCCTTGTGCGCATCGCCGACCTGCCGAGCCGCCTTCTTCGACACCAGCCAGAGCCGTACCCGCAAATGGTGCGAAATGAACACGTGCGGGAATCGCGAGAAGAAGGCGCGCTTCAACGCCAACAAGCGAAAAAACCCCGGACAAGAAAGCAATTGAGGGCAGGCCGGGATGGACGCTACCGGCCCTGCTCCTTGCTCTGAGCCTTGGACGCGGTCCCCTGGTCCTTGGACTGCTCGGCCTTTTCCCCGCCGCCGTTGCCGGCACCCTGACCGCCGCCGCCACCGTCACCGGCGTTCTGGCCGCCGCCGCTCCGCGCGCCCTGGCCGTTGCCGTTCCCGGAGTCCTGGCCGTTGCCGTTCCCGGCTCCCTGGCCGTTGCCGTCCGTCTTCCCGCTCTTGCCCGGCTTGGGCGCGGCCGACTTGCCCGCCAGTTGCCCGGCGCAGTACGCGGCGACCTTCTCCTCGCCGCCCGCGGCCTCGATCAGCCGCTGCCAGGCGGTCGACTCCAGCGCCTTGCCCCGGCCGCCGACCTGCTCGTACGCCCGGCAGTGGGCCTCGGTGTCCTGGGCGGTGACCGGGTGGTCCGGTCGGCCGGAGCCCACGGGCGACGACGTGGCGGTGGGCCGCCCGCCGGACCCGCCCGGGGTGTCGGCCGTCTGCTCGGCGCGGCCCCTGCCGTCACCGGCGCCGTGGTCCGAGGAGCCGCCCGTGCCGATCGCCGCGAACGCCACACCGCCCAGGGTGAGGCTCGCGACCAGCACGGACAGCGTGGCCTTCACCGACCGCGCCCCGCCCCGCTGCTCACGCGGCCGCCAGTCGTCCCGGCGCCGCGTACGCGCCCGGTGCTCCCCGGAGTCGCGGGCGGCGCGGAACGCGGCCACGGCACGCTGCTCGGCCTCGGTGTCGACACCGTTCCCGCGCATGGCGGCGGCGAGCAGTGCCTCCACCCCGGCCGCGTCGTCCACCCGTCCCGAGCCGGGCCCGGCGTCGCCAGGGTGCACCCGCCGACGGCCGGGAAGCCCGCCGCCGTTCAGCCGTTCACCCATGTCCGTTTCCGTCCCTGTGTCCCTGTACTCCTGTGCTCCTGGGTCCCTGTCCGTCCCACCGGCCGCATCGGCGCGAACCGAACCGCTCGGAGCCTGCCGCTGCCGCTGCCACCGAGCCCGACCCGGACCCGATCGATCCGGATCCCACTGATCCATACGGTCTGCCGCCGTCACCGTTCATTTCGACTCCCCCAGCGTCCGGGGGACGTCATCCGTCACACTCTCCGCGCCCAACTGGAGGGCGAGGCGCTTCAGGCCCCGGTGCGCGGCGGTGCGGACCGCGCCGGGGCGCTTGCCGAGCACGCGGGCCGCGGACGGGCCGTCCAGGCCCACCACGACCCGCAGCAGCACGGCCTCGGCCTGGTCCCGCGGCAGCCCGCGGACCAGGTCCAGGGCGCGCTCGGTGGACAGGGACTCCAGGGCCTGTTCGTGGGTGCTGTGCGGGCCCGGCATCTCCACCAGGTCGGACTCCAGTGCCGACGCCCGCGGCCGTACCCGCTGGCGGCGCAGGTGGTCGAGGGCGCGGTGCCGGGCGATGGTCGCCGTCCAGCCGCGGAAACCGGCGCCGTCGCCCTTGAACCGCCCCAGGTCCCGGGCTATCTCCAGCCAGGCGTCGGACGCGACGTCCTCGGCGTCGTCCCCGACGAGACCGCGCAGATAGCCCAGCAGCCCGGGCTGCACGATCCGGTACGCGACGGCGAACGCCGACTCGTCGCCGTCCTGGGCTCGCGCGACCGCCGCGCCCAGTTCCCCGTCGTACGCCTGCGCGCGCCGGGGCTGCCCTCCCTGGCCCAAGGCTGTCCTCGTTCGTGCGGTGGTCGGAGCGGGGGCGTGGCGAGTCGCCGGTCGTGCGACACGTTCCGGCCGTGTCCACGTCCCCACGCTCAACAGCGTCGCGCCCGTCCGAAGTGTCACAGCACGCCCGGCCACCGCACCGCCTCGTCCGCGCCCCACGCCGCCCGCGCAGCCGCGGCGCCCCGATGCCTCACTCGACCACTCGCTGGGCCGGCGGTCGCCGGAGACGCCCGTGCAGGGTGAGGTAGAAGGTCTGGAGGGAGTCCTCGGGTACGCCCGATTCGAAGCGGTTGAGGACCCGGCCGAGGGGGTTCCAGACCCGGCCGTCGGGCATCCGGACGCCGACCGGCCGGTCGAAGTAGGCGCGCTGGTCGTCGTCGAAGTCCACCCAGGCCGCGCCCGCCCGGCGGACGAGCACCTCACCGACGTACGCCCCGAGGCCGAGGAGCGTCTCGCGTGCGCCCTCGCGGTCGGCGCCGCCCTTGCGCAGCCCGTCGATCAGGAAGTCGACCACGCGCAGGCTGGCCACGGAGTAGTCGAGGGGGAGCCTGCTGCGGGCGGTGACCCGGGTGACGAACTCCGTCGCGTGCCGGCGCATCTCTCTCGCGCACGTCACCCGCACGTCCACCTCGTCCATGCCGGTCCCACCCCTCCACTCGGCACGGGGGCCGGTACGGCGCCCCTCGCTGCCTAAGCGGATGCGGTCCCGCAAACATCACGTGTCACGGAGGTGTCGATCGCCACACGGGTGGTACGAGCTGTGGGGCCCGCGGTGTCAGCCCCGCTCACCGCTCGTCGCGTCCCGGCACAGGAGCCGCAGCGAGCCGTGGCCGCCGAAGCAGCGGCGGGCCTCGTCGACGGGGTCCCACAGGCGACCGTCCGGCGTACGGACCCAGTGGTCGCCACCGGTCGCCCACCACTCGGCACCGGTCTCGCGGACGATCACCTCACCGGCGTACGCGCCGAAGCCGCGCAGCACGTTGTCGAGGGCGGCGGCGGGCGTCCCCTCGTGCCGCAGCTGTTCGATCATCCGGTCGACGCGCCACAGGCTCTGCGCCGAGTAGTCCAGGCGTACCCGCGCGCCCTCGCGCATGGTCGCCACCGCGTCCGCCGCCCATCGCACCGGCTTCGTCGCCGCGTGGGGCCGGTTCGGCTGCGGGGCCCTCTCGCTCATCGTCCTCGTCGTCGCGCTCATCCCAGTGGTCATACAACGAAAAGCGAGGTCAGGTCGGCCCGTGTCACGGGAATCGGGCCGTTGTCCGAGACCGCCGCAGGATTGCCCCACGTCCGTCGCACGACCGACACAGGACCCTTGCCACGCAGGGGGTTTGGCCCCGGAGTGACGCTTCGGCGCCTTCGCGCGCTCCTTTCACCCATGGGCATGTACTTCCATCTCCGGTCCGTACCGCCGCCGGCGCTCCGCAACAGCGCGCCCTGGCTGCGGAGGCTCTTCGAGGACGACTGGGACACCGTGCGCGAGCGCCTCGAACGGCACCGTGAGGAGGTGCTGGACAAGGGCTACCTCGACCACGAGCTCCTCTACGCCGGCGCTCCCCCGCACCACGCCCCCGCCGGACCCCGCTCCCACGTCGTCCTGGGCGGCCGCCCGGTGCTCCACCCCGACCGCCACCTGCCGCCCTTCCTCATGCTGACCGCCGCCCAGGTGGCCCGCGCGGCCGCGTTCCTGACCACCACCGACTTCGAGGACCTCTGGCAGGCCGCACGCCCCACCCTCGTCCCCCGCTACGGCGGCCCCACCACCGAGCCCCAGACCCACGGCCTCTTCAAGGGCGCCCACCACGACCTGACCGCGTTCTACGCCGAGACGGCGCGCTCCGGGGACGCGGTGGTGAAGTGGCTGATGACCTGAGGGGCCCTCTCAACCCGACCATCCCCGGCCGGCCGCCCCAGGCCGCCTCGACCCTGGCCGCCTCGGCCCCGGCCGTCTCGCCCCCCCCGACCGCCTCGCGCCGCCCGCGACTCCGGGGAGCACCGGGCGCGTACGCGGCGCCCCCGGCCGTCTCGCCCCCCGGCCGTCTCGCCCCCCGACCGTCTCGCCCCCCGACCGCCTCGCCCTCGGCCGCCTCACCCCCGCCCCCGTGCCCTCCGCGACACCACCGCGCGCAGGACCCGGCGGCCCTCCGTCGACACCTCGAGGGCCCGGCGGAGGCCGGCCGGGCCGTGGCCGGCGAGTACTTCGAGGACGGTGATCTGGCGGCGCAGTTCGGCGGCGACGAGTGGGGGCACGCCCTCGGTGCGGCCCTCGCGGCAGGCGCCGAGCGGAGAGGCGGCCTTGGCCGGGTCGAGGAGGCGGTGGATCTGGAGGGAGGCGACGGAGCAGGCGTCGGCCCACATCCGCACCTGCTCGGCGGACCGGACGTCGGGCGCCGCCGCGAGCATGCGGCCGGCGAGCAGCGCGGCCTCGTCGGCGGTGCCCTCCACGGGGTCCAGCTTGCCGCGCGCCTGCTCGAGGAGCTCACCCCAGGCGGCCGCGTCGGATCCGTCCGCGAGGCTCCCCCACAGGGGCCGCAGCACCTCGTCGTCCCCGCCCAGCAGGGGCACGCACCGATCGAGACAAGCCAACCCGCTCGCGGCCAGCCCACGGTCGTCGGCCTGAGCGATGAGATCCACCAGGCTCATCCACGCCTCCCTCACCGGGGCGCCATCGGTTGCGGAGCCCGCACTTCCCCTTACTGCGCGCGACGGCCCCTCAGCGTCACAGTACGTTTCCGGCCAACGAATCACTCATCGCTCAGCCCAGTTCGTTCGCCAGCGCCCGGAACTGCGTCCACGACAGCGGCGGCTTCCCGGAGTCCCACAGCTTCTGCACGGTGGCCCGCAACGGCATCCGTATCCCCGCCGCGACCTGGTCCTGCGTCTGCGCGTTCGGCAGGTCGCCCCAGACGGAGAAGGACCCGCCGAGTATCTGGTCGTCGTACCGGGCCGCCACGGCGACGTTCCCGCGCAGCACGCGGGGCGTCCACTGCTCGTAGATCCGCTGCCCCGTCGGATAGACGAAGGTCTGGGGCTCGCCGAGGACGTAGTACAGGTACTCGTCGTTGTAGTTGATCACCTGTCGGCCCGCGTCGAGGTACTCCACGGGCGGCCGGGCCCCGATCTCCTTGCCCGTCCAGTACGCGACCTTCAGGTCCTTCGCGGGCTGCACGGAGGTCGCGCGGAAGAAGCCGTCGTTCCAGGCCCGTATCGAGCGGTCGTGGGCGCGGGCGGTGTCGGCGCGGTCGTTGAGCCAGCCGGTGGTGAGGTCGGCGACGGTGGCGCCGGCACCGTACTTGTCCCGCGCGGTGGCCGCGAGCTGCGGGAAGGAGGCCTCCGGGTTCGACACGACGAGCGCCTGGTACTCATCGCCGCCGAGGTGCCACTGGCCGCCGGGGAAGAGCCCGGCAAACTCGTTGATCAGGTCGTCGACGATGTCGGCGGACGCGCTCTTGGAGATGTCGATCGCACCCTGCACCGCGCGCCCCTGCACGTTGCGCAGCTGCAGATCGGGGTGGGCGGCGAGGACCGCGCCCAGATGGCCCGGCGAGTCGATCTCCGGCACGACGGTGATGTGCCGGGCCGCCGCCAGCGCGACGATCTTCTTCACCTGCGCCTTCGTCAGGTGCTGCTGCGACACGATCTCCGGGTGCGTGTCGGACTGGATCCGGAACCCCTGGTCGTCGGAGAAGTGCAGGCCGAGCTGGTTGTACTTCAGGTCGCCCAGCTCCCGGATCCGGTCCTCGATCCAGCCGGCCGTGTAGGGCTTGCGCGCGATGTCCAGCGTGAACGCCCGCTGCGGCTTGGCCGGCTGGTCGCGTACGACGCCCTCCGGCGCCGTACCGCCGCCGTGCACCTCCTGCTTCAGCGTGCGGGTGCCGTAGAAGACCCCGGTGTCGTCCGGCCCGCTGATGGTCACCCGCCCGCCGCGCACGGTCATGGCGTAGGACTCCGGGTTCGCGCCCTTGTCCTCGTTCAGCGCCAGCCGTACGTCCCCGGCCTTCACGTCGTCCTTCTCGCCCGCGTACTTCATCCCCAGCTCACCGGCGATGAGCCGCCCCTCGTCGGCGAGGTCCTTGTCGTTCACGACCACCCGGTGAGCACTCGCCGGCTTCCACCCCGGCCCGCGTGCCGGGGTGTGGTCGCTGACGGCGGGTATGGTCCGGGGCGCCTTCGAGAGCGGGTACGTACGCGTGGGGCTCGGCGTCGGACTGGGCGCCGCCTCGGGCGGTGCGGCGGCCGAGGGATCCCGCGAGGCCTCGGAGGGCCGCGGCGCCGCCGAGCCCGCCGGCACGCCCTCGTCGCCCGACGCCCACACGCCGAGCCCCACACCGAAGACGACGGCCGCGGCCCCGATGACCAGCGCCCTCCGCTGTACCTTCTTCTCCGGCGCCCGGCGACGCCTGTGGCGGCTCACCATGCCAACCTATGACCGAGTCGACCGGAGTGTGTCCACCGCACGTTCTGAAACTCTTCCGTTCGGGTGAAATTCGCGTATCCGTCGGACACGACGTGACCACTCTCGATAGCCTTACGACACACCTTTCACAGCATCCCCTGCCTAAACACACGTGACGCGAGGACCCACGCTGCCTGCGCACCTTCCCGGCCGAGTAGCCATACCCGCGCTACCCGAGCAGAGCCGCTGCACACCACCCCCGGCCCTGCTGGACGCGTTCAACTCCGCGCCCGAGGCCGAGGCCCGGCACACCCTCCTCGCCTGCTTCCGCAGCCCCTCCTGGGCTCACCGCCTCACCACCCACCGCCCCTACCCGGACGTCGACGCCCTCCTGGCCGCGTCCGACGAGGCGGCCTACGACCTGACCTGGGGCGACCTGACCGAGGCACTGACAGCGGAGACGCTGCCCCCCTTGCCGGACGACGCGTACGGAGCCGCCCACATGGCCCTGAACGCGGCACAGGCGGCGTACGAGTCCCGCTTCGGACACTCGTTCGTCATCTGCCTGCACGACCTCCCCCCGGACGAGGCCCTGGACCACGTCCTCGCGGCCATCCGGTCACGTTTGGCGAACGATCCGGAGGAGGAGCGGGTGGTAGCAGCGGAGGAACTCCGGCGCCTTGCAAGAGGACGTCTACTGGACATCCTCAGGGGCGCGAGGCTGTGACATCTGCGGCTCCGCCGCGGGGCGCGACCAGCCACAACGAACCCGCACCTGGCACATAACAGCACAGCCCACCCCAGAAGCCACCCAGCCTCACCCATCCGCATGCCACTTTGATCACACAGGTAGGCCCGGCTTAAGCGCCGCAGGCACACGTCGCTACGATGCTGGGGGCCGGTGGACCGTACCCGGCCGGGCCCGACCGACAGCACAAGCCGGCGCGGCCCCGATACCCCGCTCCCGGAGGGACTTCCGTGCCGGCTGGAACGCTGTACCGCGGCCGGGAAGGAATGTGGTCCTGGGTGGCTCACCGAGTCACCGGCGTCCTCATCTTCTTCTTCCTGTTCGTACACGTGCTGGACACCGCTCTCGTGCGTGTCTCCCCCGAGGACTACGACAAGGTCGTAGCCACGTACAAGACGCCGATCGTGGCCGTGCTGGAGTACGGCCTCGTCGCCGCCATCCTCTTCCACGCGCTCAACGGCCTGCGCGTCATCGCCGTCGACTTCTGGTCGAAGGGCCCGCGCTACCAGAAGCAGATGCTCTGGACCGTCGTAGGCGTCTGGGTCGTGCTGATGCTCGGGGCGATCTACCCCGTCCTCGGCCACGCCGCTCGTGAACTGTTCGGGAGCTGACACAGATGGCCACCACTGAAACCAGCGCGTCCGGGATCGGCCCCGTCGAGGGCGGGACCGGCTACTCCGTCGACAACCCGGCGCCCTTCATCGAGGCCCCGCGCAAGCGGACCAGGAAGACGCCGAAGTCGACCCGGGGCAACTTCGAGCTGGCCGCCTGGCTGTTCATGCGCCTGTCCGGCGTCGTGCTCGTCGTCCTGGTCATCGGCCACCTGCTGATCCAGCTCGTCCTGGACGGCGGCGTCTCCAAGATCGGCTTCGCCTTCGTGGCGGGTCGCTGGGCGAGTCCCTTCTGGCAGGTCTGGGACCTCCTCATGCTGTGGCTCGCGATGCTGCACGGCGCCAACGGCCTGCGCACGGTCATCAACGACTACGCGGAGCGCGCGAACACCCGGCTGTGGCTGAAGGGCCTGCTCTACACCGCCACGGTGTTCACCATCCTGCTGGGCACGCTGGTGATCTTCACCTTCGACCCGAACATCCGCTAGGCACGGGGTTGCGAGAATCATGAAGATCCACAAGTACGACACCGTCATCGTCGGCGCCGGTGGCGCGGGCATGCGCGCGGCCATCGAGTCCACGAAGCGCAGCCGCACCGCGGTCCTGACCAAGCTGTACCCCACCCGCTCCCACACGGGCGCCGCGCAGGGCGGCATGGCCGCCGCGCTGGCGAACGTGGAGGAGGACAACTGGGAGTGGCACACCTTCGACACGGTCAAGGGTGGTGACTACCTGGTCGACCAGGACGCCGCCGAGATCCTGGCGAAGGAGGCCATCGACTCGGTCCTCGACCTGGAGAAGATGGGCCTGCCGTTCAACCGCACCCCGAACGGCACGATCGACCAGCGCCGCTTCGGCGGTCACAGCCGTAACCACGGCGAGGCCCCGGTCCGTCGCTCCTGCTACGCGGCCGACCGCACCGGCCACATGATCCTCCAGACGCTGTACCAGAACTGCGTGAAGGAGGGCGTGGAGTTCTTCAACGAGTTCTACGTCCTCGACCAGCTGATCACCGAGGTCGACGGCGTCAAGAAGTCGGCGGGCGTCGTCGCCTACGAACTGGCGACGGGCGAGATCCACGTCTTCCAGGCGAAGGCGGTCATCTACGCGTCCGGCGGCTGCGGCAAGTTCTTCAAGGTGACGTCCAACGCGCACACGCTGACGGGCGACGGCCAGGCGGCGGTCTACCGCCGGGGCCTGCCGCTGGAGGACATGGAGTTCTTCCAGTTCCACCCGACCGGCATCTGGCGCATGGGCATCCTGCTGACGGAGGGCGCCCGCGGTGAGGGCGGCATCCTCCGCAACAAGGACGGCGAGCGCTTCATGGAGAAGTACGCGCCGGTCATGAAGGACCTCGCGTCCCGAGACGTCGTCTCGCGCTCCATCTACACGGAGATCCGCGAGGGCCGCGGCTGCGGCCCCGAGGGCGACCACGTCTACCTGGACCTCACCCACCTCCCGCCGGAGCAGCTGGACGCGAAGCTCCCGGACATCACCGAGTTCGCCCGCACCTACCTGGGCATCGAGCCGTACACGGACCCGATCCCGATCCAGCCCACCGCGCACTACGCCATGGGCGGCATCCCGACGAACGTCGAGGGTGAGGTCCTGGCCGACAACACCACGGTCGTCCCCGGCCTGTACGCGGCCGGCGAGGTCGCCTGCGTCTCGGTCCACGGCGCCAACCGCCTCGGCACGAACTCGCTCCTGGACATCAACGTGTTCGGCAAGCGGGCCGGCATCGCGGCGGCGGAGTACTCGCAGAAGGCGGACTTCGTCGAGCTGCCGGAGAACCCGGCCGAGCTGGTCGTCTCCCAGATCGAGCGGCTGCGCGACGCGACGGGCACCGAGCGGGTGGCGGAACTGCGGCGCGAGCTGCAGGAGACCATGGACGCGAACGTCATGGTGTTCCGCACCGAGCAGACGATCAAGACGGCGGTCGAGAAGATCGCGGAGCTGCGCGAGCGCTACAGGAACGTCTCGATCCAGGACAAGGGCAAGCGGTTCAACACCGACCTGCTGGAGGCCGTCGAGCTCGGCAACCTCCTCGACCTGGCCGAGGTCATGGCCGTGTCGGCGCTGGCCCGCAAGGAGTCCCGCGGCGGTCACTACCGCGAGGACTACCCCAACCGCGACGACGTCAACTTCATGCGCCACACCATGGCGTACCGCGAGGTGGGCGACGACGGCACCGAGACCGTCCGCCTGGACTACAAGCCGGTCGTCCAGACCCGCTACCAGCCGATGGAGCGTAAGTACTGATGGCAACCCCGACTCTGGACAAGGCGGACGCGGCCGGCACGCCCGAGCCCGGCTTCGCCGACTCGCCCTACATCACCGTCACCTTCCGGGTACGCCGCTTCAACTCGGAGGTCTCGGGGGAGGCGACCTGGGAAGACTTCCAGCTGGAGATCGACCCCAAGGAGCGCGTCCTCGACGGCCTCCACAAGATCAAGTGGGACATCGACGGCACGCTGACGTTCCGCCGCTCCTGCGCGCACGGCATCTGCGGCTCCGACGCCATGCGGATCAACGGCAAGAACCGCCTCGCGTGCAAGACGCTGATCAAGGACATCAACCCCGAGAAGCCGATCACGGTCGAGCCCATCAAGGGCCTCACGGTCCTGAAGGACCTGGTCGTGGACATGGAGCCGTTCTTCCAGGCGTACCGCGACGTCATGCCCTTCCTCATCACGAAGGACACGAACGAGCCGACGCGCGAGCGTCTCCAGACGGCCGAGGACCGCGAGCGCTTCGACGACACGACGAAGTGCATCCTCTGCGCCGCCTGCACGTCGTCCTGCCCGGTCTTCTGGAACGACGGCCAGTACTTCGGCCCGGCGGCCATCGTGAACGCCCACCGCTTCATCTTCGACAGCCGTGACGAAGCGGGCGAGCAGCGCCTCGAAATCCTCAACGACAAGGACGGCGTGTGGCGCTGCCGCACGACGTTCAACTGCACGGACGCCTGCCCGCGCGGTATCGAGGTGACGAAGGCGATCGCCGAGGTGAAGAGGGCGCTGATCACGCGCCGCTTCTGAGGTCGTTTTCCTTCGTACGTCTGTGAGGGCCCCGCTTCCCGGTTTGCGCCGGGGGTGGGGCCCTCGGGCGTGCCACGCCACGATCGGGTGAACGTGATCATCGCGGGCGCGGGGGCGCCCACCGTCCTACGATGATGCTCTCGACACCAGCCCCCAGGAGGCACGCGATGTCCGCCGCATCCGTCGAGCAGCCCTTCGACGACGACCGGCCGTTCTCACTGACGGCCATCGCCGACGAGATCATGGAGCGTCATCCGGGCTACCGCGTCGAGATCATCGGAGGCCACCTCCTCGTGACCCCATCACCAGACGCCCCGCATGCCCGTGCGCTGACAAAGCTCATGCGGCCGTTCATCGCCGCAGGACTGGACGACGGCGAAACGGAGGTCCTACAGAACGTCGGGCTCTGGCTCCCCACCGGCGCCGAGGATTACGCCATCCCCGACCTCGTGATCGTCGACGCCGACATCGACGACCACTTCGTGCAGAACAACGCGTACGACCCGGCCTGCTTCCGCCTGGTCCTTGAGGTCACCTCCAGCAACTGGAAGGACGACCTCAAGACCAAGGTCGCCGCCTACGCCGAGGCCAAGGTGCCCGTCTACGTCGTCGTCGACCGCAAGCACCAGCGCGTCCACGTCCTCACCGAGCCGATCGTCGGCGGGTACGACAACCACCAGTTCTACTCCCCCGGCCAGTCCGTCACCCTCCCCGACTCGATCGGCGCCGAGGTCACCCTGAACGTGGCCGAGACCCTCAAGGCGGGCCAGCCGAAGACGAACGACTGAGCCGGGGGTCGTGGTGCGGCATCGGCGGCTTTGTGCCAACGCGCAACCCGTCCGACTGCCCCCACCCTCATCATTGCGGGCACGAACCCGCCAACTTCCCCTTCTGTCAGGGGTGGCTCAGGGCTGTGCCAGGGAACGTGTCAGGGATCTTCCCGATGCCGGGTCCCACAGGAGGCTGTGAGACTCATGCGCATGGCGAACTCATCGTTACGCGGGGGACATCGAGGCGGAGCCCTGGCAGTCGCAGCCGGCGCCGTGTCGGCCGTCCTGGCGCTCGGGACCCTACCGGCGATGGCGATCGGGTCGGGGCCGATCTCCGGCCCAACCTCAACTGCCCAGCACCCGGCACTGGACGAGACGGCTCTGCGGGCGGCCCTCTCCGGCCTCCCCGACCCGAACGTGACGGGCGGCCTGATCCGGGTGACCGGACGGGACGGCCGCTGGACAGGCACCGCGGGCCCCTCCATCCCCTCCCCCGCCGCGCACTTCAGAATCGGCAGCATCACGAAGATCTTCACGTCCACGGTCGTGCTGCAGTTGACCGCCGAGGGACGCCTGAGCCTGAACGACACGGTCCGGGACCTGCTGCCGGGCCTCCTCCCCTCCGAGTACCACCCCATCACCATCGGCCAGTTGCTCAGTCACACCAGCGGCCTCCAGATCCCCGTCTGCGCCAAGCAGAACGTCCCCCCGAGGGAGGTGGTCGAGTCGGCCCTGTCCTGCGGACACCCGACCGAACCCGGCAAGGTCACCCAGTACAACGGCATCAACTACTTCATCGCGGGCCTGATCGTGGAGAAGGTGACGGGCCACTCGTACGGCGACGAGGTCCACGCCCGCATCCTGCGCCCCCTGCACCTGCGCGACACCTCGGTGCCGGCCCTGGACGACTGGTCGATACCGGCGCCGTACACGCGGGGAGCGATCGTGCAGCCCGGCTCGGGCACGGTGTCGGACTCCGACGGCCTGACGGACGTGAGCGTCCAGAGCCCGTACGCCTGGGCCGAGGGCGGCATGATCTCCAACGCCCCGGACCTGTCCCGCTTCTTCACGGCCCTCTACCGGGGCCGTCTCCTACCGCCCGCCCAGCAGAAGACCCTCTTCACCCTCCCCACCGGAGTCACCGGCGACAAACAGTTCAGCTACGGCGGCCTCCAGCGCACGGTCCTCCCCAACGGCACCACCGTCTGGGGCAAGAGCGGCTCCTACCCCGGCTACACGAGCGGCGTCTTCGCCACCCGAGACCTGCGCCGCGTCCTGGTGTACTCCCTCAACCCGACGGGCCGGACGCCGGAGCTGCCGTATGTGATGCGGATCGCTGAGGCGGCGTTCTGAGCGCGGCGCTGTGCTTCAGGACTCGCCCCCGCGTCGGTTGATCGCTGTCAGGTCGATCTCGACGTCGAACGGAACAGACACTTTGAGCCGATCATGGAAGATGCCGGTGAGACCGTAGGACTTCGTTGCCGGGTCGAGTTCGTAGACGTGGACGACGGGAATGCCGCTGTCGTCCTGCTCGACCCGCCAGAAGTGATGGACCCCGGCTGCCGCGTACTTACACGGCTTTACCTCGCGGTCACGTTCCCGGGAGTCGGCCGAGACGGCTTCGACGGCGAGGACGATGTGCTCGGGCTCGTACCAGGTCTGGTCGGGACCAGTGACCGCCTCCACGGCGAACACCACGATGTCCGGCTCCGGCCAGCTCTTGTTGTCCAGCCTGACTGTCATTTCCCGGTCGACATCGATGTGGTCCGGAACCTGCGCCAGCAACGCGTTGTCCAGCAGGCGCGCAGTGCGCACGTGGAACGCGGTCTGCGGACTCCTCGCGACGAGACTCCCGTAGATCAACTCCGTATGCGACGGCAGGCCCGGAATCCGGTCAAGGTCGTCCGAGGTCCAGCCCTTCCGGGGGCGGGATCGGCCACCGGTACGCCAACTCATCCTCCAGCCCGTCGTCGGACGCGGCGCTCACCAGTACTCCCTCGTACACTCACTCAATTACCTGGCGTGAGGCGTCCTCGGAGTCGCCGACGAACTCCGACGTGTCGAGCTCGAAGTCGAACGGGGCGGGAACATGCAGGGACCGTCCGAACGGGATGTTGGTGCGTGATCGGTACCCCTTGGGGGACGGATCCCAGAACGCGTTGATCTCCTGCATCTTCATGTCGAGCAGCAGATACACGGGCACGACACGGCCATACGTGTCCAGCTTGTCCAGCCAGTCGACGTCCTTGGTGGAGTCGGAGGTCAGCTCGGCCACGAGGGAGAGCGCCTCGCCGTCGGCGTGCCTGCCGTCAGCGTCGAAGGCGGCTTCGTCAGCGATATGGAGATCAGGGCCGAACGCACGTTCTGATCCAGGAAAGGTGAAGAGGAAGGGCGCCACGTCGACGTCATGCCCTTCCGGGGCATGGCGCTCCAGCTGAAGCCGCAGCGACTTCATCACCTTCTTGTAGCGCAGCTTCGACCACGGCGACACGACGATCTTCCCCCGAATGAGCTCGGCCTTGTAGCCAGCCGGTGTGTCCATCTGCTCGACAATCCGGAGCATGTCCTCGAATGCTCCGGGCTGAGCAGCGTTTATGGCTGTCGGACGCTCGGCCATGATGGTCACCACGGTCCTCCACTGATTACAGAGCGTGTCGCGTTCCCACGATAGCGCCGGGCTCCTCTGCCCGCCCGGCTCTCGGAACCGGCGCGACCGCACTGCTGTCGGCCGGGTACCCGACCTCGCACCACAGCAGTTTGCCGCCCCGCCCGAAGAGGTCGTTACCGAGCGGGTAGCCACCCCAGGCTTGCGCGTAATGGCAGACGAGGAACAGCCCACGCCCACCGTCTGCATCCGCCGGGACGGGGCGGAGGGGACCGGACCGCTTGTCGAAGGGCGGCGGGATGTGCGGGTTGGCGTCCCAGACGCTCACCCGTAGTCGGCTCCGACCCAGGCCTTTGAGACAGAGAGTCGCGGGACCGGTGGAGTACCGGTAGGCGTTGGTGACCAGCTCGGAGGCCAACAGTTCAGCCGTGTCCTGCACTTGGGTCATGCCGTGCCCGGCGACGACAGCTCGGAGGGTGACCCTGGCGATGCGCGCGGCCCGTGGGTCGTGGGGCAGTTGCAGCGCGTATGCCCATGTTGGAACCTCTTCGCACTCCGACGGGGATACGGTGACCATGAACGCCTCCTGCGGTGGGGGGACTTGGTTCGCTCGAGGCCCCGTCGACCGGTGGCAGTGCCGCGCACGTGAGGAGCAGCGCGGTGCGCTTCCGGGTTATCGGTGGGCCAGTTGAGCGGCTTGACCATCACCGTAGGTCACTTCATGGACTACATTCCGCGATGTACAGGGAAAATAGTCCTTATTACCCTCGCCTGGGTGACCCACACGACGCACGTACGAACGGGAAGTCGCAGCCGATGCCGCAACCGAGCCCCCTCCCCACCGCCCGGCGTCGCCGCCTCGGGGCCGAACTGCGCAGGCTGCGCGAGCGGGCTGATCTGTCCGCCACTCAGGCCGCCGCGCTCGTCGGAGCGACGCAGTCCCGCGTGAGCAACATCGAGGCGGGACGCTACGGAGTGAGCGCCGACCGCGTCCGCGCCATCGCCCGGCACTACGACTGCACCGACGAGCCCCTGATCGACGCGCTCACCACACTGACCGGCGAGCGCCGGCGCGGCTGGTGGGAGGAGTACCGGGACATCCTGTCTCCCCGCGTCCTGGACCTGACGGAGGTCGAACACCACGCCACGGCCCTGCGGGTGGCCCACGTCATCAACATCCCCGGCCTGCTCCAAACCGCAGAACACGCCCGCGCGCTGTTCAGCCACACCGTGCCACCCCTGAAGCCGCACGAGATCGAGCACCGCGTCTCACACCGCATCAAGCGCCAGGAGATCCTGCACCGCGAACAGCCCCCGCCCTACAGGGCGATCATCCACGAAGCCGCACTCCGCATGCGTGTCGGGGACCGCGCGACGGTCCGGGCCCAACTCCACCACCTCAACGAGATGAGCGACCTGGAGCACGTCACGATCACCGTGATCCCCTTCGACAGTGGCCCCTTCCATACCTCGGGCCAGGGCATCGACTACTTCCACGGCCCGGTACAGCAACTGGACACCGTCCAACTCGACACCGACCATGGCGCAGAACTCATCGACTCACCGGCCCAGTTGGAGCGCTACCGCCTGATTCTGGACCGCACGACCCAAGCGGCCCTACCTCCAGCCAAGTCCCGCGACTTCATCCACCAACTCGCCCAAGCCCTGTGAAGGAGCCCACCATGCCCGAACTGCACTGGCAAAAGTCCACCTTCAGCCAGGAGGCGTCCGCCTGCATCTACATCGCTACCGCCCCCGAGGGGACGACCCTCCTACGAGAAAGCGACGATCCGGAAACCATCCTCACTACCAGCCCCCGTCAGATAGGAGCACTGATAGCCACCCTGCGATCCGGACGCCGCATTGGTTGATCCGGTAGCACGATCATGCCGGGCGGCAGAACACTGGTCAGAGAGGACGCTTTACGGAGCTCACTGCTACTCACATCCCACACCACACAAGGTAGTTCGCCACCGCCACTCCGCGGTACTCCCGGACGTCCGCGTGGCTTGGAGGAGCAGCGCCTCGTTGGCAGAGCGGCGACGGAGTGGAAGGTGCCGGAGGGGCGCAGAGCGTCGGCACCGCCCAGTACGTGCCACCTTCCTCAACCTACGATGCGACTCATCTGCCAGCGGCGACCGCGCGCTCTGGCGAGCGATCCCGTGAGCTAGTCAGCCGCCGCCAGCCGGTTGAGAACTTCCATCGGGGTGAAGCTCCAGCCGACGAGGCGCGGTCCGCTCCAGTTGATGCCGATCATGTATCCCTCTTGGGCGGCTTCAGGCAGATCGCGATCACACCAGGCATCCAGGGACATGGATTCAACACGTAGCCCATGCCCCCAGATCTTCGCCGCCCTCTGGGCCCGGGCTGAGGTCGACCAGTAGGGAAGACTTCGCGTGCCGTCCGCGGAGAGGGGAGCCGGGCTTCCCTCGTCATCCCGAACAAACCAGACCACTTCACTCTGACGGGCATCTCGGAAGAATGCTGCCGCTTGCGAACCGCTCTGACTCATGCCACGAGCCTAGCGTTCCCCATCGCTCATTTGTTAGTGGTTCTAAGCCGGTAGCACGATCATGTCGGGCGGCGGCAAGCCCGGCAAAGGAGCCGGCTTGCGGAACTCACCACTGATCAGCACGTCCCGCATCACACGATGGACCTTCGCCACAGCTGCTCCGCGGTACTCCCGGAACGTTGGGGTGGCCTGAAGCAGCAGCGCCTGGTTAGGCAGAGCTGTAACGGAGTGGAAGGCGCCGGAAGCCCGCAAGGCGTCGGCGCCGCCCAGCGTACGGGCGACCTGCTCAGGGACAACCATAAGCCACGAGTAGCCACGCAAATGCGATTTCCAATGAGGTGTGTTAGCCGTCGGGTCGCCGTCGCTACCTCTCAGGAAGTATTCCAACTCGGTCTCCTCACAGGCATGCCTGTAGGAAACATGCCCGAAGACCACGTTATATCGATCACAGGCCCACCGGACGGTCCGCAGGAGGTTATCCTGCACAGCCGAGGCACCCTTCGGCGCGCGCAGATCTTGTTCGTCCATTTCCACAATCAACTTCACGTATTCCGGAAGGTCGTCGTCGAATTTGGCGGCGAGGTCGAGGTCTGATTCGCCAATCTCCCCGTCCTGTCTGAACACACCGCTCGTCACTGAGATCGATTCGGCTCGGTCGACTATGGCTTGCCTCAGCCAAGGCAGGACGTCCAGGGTGTAAGGGTTGTAACGGACCTCGAGTGTGTCCTGCGGTGCCACAGCAACACACCCCCATCGGTTGGCCCCGCCGCGCCGGCTCAAAGCAGGGTAGCTCAATGACCCCTTCTTGGAGATCCGATATCGCCCGACCTCCCTTAGGATGTCCCTCCCCGCGAATTCCCGCACCCCATCCGTAAGCCACTGGGCCGCACACTCGGACAGTCTGACCTGGTCAGTGTCGAACACAGTCAGTTCGATCACCAACGCATGAGAGAGGTTGGCGTTGAGAGAGCTGATGATATCCACTTGTTCACCCTACTCAAGGCCGAAGGGACTGGTCACCATCTTCCCCAGCACGTACACGGTGCCCGCCGCCATGGCAGACCACGCGATTTGCCTCTGTTGTGCGGGGGTAGGCTGCCACACCTGGATGGTAAGCGGAGCTGGGACGGTAGAGGGCTCCATGCCCTTGGGAGTTCGGGTGGACTGTTTGCGCGTCCACCAGCCGACGACCCCCTCGTAACGACGGTCCGTGTGCGGCGAACCGACCCTTGCTCTCGTCGACTGCATGACCAGCTGCTGCTTCGGGTTCAGCGGATCCATGGTCGCCATTTGCGGGAGCTCAAAGCCCCGCTGGACGGTTTTTCCATACTTACGCTGCTCCTTCCCCATTGCGTTGACATAGCGCCTTAGTTGAGCCGGTGCAGCTTTTTCAGCAGTCTTAGCCGACTTCACCTCCCAAATAAAAATGTAGTCGTCGAAGTAAACGACAATGTCCGCAAATCCATCCTTGGTCTTACCGGTACCGCCGTTGGGGATTTTCACACCGGTACTTACTTGTACTGCGGGATTCTGCCAGTAGAAGGCTCGGAGATACGTGGCTATGGTCTTCACAGCTGCATTGTGGCGGATCGTGTCCTCTCGAATTTCAGCAGGGTCTCGACCATTATTCCCAGACGTCGCTTTGCTGGCACTGCTTGGCGCGCTGCCGCTGCCGCTGCCGGATGTGTACGAGGGCGTATCCGTGTTTTGACCATAGCCGTCACATATATCTTTCGGGCAAAGGCCGGTCGGGTCACTGCTGCTGATCGGGCTGTTCTTCGCGTAGCTGTACCCGTTGATCTGAAGCGGGTCAGTGAGATCGATGATCGGGTCCGCTGACAAAAAGCGGCCCGAGGCCTGGTCGTACTCGCGGGCGCCGATGTGGGTCAGACCTGTAGTCGCGTCGTCGATGCCCGTGCCGACGTAGCTGCGCTTGTTCGGCCAAGCCGTCGGCTTCGCCCCCCGTACCTCGCCGTACGGCTTGAACGCCCGGCGGGTGACCGTCTGGCCGGAGGCCACGTCGACCGACGTGTTGGCCGTGCCGAGATGGTCGGCGAGCAGGACGCTGAGCTTGTGGCCGGTCGTCGAGCCGTTGGTCGTCGTGCGGACGACCGTGGGGGCACCGGCCTGGGCGTACGAGCGGGACGCCTTGGTGATCGTGCCCGAGGCGTTCGTCGTTAGTTCCGTCTCGCCCAGGTACAGCGTCGAGCCGGAGGGCGAGTTCTCCAGGATGCGGTTGCCGTCGGCGTCGTAGACGTACGTCGTCTTCGTGCCGGCGTTGGTGATCGAGTCCAGCTTGTTCTCGGAGGACCAGGCCAGGTCCTGGGTGGTGCCGGGCAGGTTGCGGTCCGTCGTGTTGCCCGTGGCGTCGTACTTGTACGTGCTGCCCTTGCCCGTCGGGGACGAGGTGACCGAGGTCATCGTGTGGGGTTGGGCTGTGCCGCCGTAGGCGTAGGTGTACTTGACGTTCTTCGTCGGGTCGGATGTGTCGTGGTCCGTCCACGTCGCGCGGTTGCCGATCCAGTCGAAGGTGAAGGACTGGCGGTAGGCGGTGCCGCCGGTGGAGACGGCGGTGGAGGCCGGGGCGGCGGCCGCGAGGCTCGCGGTGAGGGCGGAGTCGGGCGTCGTCGCGTCGTCCGCCTCGTCCGGGGCGTCCGCCACCGGGCCCGACGACGTCGCGTAGTCGGTGCGGTAGCCCCATGACGTGCCGTTGGCCGCCTTGCAGCCCGTGCCGTTGCCCGTCGGCGTGATGTTCGACGTCCAGGCGTGCACCAGCTCGCCCATGACGTCGTACGTGAAGCACTGGGTGTCCCAGGGCCCCTCGGACAACTTACGGGCGTTGGACGTGATCGTGCCCGAGACGTCGTAGGAGTAGTAGCTGTCCGTGATGCGGTGCGGGTCCGCGGTCTCGCGGTCTGTCACCGTGCGTTGCAGGGAACCTGTGTGCGGGTCGACGAAGTTCGTCGTCCACACGCGGTGGGGCTGGGAGCCGGAGACGGTGCGGAGCACCTCGCCGTACGGCGAGTATGTGGCGTCGGCCGTGTACCAGGTCAGGCCCGATGTCGACTCCGGCAGGCCGTCGCCGTTGTAGCGGGTGACCACCTCATCTACGGGGGCGACGGGCTCCAGGACCTCGTCGTCCGGGTCGGGGGCAGGCTCTGGGTGTACCCCGGCGACGGCTACGGCGCGGTCGACATCGACAAGCGCCGGGAGATCCTGCTGCCGACGGGTGCACCGAGTCCTTCCGCACTCACCCAGATCATCGCCACGGGTGACATCACCGGCGACGGCCGCACCGACTTCCTCGCCACCGTCGGCGACGAGTTGTGGGCCCTCACCGGCTACCACGGGGCGACCGTCGACCAGGCGATCCGCCTCGCCGGATCCGCCTGGACCGACCGCGACCTGGTCACCGTCGGGGATGTCAGCGGCGACGGAGTCGCCGACCTCGTCTACCGGAGCGACGCGTCCGCACGACTCCTGCTCCGCAGGGGCATCGCCGCGAGCGGTGGCGGAACCGACCTGAGCTCCCTCGCGGCCGCCGCCGACTCCGCCGACGGCGAGGACGGCGTCTACGGCTCCTCCGGCTGGTCGAGCGCCGGCATCCCGTTCGTCATGGGGACGCCGGACGTCAACGGCGACTCCGTCCCCGACGTGTGGACCGTGCGCTCGGACGGGTCCGTGCGGTTCTACGCCGGCGGGAAGACCGTTCTGCCGGGCGGAGGTACGGAGGTCGTCGCTCCGGCCGGCTACTGGGCGAAGCGCATCGCCGTCGGCTGACCCCTCACGGAACGCTGACCCGAGGGCCGTCGGACTCCCCGTCCGGCGGCCCTCGGCCTGTCTCCCCCGGCACCCACCCCCGCCCACCTAATCTGATGGCATGTCAGATGAAGAGTCGTACGAGCTGCTCGGCTTCGACAACGTGCTGTTGCCGGTCGGGGATCTCGATGAGGCCGTGGGGTTCTACGAGCGGGCGGGGTTCGTGCTCGGGTTCCGGCTCGAGGAGGCCGGGATCGCGTTGCTGAAGGTGGGAGGCGAGACGGCCGGGATTCTGCTGCGGCAGGAGGAAGGGCTGGGGCAGAGGCCACCCGTGTGGCCGGCTCCGCGAGTGTGGCTGGAGGTGACGGACGCGCGGGTGGCGGCGCGGAGGCTGGGCGATGCGGGGATTCCGCCGTTCGACGGGCCGTTCTCAGTCGCCACCGGGTGGACCGTCGAGGTCGCCGATCCCTGGGGCAACGTCATCGGGTTCACGGACTACTCCAAGCGGCCCGAGTTGGGGCGCCGGCCCTGACGCAAGCCCCACCCCACAACCTTGTTGAACATGTTCAAAAACAGGTCTACAGTCCCCCTTGTCAGCGTTTTGAACGCGTTCAAGAAGGGGTGGGGCATGGACCGCACCGTCATCGCCTACGTCATCTACCTGGTCGTCAGCATCGCGCTGACCGTCTGGGTGGCCCGCACGCTCAGCCGCAACGGGCGGATCTTCCTGGCCGACGTCCTGCACGGCAACGAGAAGCTCGCCGACGCCGTCAACCACCTCCTGGTCGTCGGCTTCTACCTCGTCAACCTCGGCTTCGTGGCGCTGTATCTGAGTGGCGACGACACCATCACGGACACGCGCGGGATCTTCGAGGCCCTGTCGACCAAGCTGGGCGTGGTGCTGCTGGTGCTCGGGGTGATGCACCTGGGCAACGTGTACGTGCTCAACAAGATCCGGCGGCGGGGAATGATGGAGCGGGAGCAGGTGCCGCCCGTGGCGCCGCAGGGCTGGGTCGGGACGCAGGGGGCGTGAGCGCCGTGACCACCACCGAGGGCCGGGGTGCCGAGCGCGCCCCGGTCCGCCGGCTCACCGTGCTGTACGACGCCGAGTGCGGCCTGTGCACGCATCTGCGCGACTGGCTCGTACGACAGCCCCAGCTGGTGCCGCTGGAGATGGTGCCGGCGGGGTCGGAGGAGGCCCGGCGGCGCTTCCCCGGGCTCGACCACCGGGCCACCCTCGACGAGGTCACCGTCGTCGGCGACTCGGGGCAGGTCTACCGGGACGCCGCCGCCTGGATCGTCACCCTGTGGGCGCTGCGCGAACACCGGCCGCTCGCCCACCGGTTGAGCACCCCGGCCGGGGCCCGGCTCGCCAGGGGCGCGGTGCTGGCCGCCGCCAAGTGGCGCGGGGCTCAGCAGGGCGGAGCGCAGTGGGGCGGGCAGGTGTATCGCAGGTCGGACGGGTGGTCGTACCACCCGAGCACCGGCTGGAGCTGGTCTCCGCCGGGCTGTGACAGCGGCGGCTGCGTCAGTCGTTAGGCTCCTTACGTGCCTGAGAACCACGACGGCCCCGCTCAGGGCCCCGCCCAGACCAAGTCCGAGCAGACCCGTGCGCTGATCCTCGAGACCGCGATGCGGCTGTTCCAGGAGCGGGGGTACGACAAGACGACCATGCGGGCCATCGCCAAGGAGGCCGGGGTCTCGGTCGGCAACGCGTACTACTACTTCGAGGGCAAGGAACACCTGATCCAGGGCTTCTACGACCGTCTCGCCGCCGAACACCGGGCGGCGGTCCGTGAGGTCCTGGACCGGGAGACCGACCTCGGGGAGCGGCTCGCGGGGGTGCTGAGGGTCTGGCTGGACGTCGCCACGCCGTACCACGAGTTCGCCGTGCAGTTCTTCAAGAACGCCGCCGACCCCGACAGCCCGCTCAGTCCCTTCTCGCCCGAGTCGGAGCACGCGCGCGTGGAGGCGATCAGCGTGCACCGGGAGGTGCTCGCGGGGGCGAAGACCAAGGTGCCGGAGGAACTCCGCGACATCCTCCCCGAGCTGATGTGGCTCTCCCAGATGGGACTCGTCCTGTACTGGATCTTCGACCGGACCGAGGGGCGCGAGCGGAGTTACCGGCTGGCCGAGCGGGGGGCCCGCCTCACCGCACGGGGTGTCGTACTGGCCCGGTTCCGGGTGCTGCGGCCGCTGGTGCGGGAGGTGCACGAGCTGTTCACGGACTTCCTGCCGGGGATGACGAAGGCGCTGCCGGATCCTGCCAAGAAGCAGGCCGGCGGCTGACACACCCCCGGCACCCGGGTCAGATCCAGTTCAGCTTCCACAGGCGGAAGACACCGTCGCCGTCGTCGAGGTACTGCCCGCCGCCCACGTCCTCGCTGGTGACGACGTACTCCTTGCGCTGCCACAGCGGGATCACCGGGACGTCGTCTGCGACGGTCGTCTGGAGGTCGCGGAAGTCCTGGGCGACCGCGCCGCGGTCGGCGTACTGGCGGCTGTCCTTGATGAGGTGGTCGACGGTCTTGTTGCTGTAGCCGGTGTTCATGGTGCCGGCCGTGCCGACGAGCGGGGCGGCGAAGGTGTCCGCGTCGGGGTAGTCGGCGACCCAGCCGACGGCGTACGCGTCGAGCTTGCCGGTGGCCCAGCGCTTCTGGAAGTCGGTCCACTCGTAGCCCTTGACGGTGACCTTGAACAGGCCGGTCGCCTCCAGTTGCCGCTTCAGCTCCTTGGCCTCGTCGGCGGCGGAACCGCTGCCCAGGCCGTAGCCGTAGGTGAAGCGGACGGGCAGGCTCACTCCGGCCTCGGTGAGGAGTTTGCGGGCCTGGGCCGGGTCCTGCTTGGGGTAGTCGTCGAAGTAGGACGTGGTGTGGCCGGTGATGCCGGTCGGGACGAGGGAGTACAGGGGGTCGACGGTTCCGTCGTAGACGGTCGCGGCGAGCTGTTCGCGGTCGATGAGCCAGGCCATGGCCTGGCGGACGCGGACGTCGTGCAGGGGTGAGCCCTTGCGGGTGTTGAAGTAGAGGTTGCGGGTCTCGGAGCTGTCGGCCTCGGAGACGCGGCTGGCTGGGTCGCTGGGGTTGAGGGCGGCGAGCACCTTGGGCGGCAGCTGCCGACTGGCGACCTGCACCTGCTTGGCGTTCCAGGCCTTGTCGAGGGCCTCGCCGTCGGCGTAGTAGCGAAGGTCGATCGGCGGCCCCGGCTTCACCGCGCCCTTGTAGGCGCCGTAGGGCTCGAGCCCGGCCGTGCGGCCCTTCTTGTACGAACTCAGCTCGTACGGGCCGGTGCCGTCGACGGAGCTGCCGGTGCGCAGGGAGGCCGACGGGTAGCGGGTGCGGTCGACGATCGAGCCGGCGCCGGTGGCCACCTTGAACGGGAAGGTGGCGTCCGCGGAGGACAGGTGGAAGGTGACGGTCATGCCGTCGGCGTCCACGGACTGGAGGGTGGAGAGCAGGGAGGCCGGGCCGACGTCGGAGTTGATCTTCTTGACCCGGTCGAAGGAGTACTTCACGTCCTCGGCGGTCATCCCGCGGCCGCTGGGGAACTTCAGCCCGTCGCGCAGTTCGCAGCGGTAGGTGCGCAGGCCGCGGCCCTGGAAGCCGCAGTGCTTCGCCGCGTCCGGCACGGGCTCGGCGCCGCCCGGCTCGAACGTCAGCAGGGTCTGGAAGACGTTGCTGAACAGGGCCCAGGAGCCGGCGTCGTAGGCGCCGGCCGGGTCGAGCGAGGTGACGGTGTCCGTCGTGCCGACGCTGATGGTCCTGCCCGTGTCCGCCTGCGACGGCAACAGCTGCCAGCCGCCGACTCCCGCGGCCGCCAGCACCAGCAGTCCCGCGAGAACGCGCATGCGAACTGATCGCATGGTGGTGTGCCTCCAAGATGCCACTCCCCTAAGTGGCGCGGCTCACCTAACCACATGGGTTTCAACCGGGGGAAGAGGATTCGGGTGAGATGAGAAAGCTCTTACCCATGGGTGTTTCGGGGGTGTTTCTCAGCTTTCTCCGAAGAGGCACGGTCGTGTGTACGGTCACGCCTGCTTCGACGCCAGTTCGATCACCGTGATGTCCGAGGGGGCACCCACGCGGGTGGGCGGGCCCCAGGCGCCGGCGCCGCGGGAGACGTAGAGCTGGGTGTCGCCGTAGCGGTCCAGGCCGGCCAGGGTCGGGTTCGCGGCGGCGGCGATGAGGTTTCCGGGGAAGAGCTGGCCGCCGTGGGTGTGGCCGGAGAGCTGGAGGTCGACGCCGTGCTTCACGGCGTCGTGGATCTGCACCGGCTGGTGGGCGAGCAGGACGCACGCGCGCGTGGTGTCACGGTCGTCGAGGGCCTTGGCGAAGTCGGGGCCCTGGCCGTCGCTCTCACCGGCGATGTCGTTGACGCCCGCCAGGTCGAACCACGGCAGCTCGGTGCGGGCGTTCTCCAGCGGGTGCAGGCCCAGGCGGCGTACCTCCTCGACCCACTGCTCGGCGCCGGAGAAGTACTCGTGGTTGCCGGTGACGAAGAACGCCCCTTGCCGTGCCCGCAGTTGCCTCAGGGGCGCGGCGGCCGGGCCGAGGTCCTTGACGCTGCCGTCGACCAGGTCGCCGACTACCGCGATCAGGTCGGGCTGGGTCCCGTTGATCGTGTCGACGACCTTCTGGGCGAAGCCGCGTCCGAGGACCGGGCCCAGGTGGATGTCGCTGACGACGGCGATGCGGTAACCGTGCGCCGCGCGGGGCAGCTTGGCCAGCGGGACGGTGACCCGCTTCACCCTCGGGCCGCGCAGGACGCCGTAGGTGCCGTAGCCGACCGTGCCGACAGCGGCCGCCGCGGCCGCGCCGCCGACCACGCGGGAGACGAAGAGGCGGCGGGAGGGGGCCGCCAGCAGTACCTCTTCAGGTGCCTCAGTGGCTTCTGGCTGCTCGGTGGCCGTCTCGTTGGCCGCGCCCGAGCGCACCCGCTCCGGTCGCGGTACGGCGGTCACGGCGGCCGGGGCCCGTCTCTCCAGGTAGCGCCGCAGCAGCGGTCGTACGGCCTCGCCGATCACCACCGCGAGCAGCAGGTATATCGACAGCGCCAGCCACAGGAAGCCCGGCCAGGCCATGACCTGCTGGAGCCAGAACGGGGCTCCCGTGCGTTCACCGACGAGCGCGCCGATGGCAAGGATCCAGCCACCCGCGATCACCGCGGCGCCGGTGCGGCGCGCCCGGCCCGGCCCCCGGGTGGTGTCGCGGAACAGACGGCGCCACAGGTACCAGTTGCCCGTCACCAGCACGGCGAGCGCGAGCAGCGCGAAAAGGATGACCACGGTGTCGGTTCCCCCGTTATGACGTTCGGCGCAGTGCGCGCACTCCGCGCAACCCGATGCCCCCGACGACCGTCCCCAATACGAAGGAGACGACGGCCAGCAGCAGGTGGACCCAGAAGTACGCCGTGGGGTGGCCGTCGTCGAAGGCGAGCCCGCTGCTGTCCTTGATCAGGTTCTTGACGAAAGTGACCCAGATGACCCAGCTCCACACTCCGAAGGCGAGCAGGAACCAGGAGACCGGGCGGCTGAGTTTCACGAGCGCTGACCTTTCATCGCTGATGCGTTCAGTATCGCCTCACGGTGTCCGGTTCCATGACCGGGGTGGCGAGGGCGGCGGGACTTCCCGGCGGGCGGAAGGTACGTTCTCCGTCGTGCCCGCACCCAAGAAGACCGTCAGGCGATCCCTGCTGGTCACCTCCACCCTCGTGTCCCTCGCGCTGACCGCGCCCGTCGCCGTGGCGGCCCCGAAGCCGTCACCGAAGCCGTCGGCGAGCCCCTCCGCCACTCCCCCGGCCGGCATGTCGTCCGTCGGCGGCACCCGCCTCGGGCAGCCGGGGACACAGGTGAACCTGGGCAGCGGTGTTCCGGTGCTGCCGAAGGACCTCACCGCCCGGTCGTGGATCGTCGCGGACGCGGAGTCGGGCGAGGTGCTCGCCTCGCACAACTCCCACTGGCGGCTGCCCCCGGCGAGCACGCTGAAGATGCTGTTCGCGGACACGGTGCTGCCGAAGTTCCCCAAGACCACCCCGCACAAGGTGACCCGGGAGGACCTGGAGGGCATAGGGGCCGGCTCCAGCATGGTCGGGATCAAGGAGGGCGAGACCTACACGGTCCACGACCTGTGGCTCGGTGTGTTCCTGCGCTCCGGCAACGACGCCGTCCATGTGCTGTCGAAGATGAACAAGGGAATCGGCAACACCGTTCGGGAGATGAACGAGCACGCCGAGGAGCTCCAGGCCCTCGACACGCACGTGGTGAGCCCCGACGGCTACGACGCGGCGGAGCAGGTCTCCTCGGCGTACGACCTGACGCTGTTCGCCCGTTCCGGGATGCAGAAGAAGGACTTCCGCGAGTACTGCTCGACGCTTCGCGCCAAGTTCCCGGGCGCGACGACGAAGGACAAGAAGGGCAAGCCGACCCGGGGGTCCTTCGAGATCCAGAACACCAACCGGCTGCTGACCGGCGACTACGACATCTCCCAGTACCCGGGCATCGCGGGCGTCAAGAACGGCAACACCACCAACGCGGGCGCCACCTTCACGGGGGTCGCCGAGCGTGACGGCCGGGTGCTGCTGGTCACGGTCATGAACCCGGAGAAGAGCGGCCACAACGAGGTCTACAAGGAGACCGCCGCCCTGTTCGACTGGGGCTTCAAGGCGGCCGGCAAGGTCACGCCGGTGGGCGAGCTGGTGCCGCCCAAGGGCGCCGTTTCGAGCGCTCAGCCCGACACGAGCGACGAGGGACAGGCCGGCGGGGGCGCCGGTGGCACCGGAAACGCCTCCGGCAAGCCCGTCGCGGCGGCCGCCTCGACCAAGAACGGCGTGGGCGGCGTCGGGACGGCGCTGGGCATCGCCGGCGGGGTGTTGCTGCTGCTCGCGGGCGGGGCGTTCCTGGTCAACCGCCGGTGGCCGCTGCCGGACCTGGTACGCCGCCGCCGCTGACGGGCTGGGGCTCGGGTTGGGGCTCCTCCAGTGTGACGCCCTCCTCCTGTTTGCTGCCGGTCGCCGTCCAGGCGGCGCAGAACAGCACGAGCTTCGAGGTGAAGTTGATCCACAGCAGCAGGGCCACGGGCACGCCGAAGGCGCCGTACATGCTCTTCGCGGCGATGCCCTGCATATAGCCGCTGAGCAGCAGCTTCAGCAGTTCGAAGCCGACCGCGCCGACGAGGGCGGCGACGAAGAGGCGGCGCCGGGTCGGTTCGACGCCGGGCAGCAGGGTGAGGGCGTACAGCAGGAGCAGGAAGTCGGCGAGTACGGCGACGGTGAACGCGGCGACCTGCAGGAGGAGGCGGCCCCAGCCGTGCTCGTCCAGGCCCATCTGGTCGGCCCCCCAGCCGACGGCGGCGGAGGCGAACGTGGACGCGCCGAGCGTGACCAGCACGGCGCCACCGAGGCCGACGAGGACGCCCATGTCCTTGGCCTTGCGCACGAGGGGGTTCTCCTCGCTGTCGTCCAGCTCCCACACCGCGCGCAGACAGTCGCGCACCTGGCCGACCCAGTTGATGCCGGTGAACAGCAGGACGGCGCCCGCGATGAGGCCGATGGTGCCGGCGTTCTGGACCAGGTTGCCGACGTCGAGCTGCTCGGAGATGCCGGGCACCTGGTCGGTGATCTTGTCCTCCAGCCGCTTCTGCGCGCCGGAGTTGAGTGTGGCGGCGGCGACCGCTGCGGCCACGGTCAGCAGCGGGAAGAGCGCGATGAAGCTGACGAAGGTCATCGCGGCGGCCAGCCGCGTCCACTTCACGCGGTCCAGCCGTTCGTACGACCTCCACGCGTGCGTGGCCATCAGGCGCGTGACGTACGGCCCGATTCCGGGGAGCCTTTTCAGCCAGTCCATGATCCGACCCTGCCCTCGTCGGGGAACACCCATGTACGGGTACCCCAGAACCGCAGGACAGTGGCCAGTGCCATGCCGATTCCGGCGCCGGAGACCGTGTCCGCGCGCTGCGAGGTGAGGCCGAGGCCGTAGTGACTCACGGTGAGGCAGAGGAGCTGCACGAGGGCGCCGGCGACGTTCACCGCGAAGAAGACGGCGTACGGGCGCAGGCCCCGCACGCGCGCGTGCCGGTAGGTGCCGAGCGCGTTGCCCAGGTACGCGACGGTGCAGCCGGCGAGGAAGGACAGGGCCTTGGCGGCGAGCGGGCCGAGACCGGCGGGGCCGCGCAGCCAGGTGAACAGGGCGAGGTCGGTGGCGTACGCGAGCAGGCCGACAGAGGCGAAGCCCAGCAGCTCGCTCCGCCGGGGCGCCGGCTTCACCAATTGGCCACCGCCAGCCCGTACATCGCGATCCAGACCAGGCCGATGACGGCGAGCGCGCGGTCGCGCAGGACGACGTCCTCGGGTTCGCCCGCGGTGCCGCGGTCGGCGAAGACGGCGTATCTGAGGACGGCCAGGATGAAGGCGACCATGGACAGCTGGCGCCAGGGCAGCACGCTGGTGTGCGGGACGCCGCCCTCCTCCAGGGCCCACAGGCAGTAGCCGAGGACGGCGACCGAGGCGGCGAGCTGCCAGACGAAGCGGAGGTAGCCGGTGGTGTACTCGGTGAGCAGCGCGCGTGTGGCGCCCGCTTTTCCGGCCATCTGGACCGCTTCGGAGTAGCGCTTGGCCGCCACCATGAACAGCGCGCCGAAGCCGGTGGTGATCAGGAACCAGCGCGAGAGCGGGATGCCGAGCGCGAGCCCGCCGACCATGGCCCGCATGAGGAAGCCGGTGGTGACGACGGCGAGGTCGACCACCAGGACGTGCTTGAGGCTGACGCAGTACGCCAGTTGCATGCCGATGTAGGCGGTCAGCAGGGCCGCGACGACGGGTGAGGTCAGCCAGGCCGCGGCGACGGGCGCCAGGGCCCCCAGGGCCCCTCCGACGGCGTAGGCGACGGACACCGGGACCTGTCCGGCGGCGACCGGGCGGTGCCGTTTGGTGGGGTGGGCGCGGTCGGCGTCGGCGTCGCGGGCGTCGTTGACCAGGTAGACGGCGGCCGCGCAGGCGGTGAACAACGCGAACACGAGGGCTAGTTGGGTGAGGGCTTGGACGGAGAACAGCCGTCCCGCGGCGGCCGGGGCGGCCACGACCAGGGTGTTCTTGACCCACTGCTTGGGGCGGGCGGTCCTGAGGAGGCCGAGCAGCAGGGTGCCGGGGCCTCGGCGTGAGGGTGCGGGGCGCTGCTCGGGCCGGGTGTGCTGTTCGGGGAGGGCGGCCGCGGTGTCGTGCAGGGGCGCGGTCTCAGTCATGCGTGCCCGCCCCCGCCCCGGGCGTGCTGCGGCCCATCCAGCGCGCCCCGGCGCGCGCGGTGAGCGCCCCGAGGGCCGCGCCGGCCGCGACGTCCGACGGGTAGTGGACGCCGACGACCAGGCGGGAGAGGCACATCGCGGCGGCGAGCGGTGTGACGACGTGGGCTCCCAGTGCTCCGAAGGCGACGGCGGCGGCAGCGGCGGAGGTGGCGTGGGAGCTGGGGAAGGAGTGCCGCCCGGCGGTGCGTACCAGGGGCTCGACGTGTGCGGGGCGCGGGCGGCGCACGATCCGCTTCACGCCCATGCTGGCGAGGTGCGCGCCCGCGGTGAGCGCCGTGGCGCGCAGCCAGGCGCCGCGCCGGGAGCGGTCCACGGCCGCTCCGGTCAGGCCCGCCGCCAACCACAGCGCACCGTGTTCGCCGGCTCGGGACAGGGCGCGCGCGGCGCCCGCGATCCTCGGGTCGGTGCCGCAGGCGTGGAGCGCCGAAAGGATGCGGTGGTCCATGTCGTCGAGGTCGTCCATGTGGACTCACTGTTCACGCCAACACCACTGGAACTCCGGCAATATTGAGCGACATCCCATTAATCACCCATTTCGGGGAGAGAGGTGATGTTTCCCGTCCAATCGCTCACAGCAGGGCGATACGGTCACCGACATGCCTGTCGAGACCGTTCCCGTCACGGGATGGGGCCGCACCGCCCCCTCCGCCGCCCGTCTGATCCGTCCCCGCACCTACGAGGAGGCGCGGGCCGCCGTCCGGGACTGCGGGACGCGTGGCGGCATCCCGAGGGGCCTGGGGCGGGCCTACGGGGACGCGGCGCAGAACGCCGGCGGGACGGTGTTCGACATGACGGGGCTGGACCGGATCCATGTGATCGACGCCGACGCCGGCACCGCGCGGTGCGACGCGGGGGTCTCGCTGCACCGGCTGATGGAGGTGCTGCTGCCGCTCGGCTGGTTCGTGCCGGTGACGCCCGGCACCCGCCAGGTGACGGTCGGCGGCGCGATCGGCGCGGACATCCACGGCAAGAACCACCACGTCTCGGGCTCCTTCTCGCGCCACGTCGCCTCCCTGGACCTGCTCACCGCCGACGGCTCGGTCCGTACGGTGACGCCGGGAAGCGCTCTGTTCGACGCGACCGCGGGCGGCATGGGCCTGACCGGGGTGATCCTGGGGGCCACTCTTCACCTGCTGCCGGTCGAGACGTCCCTGATGTCGGTGGACACCGAGCGCGCGAGCGACCTCGACGACCTGATGGCCCGGCTGACCGCCACGGACCACCGCTACCGCTACTCGGTCGCCTGGATCGACCTGCTCGCCCGCGGCGCGGCGACGGGCCGCGCGGTGCTGACGCGCGGCGACCACGCGCCCCTGGATGCGCTCCCCGGCCGGGCCCGCAGGACTCCCCTGGCCTTCCGCCCCGGTCGACTCCCCGCCGCGCCCTCCTTTCTCCCCGAAGGACTGCTCACCCGTAGAACCGTCGGATTGTTCAACGATCTCTGGTACCGCAAGGCGCCCCGCGCGCGGACGGGTGAACTGCAGAAGATCTCCGCCTTCTTCCACCCCCTGGACGGCGTCCCCCACTGGAACCGGGTCTACGGCCGCGGCGGCTTCGTGCAGTACCAGTTCGTCGTCCGGTACGGCCAGGAGGACGCCCTGCGCCGGATCGTGCGGCGGGTCTCCGAGCGCCGGTGCCCGTCCTTCCTCGCCGTCCTCAAGCGGTTCGGGGAGGCCGATCCGGGCTGGCTCTCCTTCCCCCTGCCCGGCTGGACCCTGGCCCTGGACGTCCCGGCCGGTCTGCCCGGCCTAGGCGCCTTCCTCGACGAGCTGGACGAGGAGGTCGCCGCCGCCGGTGGCCGCGTCTACCTGGCCAAGGACTCCCGGCTGCGGCCGGAACTGCTCGCCGCGATGTACCCCCGTCTCGCCGACTTCCGCGCCCTGCGCGCGGAGCTCGACCCGCGCGGGGTGTTCGTGTCCGACCTCGCCCGTCGCCTCAACCTCCAGGAGCTGTCGTGAAGGACGCCTTCGGTCTCCCCCAGTCCCTCCTCGTCCTCGGCGGTACGTCCGAGATCGCGCTGGCCACCGCGCGCCGCCTGATCATCCGGCGCACCCGCACGGTGTGGCTGGCGGGACGCCCGTCCCTCGCCCTGGAACAGGCCGCCGAGGGCCTGCGCGACCTGGGCGCCGACGTCCACACCGTCGCCTTCGACGCGCTCGACCCCGACTCCCACGAGGCGGTCCTCGGCAAGGTCTTCGCCGAGGGCGACATCGACATGGTGCTGCTCGCCTTCGGCATCCTCGGCGACCAGGCCCGCGACGAACGCGAACCCGTCAGCGCCGTGCGCGTCGCCCAGACCAACTACACCGGCGCCGTCTCGGCGGGCCTGATCAGCGCCCGCGCCCTCCAGTCCCAGGGCCACGGCTCGCTCGTCGTCCTCTCCTCGGTCGCCGGCGAGCGGGCCCGCCGCTCGAACTTCATCTACGGCTCCAGCAAGGCCGGCCTCGACACCTTCACCCAGGGCCTCGGCGACGCCCTGCACGGCACGGGCGTCCACGTCATGGTCGTACGCCCCGGCTTCGTCCGCACGAGGATGACGGCGGCCCTCCCGGAGACACCGCTCGCGACCACCCCCGAGGCGGTGGCCACGGCCGTGGAACTGGGGCTGCGACGACGCTCGGAGACGGTGTGGGTGCCGGGCGCGCTGCGCGTGGTGATGGCGGCGCTACGGCACATGCCGCGGGCGGTGTTCCGGCGGTTGCCGGTCTAGTACCGCGGCACTGGGCTCCGGCGGTCCTTGGACCTACAGCGTCTGCCGCTGCTGTTGCGGGGCGCAGGCCTGCGGGGGCACCACCGAGCCGCCGAAGGGGTATTCGCGGAGCTTGCGCCAGACGCCGTCGACGCCCTGTTCGTAGAGGGCGAAGCCGGTGCAGGACCACTCGGCCTCGTAGTCGGCGAGCTCCTCGTAGGCGCGGTCCATGGCCGCTTCGTCGATGCCGTGGGCCACCGTGACGTGCGGGTGGTACGGGAACGCCAGTTCGCGTGCCACCGGCCCGGAGGCGTCCCGGATCCGCTTCTGCAGCCAGGTGCACGCCTCGGCGCCGTCGGCGATCCGCACGTACACGACCGGCGACAGCGGCCGGAACGTGCCGGTTCCGGACAACCTCATGGGGAACGGGCGGCCCGCCCCCGCCACCTCGGTCAGGTGCGCGTCAATCGCAGGCAGGTCGTCGGCCTCGACCTCGGTCGGCGGCAGCAGGGTGACATGCGTGGGGATGCCGTGAGCGGCGACGTCGCCGAAGCCCGCGCGCCGCTCCTGGAGCAGGCTGCCGTGAGGCTCCGGGACCGCGATCGACACACCGATCGTCAGTGTCCCCACGTCGTCTCCTGTCGTCGTGTCGGCTGGGGTCTCGGGCTCGGTCTGAAGCCTTCCGGCTATCGACTGTACGGCCACGGCAGGGTTGCGGGCAGGCGCAGCCGTAGTGATGTGCAGCGCTCTGTCCGGTGGTACGTCCGCCGATGCGACGGGCGTACGCGCGTGTCAGTGCTTGGCGGGCAGGAAGCCCACCTTGTCGTACGCCTGGGAGAGGGTCTCCGCGGCGACGGCACGCGCCTTCTCGGCGCCCTTGGCCAGGATCGAGTCCAGCGTCTCGGGGTCGTCCAGGTACTGCTCGGTCCGCTCCCGGAACGGCGACACGAACTCGACCATGACCTCGGCGAGGTCCGTCTTGAGCGCACCGTAGCCCTTGCCGACGTACTTCTCCTCCAGTTCGGCGATACCGGCACCGGTGAGCGTCGAGTAGATGGAGAGCAGGTTGCTGACGCCGGGCTTGGTCTCCCGGTCGAAGCGGATCACCGTGTCCGTGTCGGTGACCGCGCTCTTGACCTTCTTCGCCGTCGCCTTCGGGTCGTCGAGCAGGTTGATGAGGCCCTTCGGCGTGGACGCCGACTTGCTCATCTTGATCGACGGGTCCTGGAGGTCGTAGATCTTCGCCGTCTCCCTGAGGATGTACGGCTTCGGGACGGTGAAGGTCTGGCCGAAGCGGCCGTTGAAGCGCTCGGCGAGGTCGCGGGTCAGCTCGACGTGCTGGCGCTGGTCCTCGCCGACCGGGACCTCGTGGGCCTGGTAGAGCAGGATGTCCGCGACCTGGAGGATCGGGTAGGTGAACAGGCCGACGGAGGCGCGGTCGGCGCCCTGCTTGGCGGACTTGTCCTTGAACTGGGTCATACGGGAGGCCTCGCCGAAGCCGGTGAGGCAGTTCATGATCCAGGCGAGCTGGGCGTGCTCGGGCACATGGCTCTGGACGAAGAGCGTGCAGCGCTCCGGGTCGAGACCGGCGGCGAGGAGCTGCGCGGCGGCCAGGCGGGTGTTGGCGCGCAGGTCGGCCGGGTCCTGGGGCAGCGTGATCGCGTGCAGGTCGACGACCATGTAGAAGGCGTCGTGGCTCTCCTGCAGGGCTACCCACTGGCGGACGGCGCCGAGGTAGTTGCCGAGGTGGAACGAGCCTGCGGTGGGCTGGATTCCGGAGAGCACACGGGGTCGGTCAGAGGCCATGCTCACCATTCTCTCAGGTCCCGTGGCCGGATCCGGAACTGGTCCGGAACAGAGGGGATTCGACCCGGCTGCGGGGGGTGTAACGCGGTATCCGGCCGCGCGGCTCACCGTGGTGTGGGGTCTGACGGGAGTGGGCGGATGGCCGCAGACGCGGCGGGCGCCGGGCGGGGACGTGGCCGTCGAGCGGCAGGACCAGCTGTTCCCCATGACGCGTCCGACGGCGGCGGTCGCCGGTCCGGTGACCCTCTGTGGTGGGCGGCCGGAGGGCTCGCCGCCGGATTCGCGGGCGGCTTCCTGACATGCCGCGCGGCGGCCCGGCGGGAGGCCGGGCCGCCGCGGGAGGAGCCGCGGCAGGAGCTGATCGATCTCTGAGCCGCCGGGGGCGGTCAGCCCAGGTCGATCTCCGGGTACAGGGGGAAGCCGGCGACCAGGTCCGTGGCCCGCTGGGAGATCTCCTCCGCGACCTTCGCGTCCAGGACGTGGGAGGCCTTGCTCGGGGCACCGGACTTCGTCGTGCCCGGCTCGGTGGTCGTCAGGACGCGGTCGATGAGGCCCGCGACCTCGTCCATCTCGGCGGTGCCCAGACCGCGGGTGGTCAGGGCGGGGGTGCCGATACGGATGCCGGAGGTGTACCAGGCGCCGTTGGGGTCGGCGGGGATGGCGTTGCGGTTGGTGACGATGCCCGAGTCGAGGAGGGCTGCCTCGGCCTGGCGGCCGGTGAGGCCGTAGGAGGACGCCACGTCGATCAGGTTGAGGTGGTTGTCCGTGCCGCCGGTGACCAGGGTCGCGCCCCGGCGCATCAGGCCCTCGGCCAGCGCGCGGGAGTTGTCGACGATGCGCTGGGCGTAGTCCTGGAAGGACGGCTGCCGGGCCTCGGCCAGGGCGACGGCCTTGGCGGCCATGACGTGCGGGAGGGGGCCGCCGAGGACCATCGGGCAGCCGCGGTCGACCTGGTCCTTGAGGGAGTCGTCGCACAGGACCATGCCGCCGCGGGGGCCGCGCAGGGACTTGTGGGTGGTGGTGGTGACGATCTGGGCGTGCGGGACCGGGTCGAAGTCGCCGGTGAGGACCTTGCCGGCGACCAGGCCCGCGAAGTGGGCCATGTCGACCATGAGGGTCGCGCCGACCTCGTCGGCGATCTCGCGCATGATCCGGAAGTTCACCAGCCGGGGGTACGCCGAGTAGCCCGCGACGATGATCAACGGCTTGAACTCGCGGGCGCTGGCGCGCAGGGCCTCGTAGTCGATCAGGCCGGTGGCCGGGTCGGTGCCGTAGGAGCGCTGGTCGAACATCTTGCCGGAGATGTTCGGGCGGAAGCCGTGGGTGAGGTGGCCGCCGGCGTCGAGGGACATGCCGAGCATGCGCTGGTTGCCGAAGGCCTGGCGCAGCTCGGCCCAGTCGGCCTCGGTGAGGTCGTTGACCTGGCGGGCGCCGGTCTTCTCCAGGAAGGGCGCCTCGACGCGGTCGGCGAGGACGGCCCAGAAGGCGACGAGGTTGGCGTCGATGCCGGAGTGCGGCTGGACGTAGGCGTGGCGGGCGCCGAACAGTTCGCGGGCGTGCTCGGCGGCCAGCGACTCCACCGTGTCGACGTTGCGGCAGCCGGCGTAGAAGCGGCGGCCGACGGTGCCCTCGGCGTACTTGTCGCTGAACCAGTTGCCCATCGCGAGGAGCGTGGCCGGCGAGGCGTAGTTCTCGGAGGCGATCAGCTTGAGCATCTCGCGCTGGTCGGTGACCTCCTGGCCGATCGCGTCGGCGACGCGCGGCTCGACGGCGCGGATCACGTCGAGGGCGGCACGGAAGGCCGTGGACTCGGTGGAGAGGGGCTGCTGCTCTGACATGTCGTCGGCCTCCGGGCGGCGTGGCGTGAAGCGGTCACGGTTCTCGGTCTGGCCCAGGCGCACGGCACTCGGTCACTCGCGGGCCGCTCCCCGATGGTCCGTCCCATCCTTGCGCGCCAGTCACGGCCCGTCGATCAGCCTACCGGGCGCGCCGAAGGCGGAGGTCCCGCGTCCACCATCCGAGCGAGGATAAGAAGGGAGGGCTGCAAGGAGGGCTGCCTCAGGGCTGTCTCACCCCGGGAGGTCCCGTGACCACGACGGACGCGTTCATCGCCGCTGCCGACGCGCACAGCGCGCACACCTACCATCCGCTGCCGGTGGTCGTCGCCACCGCCGACGGTGCCTGGATGACGGATGTGGAGGGGCGACGGTATCTGGATCTGCTGGCCGGCTACTCGGCGCTGAACTTCGGGCACGGCAACCGGCGGCTGATCGAGGCGGCGAAGGCCCAGCTGGAGCGGGTGACGCTGACGTCCCGGGCCTTCCACCACGACCGGTTCGCCGCGTTCTGCACGGAGCTCGCCGAGCTGTGCGGCATGGAGATGGTGCTGCCGATGAACACCGGCACGGAGGCGGTGGAGACGGCCGTGAAGACGGTCCGGAAGTGGGGGTACCGGGTCAAGGGGGTGCCCGCGGAGATGGCGAAGATCGTCGTCGCGGGCAACAACTTCCACGGGCGTACGACGACCGTCATCAGCTTCTCGACTGATCCGGAGGCGCGGGCGGACTACGGGCCCTACACGCCGGGCTTCGAGATCGTGCCGTACGGCGATCTGACGGCGATGCGGGCGGCGGTCACCGAGAACACGGTGGCGGTGCTCCTCGAGCCGATCCAGGGCGAGGCCGGTGTGCTGGTGCCGCCGGCCGGTTATCTGCCGGCGGTGCGGGCGCTGACGCGGGAGCGGAACGTGCTGTTCGTCGCGGACGAGATCCAGTCGGGGCTGGGGCGGACGGGGCGGACCTTCGCGTGCGAGCACGAGGGGGTCGTGCCGGACATGTACGTGCTGGGGAAGGCGTTGGGCGGCGGGATCGTGCCGGTGTCGGCGGTGGTGTCGAGCGCGGAGGTGCTGGGTGTCTTCCGGCCCGGGGAGCACGGGTCGACGTTCGGGGGGAATCCGTTGGCCTGTGCGGTGGCGCTGGAGGTGATCGCGATGCTGCGGTCCGGGGAGTATCAGGCGCGGGCGGCGGAGCTCGGGGAGCGTATGCGGGGGGAATTGAAGGCGCTGGCCGACACCGGGAGGCTGACGGCGGTGCGGGGGCGGGGCCTGTGGGCGGGGGTCGATGTCGCGCCGGAGTACGGCAGCGGGCGTGAGGTGTCGGAGAGGCTGATGGACCGGGGGGTGCTGGTGAAGGACACGCGCGGGCCGACGATCAGGATCGCGCCGCCCCTCGTCATCGGCGAAGGGGATCTGGAGTGGGGGCTGAGCCAGATCGGGGAGGTGCTGACGGTCTAGGCCGTGTTGCGCGGGGCCGGGCGCGCAACACGCCCTAGAGGATCACGTGGGGCAGGAAGCGGGCGTACTCGTCCGTCACCAGGCCCGACGACTCTCGGATGCCCAGGCCCGCCGACTCGTCCTCCACCACCCAGGCGCCGAGTACCACGTGGTTGCCGTCGAAGTCGGGCAGGGGGGCCAACTCCTGGTAGCAGCAGGGCTCGTCGGTGCGTAGTACGGGGTCCGCGCCCGGCTCGTGGATCGTCACGCCCGCGCCCTCACGGCCCAGCAAGGGCTTGGCCACGTAACCCCGTGCGGTGGCCAGCTCGCGGGGGCCGTCCAGGTAGGCGGGGAGGAGGTTGGGGTGGTCGGGGTAGAGCTCCCAGAGGATGGCCAGGAGGGCCTTGTTGCTGAGGAGCATCTTCCAGGCGGGTTCGATCCACAGGGTGCTGCCCGTGCCGCCGCCGTTGTCGAGGGTGTCGAGGACGTGGTCGGCGAAGCGGTCGGTGGTGAGCCACTCCCAGGGGTAGAGCTTGAAGCAGCTGCGGATGAAGCGCAGTCGGTTGTCGACGAAGCGGCGGGAGAGGCGTTCCCAGCCGATGTCCTCCATCGGTATCCAGGCGGTGTCCAGGCCGGCCTGTTCGGCGGTCTCCTTCAGGTAGGCGACCGTCATCAGGTCCTCGCCGAGTTCGTCGGCGGTGGAGTGCGCGAAGTAGAGCGGGCTGCCCGGCGGGAGGAGGGCGGCCTGCCGTCGCCACGCGTCGACCAGGCGTTCGTGCAGGGAGTTCCACTGGTCGGCGCCGGGGAAGCGGTCCTCCATCCAGAACCACTGGGGTGAGGCGGCCTCGACCAGTGAGGTGGGGGTGTCGGCGTTGTACTCCAGGAGTTTGGCCGGGCCCGTGCCGTCGTAGCGGAGGTCGAAGCGGCCGTAGACGGAGGGGAGTTCGGCGCGGCGGCGCCAGGCCTCGGCGACCGCCGCGGCGAGACGCGGGTCGGTGATGCCGAGGTCGGCGAAGCGGTCGGCGGTGACGATGTGGTCGGCGGCCGCCAGGCACATCCGGTGCAGTTCCTCGACGACCTCCTCCAGCGCCTCGACCTCGTCGAGGGTGAAGACGTAGTACGCGCTCTCGTCCCAGTAGGGACGCAGCACGCCGTCGGGATGGCGGGTGAGCGGGTAGACGAGGCCCTGTTCCTCGACGGTCTGCTGCCAGTCGGGGCGGGGCTCCGTGGTGCGGCGTTCCACGCGTGGTGCTCCTACGGCTCAGCCGCCGCCGCTGCCCGAGCCGGAGCAGCCGAAGCCGCCGCGGTCGACGGCCTCGCTGCGGCTGAAGGTGCCGTCGTCGGCACGGCCCTTGCTGACGTCGGCGTCGTAGTACCAGGCGCCGCCGGTCTTCCTGCTACCGCCCTTGCCCTTCTTGCCCGAGGACGAGGACGACGAGCCGGACTTGCAGTTCTTGTCGGCGACGACCTTGTAGCCGTAGACGGAGTCGTAGTTGTCCCGGTCCACGCAGCGGCGGTCGGGATCCGATCCGCAGGCCGTCAGGGTCGCCGCGACGACTCCCATGCCGCCCAGTACCACCGTGCTGGAGCGCAGTCGCCTCCGTGGTTCCGCCATGTCCCCGTCTCCCCGTCGTTTCCCCGTTCGATGTTTTCCGGCGGTCAGCCTAGAGACCGGTGAGAGAACGTGTGCATCGGACCCCTTTTTTGCGCCAGCCCCTAGAGTCCCTTTGTGTTGTTTGGAATGGTGTGCGCGCTTGGTGCGGCGGTCTGCTTCGGTACGGCGACGGTGTTGCAGGCGGTCGCCGCGCGCGCGGCGGCCGGTGGGGGTGGCGGGGAGGCGGCGCTGCTGCTGCGGGCGCTGCGGCAGTGGCGGTATCTGGCGGGGCTCGCGTTGGACGGGCTCGGGTTCCTGTTCCAGATCGCCGCGCTCAGGTCCGTCCCGATCTACGCGGTGGGGGCGGCGCTCGCCTCCAGTCTCGCGGTGACCGCGGTGGTCGCGGCGCGGTTGCTGCGGGCGCGGCTGAGCCGGGTCGAGTGGGGCGCGGTGGCGGTGGTGTGTGCGGGGCTGGCGATGCTGGGGCTCGCGTCGGGAACGGAGGGCGAGGAGGCGGGGCCCGACTGGTTGTCGTACGCGATGCTCGGTGTGGCGGTCGTTGTGCTGCTGTTGGGCCTTGTGGCCGGGCGGCTGCCGAAGCGGGGGCGGGCGCCGGTGCTGGGGCTGGGGGCCGGGTGCGGCTTCGGGGTGGTGGAGGTGGCGGTCCGGCTCATCGACGATCTCGATCCGGCCGCGTTGTTCAGCAATCCGGCGACCTACGCGCTGCTGTTGGGCGGTGGGGCGGCGTTTCTGTCGCTGACCTCGGCGTTGCAGCGGGGGTCGGTGACCGCGGCGACGGCGGGGATGGTGCTCGGGGAGACGATCGGGCCCGCAGTGGTGGGGGTGGTGTGGCTGGGGGACCGTACGAGGGAGGGGCTGGCCTGGCTGGCTGTGGCGGGGTTCGTGGTCGCGGTGGCGGGGGCGTTGGGGTTGGCACGCTTCGGGGAGGTGGGCTCCGGTGAGGAGGCGGAGGAGCCTGCGGTGGCGTCGGGGTGACCGTACCTGGGGGCTGCCCCCCAGACCCCGCGGTACGGGCTCACGCCCGAGGAGCTGGTGGAGCGGCTGCTGGAGGCGGGTGCCGTGGGCTGCAACGTCGAGGACTCGGAGGCAGGCGTCCTGAAGGACCCGCGGCGGCACGCCGACTGGCTGGCCGAGGTGCGGTACGTCGCAGGAGACCGGCTCTTCGTCAACGCCCGCGTCGACACCTTCTCCCGCGGGGTCACCGACCCCGGGCAGGCCATCGAGCGGGCCGCGTCGTACGTCGCCGCGGGCGCCGACTGCGTGTATCCGATCGGCGCCCCGGCCGACGTGCTGCCGCTGCTGCGGGCCGGGATCCAGGGGCCGATCAACGCCTGTGCCAAGCTGGACGGCGAGAGCCCCTCGCCCACCGAACTCGGTGAACTCGGGGCCACGCGCGTCACGTTCGTGCCGTGGCTGCAGCGCAGTGCGACCGCCGCGCTGCGAGAGATCGCCGCCGGCCTGAGGGCGTAGGGACGCTCAGGACAGCCACGCCTTCCACGTCGACTCGTGGGTCTTCACCCACTTCTTCGCCGCGTCCTCAGGCGTCAGCTTCTGGTCGGCGATCATCAGGGCCACCTCGTTCTGGTCCTCGGTGGTCCACTTGAACTTCTTCAGGAGGGCGGCGGCCTTGCCGCCCGTCTTGGCGAAGTCCGCGTTGAGGTACTTCTGGAGCGGGGTGTGCGGGTAGGCGCAGGCGACCTTCTCCGGGTCCGCGTCGCAGCCCTCCTTGTAGGGGGGCAGCTTCACCTCGGTCATCGGGACCTTCTTGAAGAGCCACTGCGGGGCGTACCAGTACGTCAGGAAGGGCTTCTTCTCCTTGGCGAACTGGCGCATCTGCGTGATCTGGGCGGCCTCGGAACCGGCGAAGACGACCTGGTAGTCGAGCTTCAGGTTCTTCACCAGCGCCTTGTCGTTGGTGACGTACGACGGGGAGCCGTCGAGGAGCTGGCCCTTGCTGCCGCTCTCCGGGGTGCGGAACAGCGAGGAGTACTTGTTGAGGTTCTTCCAGTTGGTGATGTCCGGGTGCTGCTTGGCCAGGTACGTGGGGACGAACCAGCCGATGTGCCCGGTGACGCCGAGGTCGCCGCCGGGGGCGATGGTCTTCTTGTCCTTGACGTAGAGCTGTTCCTGGTCGGGGTGGCCCCAGTCCTCCATGATCGCGTCGACGCGGCCCTGGCTGAGCGCGTCCCAGGCGGGGACCTCGTCGACCTGGACGGTGTCGACGTGGTAGCCGAGCTCGTGCTCCAGGAGGTACTGGACGACGGCCACGTTGGCCTGCGCCCCGACCCAGGACTGCACGGAGAGCGTCACGGACTTGCTGCCCTGCGCGTTGGCGAAGGGCGAGGCCTGCTTGGTCATGTCGGCGGCGCCGCAGCCGGTCAGCAGCAACAGCGCGCCCGCCGCGGCGGTCACGGCAGTCGTACGGACTCGCATGTCACGCTCCCTTCTTCGCGCGGCGTTCCGTCGGCTGGGTCACCCGGTCGAGCATCAGGCCGAGGCAGACGATCGCGGCGCCGGCCACCAGACCGGTCGCGAGGTCGCCCTGGGCGAGGCCGAAGACGACGTCGTAGCCGAGCGCGCCTCCGCCGACCAGGCCGCCGATGATGACGACGGCGAGGACCAGGACCACGCCCTGGTTCACGGCGAGCAGCAGCGACTCGCGGGCGAGCGGAAGCTGCACCTGGCGCAGTTGCTGGCCGCTGGTCGCGCCGAGCGAGCGGGCCGACTCCAGGGCGGCCGGGTCGACCTGGCGCAGGCCCTGGGTGGTGATGCGGACCACGGCGGGCAGCGCGTAGACCACGGCCGCGGCGACCGCGGGGGCGCGGCCGACGCCGAACAGGGCGACGACCGGGATCAGGTAGACGAACTGCGGCATCGTCTGGAAGACGTCCAGGACGGGGCGCAGGGCGCGTTCGAAGCGGTCGCTGCGGGCGGCCGCGATACCGGTCGCGAAGCCCAGGACCAGGGTGACGGCGACGGCGGCGAGGACCTGGGACAGGGTGTCCAGGGACGGCTGCCACACCCCGAGCACGCCGATCGCGGCCATGGCGAGGACGGCGGTGAGCGCGGTGCGCCAGGTGCCGATCAGCCAGGCCAGCGCGGCGACCAGGAGCAGCACCGACCACCAGGGCAGCCACTGCAGGCCGCTCCTGACCGGGTCGAGGACCCAGGTGGTGAAGTGGCCGGCCCAGTCGGCGGTGCCGCCGATGTAGGGGACGCCGGAGTAGAGGTGGTCGGTCATCCAGTCGACGACACGGTTGACCGGTTCGGCGATGGCGACCGTCCAGGAGTCGGGCCATTCCAGTCGGCCCAGCAGCCGCCCGGCGAGGGCGATGGCGACGGTGCCGAGCAGCGCGTACAGCCAGTAGGTGCGGGGGGTGCCGGAGTCCGAGTCGCCGGACCGTCCGGCGGCGGCGGTCACGCGGTCCAGGACGACCGCGAGGAGCACGATCGGGATGCCGGCCGCGAGGGCCGCGCCGACGTCGACGGAGGCCAGCGCCTGGTAGACGCGGTCACCGAGGCCGCCCGCGCCGATCACGGAGGCGATGACCGCCATGGACAGCGCCATCATGATCGTCTGGTTGAGGCCGAGGAGGAGTTCCTTGCGGGCCAGCGGGATACGGGCGGTCAGCAGGCGCTGGCGCGCGGTGGCGCCGAGCGACTCGACGGCCTCCATGACCTGTGGGTCGGCGCAGCGCAGGCCGAGCGCGGTGAGCCGGGCCATGGGCGGGGCGGCGTAGACGACGGTGGCGAGGACGGCGGCGGGGACGCCGATGCCGAAGACCAGGACGACGGGCAGCAGGTAGGCGAACGCCGGCAGCACCTGCATGGTGTCCAGGACGGGGCGCAGGGCGCGGTCCATGCGGTCGGAGAGTCCGGCGGCGAGGCCCAGCAGGGCGCCCACGACGACGGACGCCAGGACCGCGACCACCATCAGGGCCAGTGTCTGCATGGTCGGCAGCCACATGCCGAGCAGACCGCAGGCGAGGAAGGCGGCCGCCGTGCCGGCGGCGAGCCGGAGGCCGGCCACGCGCCATGCGACGAGGGCGCCGATCGCCGTCACGCCGGCCCAGCCGACGGCCAGGAGGGTGAGGTAGACGGCGCGTACGGCGATCACGACCACGTTGCTGATGTGGCCGAAGAAGTAGAGGAACAGGGGGTGGCTGTCGCGGTTGTCGATGATCCAGTCGCTGGTGCTGGTCAGCGGTTTGGTCAGGTCGACGGTCAGCTCCTGCGGCCAGGTGCCGCTCGCCCAGCGGGAGTTGGCGAGGGGGACGAGGATCGCAGCGGCGAGCGCGAGCAGCAGGAGCTTGCGGACGGCCCGGTGCTTGAGGACGCCCGGGAGGGCGACGCGCGGGGCGGAGGTGGTGATCGTGGCCATCAGGCGGCCTCCTTGTACGTTCCCGTCCCGGCCACCACGCCGAGCAGGCGCTCGTGGTCGACGACGCCGATGCAGCGGCCGTTGTCGACCACGCAGGCGGCCCGGCCGCTCTCGGAGACGACACGGATCGCGTCGGCGACGACGGTGTTCGGGGCGAGGGCGCCGGGGTGGTCGGGGCCGCCGCAGTCACCGGCGCGCATCGCCGAGCGGACGGTGATGACCTGGTCGCGCGGCACGTCCCGGACGAACTCGCGGACGTAGTCGTCGGCCGGGGAGCCGACGATCTCCTCCGGGGTGCCGAGCTGCACGACCTCGCCGTCGCGCATCAGCGCGATGCGGTCGCCCAGCTTCAGGGCCTCGTTGAGGTCGTGGGTGATGAAGACCATGGTGCGGCCCTCCTCGTGGTGCAGGCGGATGACCTCCTCCTGCATGTCCCGCCGGATCAGCGGGTCGAGCGCGCTGAACGGCTCGTCGAACAGCAGCACCTCGGGGTCGACCGCGAGGGCGCGGGCCAGGCCGACGCGCTGCTGCTGGCCGCCGGACAGCTGGCCGGGCCTGCGCTGCTCCATGCCTTCCAGGCCGACCTTCTCCACGACCTCGGCGGCCTTCTCGCGGCGCTCGCCCTTGCCCATGCCCTGGATCTCCAGGCCGTAGGCCACGTTGTCGAGGACCGTGCGGTGCGGGAGCAGGCCGAAGTGCTGGAAGACCATCGCGGCGCGGTGGCGGCGCAGTTCGCGCAGCCGGGACTTGTCCATGGCGCGTACGTCCTCGCCGTCGATGGCGATGGTGCCGGCGGTCGGTTCGATCAGCCGGGTCAGACAGCGCACGAGGGTGGACTTGCCGGAGCCGGACAGGCCCATGACGACGAAGACCTCACCCTTGCGGACGTCGAAGGAGACGTCGCGGACGGCGGCCGTGCAGCCGGTGCGCTCGCGCAGCTCGGCGGGTGGGAGCGAGGCGAGTTCGGGGTCGGCGGGTATGTCGTCGGCCTTGGGGCCGAAGACCTTCCACAGGCCGTCCACCGAGAAGACGGTGTCCTCGGACGTGTCGTGGGTCGTCTTGCGTTCCATGGACGTGGTCATCACGCCTCACCTCCGATCAGGTCGACGGCTCGCTCCCCGACCATGAGGACGCCGATCATGGGGTTGACGGCGGTCATGGTCGGGAACACGGACGCGTCGGCGATCCGGATGCCCTGAAGGCCCCGGATCCTCAACTGGGGGTCGACGACGGCCTGTTCGTCGTCGGGCGCGCCCATACGACAGGTGCCCGCCGGGTGGTACACGGTGTGCGCGACCTTGCGCGCGTACTCGCTGAGCTCCTCGTCGCCCGTCACGTCCGGGCCGGGGGCGACCTCGCGCTTGAGCCAGCCGGCGAGCGGCTCGGCCTTGGCTATCTCGCGGGCGATCCTGATGCCGTCGACGAGGGTGCGGCCGTCGTAGTCGTCCTCGTCGGTGAAGTAGCGGAAGTCGAGGGCGGGCTTCACGGACGGGTCGGCGCTGGTGAGGTACAGGCGGCCGCGGCTCTTCGGCTTGGGGATGTTCGGGGTCATCGAGACGCCGAACTCCGGGCGTTCGTAGCCGAGGCGCTCGGGGTTGTCCGTGAAGGGGATCTGGTAGAAGTGGAACATCAGGTCGGGGCCCGGCTGTTCGGGGTCGCGGCGCACGAAGAGGCCCGCGTCGGAGTCCATCGCGGAGTTCTCCGGGAGGGGGCCGTTGGTCTCCCAGACGATCACCGACTCGGGGTGGTCGAGCAGGTTCTCGCCCACACCCGGCAGGTCGTGCACGACGGGTATGCCGAGTGCCTCCAGGTCCGCCTTCGGGCCGATGCCGGAGTGCAGCAGCAGCCGGGGCGAGTCGACGGCGCCGGCGCACAGCACGACCTCGCGGCGGGCGGTCACGAGGAGTTCCTCGCCGTCCTTGGTGCGTACGTGGACGCCTCGCGCGTGGGTGCCGTCCAGGTCGAGCTTGTGGGCCCAGGTCTCCAGGAAGAGGTGGAGGTTGGGCCGCTCGTCCATCACGGGGTGCAGGTAGGCGACCGACGCGCTGGAGCGCTTGTTGTTCTCGGGGTGGTAGGCGAGGTCGAAGAAGCCGACGCCCTCGGTGAACGGCTTCTGGTTGAAGCCATCGATCCGCGGGACGCCGGTCGCCTTCTGCGCGGCGTCGACGAAGTCGCGGGCGATGGCGTTGCGGTCCTTCTCGTCGACCGGGACGATGTTGTTCTTCAGGCGCGCGTAGTACGCCTCCATCGGCACGGCGCCCCAGCCCTTGGCGCCGGCCTGCTCCCACTCGTCCCAGTCGGAGGGCAGCGGCTTGAAGGCGATGAGGGTGTTGTGGGAGGAGCAGCCGCCGAGGACGCGGGCGCGGCTGTGCCGGATGTGGGAGTTGCCGCGCGGCTGCTCGGTGGTCGGGTAGTCGTAGTCCAGTTCGCCGCCGAGCAGTCCCATCCAGCGGCGCAGGGTCAGGACGTCCTCGCGGTCGACGTCGCTGGGGCCGCCCTCGATGACGGCGACGGTGACGTCGGGGTTCTCGGTGAGGCGGGAGGCGATGACGGAGCCCGCTGTGCCGCCGCCGATGACGACGTAGTCGTACTCGTGGGTTTTGTCGGGCATGGGGGTGGTACTCCAGGGATGCGGTGAGGGGGGTGAGAGGGGTGGTGAACCGGAGTGAGAGTGAGAGGGACGGTCAGGGGGACGGGGGTCGAGTCGAAGCGGCGGTGAGAGGTGGCCGGGGGTGAGAGGTGGCCGGGGGTGGGCGCCGTGGGGTCGGGCTCAGCCCGCGAACCACCGCACCGGCTTGGGCGCGAGGTTCTGGTAGACGTGCTTGGTCTCTCGGTACTCGGCGAGTCCGGCGGGGCCCAGTTCGCGTCCCACGCCGCTCTTTCCGAAGCCGCCCCACTCCGCCTGCGGGAGGTAGGGGTGGAAGTCGTTGATCCAGATGGTGCCGTGGCGCAGTCGGCCGGCCACGCGCCGGGCGCGTCCGGCGTCGGCGGTCCATACGCCGCCCGCGAGCCCGTATTCGGTGTCGTTGGCCAGCGCGATCGCCTCCTCCTCCGTACGGAAGGTCTCGACGGTGACGACCGGGCCGAAGACCTCCTCACGGACGACCCGCATCTCGCGGTGGCAGTGGTCGAGGACGGTGGGCTCGTAGAAGTAGCCGGTGGCGGGCCGTACGTCGCTGGGCTCGGGGCGGCGGCCGCCGGAGCGCAGGACCGCGCCCTCGGACAGGGCGGACTCGACGTACGCCTCGACCTTGTCGCGCTGCTGCTCGGAGACGAGGGGGCCGCACTCGACGCCGTCCTCGGTGCCGCGGCCGAGGCGGATCTTCTCGGCCCTGCGGGCGAGTTCGGCGACGAAGCGTTCGCGGACGCTCTCCTCGACGATGAGGCGGGCGCCGGCGGAGCAGACCTGGCCGCTGTGGATGAAGGCCGCGTTGAGGGCCTGGTCGACGGCGGTGTCGAAGCCCTCGTCGGTGGCGCAGGCGTCGGCGAAGACGACGTTGGGGTTCTTGCCGCCGAGTTCGAGGGCGACCTTCTTGACGGTGGGGGCGGCGGCCTGCGCGACCTTGGTGCCGCTGAGCAGGCCACCGGTGAAGGAGACCAGGTCGACGTCGGGGTGCTCGGCGAGGCGGGCGCCGACCGAATGGCCGGGCCCGGTCACGATGTTGGCGACCCCTGCGGGCAGCCCCGCCTCCAGCAGCAGGTCGATCAGGGCGACCGTCGTCAGCGGGGTGATCTCGCTCGGCTTGATCACGAAGGTGTTGCCCGCCGCCAGCGCGGGGGCGATCTTCCAACTGGCCTGGAGCAGCGGGTAGTTCCAGGGCGTGATCATCGCGCACACGCCGACGGGTTCGTGTACGACGACGCTGTGGACGTCGGTCGTGCCCGCGTCGACGACCCGGCCGGGGGACTCACCGGCGACGAGTTCGGCGAAGTAGCGGAAGGCGTCGGCGACACAGTCGATGTCGACGCGGCCCTCCTCGACGGTCTTGCCCGCGTCCCGGCTCTCCAGCAGGCCGAGCTGTTCGCGGTCCCGGGTCAGGAGGTCGGCCGTGCGGCGCAGCACGGCGGCACGTTCGCGCGCCGGCGTGCGCGGCCACGCACCCTCACCTGCGGCGAAGGCGCTGCGGGCGGCCGCGACGGCCAGGTCGGTGTCCTTCTCGTCGCCCTCGGCGACCACGGCGAACGTCAGCCCGTCCGCGGGGTCGAGGATCTCACGTGTGGCGCCGGAGACGGCTTCACACCACTCCCCACCCGCGTGGATGGTCTTCCGCGCCTGCTGCTGCGTACTGTCCGCCATGCTCCGTACTGCCTTCCGTTCCTGTTCAGCCCCCCTGCGTCACACGCGTGTCACTCACGTGGCACCTGCGCATCTGCCCGTGCCCCTCGAATGCATGCGCAATCCCTGGCCGAAAGTGCGCTGCGTCACTGGAGATGGGGATGAACCGGGTCAAATCGGGTGGCTTTGTGGGAGGAACCGGACGGCGTCAGAAGTCGATCCGCATCACCACCCTCCGTAGCGTCGGCCGGTTCACTTCCGTGAAGCCCAACTCGGCGAACACCTGGCGGCTGCCGGCGTGGAGTTCGCCCCAGGTGACCTCCACGCCGGGTGCGGTGAGCATCGGGTACGCCTCCAGGGCGCGGGCACCGCGCTCGCGGGCGTAGGGGACGGTGGCCCGGGCGAGGCCGTAGGTGATGCCTCGTCGGCGGAAGCCGCGGCGCGTGAGCAGACAGGTCACCGCCCAGACACCGTCGTCCGCCTTGTCCTCGCGCCGGCCCGTCCACGGGACGCGGGTGCGCAGCAGCCCGGCGTAGGCGGTACGCGGCTCGACGGCGGCCCAGCCGACGGGCTCGCCCTCCAGGTAGGCGACCAGGCCGCTGGTCGCCTCCGCGCCGGGGTCCCCGCAGGCGGTCTGCTCGCGCAGGCGCGCGGCGCGTTCCTCCGGGGGCGCGGCGCTCCAGTGGTGGCCCACGGTCTTGTAGCGCTGGCACTGGCAGCGGCCCGGGTAGTCGGTCGTGCCGAAGACGGCGCTCACGTCGTCCCAGGAGGCCTCGTTGGCGGGGCGGACGTCCAGCTTCTCCGGGGGCACGGGTTCGTTCACCGGGGCGGGTCCTCTCCCACCCGGCCGTCGACGGACTCGCGCACCATGTCGGCGTGGCCCACGTGACGGGCGTACTCCTCGATGAGGTCGACCAGCAGACCCCGCAGGCTCGGGTGCTCGCCCCGGGAGTCGGTGTACGCGGCGAGCCGGCCGGGGCCGCCCTCGGCCAGCGCCTGCCGCACATGGCCGTGTCCGCAAAGTAGCGCCGTCTGCCCGCAGGGCAGGGCTCGCGGCGTCTGGTGCGGCACCTCGCAAGGCGGAGGGTCGCCCGCGTACTGGGCGTACGCGGGCGATCCCGACAACGCGGCGAGGGGCCGTGCCAGGCGTCGCGAGCCAGGCGGGACTTTGCGGACACGGCCATGGGTCCGGGAGCGGGCGACCGCGCCCTCCCAGAGCGCGTACAGCTCCTCCGGGGTGTCGGAGGCGGCCGAGGTCCACTCCCAGTCGGGCTCGGCGTCCCAGTCCACCGTGTCCCAGGGCGGACCGAGCTCCCGCCCGAGCAGCCGGCGGGTCGGGTACTCGTCCTCGACCAGCGCCAGATGCTTCAGCAGCCCGCCCAGGGTGACCGTGGAGGGGGCGAGCCGCGTGTTCAGCCCGGCCGCGTCCAGGTCCCCGCACTTCCACGCGAGCGTCCTACGCAGCCGCTCCAGGGAACCGACCAGGGTGTCCGCCTCGTCGCCCGCGACGGGCGGCTCCCACAGAACGGTTTCGGTGTTCTCGCTCATGACGGGCAGACTACGGTCCGTTCCGGACGATCCACTGCCGGAATATCGCTGCTGCCGCAACACTCGTAAGGGGGGCCGCCGGGCCGATGAAGCACGACCGGAGCCCCACCGCCCGCGCCCTCCTGCTCCTCGAGCTCCTCCAGAGCAGCCCCGGCATCACCGCCGACCGGCTGGCCGCCCGGCTCGGCGTCTCCGAACGCGCCGCCCGCCGCTACGTCGGCATCCTGCGCGAGGCCGGCGTGCCGGTCGAGTCGACGCGGGGACCGTACGGCGGCTACCGCGTCGGCCGGGGCCTGCGCCCACCGCCCCTGATGTTCACCGCGGCCGAGGCCCTCGCGCTGGTCATGGCGGTCCTGGACGGCAACCGCGACGCCACGGACCCGGCCGACCCGGCGGGCAGCGCGCTCGGCAAGCTCCTGCGCGTCCTGCCGGAACCGGTCGCCCGGCCCGCCGAGGCGGTCCGCAGGGTCAGCACCCGCGCCGCGGACCCCGCCGCCGCGAGCCCCGACCCCGACACCACGGCCACCCTCGTACAGGCCTGCGCCGCGCGCCGCCGACTGCGGCTCGGCTACCGCCTGGGCGCGAAGGGCGTACGCGCCATGGAGGTCGACCCGTGGGGCGTCGTCGTCCACCACGGCCGCTGGTACCTGCTGTGCTGGTCCCACACCCGCGACGCCCGGCGCGTCCTGCGCGTCGACCGGATCACCGAAGTCACCGCCCTCGACGGCACGTTCACCCCACCGACCGGCCTCGACCCGCTGCGCACCCTGGAGGAACACCTGGCGCAGGGCTGGACCTACGACGTGGAGGTCGTCCTCCACGCCCCAGCCGACCAGGTCGCCCACCGGCTCACCCCCAGCCTGGGCCGCCCCGAACCGATCGACCCCCACACGACCCGGCTACGCGCCGGCACCGATGACCCGGAGTGGTACGCCGAGCAACTCACCTTGCTCCGGGTCCCGTTCCGGGTCATCGGCCCACCGGAACTGCGGGAGGCGGTGCGGGAGTTGGGGCGGCGGTTGCTGACGGCGAGTGAGGGCCACGGGATCGACGAGCAGTCGAACGACCTGCGGGACTAGCCGCACTCCCGCCCCTTGGGGCAGAACGACGTCACGGCTGTGGTGAGCGGGTCGCGTATCCGGGCGGGGGCCGCGGTCTCGGGGCCGCTGGAGCGGATCGCGTAGAGGGTGCCGTCGGTTGCCCGGAAGCGGTGGTCGACGACCCGGCGGGGGCCGAGGTCGGTGTCGTCGTAGCGGTAGGTCAGCTCGGCCCAGGTGTCGCCCGAGGCGCGGTCGAGGACCTGGTAGCCGGGCTGGAGGGCGAAGCCGTAGCCGGGGTCGTTCTCGGCGAGGTCCAGGGACTGGGCCGGGGTGTCCTCGGCGAGCGCGAAGATCTGCAGGCGGCGGCCGTCGCCCGGGGCGTCGTAGGAGACCACCGGGGCCAGTTGCCCCTGCTTCTGTCTACGGGTCCAGCCCTCGGGGACGGAGAGTGAGTAGCCGACGGGGTCCTGGGCGCGCCGGTAGCCCGTGTGCGCGGGCGTGCCGGTGGTGGCGCCGATGCTCGTGGAGGGCGTGGCGCCGGTCCCGGTCGGGTCGTCGCGGGTCACGTACCAGACACCGGTTCCCGCACCGACGCCCAGCAGCACCGCGAGGGCGAGCGCGGCCGACAGCCGGCCGGAGGAGCGCCGGGGGGCGGCGGGGGCGTACGGCTGTGGCGCCGGGGGCGTGGGGTACGGCGGTGGTGGGCCCGTGGGCAGCAGGCCACCGTCGGCCTGTGTGTCCGCGGACGCCCAGTGCGGCGGGGAGCCGGGCTGCCGCACGGCCCAGGCCGCCTGGCCGCTGTCCTCGCTGGGTTCGTGTTCCGCTCCGGAACCGGAGCTGTAGCCGTACCACCCGCTCATCGCGTCGCACCCCCGAAATCACCCTGCTGGGCACCTTTTCCGACGGTAGCGACGAAAACGGCCACGGGCCCCGTTCCGGAAGGAACCGGAACGAGGCCCGTGCGGGTTTGTGACAGAGCGGGCGACTCGGCTCGGTCGCCGTCGGCTCAGATGAGGCCGAGACCGCGGACCGCCTCGCGCTCCTCCTCGAGCTCCTTCACGGACGCGTCGATGCGGGTGCGGGAGAACTCGTTGATGTCCAGGCCCTGGACAATCTCGTACTTGCCGTCCTTGGTGGTGACGGGGAAGGAGGAGATCAGGCCCTCCGGGACGCCGTAGGAGCCGTCCGACGGGATGCCCATGGAGGCCCAGTCGCCGTCCGCCGTGCCGTTGACCCACGTGTACACGTGGTCGATGGCGGCGTTGGCGGCCGACGCGGCGGAGGACGCGCCACGCGCCTCGATGATCGCGGCACCGCGCTTGGCGACGGTCGGGATGAAGTCCTCGGCCAGCCACTTCTCGTCGTTGACGACCTCGGCGGCGTTCTTGCCGGCGACCGTGGCGTGGAAGATGTCGGGGTACTGGGTGGCGGAGTGGTTGCCCCAGATGGTCAGACGCTTGATGTCGGCGACCGTCGAACCCGTCTTCTTCGCGAGCTGGGTCAGCGCGCGGTTGTGGTCGAGGCGGGTCATCGCGGTGAAGCGCTCGGCCGGTACGTCCGGGGCGGCGGCCTGGGCGATCAGGGCGTTGGTGTTGGCCGGGTTGCCGACGACCAGGACCTTGATGTCGTCCGCGGCGTGGTCGTTGATGGCCTTGCCCTGCGGCTTGAAGATGCCGCCGTTGGCCTCCAGGAGGTCACCGCGCTCCATGCCCTTGGTACGGGGGCGGGCGCCGACGAGGAGGGCGACGTTGGTGCCGTCGAAGGCGACGTTCGGGTCGTCGGTGATGTCGATGCCCTGCAGGAGCGGGAACGCGCAGTCGTCCAGCTCCATGGCCGTGCCCTCGGCGGCCTTCAGCGCGGGGGTGATCTCCAGGAGGCGGAGCTTGACCGGCACGTCCGCGCCGAGCAGCTGGCCGGAGGCGATGCGGAAGAGCAGGGCGTAACCGATCTGGCCGGCCGCGCCGGTGACGGTGACGTTCACGGGAGTGCGGGTCATGGCGTTCTCCGTATGACAGCTGGCGGTGGGGCGTCCCTGCCCCGGACGTTTGATCGATCTCTTGGCATCAAGAGATCCATCCAGCGGTCAGGCTATCGCGCATACGGGATCCCGGACGTCCGGGGTGGTGTGTGGTCCGCCCCACAGAGCGGAGGCGAACACGCGCCACACAGGGAGAGGCGGCCGCCTGTCCGGGAGAGGAGGGACGGGCGGCCGCCGAGTGGGGGTACCGGGGTGCCGGACTCCCGTGGGGGTGACGTTCGCCTGCCCACGATTCCGGCGGCCATTCCTGTCCCACACCACTTTTCGGCCAGGGCTCCGGGCCCTGGCCATTTTCCTACGTCGCGCAGCCCGGTCCGCTCCGTGGCGCAGCCCGTTTCCGCTACGTCGTGCGTCCCGGTCCGCTACGTCGTGCAGCCCTTCTGTCCGGACGCCAGCGCCACGCATGCCTTCGCCTGACCCGCGTCCTTCACGGCCATCATCGGCGTGTAGGCGATCGTGTCGCCGACGGTGGTGATGCTCCCGGACTGCGAGGCCGTACCCACCGTCACGCGGACCTCGTCGCCCCGCGCGGCCTGGGTGACCCGTCCCCAGGCGGCACCGCAGGTCTCGCTGTAGCGCACCTCGACGACGGCGGTGCCGACGGTCGCGGTCTTGGCGGTGGTCACGAGATCGCCGCTGCACCCCATGCTCTCCGCGTCCTTGCCGGTGCAGGACGCACCGCTGCACTTCACCCCGGCCGGCAGGTCGGGGTCGGCGGCGGCGGACCGCGGGGGCGACTCGGAGCCGCCCTCGTCCTGCTTCCCACCGTCACCCAGGAAGCCCGGGATGAAGAAGACGGCGGCGATCACGGCCAGCGCACCGACGACACCCGCGAGGAGCAACGCCGGCCGCCGCCTGCCACCCCCTCCCCCGGAGGAACCACCGGTTTCGGAAGCCCGCGGCGGCTCGGAGGAAGCCGAGGAAGAGGAAGCGGAAGAGGACGGGGAAACCAGGGAGGCGGGAGTCGCCGGAGGCTCCGTATCTCCGGAGGCGGAGAGGCGTCCGCCCGGCTGCCCCGGCCCCTTGTACCCGGCCATGCGCCACGAGTTGCCGCCCGAGTCGCTCGCCCCTGCCCCCCTGGCGGAACCAGCACTCCCGGAGCCGCCCCTGGAGACGGGCCTGCTCGACGGCCCGCCCCGCGAGGCGCGCTCACGCTCGCGCTCGTCCGCCTCGGTCGCCGTCGGCTGCGCGGGCACCGACGAGACCGATGAGCCGGTCGACACCGAGGCCGAGGAGACGGGAGAGCCCGCTGAAGACGAAGAGGCCGAGGTGATCGGCGGGATCGTCGGGACCACGCCCGCCGGGCCCGCGATCCCCGGCGTCACCGTCGCGCTGCCACCCCTGCGTACCGCCTTGACCGGTTTGACGTTCCCCGCGGGCGCGGTCGACTCCCCCAGCGCGGCACGCGCCTGGGAGATGCGGATCGCCTCCATGGTCCGGTCGTGGCGCATCTCCGAGCGGCTCCAGGCGCGTTCGGCCAGCTCCCACATGGTCGTCAGATGGACGGGATGTGTGCCGGTCACCTCGGCCAGGGCGACGATCGCCCCCTTCGGCGCGAGAAGCCGACCGTTGAGATAACGCTCCCAGGACGTCTTGCTGTAGCCCGTGCGGTCGGCCACCGCCGCGATGCTCAGTCCACTGCGGTCCACGAGCCGCCGCAGTTGACTGGCGAACTCCTTGACCTGCGGGTCGAGTTCATCCGGCAAGGCCCTCCAACGAGGCATGAAACCCCCCTCTTCCCCCCTGTGCGTACTGCCGCCGCCGAGTCCCCGTGTGACTACCCAAGGGATGCGCCCACTAAGGAATATGGTTCCCGGCTCGTCCAGGTTGGATACGTTAGCCCCGCCGTACGGGTGAATTGGGGTCTATCCGCGAACTTGTCAATGCTTCGACACAACCAACACACATGCGTGACCTCGTACGCCACTGGGGCGTTGAGCACTCTCTTGGGTCACCCGAAGGCGAGGGCGCCGGCGACGGCGGTGAGGAGCAGCGCGAGGAGGAGCAGGACGGCGTACAGCAGGAGGCGTCCGGCGGGGCGGGGCGGCGGTTCCTCCTCCAGGCGCTCCCACCACGGGACCGTGGGATCGTCCTCGTACCCCTCGCTGCTAGGACCTGTCCCCGCGACGCCGGGATGATCCAGACGACAGGCCGTGGGGGCCCCGGCTTCGGGCGGGTGCGGGGACTCCGGGCGCGGCCAGGCCTCGACGGCGAGTTCCCAGCGTACGGCGCAACGTTCGGCGTCCGGTTCGGTGAGGCCGGCGACCCGGCACAGGGCGGCGACGGCCTGCCGGGGCGGCGGCTGGACGGCGTTGAGGTACCGCTGCCAGGAGGACTTGCTGTAGGCGGTGCGGGCACCGAGCGCGGCCAGGCTGAGGCCCGTGCCGTCCTTCAACTGCCGCAGCTGTTCCACGAAGTTCCGCACCTCCGGCGGCAGCTCGTCCGGCAGCGGCTGCCAGGCGCCCATCACCCACCTCCACGGCGTCGTCGCCCGTTCCCGATCCGATCAATTGACGACGTGAGGCGGCCGAGCGGTTCCCGTGGCGGCCTCGGTCTGTGGCAGAGCGCGGACACCGTAGCGGAACGGTCACCTCCGAGACACAGCGCGCGGACAGCCGTTGAACAGGCAGTTCACGGTGCGGGAGCGTGGTTCCCGGGCGGCGGCCCGTCCTTGCCTCGGGGGAGGGGACGGGCCGCCGTCTCGCTGCTCGCGGGGAAGGACGGGTGGTCAGCCGCTCACGGTGAAGTGCAGCGTGTCCTTCAGGAACGGGATCTGCAGCCAGGGGTCCGGCTGGACCATCAACGCCAGCAGCACGATCGCCAGACCGAGACCGCCGTACGTGACGATGTCCGTGAAGCGGGAGCGCACCGCGAGCATGCCGACGCCGGGCAGGACCCAGCGCAGGACGGCCCCGCCGAGCAGGGCGACGCCGATCAGCAGCGTGCCGACCCGGAACAGGTCGAGGGCGGTCAGCAGCAGACCGAGCGCGACCAGGGAGAACACGGCGAGCATCGGCCACTGCCGGGCCGGCGCCGGGGCGTCCCGCGGCGCGGCCCTGCCACCGCCCTCGGGGCGCGCGGTGTCCTTGGTGAACAGGGGGAAGCGGCGGGTGGTGCGGCGCGGGTGCCCCTCGGCATCGGGCGCGCTGATCGCGTCGCGGACGGTCAGCTCGGAGGTCTCCGGGGCCTCCGGGGCCTCCGGGGCCTCCGGGGCCTCCGGGGTCTCCGGGGTCTCCGGGGTCTCCGGGGTCACAGAGGTCTCTGGGGTCCCGGATGTCTCGTGGGCCCCGAGCGCCTCGGGGGTCACGAAGGCCTCGGAAGCGACGGGGGCCTCGGGGGTCACGGGGGCCTCGCGGGTCTCGTGGTTCACACGGGTCTCGCCGGACCCGCGGGGCTGGCGCGGCTGACGGGTCTCGCTGGTCTGAAGGGTTTCGCCGGTCTCGCCGGTCCCCCGGGTCTCGCCGGTCCCCCGCGCCTCGCCGGTCCCCCGCGCCTCGCCGGTCCCCCGGGTCTCGCCGGTCCCCTGGGTCTCGCCGGTCCCCTGGGTCTCGCCGGTCCCCCGCGTCTCGCCGGTCCCCCGCGCCTCGCCGGTCCCTAGCGTCTCGTGGTGGGTCCCCTCCGGGTCAGTCGACACTGCGCTCCGCCGCCTCCACCACGTTGACGAGCAGCTGGGCGCGGGTCATGGGGCCGACGCCGCCCGGGTTCGGGGAGATCCAGCCGGCCACCTCGGCGACGTCGGGGTGGACGTCGCCGACGATCTTGCCCTCGGCGCTGCGCGAGACGCCGACGTCCAGGACGGCCGCGCCCGGCTTGACGTCCTCGGCGCGGATCAGGTGCGCGGAACCTGCCGCGGCGACGATGACGTCGGCGCGCTTGAGGTGGGCGGAGAGGTCCCGGGTGCCGGTGTGGCACTGGGTGACCGTGGCGTTCTCGCTGCGCCGGGTCAGCAGCAGCGGCATCGGCCGGCCGATGGTCACCCCGCGTCCGACGACCACCACCTCGGCGCCCTTGATCTCCACACCGTGGGCGCGGAGCAGGGTGAGCACGCCGTTCGGGGTGCAGGGCAGCGGGGCCGGCTCGTTGAGGACCAGGCGCCCGAGGTTCATCGGGTGCAGACCGTCCGCGTCCTTGTCCGGGTCCATCAGTTCGAGGATGCGGTTCTCGTCGATGCCCTTGGGGAGCGGCAGTTGGACGATGTACCCGGTGCACCCCGGGTCCTCGTTCAGTTCCCGTACGACCGCCTCGATCTCCTCCTGCGTCGCCGTGCCCGGCAGTTCGCGCTGGATGGAGGCGATGCCGACCTCGGCGCAGTCGCGGTGCTTGCCGGCGACGTACTTCCGGCTGCCGGGATCGTCCCCGACGAGGATCGTGCCGAGGCCCGGTGTGATCCCCTTCTCCCTCAGCGCCGCCACGCGGACGGTCAGATCGGACTTGATCGCTGCTGCGGTGGCCTTGCCATCGAGAATCTGGGCGGTCATGACTCCATCCTCCCGGATGACCGGCCCCCGGTTCCAATCCGGGTAGCCCCTGCGGCCCCGGTGCGTACACGGCGCCACTCGTGTCGAATCCCGCCATGATCGGTGATGTTGCACTTGCACAACACATACGAATTGTGGCTGGACAAGGCGACGGCGCCTGAAGAACGATGAACGGACAGTGCCGCGGGCAGTATCGGGGGGACGCACCGCTTCTGTGACCTTTCCTCCGCCACGGCCGCGCGCCGTCCCCGCACTAGCAACAGACGGAGGAAACACCGCCATGAGTTACGGCGACCCGAACAACCCCTACGGCGCTCCCCAGGGGCAGCAGCAGCCCGGTTACGGCTACCCCCAGCAGCAGCCCCCCGCTCCGGGCTACGGCTACCCGCAGGCCCCGCCGGTCGGCGCCTACGCCGGCGCCCCGGCCCCGACGACGATGCCCGGCACCGTGAACACCGCCCGTGTGCTGCTGTGGATCATCGTGGGTCTGCAGATCCTCGGCGTGGCCCTGTTCGCCTTCGCCGCCGTCAGTGTCAACGCCGCGAAGAACGACGACTCGCTCAAGGACAACTCCGCCTTCCAGGACCTGGCCGACCAGTCGTCCGGGATGCTGTGGGCGATGACCGTCTTCGCGCTGGCCTGGGCCGTGTTCGCGATCGTGCTGGCCACGAAGTTCAACTCCGGCCGCAACGGCGTCCGCGTCACGATCCTCGTCTTCGGCATCATCACCGCGGTGCTCGGCATATACCCGTTCGTCGTCGTCGGCCTCATCCACACCGTGCTCGCCATCCTGGTGGCCGTGTTCGTCGGCAACGCCAACGGCAAGGCGTGGTTCAACCGCCCGCAGTACTGAGCGGCTCCGCGGTACTGATCGGCTCCGCGGTACTGAGGGTTTCGCTCCACGCACGACCAAGGGCCGTGTCTCACCCGTACGGGGAGACACGGCCCTGGTGCGTCAGTGACCCTCAGTGGAAGAAGTGACGCGTCCCGGTGAAGTACATCGTGACGCCCGCCTTCCGCGCGGCCTCGACGACGAGCTCGTCACGGACCGAACCGCCGGGCTGGACCACGGCCTTGACGCCGGCCTCGACGAGGATCTCCAGGCCGTCCGGGAAGGGGAAGAACGCGTCGGAGGCGGCGTACGACCCCTGCGCGCGCTCGGCGCCGGCCCGCTCCACGGCGAGCTTCGCGGAGTCCACGCGGTTGACCTGACCCATGCCGACACCGACCGAGGCGCCGTCCTTGGCGAGCAGGATCGCGTTGGACTTCACGGCCCGGCACGCCTTCCAGGCGAAGGCGAGCTGCTGGAGTTCGTCGGCGTCCAGCGCCTCGCCGGTCGCGAGGGTCCAGTTGGCCGGGTCGTCGCCGTCGGCCTGGAGGCGGTCGGCGACCTGGAGCAGGGCGCCGCCGTCGATCGGCTTGACGTCGACGGGGTGGGCGGGGCCGTCGGGGCAGCGCAGCACGCGGATGTTCTTCTTCTTGGCGAGGGCTTCCAGGGCCCCCTCCTCGTAGTCCGGCGCGACGATGACCTCGGTGAAGATCTCCGCGACCTGCTCGGCCATCTCCTTGCTGACCGGCCGGTTCACGGCGATCACGCCGCCGAACGCGGACAGCGGGTCGCAGGCGTGCGCCTTGCGGTGCGCCTCGGCGACGTCGGCGCCGACCGCGATGCCGCACGGGTTGGCGTGCTTGATGATCGCGACGGCGGGCTCGGTGTGGTCGTACGCGGCACGGCGGGCGGCGTCCGTGTCCGTGTAGTTGTTGAACGACATCTCCTTGCCGTGCAGCTGCTCGGCCTCCGCCAGGCCGCCCGTGCCTGCGGTGTAGAGGGCGGCGGGCTGGTGCGGGTTCTCGCCGTAGCGCAGGGTGTGCGCGCGCTCCAGGCTGGTGGCGAGGAAGGAGGGGAAGGGGGAGTCGTCGGCCGGCGCGTAGGCGGAGGCGAACCAGGAGGAGACCGCGATGTCGTACTCGGCGGTGTGCCGGAAGGCCTCGGCGGCCAGCCGCTTGCGGGTGGCGAGGTCGAAGCCGCCGCCCTGTGCGGCCGCCAGGACGTCGCCGTAGCGCGCGGGGCTGGTGACCACGGCGACCGACGGGTGGTTCTTGGCGGCGGCGCGGACCATGGAGGGGCCGCCGATGTCGATCTGCTCGACGCACTCGTCGGGCGAGGCCCCGGAGGCGACGGTCTCGCGGAACGGGTAGAGGTTGACGACGACGAGGTCGAACGGCTCGACGCCCAGCTCCGCCAGCTGCTGCCGGTGGTCCTCCAGACGCAGGTCGGCGAGGATGCCGGCGTGGACCTTGGGGTGCAGGGTCTTGACGCGGCCGTCGAGGCACTCGGGGAAGCCGGTGAGCTCCTCGACCTTGGTGACCGGGACGCCGGCCCCGGCGATCCGCGCGGCCGTGGAGCCGGTGGAGACGAGCTCGACGCCGGCCTCGTGCAGCCCGCGGGCGAGCTCCTCGAGCCCGGTCTTGTCGTAGACACTGACGAGCGCGCGACGGATGGGCCGCTTGGTGCTCTCGGCCGTGGCAGTGCTCTCGGCGGTCACTGGATAACTACCTTTCGTCCCTCAATGCGATGGCCGTTGCGGGCGAGGCGCCCCACGACCTCGACGAGCAGCCTTCGCTCGACTTCCTTGATGCGCTCGTGCAGAGCGCTCTCGTCGTCCTCGTCCCGGATCTCCACCACGCCCTGAGCGATGATCGGTCCGGTGTCGACGCCGTCGTCGACGAAGTGGACGGTGCAGCCGGTGACCTTGGCGCCGTACGCGAGCGCGTCGCGCACTCCGTGGGTTCCCGGGAAACTGGGGAGGAGGGCGGGGTGGGTGTTGACCAGCCGCCCGCCGAAGCGCGCGAGGAACGTCTTCCCCACGATCTTCATGAAGCCGGCGGACACCACGAGGTCGGGCTCGTGGGCGGCGACCGCCTCGGTGAGTGCCGCGTCCCACTCCTCGCGGCTGCCGTGGTCCTTGACCCTGCACACGAAGGTCGGCAGCCCGGCGCGCTCGGCGCGCGCGAGTCCCTCGATGCCCTCCCGGTCCGCCCCGACGGCCACGACCTCGGCGCCGTAGGCCTCGGGCCCGACCCGGTCGATCTCGTCCAGGAGCGCCTGCAGGTTGGTGCCGGATCCGGAGACCAGCACGACGAGGCGCTTGGCCACAGGCTTGGCGGCCACGGTGGGGCCCTTTCTCGGGGGAGCGTTTGTATGGTCGTACGAATGCTTCGCGCCCCGGGATACGGGGAAGTCTACGAAGCGGTCGACCGTCAGCAACGATACCGGCACACCGGGCGGCCCCCATGGGACGGGGGCGTGGCCGGAAGGTAGCGTCTGCCAGGAGCGGGTTCGGGAACGCGGTCGTCGTGCGGTGCGTTGCCGTAGTGACAGCTCCCGCGGAGTTTTGCCAGACCGTCGTATTCGCCTAGGGGAAGACGCTCACTTGATGCCGGACCGCAGTCTGCGACTCGCCACGCTCCCCCCGCAGTCATCGCGCGCAGGGCAGCGCGGCGCCGTGCTGCTGCGGGAGCGCCCCGCCTCGCCCCCCGACGCGGCCTCGGGTGACGCCGGGAAGAAGAACGGCGACGATCAGCGCGACGCCCCCGCCCAGGACGACAACCCCTTCGCCCCGCCCCCCGAGGGCGCCCCGGACCGCCCCTGGCAGCCCCGTCACCCCGCTCCCGGCGGCCAGGACGACTCCTCCTCCGACACTCCGCCCGCCGGCTCCCCCTGGGGCGGCCAGTGGAGCGACCGCCAGCCCGGCCGCGCCCAGGGCGGCGGCTTCGGCGAGCGCCCCGGCGCGGGTCCCGAGGGACCGGGCGGCACCCCCGGCCCGCCCCCTCGCTGGGACCCCACGGACCCGGTCCAGCGCCATGCGCGGTACGCGCTGATGTGCGGCATGTGGGCCCTGTTCGTCGCCATCTTCAGCTGGTCGTACGTGGCTCTGCTGCTGGGCGCCCTCGCCCTCTACTGGGGCATCAGCGCCCTGCGCGCCAAGCCCCGCAACCCGGACCCCGCCGCCGCGAACATGGGCGCCCGTCCGCAGACGACGGCCGCGGTGAGCGGCCTGGTCACCGCGTCCCTGGCCATCGCCCTGGTCGCCATCACCTTCACCGCCCAACTCGTCTACCGCGACTACTACACCTGCACGGAGGACGCCCTCACCAGCGAGGCGAAGCAGACCTGCAAGCAGTTGCTGCCGGAGGAGCTTCGGGGCGTTCTGGGGGCGGGCAGCTAGGGCCTGTCCGGCGAGTCCGGCTCCGGCGGCGCCGAGTGCACCGGTTTCGGGTCCGGGGGCGCTGACGGCTTGGGGTGCGCGGGCGGGGTCGGGTCGGCGGGCAGGAAGTCGTAGGGCTCGTCGGTGTCGTCGACGAGGGGCGTGGGGCGTACGGCGTCGCGCGGGTCGTCGCTGCCACCTCGTACGGGGTCCCGCGCATCGCCGTGACCGTCCCGCTCGGCGTGCTTCGCGTCGTCGCCGCGGCCGTACAACCCGCGCATCGCCTCCCGCGCCCTGCCGATGCTCGCGGGCTCGCCGCCAGGGGCCCGCCTCCGGGGACGTCGCGTGCGGGTGCTCGCCACCATCGCGGCCGGTACCGCCACCGGTGCCGTCCAGAGCAGCACCGCGGCGCCCACCTGCCACCACACCGGTCCGAAGCGGGCGAGGGTGGCCACGCCGAGCGGTCCGCCCGACAGTGCCGCGAGGACGGCGAGCGCCGACGCGCAGAGCACGGCCGCGAGGAGGGCCACACCGGCCGCCCGTGAGCGCGAACAGCCGACCGCCCCCCGTGCCGCGAACCACCCCACCGTCACGCCCGCCGCCACCGGCACCGCGCCCGCGGCCCAGGTCAGGGGTGTGCCGGGTCCGGCGTCCGGCACGGCTGCCAGCAACGGAAACGGGGGCAGCAAGGGAGCGGGGGCCGAGGAGAGGGGGCTCACGACGTGCCCCGCGCCGAGGAGGAAGCCGGGGCCGGTCGCGTAGGCGGCTCCCCACACCGCCGCGTTCGGTACCAGGGCCAGGCACAGCAGCAGCACGGTGAAGCGGCCCGACATCCCCTCCGTCAGCTGCAGGAAGGACACCCGCGCCACATCGCCGTGCCACAGCAGCGACACCGCCGTCAGCAGCGCCCCACCCCCGAGGAGCACCCCGGCGCCCGCTCCCGCCGCCCGCCAGGCCGCACCGAGCCGGTCGCGCGCCGCCGCCCCGAGGACCAGCCGCCGTGAACCGAGGGGAGGCACGGCCCCCACCTCCCCCCAACGAGGGCGCCCGTACGCCGTCCACACCCCCACGGCCGCGGCGATCGCGACGAGCACCGACACGCTCACGCCCGTCCGCCCCCACGAGGGGCGCAGATCACCGCCCGCCGCGTACAGCGCGGCCACCGCGCCGACGGCGAGGTAGCCGAGGACGACACCCACCCACGCCGTACCGCCGCCCACCGGCGCCTCCTCCTCGTCCCCGTCCACGGCGTCCCGTGCCGCCCGGCGCACCAGCCAGGCGGGCAGCGCGAGCAGCAGCAGCGGGGTGAGGCCCACGGGTGCCGGGACACCGGACAGCGTCTCGGTGCGGACCAGCTCCGCTCCGTGCGCCAGCAGCCACAGCGCGGCGGCGACATGCAGCGCCCCGCCCGGCCCGCTGTCGGGGTACGGCGAGCTGATCCACAGCAGCGTCACCAGTACGGCGAACGAGCCGAGCCCCAGCCCCGCCGCGAGCGCGCCGCCCACGAGGCCGTCGGCCAGCCCGGGCGACCGGCCGCGCAGGCCGGTGAGCAGGACAGGCAGGGGCGGTCGGCGGTCGGTCATCTGCGTCACGACCGCCATGCTCCCAACGACACGCGCTTTTCCGTCGTAACAGGAGAACCATCGAAGTGTCGCTCAATATACGTTTATGTTCTTTTTCCCGCTCCCTCCGCCCAAGGAACGGCGGCGCCTGCGCGAGGACAACGCGTTGACGCAGGCGCACATCGCCGAGCAACTGGGTGTCCCCCGCAAGACGGTGCGCGGATGGGAGACCGGCCGCACGACTCCCGGCGGCCAGACGGGGGAGGCGTACGCGAGGTTGCTGGCCTCGCTGAATGTCAGAAGGCTGACCCGGACTCAGGGGCGCACTCGGGCAGAGACGCTGACGCCCGCTCAGGCCTTCGACGCCCTGTACGCCTTCTGCGCCCCCGCCCTCGTGCGGCAGACGTATCTCCTGACCGGGCGTCGGGAGCTGGCGCGCGAATCGGTCGAGCGGGCCTTCCAAGTGGCGTGGCAGCGCTGGCCGGAGGTGGCACGGGACCGCGACCCGGCGGGCTGGGTGCGGGCGACGGCGTACGACTGGGCCCTCTCCCCCTGGCACCGGTTCCGCCCCCGCTACCGGCACCCCGAACCGCCGCCCGCCGCCGCGAGCGACCGCTCCCTGCTGGACGTACTGCTGGCCCTCCCGCCGTCGTACCGCCGCACGCTCGTGCTGTACGACGGGGTCGGTCTCGACCTGCCGGAGACGGCGGCGGAGGCGGAGGCGAGCACTCCGGCGACCGCGCACCGCCTCCTGCACGCCCGCGAGGCCGTCGCCGCCCGCCTCCCGGAACTGTCCGACCCTGCCCTGCTCCACCGACGCCTCGCCGAACTGGCCTCCGCGGAACGCCTGCGCGCCGCCCCGCCCCCGGCAGTGCGCACCCACGGCGAAGGCCGGGCCCGCTTCTGGACCCGCGCCGCCATCGCCTTCACCGTCGCCCTCATCGGGACCACGGCACTCGCCCTCAAAACGGCCCCCACCCACTACGAGCCCCCGGTGGCCCCGGGCCAGGCGGTGCGGGGGGTCCCGCCGAAGGTGGCCCTGGGCGCGCTGTCGGAGGAGGAGCTGGAACTACGGGACAAGCTGAGGGAGGAGATGGCCGGCGGCCCGGAGAGAGTCCTGCCGCTCCCCCGCTGAGGGCTGTCCCGTAATCCCTGGCGGGCGCGCGACGACATGCCATGGCCGAGAACGCCGGTGGGCCCGCCCCCACAGAGGGGACGGGCCCACCGGCACGCGAGCAGGTGACTCAGCCGGCGAGGATCTCGCGGGCGAGCTTCGCCGTCTCGGTCGGCGTCTTGCCGACCTTGACGCCGGCGGCCTCGAGGGCCTCCTTCTTCGCGGCGGCCGTACCGGAGGAGCCGGAGACGATGGCGCCGGCGTGGCCCATGGTCTTGCCCTCGGGCGCGGTGAAGCCCGCGACGTAGCCGACGACCGGCTTCTTCACGTTCTCCTTGATGAACGCGGCGGCCCGCTCCTCCGCGTCGCCACCGATCTCACCGATCATCACGATCAGGTCGGTGTCGGGGTCGGCCTCGAACGCGGCGAGCGCGTCGATGTGGGTGGTGCCGATGACCGGGTCGCCACCGATGCCGACGGCCGAGGAGAAGCCGATGTCACGCAGCTCGTACATCATCTGGTACGTCAGCGTGCCGGACTTCGAGACGAGACCGATGCGGCCCGGCTTGGTGATGTCACCGGGGATGATGCCGGCGTTCGACTGGCCGGGGGTGATGAGACCCGGGCAGTTCGGGCCGATGATCCGGGTCTTGTTGCCCTTCTCCACGGCGTACGCGTAGAACGCGGCGGAGTCGTGGACCGCGATGCCCTCGGTGATGACGACCGCGAGGGGGATCTCCGCGTCGATCGCCTCGACCACGGCGGCCTTCGCGAAGGCCGGCGGCACGAAGAGGACGGACACGTTGGCGCCCGTCTTCTCGATCGCCTCGGCGACCGTGCCGAAGACCGGGATCTCGTTGCCGTCGATGTCGACCGACTGACCCGCCTTGCGGGGGTTCACGCCACCCACGATGTTCGTGCCGTCGGCCAGCATGAGCTTGGTGTGCTTCATGCCCGTGGCACCGGTCATGCCCTGGACGATGACCTTGCTGTCCTTGTTGAGGAAGATAGCCATGGCTGTGGTGTCCCTCGTCCCTTACTTCGCAGCCGCGAGCTCGGCGGCCTTGTCGGCCGCGCCGTCCATGGTGTCCACGCGCTGCACGAGCGGGTGGTTGGCGTCGGAGAGGATCTGACGACCCAGCTCGGCGTTGTTGCCGTCCAGACGCACGACCAGCGGCTTGGTGACTTCCTCGCCGCGGTCCTCGAGGAGCTTCAGCGCCTGCACGATGCCGTTGGCGACCTCGTCGCACGCGGTGATGCCGCCGAAGACGTTGACGAAGACGGACTTGACGTCCGGGTCGCCGAGGATGATCTCCAGGCCGTTCGCCATGACGGCGGCGGAGGCGCCACCGCCGATGTCGAGGAAGTTGGCGGGCTTGACGCCACCGTGCGCCTCACCGGCGTACGCGACGACGTCCAGGGTGCTCATGACGAGACCCGCGCCGTTGCCGATGATGCCGACCTCACCGTCGAGCTTGACGTAGTTGAGGTTCTTCTCCTTGGCGGCGGCCTCGAGCGGGTTGGCCGACTCCTTGTCCTGGAGGGCCTCGTGCTCCGGCTGACGGAACTCGGCGTTCTCGTCCAGGGAGACCTTGCCGTCCAGGGCGATGACGTCACCGGAGGCGACCTTGGCCAGCGGGTTGACCTCGACCAGGAGGGCGTCCTCCTCGACGAAGGTCTTCCACAGGGTCACGAGGACGTTGGCGACCTTGTCGGCGACCTCGGCCGGGAACTTCGCGGCCTCGACGATCTGGCGGGCGACCTCGGGGGTCACGCCCACGTTGGCGTCGATCGGCGTCTTGGCGACGGCCTCGGGGCGGGTCTCCGCCACCTCCTCGATCTCCATGCCGCCCTCGACGGACGCGATGGAGAGGAAGGTCCGGTTGGCACGGTCGAGGAGGAAGGAGACGTAGTACTCCTCCACGATCTCGGGAGCCGTCTCGGCGATCATCACCTTGTGGACCGTGTGGCCCTTGATGTCCATGCCGAGGATGTTGGTGGCGTGCTCCACGGCCTCGTCGGCGGTGGCGGCCAGCTTCACGCCGCCGGCCTTGCCGCGGCCACCGACCTTCACCTGAGCCTTGACGACGGACTTGCCACCGAGGCGCTCGGTGGCTGCGCGGGCCGCCTCAGGCGTGTCGATGACTTCACCGGCCAGCACCGGTACATCGTGCTTGGCGAAGAGGTCCCTCGCCTGGTACTCGAACAGGTCCACGCGCTTCCGTCCCTATCAGTGATCTCGCGGTTCGTTGGATGCGTGGGCGTGCCGCGATGGGCAACGTGACGTCCGCCAGTCACTAGGAAGGCGCACACGGTGTCCGAGCGCGCGGCATGTCCGTCTCGCAGGTTATCCCCGCTTGCGGGGGGTCTCTAAATCGGTGGTCACACCTGAGCGGTGATACCTGTCACATGATGCCGCCCTCACTGGCACAGCGTGCCGCGGGTGCGGGGCCTCACCGGGTTGGGGTTGGCCCGGTGAGGCCCCTTGAACGGCCCCGAAGGGCCCCTGGCCGGGCGATCCCCACCCCAATGGGGACCATCCGGCCCGGTCCGCGCGGTCTCGTCCCGGACCGGCCGACGGTTTTCGGCCGGTCCGGGACTGTGTCGCGCGGGGTCGACGGCGTACGGCTGTCAGATGCCGTACGGAGTGCTGTGACCGGCGGCGGGGGCGAGCGAGTCGGCGACGCCCGCCGTGCCGGTGACGGCGTGATGGGCCAGCGGAGCGGCAGTGTCCCCGACGGTTCCGGAGAGGCCCTGCGCGAAGGGCGCGACCTGACCGGCGGCGCCGTGGGCGAAGGGGCCGACCTCGCCGGCCACCCCGCCCGCGAACGGGGCCACGTCGCCGGTCACGCCGTACGCGAGTGCCGTGGCGCTGCCGCCGACACCGTGGACGACGGGCCGCACGGTGTCGGTCACCGTGTCGACGACCGGCTCGACGGACCCGGTGACCCCCTGCGCGAACGGCGGCACGTCCCCCACGGCCCCCTCCGCGAACGGCCCCACCTGCCCGGTCACCCCGTACGCCAGCGGGGGCACACCGGAGGTGATCCCGCCCGCGAAGGCCTCGACGTCCCCCGTGACGCCGTACGCCACCCCACCGGCGTCCACCACGGCCTGCCCGGCAACAGGCACGACGCCGTGGACAGCGGTGTTCGCGACCGGCGGCAGTACGGCCGCGGTGGCGTCGTCGGCGACCTGGCCGACGAGGCCGGTGGCGTACGGGGGTACGTCCGCGACGACACCGCCGACGACGGGCCGGACGCCGGAGACGGCTGTGGTGGCGGTGTGCTGGACGCCGGTGACGGCTCCCGCGGCGGTGCGTCGCACGCCCGCGACGGCTTCGGTTGCGGTGCCCTGTGCGCCGGTCACCGCGCCGCCGGCCACGGGCGCGGCACCCGTCACGGCCCGGTCCGCCACCGGGAGCACCCCGCGTACGGCGGCGCCCGCGATCGGCGGGACGACGGCGTCGGTCGTGGCCGCCCCGGCCTGGGCCACGTCCAGTTCCGGGGCGAAGGCGGAGAGCGGGCCGAAGAGGTAGTCGATGCCGTGCTGCGGGGAGGTGGGGACGGGGGTGGTGGCGTCGGTCGTCCTCTCCTTCACCTTCTCCTTTACGGCCGTGGTTGTGGTCGTGGCTGTGGCCGTGGTCGTGGCTGTGGCTGTGGCCGTGGTCCGGGCCGAGGCCTGCGCCTTGTGCTGCGCCGCACGGGCCGCCCGGGCACCGTTGATGGCCTGCGCGCCCCGCACCTTGGTGACCTGCGGGGCGGTGACCTGCGGGGCGGTGACCTCGGCGTCGAGGGAGCGGTGCACGTGCTCGACGGTGCCGGCGTCGGCGTCGGCCGTCGGGTCCGTGAGGGAGAGGGAGGAGACGGGCAGCTCATCGGCGCTGGCGACGGTGGAGCCGAGCGCCCAGGCTCCGGTGACACCGGCGGCTATGACGATGGAACGGCGGATGTTCTTGTTCATGCGTACGTCAGATCCTTAGGGAATCCGGGACTTCGGGAGGCTTGGAGACATTCCGGTGGGCGGGCAGACCTGTGCCGCCCCCGCGCGGCAGGTCCGGGCGCGGGGAGGCCTGCCCTAAGCGGGGAAGACGGGAATGTCCCGGTACCTGTCCCGGGTACCGGTCGCGTCCGTACGCGTGGTGGTGCCCGGCATGAGCGCCGGTTGCACCGGATGACGGGGGGTGACGGCGTGCCCGTCGCCGTGCCGCGACGTGCCGTTGCCCAGCGCCGCCTGGCCGACCAGCACGCCGCTCGAACCACCGCCGGGCGCGTGCTGCTCGGGTACGTGCCCGGGGCGAGCGGGGCGAGAGGTGTCGGCGTGGGCGGTGTCTCCCGCCCGTACGGTGGCCGGGAGCGGCCCGTAGGTGGCTGTCGCCGCCGTATGGGCATGCCGGTGCGAGGTCTGGCCCCGCTCGTCCGCGGACGAAACCGGAGGGTGCGACGTCTGCGGCGCCTGCCCGGCAGGCAGTGGCGTGGAGGTGACCGGCTTCGGAGGCACCTGCCCCGGAAGCGCGGGCAGCCCGGGAAGGTCGGTGCCGTCCGACGCGCCCGGCAGGTCGGGCAGTGGAGGCGCCGAGGACACCGGCGGGAGCGGCGGCACTTGCCGCTGCGCCTCCGCCAGACCGTCAGCGACGGACTTCACCAGTCCGCGGACCGGGTGGAGGGCCTTGTCGACGGACGGAACCTCCGCCACGGGCTCCTCGTGCCCCGCCGATGCACTCCCCGTCAGGCCGGTCACGGTCGACGTCGTCACCGCCGGGGCGGCAACGGTCGTCGTGCTCGCCGTCGTTGTGCTCGCCGTCGTCGTGCTCGCCGTCGTTGTGCTCGCCGTCGTCGTGGTTTCCGCCGCGTGCGCCTGCGCTCCGCAGAGGAACCCGAGCACGAACAAGCCGCCCACCAGCAGCGCCACTTCCAGCGCACGCCGACCGGCCGCTGTGCGCAGGTCGCGCAGCGCGGCACCGGACAGGGCTGCTGGCCAGATCAAGAGAGGGATCGTCCTCACGTACGGCGTACGGCGGAGCGAGGCGCACCGCTTGACGAGGCGTCGATCCTTGCACGGGACGCCCGAGGTTGCGCAAGCCCTCCGTTACCGATGGGTAGGCATGTCCGGATTTCGATGGCCGAATTCGGTCGACAAATCGTCAGGTCACGCCGTGTCCGGGACGGGCAGCGGCCGTTTCTCGATCGCCGCGGCCATCACCTCCGGGAAGAGGTCGGGCGTACAGGCGAACGCCGGTGCGCCGAGCGCCGCGAGCGCCGCCGCGTGCTCCCGGTCGTAGGCGGGAGCCCCCTCGTCGGACAGCGCGAGCAGCGCCACGAACTGCACCCCCGACGCCTTCATCGCCGCGACCCGCTTCAGCATCTCGTCGCGTATCCCGCCCTCGTAGAGGTCGCTGATGAGCACGACCACCGTGTCCGCGGGCCGGGTGATCTGCGACTGGCAGTACGCGAGGGCCCGGTTGATGTCGGTGCCGCCGCCCAGCTGGGTGCCGAAGAGGACGTCGACGGGGTCGTCGAGCTGGTCGGTGAGGTCGACCACCGCCGTGTCGAAGACGACGAGCCGTGTGTCGATCGACCGCATGGACGCGAGCACCGCCCCGAACACGGACGCGTACACGACCGACGCCGCCATCGACCCCGACTGGTCGATGCAGAGGACGACCTCCTTCTTCACGGACCGCGACGCCCGCCCGTAACCGACGAGCCGCTCCGGCACGACCGTCCGGTACTCCGGCAGGTAGTGCTTGAGGTTGGCCGCGATCGTGCGGTTCCAGTCGATGTCGTGGTGGCGCGGCCGGCTGACGCGGGCGCTGCGGTCGAGGGCGCCGGTGAGGGTGGCCCGGGTGCGGGTGGCGAGCCGCTTCTCCAGGTCGTCGACGACCTTGCGCACGACGGCCCGTGCCGTCTCCTTCGTCGTCTCCGGCATCGCCTTGTTGAGCGAGAGCAGGGTGCCGACGAGGTGCACGTCGGCCTCCACCGCCTGCAGCATCTCGGGCTCCAGCAGCAGCGTGGACAGCCCGAGCCGGTCGATCGCGTCGCGCTGCATGACCTGGACGACGGAGGAGGGGAAGTACGTCCGGATGTCCCCGAGCCAACGGGCCACGGACGGCGCCGACGCCCCCAGCCCCGCCGAACGGTCCTTTCCGGACTGCGGTCTGTCGCCCTTTCCGTAGAGCGCGGTGAGCGCTCCGTCCATCCCGGCGTCCCGTCCGGCGAGCGCACACCCGGTGCCGTCCGCCGCGTCGCCCCCGAGCACCAGCCGCCATCGGCGCAGCCGCTCCTGTGCCGGATCCATGGGTTCGACCGTCATCCGCGCACCTCCGTGCGACGCCGGTCCCACAACGGGACCACCGTCACCGTCGTCGTCGGGCGGTCCTCCGCGCGGAGCCCGCGCCCGTCCCGGCCGGCCGCCACCACCTGGCCATGGGCCTCCCCCGGCTGCACCAGTGCTTCGGTCGTCATCCCGCCACCCCCGCAAGGTTGTTGTCTTCGGCTTGTTCGCGGTCACCGTCGAGTCCCAGCAGCGACCGCACCACGGGCAGGACGGCATCCGCGCGGTCGGCGTCGAGTTCCGGTGCGAAGCCGGGTATGCCGGCGGCCGCCCCCACCGCACTCCCCCGCTCCCCCGGCCCCCGCCGGACCAGCTCGCCCAAGGTCCGGCGCACCCCGGGCTCGTACGCCGAGAACGTCCGCCGCAGCAGCGGCAGTACGTCCGTGAACGCCTCCGCCGGCACGCCCGTCAGCCAGGCGTCGACCAGTCCGAGGAGCCGTTCGTCGTGCACGAGCAGCATCCCGCCCCCGGACCCGCCCCCGACGAACCCCTCGATCCACGCGGCCGCGTCCCCCGGCGCCGCCCCCGGAGACAACGCCAGCCCCATGAGCCGCGCCGCTTCTTCCTGCCCCAGCCCTTCGTCGTCCAGCAACAGCCGTACGGCCCGCCCGCGTACGACCCCGGGCACGCTGTCCCGCCCGGACAACACCCGCAGCACGGCCCGCCACCGGCCGCGCAGGTCGCTCTGGTGCGGCGCGGAGGTGTCACCGAGCAGCCCCACCGCCGTGTGGACCGCGTCCACATGGCCCCGCGTCTCCTCCGCCGCGTCGGCGTCCAGCGCGGCGCAGGCCGGGGGGAGGCCGACGAAGACGCGCTCGGCGAGGCCCTCGGCGACCTCGCCCAGCGCGCCGGTGTCCGTGCCGCGTACGTCGCCGTAGCGCAGGGAGCGGACGAGGGCCGGCAGGGCCTGGGCGAGGTGACCGACGTCGGTGTCGAGCGCCGCGCGGTCGGCGAGGGCCTGCATCACGGCGGGCAACGCGCCGGACAGGCCGGCCAGCAGACACTGCTCGGCGAGCGCGGTGACCTCGGCGAGGCCCCGCGCGGCCACGGCGTCCGCCTCCGCCTTGGCGGTCGCGGCGGCCGGCACCGTCGTCCCCCACACACCCGCCTCGGCGACCCGCACGGACAACTCCGGCTCCCAGCGCAACCGCCAGGTCTCCCGGAACGTACCCGTGCTGCCGCGCGAGACGACCGGCTCCCCCCAGCCCACACCCAGCAGCCGCAGCCGGTGCAGCAGCCTGCTGCGCTCGGCGTCGGTCTCCTTGCGCAGGTCGAGCTCCACCTCCCGCTCCCGCGCCTCCGGTTTGAGCCGCAGCCGCCGCTGGAGCCGGTCGAGGTCACGCTGCAACGGCACCGCAGGCGCCGTCCGCGGCACTTCTCCCAGCACGTCCCCCACGACCAGCCGGTCCCGCACCAGCGCCAACGGCACGTCCGAGCCCTCGCACATCACCGCACGTACCGCGTCGGTCGTCTCGCTCAGTCCGGCCAGCGGGCGGCCACGCATCGTCGCGAGCGTCTCCGCCAGCCGCACCGCCTCGATGACGTGCGCCGAGGACACGATCCGGTCCTCCGCCCGCAACAGCCCCGCCACCCTGGTCATCCACCGCTCGACAGGCCGGTCCGGGGCGGCGAACAGATGCCCGTACCAGCCGGGCGAGTCGATGCCCGCGCCGTACCCGCTGAACCGCGACAGCCTGCGGTACGTCCACGGCACCCACGTCATGTCCGCCTTGACCTTGGGCAGCCCCTTCAGCAGGGCCCGGTCCGCGGCGACGGCGACCTTCCGCCGCAGCGCGGGCACGTGCCAGGCCCCGCACACCACGGCCACCGCGTCCCCGAACTCGCGCCGCGCCGCCCGCACCTGGAGCCGCATGTACGCCTCCCGCACGAGGTCCCGGTCGTGTCCCCCGCTGCCGTAGGCCTCCCGCAGCGCCCCCATGGCCTCCTCCAGGACCACGAACGGCGCGAACGCGTCGCGCTCCCCCGCCGCCGCCCGGTGCTCGACGACGTCCTCCCACCACCGCTCGGCGTCGTCGTAACCGGCGGCATCGGCGAGGGCGGCGAGTGGATCGACACGAACATCGACACGTACGTCGTCAAGAACAGGGACGCCCTCGCCCGAGTCGGCCTCCTCCTCCGCTCCCCTCTCCCACGCCAACGTGTGCGTGGCCGGCAGGTCGATGAACCGTGCCGGAACCCCCTGCTCCAGCGCCCAGCGGATCGCGACCCATTCCGGGGAGAACTCGGCCATCGGCCAGAAGGCGGAGCGGCCGGGCTCGTCGACGGCGTGGGCGAGGAGGGCGACCGGTGGCCGCATGTCCTCCTCGGCGGCCAGCGGGATGAGCGCGTCGGCCTCGGGAGGGCCCTCGATCAGCACCACGCGTGGCCGCGCCGCCTCCAGCGCACCCCGCACCGCCCGCGCGGACCCCGGCCCGTGATGCCGCACCCCGAGCAGCAACGGCCCTGCCTCGAAGCCCGCACCCCGGTCCCCCTCAACTCCCGCCGTCGCCATACCGTCCCCCTCCCCTCCGGAGCCAACTCGAGTCGTCACCACCGTTGCCGCCCCCGTCGCCGCCCTCGCGGCTGCCGTTGCTCAGCTCCCCGCTCACCGCACGCCCCCCGTGGTTCACGCGCTCACCTCCCGGCAGGCCCGGTAGAAGTCCTTCCAGCCGTCGCGTTCGCGCACGACCGCCTCCAGGTACTCCTGCCAGACGACGCGGTCGGCCGCCGGATCCCGTACGACGGCGCCGAGGATGCCCGCGGCCACGTCGCCGGCCCGCAGCACGCCGTCGCCGAAGTGGGCCGCGAGGGCGAGGCCGTTGGTCACGACGGAGATGGCCTCCGCCGTCGACAGGGTGCCGCTGGGCGACTTCAGCTTCGTACGGCCGTCGGCGGTGACCCCGTCGCGCAGTTCGCGGAAGACGGTCACGACGCGGCGGATCTCGTCGACGCCGTCGGGCGCGGCCGGCAGGTCGAGGGAGCGGCCGATCTGGTCGACGCGGCGCGAGACGATGTCCACCTCGGCCTCGACGCTATCCGGCAGCGGCAGGACCACCGTGTTGAAGCGGCGGCGCAGGGCGCTGGACAGGTCGTTGACGCCGCGGTCGCGGTCGTTGGCCGTGGCGATCAGATTGAAGCCACGGACGGCCTGCACCTCCTGGTTCAGCTCCGGTATCGGCAGCGTCTTCTCGGAGAGGATCGTGATGAGCGTGTCCTGCACGTCGGCCGGGATGCGGGTCAACTCCTCGACGCGCACCGTCATCCCCTCCGCCATGGCCCGCATGACCGGGCTGGGGACGAGGGCGCCACGGCTCGGTCCGTGCGCGAGCAGCTGCGCGTAGTTCCAGCCGTAGCGGATGGCCTCCTCCGGGGTTCCGGCCGTGCCCTGCACCAGCAGGGTCGAGTCGCCGCTGACTGCCGCCGCCAGGTGCTCGGACACCCAGGTCTTCGCGGTGCCGGGCACGCCGAGCAGGAGCAGGGCGCGGTCGGTGGCGAGCGTGGTGACGGCGACCTCGACGAGGCGGCGCGGACCCACGTACTTCGGTGTGATCACCGTGCCGTCCGTCAGGGTGCCGCCGAGGAGATAGGTGGCGACCGCCCACGGCGACAGCTTCCAGCGGGCCGGGCGCGGCCGGTCGTCCTGGGCGGCGAGCGCGGCGAGTTCACCGGCGAAGGCGTCCTCGGCGTGCGGGCGCAACGCCTCGGTCGGCTGCTTCTCACTCGGTTCCACGAACGTCGGGTCGACGGACACAGACATGGCTGAGGCCCCCTCCAGCTCGGCCGGTTCGGATCTGGTGTCCACCGTGCACCACGCCACTGACAATGCTTTGCGACCTGCGGAAACGCCTCGCGGTGGACGCTCACGGGGTCGATTGTCAGTGGGGGGATCTACCTTCGATGGCATGACTCAGCAGGGGGTGCGCTGGAGTGCGGACCAGGTGCTGGCACTCGCGCCTGACACCGCGTCACGCAAAGCGGGCAGCAAACTCGGCGCGGCCGGGCCGTGGTCGGAGACGGGCAGTTCTGCCGAGGGGGCGGTGTGGGGGCTGTGCAAGGGCAGCGGCAGCAGGCCGTACCAGACGGTCGTGGATCTCGGGGACGTGTCCGGTCCCGCGTACGACTGCAGTTGTCCGAGCCGCAAGTTCCCGTGCAAGCACGCGCTCGGACTGCTGCTGCTCTGGTCGGGCGCGGAGGGGGCGGTGCCTCGAGGGCGGCAGGCGCCGGACTGGGCCGAGCCGTGGCTCGCGGGGCGGCGCAGGCGCGCGGAGGAACAGCGGGCGGCCGGCCCGGAGGGCTCCGCGTCCGGCTCCGCCGACCCCGAGGCGGCGCGGCGCAGGGCGGAGCGCCGGGCCGAGCGGGTCACCGCCGGGGCGACGGAGCTGGAGCAGCGCCTGGCGGACCTGCTGCGCGGCGGGCTCGCCTCGGCGGAGCAGGCAGGGTACGGGCTGTGGGAGGAGACGGCGGCCCGCATGGTCGACGCGCAGGCGCCGGGACTCGCCGCACGCGTGCGGGAGCTGGGCGCGATCCCGTCCTCCGGGCCCGGCTGGCCGGTGCGTCTGCTGGAGGAGTGCGCGCTGCTGCATCTCCTCGACCAGGGCTGGCTGCGCCGCGAGCGACTCCCCGCCGGTCTCGCGGCGACGGTCCGTTCCCGCGTCGGCCTGCCGACCACGGCGGACGGCCCGCCGGTGCGCGACCGCTGGCTGGTCCTCGCGCAGTACGACACGGGGGACGCGAAGCTGACCACCCGCCGCGTCTGGCTCCACGGCGCCGAGTCGCACCGCACGGTCCTGCTCCTCTCTTACGGCGCCGCCGGCCGGGCTCCCGAGCTGACGTTGCCGGTCGGGCTGGTCCTGGAGGCGGAGGTGTCCGCGTATCCGGGCGCGGGCCGGCGGCGTGCGGCCCTGGGCGAGAGGTTCGCGGCGCCCGCGCCGACCGCGCTGCGGCCCCCGGGGGTGACGACGGCTCAGGCGGCCGCCCGCTACGGGGAGGCCCTGCGCGCCGACCCGTGGCTGGACTCGGTCCCGGTGACGTTGGACCGGGTCATACCGGCCCCGGACGGCGACTCGTGGCAACTGGCGGACGCCGACGCGGACTCGGCCCTCCCCCTCACGCCCGCCGCGTGCTCCCGACCCGGCCTGTGGCGCCTGGTCGCCCTCTCGGGCGGCGCCCCGGTGAAGGTCTTCGGCGAGTGCGGCCACCGCGGCTTCACTCCCCTGACGGCCTGGCCGGAGGGGGCGGGAGAGGCGGTACGGCTGTGCTGAAGAGCGTTCGACCGACTCCAGTCCCGCAGAGCACCCGAGGGTGGTCCTCATGAACACGACTTCCACGTCCTCCACCTGGGAGAACCTCGTCACCGCCGCCCTGCTCGGCACAGACCGGCGCACACCCCCGGGCCTCGGGCCGGGGCGGGAGGCGCCGGTGGCGTTGCTGGACGCGGCGGCCGTGGAGACCGTACGGCGGCGGGCCGGGCTGCGGCCCGCGCGGGCGGCGCGGCGCCCGGAGCCCGCTCCGGAGGACCCGCGCCCGGCGCTGCCGGACGCGGCGGTCCGCAGGCTCGCGATGCTGCTGGCCGACCGTTCCGCCACGGCCGGTGCCGGCCGCAGAGGGGCGGCACCGGACCTCATGGAGCTGTTGCCCCAGTGGCTCGCGGCGGCGAACACCCAGGGTTACGCGGCGCCCCCGCACGCGCTGCCCGCGCTGCTGGACGCGGCCCGGGGGCGTACGGACCTGCGGCCCGCGGCGCTGACGTTCGCGGGGCCGCGCGCGCTGTGGCTCGCCCGGCTCAACCCGGACTGGCGGTTCGCCCTGCGCGCCACGCCGGGCGGGGGCGCGGCGCTGCCGGGACCGGAGGAGACCGCGCGGGTGCGACAGCTGTGGCAGGAGGGCCTGTTCGCGGAGCGGGTCGGGCTCCTCGCGGCGATACGGGCGCGCGAGCCGGCGGCCGCGCGGGAGCTGCTCGCGGCGACGTGGTCGACGGAGCGGGCGGAGGACCGGCTGATGTTCCTCGACTCGCTGCGCACGGGTCTCGGCCCCGAGGACGAGCCGTTCCTGGAGCAGGCCCTGTCCGACCGCAGCCGCAACGTACGGGCGACGGCGGCGGAGTTGCTGTCGGCGCTGCCCGACTCGGCGCTCGCCGCGCGCATGGCGGACCGGGCGGGGGCCTGCGTGGCCGTCGACCACACGCGTGACGCGCCGACGATCAGCGTGGAGGCACCGCACGAGTGCGACGCGGGTATGGAGCGTGACGGCGTCGTGGCCAAGGCGCCCGCGGGCCGGGGGGAACGGTCCTGGTGGCTGGGGCAGGTGGTGGAGGCGGCCCCGCTCGGCACCTGGCCGGGGCGGCTGGGCGGGCGTACGGCCCGGGAGATCGTGGCGCTGCCTGTGGCGGACGACTGGCAGAGCGAACTGCACGCGGCGTGGTGCCGGGCGGCGGTGCGGCAGCGGGACGCCGAGTGGTCGCGGGCGCTCCTCGGGGTGCCCGCCGCGCCCGAGGCCGGCGGTCCCGGGGCGGTGTCGCTGGCCGAGCGGGCCAAGCTGCTCGGCGCGCTGGACGCCGACGAGCGGGCCGAGTGGGTCGCCGGGTTCATCGGGACCCACGGTCTGTCCGAGGCGTTTCAGCTGCTCGGGGTGTGTGCGGTCCCGTGGGCGGCGCCGCTGGGGCGGGCCGTGGTGGACGCGCTCAACATCGCGCGGGACGCGGGGAGTTATCCCTGGAGCTTCAGCGGGGTGATGGGACTGGCCGAGCGCTGCCTCGACCCGTCCGAGGCCGGCCGCCTCGACGGCCTGCTCGCGATACCGGACGAGCCGGAGGACGCCTCGCCCGGAGCCGGGGGCTACTGGGCGGAGGCCTTCCAACGCCTGGTCACAACGCTGCGCCTGCGCGCGGCGATGACGGAGGAGCTGAAACCGGCGTAAACCTCGAGTCCTTCACCCCGGCCCACCGACACACCCGGCGGCCGCCCGCCGACCACCCGGACCGCCCAGCCAGCCGCCCCGCCAACCGCCTGGGTCCAGTGCCGATCACCGGGCCACCGACGCACCCCGGCGCACGGTCGGTCGCCCGACCACCGACGCACCCAGCCGCCCGACCACCGACGCACCCAGCCGCCCGGCCCGCCAACCGCCTGGGTCCAGTGTCGGTCACCCGACCCGCCGAGGCGCCCCCAGCCGACCACCAAGCACCTCGACCCACGGCCGGTCACCCGGCCTGCCGAGGCTCCCCGGGCTCACCCCAGTCACCGGCCCACCGACAGTGGACCCCAGCCCACCCCACGCCGCGACGGCCCTACGCCTCCGCGGGCTGTCGCACGTTCGCGCGTACCCAGTCCACGATGGACTGGGTCGTCGCGCCGGGTGTGAAGATCTCGGCGACGCCCTTCTCCTTCAGCGGGGGGATGTCCGCCTCGGGGATGATCCCGCCGCCGAAGACGAGGATGTCCTCCGCGTCGCGCTCCTTGAGCAGGTCGATCACCGCGGCGAAGAGCGTGTTGTGGGCGCCGGAGAGGATGGACAGGCCGATCGCGTCGGCGTCCTCCTGGATCGCGGTGTCCACGATCTGCTCGGGGGTCTGATGGAGCCCGGTGTAGATGACCTCCATACCGGCGTCGCGCAGCGCCCGCGCGATCACCTTGGCCCCGCGATCGTGGCCGTCGAGCCCCGGCTTGGCCACCACCACGCGGATCGGACCGGCTGCCACACCCATCACTGCCTCCATGAAGCGACTACATCCATCCGTACCGATACATCCATGTGTACCGAGTCATGGGTACCGACAACTACGGCACACGCCACGCGTGCCGCTACAGCTCGCCTGTACCGCACATTCCTCCGCCCACTGCACCGGATGAGCCGCTGCGGAAGTGAACGAACGTTATCTCCAGCATCCCGCAACCGGCAGTTTCACGGTGGATAGGGAGGGGGAAATCACACGATGGGACAAACGTTCACGATGCACCGTTCCCCAGGGACCGGCGCAAAGGCCGAGAGCACCCGGGGGACAGGGCCGTCCTCCGGTGTGTCGACAGGAGGTCGGCCATGAAGGTCACCAAGGCGCTGACACCCTTTCTCCCCCTGTGTCAGCGACTCCTGCCGACCAGGCTGGCAGGGCTCTCCGCGGCGCTGCTGAAGGCGACCGCCCTGGAGATCGCGATCCTGACGGGCCACCTCCTCCTCTATCCCTCCGGCATCTTCCAGGAACGCCGGGGCGACACCGTCCCCCCTCCCCCCTCTCCGGACGCGGCACGGCTCCCGACCGAGGCCAAGCCGCCGGTCGTCCTGCTGCACGGCTTCATCGACAACCGCTCCGTCTTCGTCCTGCTGCGGCGCAACCTCGCCCAGCACGGCAGGCAGCAGATCGAGTCGCTCAACTACTCGCCGCTGACCTGCGACATCCGTACCGCCGCCGAGCTGCTCGGCCGGCACATAGACGAGATCTGCGCCCGCACGGGCAGCGAGCGGGTCGACATCGTGGGGCACAGCCTCGGCGGCCTGATCGCCCGCTACTACGTCCAGCGGCTCGGCGGCGACCTGCGGGTGCGCACCCTGGTCACCCTCGGCACGCCGCACGCGGGCACCCGGGTGGCGCCCCTGGCGAACGCGCACCCCATCGTGCGCCAGATGCGCCCCGGTTCGGAGGTCCTGGAGGAGCTGAGCCGCCCGGCGCCCGGCTGCCGTACGCGGTTCGTCAGCTTCTGGAGCGACCTCGACCACGTGATGGACCCGCTGGAGACCGCCTGCATCGACCACGCCGACCTGCTCGCGGAGAACGTGCGTGTCACCGGAGTGGGCCATCTCGCCCTGCCCGTGCACCCGGCGGTGGCGACCGGCATACGCCAGGCCCTCGACTCCCCGGACACCGCGCGAACGGAAGTGCCGGCCGCCCGTGCCGGCGGTCTGACCGTGGCGTGAGAACCGCGCGACGAGCCCCCGTCACAGCCGACTCACAGCGCCCCGACAGCCGTCCGATATCGAACAGTCATCGAACACAAGGCCAAACCCGCGCCCGCAGTTCCCCGAAACACGGCCGAATGCCCCTTTCCCCCGGGCACGAAACCTGACGAAGATTGTCGTGCCCGCGTACCGCCGGGTACAGTCGCCGCACTGCTCTGGCAGCCCCTGTCGTCGAGGCGAAAGAGAAGTTGGTGAACGATCGTCACCCGTCGGGGGCCATGGCCTCCCCGACTCCGGCCTCGGACGCCGCCTCGGCGCACTACGCGTCGCACGGCGGACAGGAGGCCCAGTACGGCGACTTCACCACGTACGGCGGCTACGACGCCAGCGGTTTTCACACCGGCGGCCACGACACCACCACCTTCGCCACGGACCCCCTCTTCGGCGACCTGCCCGGCGAGACCCACAACTCCGGCTCGTACGACGCCGCGCAGTGGTCCACGGGCAGCCATCACACGCTGAACCAGGACCCGTACGCGGCCCAGCACCACGCCGCCTACGACACCGGTGCGTACGAGACCGCCGCCTGGCCCACGGACCCGCAGCGGCTCTCCGTGATCCCGTCGCAGGCCACGGCCCCCGACACCAGCGGCCAGTGGGACGCGAGTGCCTGGCTCCAGCCCGACCGGTCCGGCGGCCCCTCCGACCAGACCCAGCACTGGGAGTGGGGCACCCAGACCTTCGACACCGGCGCCTACGACGCCACCCAGTGGAACTCCGACGGGAGCGCCACCCCCACCACCGGTGAGTACGAGCACCACACGCCCTTCGAGCCGCAGCAGGCCTCGTACGAAGGGCAGCACGCCTCGTACGAAGAACAGCAGCCTTCGTTCGACGAGCAGCAGCCTTCGTTCGACGAGCAGCAGTCGTCCTACGACGAGCAGTCATTCGACGAACAGCCCGTGCCCTTCGACCAGATGGCGACCGCGACCTTCGAGCACGTCTCCTTCGACGAGCCCGCCCCGCGCGACGGCGACCTGGCCGCGACCGGCGAACTGCCCGCCGTCACCCCGCTCCTCGACGACCAGGAAGAGGTCGTCCCTCTCCCCGGCTCACGCGCGGCGGCCCGCGGGAACCGCTCCCGCCGCCGACCGCCCGCGAAGCGCTCCGCGCTGATGACCATCGCCGTGCCCTCGGCCTGTGTGATGGGCGTCGCCGGGATCGCCGCCGCGTCGGTCGGGGCCCTGGCCGACGACGGCAAGGAGACCACCACCGCCTCCGCCGCGGACGTGCAGACGAAGGCGGTGAAACCGTCCACCGCCAACAACAAGCTGGACGACCAGCTCAAGAGCCTGAGCGCCGGGGCGGACGACTTCGCCGACCGGGCCAGCCGCACGCAGGAACGCATCGACCTCAAGGCGCAGCAGGAGGCCGAGCAGAAGAAGGCGGCCGCGGAGGCGGCCCGCAAGGAGCGGCTGCGCCCGAAGTACGCGCTGCCGGTCGCGCAGCACGGACTCAGCGCCTACTACGGCCAGGCCGGCATCAACTGGATGTCCGTCCACACCGGCATCGACTTCCCCGTCTCGTACGGCACGAGCGTGCTGGCCGCGACCGACGGCACCGTGCGGACGCAGTACAACGTCGCCTACGGCAACATGCTGATCCTGACGGCGAAGGACGGCACGGAGACGTGGTACTGCCACCTCTCCAGCTACCGGGTCCCCGCCGGTACGGAGGTGAAGGCCGGCGAGCCCATCGCGTACTCCGGCAACTCCGGCAACTCGACCGGGCCTCACCTGCACTTCGAGGTGCGCCCGGGCGGAGGTTCGCCGGTCGACCCGCTCCCGTGGCTGCGCAGCCACGGGCTGGACCCCACGTAAAACGTTCTTGCGCGCCGGTAAGTACCCTGCGAGCCCCCGCCCTTCGGCGGGGGCTCGGCACGTGAAAGCCTCGGTCAGAGCTTCTCGACCGGCGCGTACCGCAGCAGCAGCCGCTTCGGCTTGGTGTCACCGAAGTCGATCGTCGCCTCGGCGTTCCCGCCCGTGCCCTTGACCGCGACGACGGTCCCGAGGCCGAACTGGTCGTGCGTCACCCGGTCGCCGACCGCCAGCGCGACCACCGGCTTCTCCGAGGTCCGACGCGTGGCGAAGCCGGACGCGCCCGAGGCCGACGAGCGCGAGCGGGACGACGACAGCGACGCCGCGACCCCGGAGACCGGACCGGCCGGAGCCGTCGGGGCCCCCGTCCGCTTCCACTCCACGTGCTGGTCCGGGATCTCCGCCAGGAACCTCGAGGGCGGGTTGTACGACGGCTGCCCCCACGCGCTGCGCATGGCGGACCGCGTCAGGTACAGCCGCTCCCGCGCGCGGGTGATGCCGACGTACGCGAGGCGCCGCTCCTCCTCCAGTTCCTTGGTCTGGCCGAGGGCGCGCATGTGCGGGAAGACGCCGTCCTCCATGCCGGTGAGGAAGACGACCGGGAACTCGAGGCCCTTGGCGGTGTGCAGGGTCATCAGGGTGATGACGCCGGAGCCGTCCTCGTCCTCGTCGGGGATCTGGTCGGAGTCGGCGACCAGCGCCACCTGCTCCAGGAAGTCGGACAGCGCCACCGACTCCCCCTCGCCCCGCTCCTGCTCGAACTCCAGGGCGACGGCGGCGAGTTCCTGGAGGTTCTCGATGCGGGTCTCGTCCTGCGGGTCGGTGGAGGCCTGCAACTCGGCGAGGTAGCCGGTGCGTTCGAGGACCGCTTCGAGGACGGTGGCCGGTCCGGCACCGGACTCCACGATCGTACGGAGGTCCTCCATCAGCGTGTTGAACCGCTTGACGGCGTTGGTCGACCGCGCGGCCATGCCGTACGCCTCGTCGACCCTGCGCAGTGCCTGTGGGAAGCTGATCTTCTCGCGCTGGGAGAGGGCGTCGATCATCGCCTCCGCGCGGTCGCCGATGCCCCGCTTGGGGACGTTGAGGATCCGCCGCAGCGGCACGGAGTCCTCGGGGTTGGCGAGCACCCGCAGGTAGGCCAGGACGTCCCGGACCTCCTTGCGCTCGTAGAAGCGGACGCCGCCGACCACCTTGTAGGGCAGGCCGACCCGGATGAAGACCTCCTCGAAGACACGGGACTGCGCGTTGGTGCGGTAGAAGACGGCGACGTCTCCGGCCTTCGCGTCGCCCGCGTCGGTGAGGCGGTCTATCTCGTCGGCGACGAACTGCGCCTCGTCGTGCTCCGTGTCGGCGACGTAGCCGGTGATGCGCGCGCCCGTGCCCGCCTTGGTCCACAGGTTCTTCGGGCGGCGGGACTCGTTGCGCTCGATGACCGCGTTGGCGGCGCTGAGGATCGTCTGGGTGGAGCGGTAGTTCTGCTCCAGCAGGATCGTCGTCGCGTCCGGGTAGTCCTCCTCGAACTGGAGGATGTTGCGGATGGTCGCGCCGCGGAAGGCGTAGATCGACTGGTCGGCGTCACCCACCACGCAGAGCTCGGCGGGCGGGACGTCGTACTCGCTGGGCGGCACGTCGACGGGGTGCTCGGAGGTGCCGACGAGCTCGCGGACGAGGGCGTACTGCGCGTGGTTGGTGTCCTGGTACTCGTCGACGAGGACGTGCCGGAAGCGGCGGCGGTAGTGCTCGGCGACGTCCGGGAAGGCACGCAGCAGGTTGACCGTCGTCATGATCAGGTCGTCGAAGTCGAGGGCGTTCGCCTCGCGCAACCGCGACTGGTACAGGGCGTAGGCCTGGGCGAGGGTCTTCTCGAAGCCGTCGGTGGCCTGCGCGGCGAAGTCCTCCTCGTCGATCAGCTCGTTCTTGAGGTTGCTGATCTTGGCGCTGAAGGACTTGGGCGGGAAACGCTTGGGGTCGAGGTCCAGGTCGCGGCAGACCAGGGCCATCAGGCGCTTGGAGTCGGCCGCGTCGTAGATCGAGAACGACGCCGTGAAGCCGAGCTTCTTGGACTCGCGGCGCAGGATGCGCACGCACGCGCTGTGGAAGGTCATCACCCACATCGCGTTCGCGCGCGGGCCGACGAGCTGCTCGACGCGCTCCTTCATCTCGCCCGCGGCCTTGTTGGTGAAGGTGATCGCGAGGATCTGGCCCGGATGCACGTTCCGCTCGCCGAGCAGGTGGGCGATGCGGTGGGTGAGCACACGGGTCTTGCCGGAGCCGGCGCCGGCCACGATGAGCAGCGGGGTGCCGTGGTGCACGACGGCGGCGCGCTGGTTCTCGTTCAGCCCCTCCAGGAGCGCGGCGGGGTCCACCGCCGGGCGTGGGGCGCCGTCGCGGTAGTACTCCTCCCGGTCCGGCGGCACGTCGAACTTCCCGCCGAACAGATCGTCCGGGATCGGCTCCGGTACGTGATCGTCGTCGGGCGGCGGCGGGGGCTCTTCCCCATGGCCCTTCGGGGCCTGGAGGTCCGCCAGGAAGCTGTCGTCAAAGAGGCTGCTCATCGCTCTCCGAGTCTAGGGCGCCCCACCGACAACGGGCCGCCGCCCCGAAAACATCCCGGAAATCCCGCCCTCACACCCTGCGGAACCACTCCGTCACGATCCGCGACGAACTCATTTCGCGGTCGCAAACACGCCCAAGTCGTCACAGACATCTCCACATGGGCCCCAACGAGTAAAGCCCTGACCTCGGGTCACGAAAATGTATCGGGCATATCACCCATCAACCTTCACAAGGGCCACACCAGTTGGCTACCGTGCCGGGCAGGCCGTACGACCCCCACCGGCGAACGTCGCCGGGCCGCGCGGCCTCCGCCGAGTCCGCCCGCGCCGCAGTGCCGGCCGGAGCCGGGGACCCACCGAGACCTTGGGGTGAATCGGCCCCACTCCCCGACGGGGACAAGGCCGTAGGGCAACCCTTCCGAACCACCCGCCCGAACCCGACAGCTAACCCGGTAGGCGGACGATGGAAGGAGTCGCCTCCCTTGGCGTCGCAGCACCGCAAGCCCCGCCCCGCGGGCACGCGCGTGGCGGGCATACGCACGCCCGCCCTCGCCACGGCAGCCCTCACCTCCGTGGCCCTGCTCTCCCAGACGGCCCACGCCGCACCCGCGGACGACAAGCCGAGCCTGGAGGAGGTCGAGAAGAAGGTCGACGACCTCTACCGCCAGGCGGAGTCGGCGACCGACAAGTACAACGCGGCCAAGGAGAAGACCGCGAAGCAGCGCAAGCACGTCGACACCCTCCTCGACGACGTCGCAAAGCGCGCCCAGAAGCTCAACGAGGAGCGCGAGCGGCTCGGCTCCTACGCCGCGGCCCAGTACCGCACCGGCGCGGCCGCGCCCGACACCGCGACCTTCCTGCTGGCGGACTCCCCGCAGGACTACTTCGACCAGACCCAGCTGATGGACCGGATGACCGGTCGTCAGAAGCAGGAGGTCGACGACTACTTCGCCGAGCAGTCGGCGACGATGGAGAAGCGCCGGGAGGCGAGCGAGAGCCTCGCCACGCTCACCGACTCGCAGAACGACCTGAAGACCGCCAAGACCACCGTCCAGAAGAAGCTCGCCGACGCGCGCGGCCTGCTGTCGAAGCTGACGGCGGAGGAGAAGGCGCGGCTCGCCGCGATCGAGAAGCAGAAGCGGGAAGCGGCCGCGCGCAAGGCGGCGGAGCTGGCGAAGCAGCAGGCCGCGCAGCAGAAGGCCCAGGAGGAGGCGGCCGCCCAGCAGGACAGCTCCTCGCCGTCCTCGCCGTCCTCGTCCCCTTCGTCCCCCTCCTCCTCGTCGTCGACGCCCACCGACTCCTCGTACGCCACCAAGGCCGAGAAGGCGCTGGCCTTCGCCCGCGCACAGATCGGCAAGCCGTACGTCTGGGGCGCCACCGGCCCCGACTCCTACGACTGCTCCGGCCTCACCCAGGCCGCCTGGAAGGCCGCCGGCGTGGACCTCCCCCGCGTCACCTACGACCAGGTCAACGTCGGCACCACGGTCTCCCTCGCCGACGCCCAGCCCGGTGACCTGGTCTTCTTCTACGACGACATCAGTCACGTCGGCATCTACATCGGCAACGGCATGATGATCCACGCCCCGAAGCCGGGCGCGTACGTCCGCGAGGAGTCCATCTACTACGACGGCGAGTCGGGGATCCACAGCGTCGTACGACCGGCCTGACCCCGCCGGGGGCCGACCGGGTGGGGGCACGCGCGCGTGGAGCGCCTTTCCGCGCCCGCGGTGAGGTGGCTCCTTAGCATCGGGGCATGCCCCGACCCTCCCCCCTCCGCGCCTGGTGGGCGCGGCGATCGCCGACGACCGGCGCCGCTGTCATGGCGACCGGCATCCTGGCGGTCGGCCTGCGGTTGGCGGGGTACGAGGTGCTGTCCTGGATCGCGCTGGGAGCGGCGTCCGCCGCGTGGCTGGTCCTGGCGGTGCGCTTCGCCGTGGGGCTGCTGTGGGAACGCGAGCGGTGGATGGCGGAGGCGGCCACGCCGGGCGCGCTCACGGCGGTCGCCGCCACCGCCGCGCTCGGCACCGGTTTCTCGGCCCTCGGGCAGCAGACCGTCGCGGCGGCTCTGCTGGCGCTGTCGGTGGTGCTGTGGCCCGGCCTGCTCCTCGCCGGCGTACCGCGCTGGCGGCGGCGGATGCCGGGGACGGTGTTCCTGGGCTGTGTGGCCACGCAGGGGCTCGCCGTACTGGCCGCCGCCCTCGCCGGGGCCAAGGCGACCGACTGGCTCGCGCACGCCGCTCTGGTGCTTTTCTGGCTCGGCCTGGCGCTGTACTGCGCCGCGCTGTTCTGCTTCGACTTCCGCCAGGTGACCGAGGGCTCGGGCGACCAGTGGATCGCGGGCGGCGCGCTCTCCATCTCGGCGCTCGCCGGATCGAGGCTCCTCGCCGCCGACAGCGCGCGCCTGTACCTGTGGAACAGCGACGACAGCGGCGTCCTGCGCACCGTGACGGTCGGCCTGCTCGTGCTCGACCTGTGCTGGTACGCCGTACTCGTGGCCGCCGAATGCGTCCGGCGGCGCCCGCACTACGACGAGCGCCGCTGGGCGGCGGTGTTTCCGATGGGGATGACCGCGGCGGCGATGCTGTCCGTCGCCGACGCCTTCGACGTCTCCTGGCTGAAGGTGCCCGGTCAGGCCCTGCTGTGGATCGCGGTGGCGGTGTGGCTGGCGGTCGCCTGGGGCGCGGTGCGGACGGCCTCGGCGGCCGTCCGGGCCGAGGTCACGTCCACAGCACCGCGATGAAGATGTTGGCCGTGGTCAACGCGCCCACCAGCCCGAACAGGCTCTTGTCCACCTTCTCGTCGTCCCGCTTCACATAGACGAGACCCAGGATCACGATCAGCAGGGCCAGCTTCACACCGATCTTGATGTTGTTCACCGGCTGGTCGTCGGCCTGGTTGAGGCCGACCAGGATCACGCCGGTGACCAGCATCGTCAGCGCGCCGTGCAGCATCGCGGGGACGAAGCGGGCGGTGCCCCGGCCCATCGCCTTCATCTGCGTGAGGAAGCCGCCGAGGAGCGAGGCGATGCCGATGATGTGCAGGCCGACGAAGAGATGGATGAGTACGTCCATGGAGCCGGAGCCTAATCAGGGGCCGCCGGACGCCCGACACCGGCCCGGTCGAGAGGCGCGCAGGGCGTTGCATATATGCGCCATAGCACTCCGCCACAGCCCCATGTCCCGGATTCCCCACATCGGTCATCGCTCTGCGTGAAGACGGCGAGCCCGGAACGGGATCACGGTCACGTACGGTCACCCTTCGGTCCACTCGCGCCAGTTCCGCACAACCCGTCACAAGTTCGTCACTCCGCGTCCTACCGTCCTCCCTCAGGTGACCGGCTCCCCACCGCCGCCCGGGCCAGGGGCGGCAGTCGGCCACCACCGCCGAGAAGGTCCGGCGGCGGCTCGCTCCCCCTGTGCGGGCCGTCGCCGGACGCGGAACCGTCTCCGGCGGTCGTACGTCCGCTCCCCCCGCGGCTACGTCCCCCGACGGCCGTACGCTCTCCCCCGGCGTACGGACATGGCGGTCGTACGAAAGGACGTGCAGGTCCACGTGGCAGCGCACCGCAAGCCCAGACAGCGCTCGTTCAGCGGCAACACGGCCCGGACGGCGGCGACGCTCGCCCTGGCGGGCGCGGCGACCGCGACCGGATTCGACGGAACCGGCCACGCCGAGCCGAACCTGACGCCGGCGCAGGTCAAGGCCAAGGTGGACCAGCTGTACCAGGAGGCGGAGGCCGCCACCGAGAAGTACAACGGCGCGAAGGAGAAGACCGAGGCGACCGAGCAACGGCTGAACTCCCTGCGGGACCGGGCCGCGCGCACGGAGGAACGGCTCAACGTCGCACGGGAGGCGCTCGGTTCGGTCGCCGCGTCCCAGTACCGCAGCGGCGGACTCGACCCCGCGCTGCAGCTCGTCCTCTCCGACGACCCCGACCAGTACCTCGACGGGGCCGCCTTCGCCGAACGCGCCGGTCACCGGCAGGCGGGCGCCGTCGCACGCGTACGCAAACAGCTGCGCGAGATCGAGCAGTTGCGGGGGGCCGCGCGCGTCGAGCTGACCTCGCTGAAGGCGCAGCAGGCTCAGCTGCAACGGCGCAAGAGGACGGTCACCGGAAAGCTGGGCGCGGCCCGGCGGCTGCTGGCCCGACTCGGCGCCGAGGATCGCGCGCGGTTCGGCGCGAGTGGTGCGGGCGGCCCGGGCACGGACCGCGCCTCACGCGACGCGACGGGCGCCCGCGACGGCCTCCAGGCACCGGGCTCGGCGACCGTCGGCGCCCCCAACTCCCGCGCCGCCGCTGCCGTCGCCTACGCCTACAGCAAGCTCGGCAGCCCCTACGTCTGGGGCGCGACCGGCCCCGACTCCTTCGACTGCTCGGGCCTCACCCAGGCCGCCTACCGCGCCGCGGGCCTCTCCCTGCCCCGCACGACCTACACCCAGATCAACGCCGGCCGGCGCGTCTCCCGCGCCGAACTCCTCCCCGGCGACCTGGTGTTCTTCTACTCCGGCATCACCCATGTCGGCATCTACATCGGCGACGGCCGCATGATCCACGCCCCCAACCCCTCGGCCCCCGTACGGGTGGCCCCGCTCGACGAGATGCCGTACGCGGGGGCGACACGGGTGCTGTGACGCGGGTGCTGTGACGCGGGTCAGACCAGGCGCCGGGCCGTCGCCCAGCGCGTCAGTTCGTGCCGGTTGGACAGCTGGAGCTTCCTGAGGACCGCCGAGACGTGGGACTCGACCGTCTTCACGGAGATGAACAGCTGCTTGGCGATCTCCTTGTACGCGTACCCCCGGGCGATCAGCCGCAGCACCTCGCGCTCGCGCTGGGTGAGGCGGTCGAGGTCCTCGTCGACCGGCGGGGCGTCGGTGGAGGCGAAGGCGTCCAGGACGAACCCGGCGAGGCGCGGGGAGAAGACCGCGTCGCCCTCCTGGACCCGGAAGATGGAGGCGACGAGGTCGGTACCCGTGATCGTCTTCGTGACGTAGCCCCGCGCGCCACCGCGGATCACCCCGATCACGTCCTCCGCCGCGTCCGAGACGGACAGGGCGAGGAACCGTACGGGCCGCTCGGCGTCGGCCATCAACGGGGCGCAGCGGCGCAGCACCTCGACCCCGCCGCCGCCCGGGAGGTGGACGTCGAGGAGGACCACCTCGGGCCGGGTCGCGGTGATGACCGTGACCGCCTGGTCCACGTCCGCCGCCTCACCGACGACCTCGACGCCGGTCTGCGCGGTCTGGCCGATCTCGGCCTGTACGCCGGTACGGAACATGCGGTGGTCGTCGACGAGGACCACGCGCACATGGCGTCCGCCCGCGCCGGCCGTGGACTGCTCGGGCTCGGCCGCCTCCCCCGCTCCCACCGTGGTGTTCTGCTCGGTCGGGTCGCTCATGACGTCTTCTCCGCCCTCTCCATCTCCAGCTCGACCTCCGTGCCGCCGTCGGGCACCGCGCGCAGCCGCGCCGTGCCGCCGTTGCGTTCCATGCGGCCGATGATCGATTCTCTAACGCCCATGCGGTCGGCGGGTATCGAATCGAGGTCGAAGCCCGGGCCCCGGTCCCGGACGGACACGAAGACCGTCCTGCCCTCGACTTCCGCGTAGACCTGCACGGCGCCGCCCTCGCCACCGTACTTGGCGGCGTTCACCATCGCCTCGCGCGCGGCCTGCATCTGTGCGCTGGTCCCTTCGTCGAGTGGGCAGTCGCCCACGACGACGACCTCGATGGGGACGCCGTGCTTGTCCTCGACCTCCGCGGCGTTGCGCCGGACCGCGTCGGCGAGGGTGGTCGGTTCGTCGGCTTCGTCCTTGCCGGTGCCCTCAGGCTTGTAGAGCCAGGTGCGCAGGTCGCGCTCCTGGGCGCGGGCGAGGCGGCGCACCTCGCCCGCGTTCTCCGCGTTGCGCTGGATCAGGGTCAGGGTGTGCAGCACCGAGTCGTGGACGTGGGCGGCGACCTCGGCGCGCTCCTGGGCGCGGATGCGCATCAGGCGCTCCTCGGAGAGGTCCTGCGTCATGCGGACGAGATACGGCCCGGCGAGGAGGGTTATCCCGACGAGGACGGCGAGGGCCGCTTGCAGGACCGAGCCGAGGTGGGCGGCGGAGCCCTGCAGGACGAAGATGCCGGAGACACCGGCGGTGACGAGGAGGACACCGCCGCCCGCGCGCAGCAGCGTGAGGGTGCGGCGGCGGCTGCCGACCTCGACCCAGCGGGCCCGCCGGGCGTTGTCCGCCTGGCGCCAGACGAGGGCGACGCCCGCGCCGACGAGGACCGCGGGCAGCAGATACACCTTGGCGCCGCTGCTCAGGTTGACGCTGCCGACGAAGACCATCGCCACGACGACCATGAGCAGCAGGGCGACGATCTGCCCCTTGTCCGGCTTGCGCGCGACGAGCCTGCGGCGGCCGTCGGGCGAGGTCTCGGCGCTGACGAGCGACGGGGGTTTCTGGCCGCCGACACCGCCGACACCGAGCGGCACGAAGAACCAGAACGCCCCGTACAACAGGGCGCCCAGACCGTCCGCCATGAACAGGCCGACGAAGACGAGCCGCACCCAGATCACGGGCAGGCCGAGATGCCCGGCGAGCCCTCGCGCCACCCCGCCCAGCCAGCGTCCGTCGCTGCTTCGGTAGAGCTTGCGCGGGGGCCGCGGTTCGGCGAGGGGCACTGCGGCTTCCGGCATGTCACCGATGTTCACACGGGCGGCGGCCCGGAGCATCAGGGGTCGCCCCCTAAGGGGTCCGTGCAGGAGGGGAAAGTCCCGGAGCGGGTTGGCGCACCCGTCGTCGTGGTCGACGAAATCCGCACAAGGGGAAAATAAGCACTTTCGATTGATCGTGGATATTCGGGTGAGCTATCGTGCCATCTGCCCAACTTCCATGATTATCAACGTCTTTGACTGAGACGGCATGCATCTGTCGGTATCGAGCACATAGGCGGTTTCGGTCATGGCGACGTCTGCAGCCCCGAATGTCCTTCAGGCCCTGGGCGCCCAGGACCCACGCTGGATCGGGGACTACCGTCTGCGTGCCGTGATCGGGCAGGGCGGCATGGGCCGCGTCTACCTGGGCGAACTCGCGCACGGCGGGCGGCCCGCCGCGATCAAGACGATCAAGGCCGACCACGTCCTGGACGCGGAGTTCCGCGAGAGGTTCGCACGTGAGGTCGTCGCCTGCCGGAAACTCGGCGGCCACTGCACACCCGCGGTGCAGGACTACAGCCTCGACGGACTCCGGCCCTGGCTCGCCATCGACTACGTCAAGGCGCCCACCCTGAAGGACCTGGTGAAGGAGTCCGGGCCGCTCCCGGTGCCGGCGGCCATGGCGCTGGTCCGGGAACTGGCCCGGATCCTCGTCAGACTGAACGAGCTGCGCCTGGTGCACCGTGATCTGAAGCCCTCCAACGTCCTCGTCACCCCCGACGGTCCCAGCATGATCGACTTCGGGCTGGTCCGGGACATCACCCGGCCGTCCGGCAGCCTGACAACGCCGAGAGGCACGGCGGGTTACGTGTCACCCGAGCAGGTCCGCAACCGAGGTGTCGGCGGGGCCACCGACGTGTACGCGCTCGGTGGCGTGCTGGCCTTCGCCGTGACGGGCGAGGACCTGCCGCTGAGCGACAACGGCGTGATGGTCGCCCGCCGGCCGGACGGCTCGCCGGACATGGCGGAACTGCCCGCCGACGTCCGCGAACTCGTCGACATCTGCATGGTCCAGGACGCGTCCCGCCGGATCTCCGCCCGTGCCCTGATGGATCGGGCCGATCGCCTCGCCCTGGCCGCGCAGGGCCTCGGCATCGGGCGGACGGTGACCGGTCTCGGTGCTCTCGCATGGCTGCCGGAGGGCGCCCAGGAGGTGCTGCGGCGCTACGAGAACGTACTCGTGCCGCAGGCACCCGCGGATTTACCGGCCGGTCCCCCGCCGCACCGGCCGCCGACGAAGCCCACCCCGCCCCTGCCCCCGCCCCCGACCGGTCCCCTGGCGGCGACCCGCATCGCGCCGCGCTGGTCCCACCGGCTGCCCGGCCCGACCTACTACGCCACGCCGCTGCCGCACCGGGGCCGGCTCCTGGTGGCCGCGCTCGACGGCACCGTGCAGGCGCTGGACTGCGCCGGGGGGAGACCCGTGTGGACCCGCGCGGTGGGTGCCCGGGTCGAATGCACCCTGGCCGCGGTCGGCGAAACCGTGATCGTCCCCTGCGCCGACCGCGCCGTCTACGCGCTGGACCTAGGCACGGGCGCCACGCTGTGGCGGCACAGCACCGGCAACACCGCGCCCTCGACGCCCTCGGCGACGGAATCCCTGATCTGTCTGGGCGACCGCGAGGGTGTGGTGACGGTGCTGGAGCCCGGGTCCGGCCGAGTGCGCTGGCGGGCGAGCGCGGGCAGCCGGGCCGTCCTCGGGGCACCGGCCGTCCGCGAACAACCGGGCACCGTCTACGCGGCGGCATGGGACCACTACCTGTACGCCTTCGACGCCACCGACGGCACACGGCTGTGGCGGGCACCGACCGGCGGGGAACTGCAGGGCGGACCCGTGGTCGCGGGCGACACCGTCCTGGTGGGCAGCGGGGACCGCCATGTGTACGCCTTCGACGCCGCGAGCGGGACCCAGCGCTGGCGCTTCCGGACCGAGGGCCGGGTCATCGCCTCCCCCGCCGTCCAGGGCGAGCTGGTGTGGGTGGGCTGTAGCGACGGCGGGCTGTACGCCCTGTCCCTGACCGACGCCAAGGTCCTGCACCGGTACCCGGTCGGCGCCGCGATACGGGCGACGCCGACACCGCACGGCCAGTGCGTCTACGTGGCGGGCCAGGACGGCGTGGTGCACGTCGTACAGGGCCACACCGGCCGTCACTGGCCCTGGTTCGAAGCGGACGGTCCCATAGACTCCGCGGTCGCCGTGGCGGACGGTCTGGTCTACGTGGGCTCGGCCGACGGCCGCGTGCACGCCGTCGAGGTCGGGGCCGGCCGCACCCACGTGCTCGTCCAGGATCCGTGCCCGTGAGGTTCGCGCCGGGCCGCCGGGCCAGGAAGGCAGCGCCGCCCGGGGCGGAGGCCGACTCGGCGGGCATGCCGACCGCGACGGTCCGCAACCGGTTGGGAACGTCGTTGCGGCAGGGACTGCTCGGCGAGACCTTCAAGGGGCGGGCGGACGACGGCACGCCCGTGGCCGTCACGCGGGTCGACGCACGCTGGACGGCCCATCCGGCGAGCCCGTTCCTCCTGGAACAGGCGGCCGTTCACGCCCGGGACACCCGGGTGCCGGGAGCCGTCGCCGTGCGCGGTGTCCTGCCCCCCGGTGACCTGAGCCCCGACGGCTTCTGTCTGGTGACGGATTTCGTGGCCGCGCCCACGCTGCACAAGATGGTGAGCCATACCGGCCGGCTGTCCGTGCCGCTCTCCCTGTGGCTGGCGGAGTCGGTCGCGAAGGTGCTGTGGGCACTGGCTGAGGACAAACGTAGTCACGGCGCGCTCGATCCCTCCACGATCCTGTGCACGGCGAGCGGGCCACTGCTGACCGATCACTCCCTGATCGGACCACTGAGCCGGGCCCCTCGGACGCAGAGCCTCACCGGGGGCGTGCTGAGTCATCCGTGCTTCGGCCTCGTCTATGTGGCGCCCGAGATCGAGTTCCGGGGCGAGTGGGGCGGGACCGCGGCCGACGTGTACGCGCTCGGGAAGATCCTGCTGAACACCATGAGCTCGGCTTCCGAAGCCGGTGCCAAAACTCTCGGCAGACTTGTGGACGACTGCACCCGTGATCGTGCTCGGCGCAGGCCGTCGCCTCAACAGGTCGCGCTCCGGGCCTCGGCCGGCCTCCGGGAAACGGGCGTCAAGCCTCACACGGCGCTCGCGAAGTGGACGAGCCGGATGGTCCGGACGACGGCCGCCGGCCGCGCCTCCATCGCCACCGTCACCACGTTCGGCGCCACGCGCACCACCCTGCCGGCTGCCACGGCACCGGCGAACCCGCCCGCGGCCAACGCCGCCCCGAGCCGGCGGACGAACGACTGCGGCACCCTGCCGCCCGACCCTGCCGACGTGCCGTACGCCGACGTCCCGCAACCCGCCGGGCAGGGCCCCGGCGAGCTGTCCGCGGCGGAGGAAATTCCGCTCACCGCCCCCGCACCGGTGCCGACGGCGCCAGAGGCTGCGTCGGCCATGGTCGATCACTTCGCCCAGCCGGCGCCCCACGTCGCGTCCCTGCCCGACGTCACCCCGCCACCCGACGAGCCGGCGCCGAACACCGAGCTGCCGGCGGCTGTCACGGACCCGGCCGATGCCGTGCACGGCGCCCACCACGCCGCCGGGCACGGGCAGCGAACCATGGTCCCGGGCGCCGCCCCATCGGCACGAGCGCCCCGGCCCAGCGGATGGACGACAGACCTCGGCTTCCTGCCCGACGCCCCGTTGGCGTACGCGAGCGACGTCCTCTACGTCGCGGGCACCGACCGCGGCGAGGGCGTACTGCGCGCTCTGGAGGGCCACAGCGGCACCCCTCTGTGGGAGTTCCGGGCCGGGGGGCCTTGCCAGGCACGCCCGGTGCCGTACCGGAACCGCATCCTGCTGGCGGCACGGAACGGCGTCCTGTACAGCCTGCGCGCGGACGACGGCCAAGTGGAGTGGTCGGCGCCCATCGACGACCCGCTGGGCTCCGCGCCCGCCGTGGTCGACGACCGTGTCTGGCTCGGCGGGATCGGCGGCACCCTGCAGACGGTGGACCTCCGCGACCTGTCCTCGCGCACGGTCGCCGTTCCCGGCGTGCCCGCGGACGTGCTGGCCTCCAGCGCGCTTCCGGGGCCGGGATGCCTGTGGATGCCCACCGTGACCGGTCTGCACCGGTTGGCCGCCGACGGCAGCGTCCTGTGGTCCCGGCCCGAACTCGGTGACCTCAACGGGTGCGGCATCGCACTGGCCGGCGACCTGTTGGTCGGCGGCACCCCGGACGGCCGGGTGTACGCCTGCGACGCCACATCGGGAGAGGTCCTGTGGACCCGTTCGACCGACGGCGTGCTCACCGGGCCGCCACTGGTCGCGGGCGGTGCCCTGTACGTGGGCGGCTCGCAGGGCGCCGAAGGCGCGGTCTGGGTCCACGACCCGGTATCGGGGCACCTGCTGTCCGTCGTCGCCCTGCCCACCGCCGTGACCAGCCCGTTGGCCCGGGGCCCCGGCATGGTCTTCGTGGCCACCCGTGACCGGCACCTGTGGGCCGTCGCCGAAGGGAGCGGGCGCAGGCTGTGGTCGTGGCGCGTGGGGGGCCGGATCGGCCGGTGCGGTCCCCGCGCGCGGGGCGGCCTGGTGTTCACCGGCTCGTCCGACTGCCACCTCTACGCGGTGGCCGTGCGGGACGGGACCGGCGGGCCACAGGGTGCCCTGCGCATCGACCCGGAGATAGACGCGGCCCTGACCGTCCTCTTCAACCGCGTCGGCTGAGGCCCCGGACGCCCGCGTGGCACGGGCCGCAGCCCGCCCGTCCACCCCAGCCGCACACCCGACACCCCCTGCACACGACCATCCACAGAGCGGAAAAGAGACAGCATGCCGTACGAGGCGGAGATCAACAGCGCTCACCCGACGTACGTGGTCCTGCTCATAGACCAGTCGGGCTCCATGGACTCGCCCTTCTTCGGGGGCACCCGCCCCAAGTCCGAGGAGGTCGCCGACGCCCTGAACCGGCTGGTCTTCGAACTCGTGCAACGGGCCAGCCCGAGCGCCCAGTCGAAGGTCAAGAACTACTACGACATCTCGATCATCGGCTACAACGACACCGTCCGCTCACTGTTCTGCGGCCCGCTCGCGGACAAGGACATCGTGACCATCAGCGAGTTGCGCGACAATCCTGCCCGGGTCGAGGAGCGGACGCGGACCCAGTCGGACGGGGCCGGGGGCGTGATCGACGTGCCGGTGAGGTTCCCGGTGTGGGTGGAGACGACAGCCGCCGGCCGGACCGACATGACCGCCGCCCTGGACTACGCCCATGACCTGCTGTCGGAGTGGGTGGACGAGCATCCGCGCAGTTTTCCTCCGATCGTGGTCAATCTGACGGACGGTCTGGCCACCGGGGAGTCACCGGTCGAGCCCGCCGAGCGGGTGCGGTCCCTGTCGACCCAGGACGGCCAAGTACTGCTCTTCAACGCGCACGTGACCTCAACTCCGCTCGATCCCATGCTGTATCCGCAGGCCCCCGACGAGTTGCCGCTCGAGGGCAAGCTGCTGTTCGCGATGTCCAGCGAACTGCCGGACAGCATGCGGGAGACCGCGGGATCACTGAACGTCCCGGTCCGGTACGGCAGCCGGGGCCTGGTGTTCAACGGCAACGCCGTCGACGTGATCAAGCTGCTGGACATCGGCACCCGCCATGTCGCGCCGGCGCCCGGCTCCGCGGTGCGGTGACCTGGGACGTCACCGTCCGGCGACTGCACAAGGCGGGCAACACGCCGGACGAGTACGAAGACGCCGCCTACGCCACCGCGCAGGGCGACCGCACAGGACCGGCGGGCGCCGCCGCCCGCACCGAGCGTCTCGCGGTCGCCGACGGCGCCACCGAGTCCGCGCTGTCGGGGGAATGGGCCCGGATGCTCGTCAAGGAACTCTGCGCGTGCCCACTGCGCACGCTGTCGGACCCGCACGCGTTCCGCGCCGTGGTGACGTCACTGGCCGACGGATGGCCCGCCTGGCTGCGCTCCTACGTCCGGGAGCTGGGCCGTCCCCTGCACTACTGGGAGCCGCGCCGGCTCACGGACGGCGCGGCCGCCGCCGTGCTGGCGGTCGCCCTGACGCCCGTACCCGGCGACGGCGGACCGGTGGTCTCCTGGATGTGGAAAGCGGCGGCCGTCGGGGACTGCGAGCTGTTCCAGGTGCGCGACGGCACACTGGTCACGGCCTTCCCGCTGACCACCAGTGGCGCGTTCGGCAGGACCCCGGCCCTGGTCCACAGTCTGGAGGCCCTCGGCCCGGGAGGTGCCGGGCGGGTCACCCTGGCGGGCGGCTGGGCGTTGCCGGGCGACGTCTTCTTCCTGGCGAGTGACGCGCTGGCGGCCTGGGCGCTGTTCAGTCAGGAGGCGGGAACGTCTCCGTGGGAACAGCTGACGAGGTTGGCTCGGGGCGACGACGCGCGGTTCGCGCACGTGATCACGCAGTTGCGTGCGGAAGGCGTGCTCCGCAACGACGACGTGACCCTCATGGCCGCCGTCCTCGGCGCCGAACCCGGGGACCCCGACACGGCACCCCTCCGCGGTATCCGGGAGGAGACCGACGATGACCACCCCTGACCCCGCGGGCTTCGGCCGCTTTCCCACCCTCGGTGACTACAGCACCGCCCTGCAACACCCTCAGTTGTGTTTTCCCGACGACGCCGACCTCCGGACGGCGCGGGTCACCGGTGACGTCCTGCTGGGTCCGATGGCGAGCAGCGGCAACTTCGGCGGTGTCTACCACCTGGTCTCCGAGAGCGGGCAGCGCGAGTGGGGCGTCAAGTGCTTCACGCGGGCCTCGGACATCCGGCCGGAGCGCTACCGGAGCATCTGCGCGAGGCTCGCCGACGTCGATCCGGACACCGACCGCTGGTACGTCCCCGTGCAGTTCCTGCCCGAGGGAATCCGGGTCGGCGAGAACCGCTGGCCGGTCACCAAGATGACGTGGATCCGTGCCCCCGGGCTGATCGACTGGATCGACCAGAACGTGCACAACAGCACGTACCTGCGCAAGCTGGCCAGTGACTTCACCGATGTCGTGCTGCGCCTGGAGGAACTCGGCATCGCCCACGGCGACCTCCAGCACGGCAACGTCCTGGTCTCCGCCGGCCGCCGGGTGCGGCTCGTGGACTACGACGCCATGTACGTGCCCGACCTGGCCGGTGCCGCACGGCCCGAGGGGGGCCACCGCCACTACCAGCATCCGCGGGCGGTGGACCTGTTCGGCCCTCGTATGGACCGTTTCCCCGCCCGTGTCATCCAACTCAGCCTTCTCGCCCTGGCCCACGACCCGGACCTGTGGACGGAGCTGCGGGAACCGGAGGACGAGCGGCTGCTGCTGGGCATGGGCGATTTCGCCGACCCCAACACCTCGGAGGCGTTCGACGTCCTCTCGCACAGCTCCGACTTCCGGGTCCTGGGCCTCGTCGCCCGACTCCTCCAGGACCTCGACTCCGACCCGGACGACATCCCGCCGCTGGCACGGCTGCGCCCCGACGCGCCGCTGAGCGGTCGCGGGCAGGCCGCGCAGACCCGACCGGTGCCCGCGAGCACACCCCCGCCACCCCCCTCACCCCCCTCACCTCCCTTCCCCCCGGTGCCTCCGGCCTTCGGGACGGAAGCCACGGGCGTGCGGCGGGACGAGCGTCGGACCACCTCCACGAACGGCGGCGACCGTCCTGTGCCGGCGAGGACGAACACTCCGCAACCCGTGCAGCGGCTCCCCACCCCGTCCAGGCCGTCCGGCACCGATGACACCGCACCCGCTCGTCCCGGGCCCGCGCCCGTACCTCGGGCGCCCGCCAAGCGGGCCGCCCCTGAGATCCCCGGCAAGAAGGCCGCCGAGCGGGCCGCCCGCCGGCAGAAAGGGGTCCTCGTCCTCACCGCCGTCATCGCGCTGGCCATGGTGGCCTTCGTGCTCATCGGTGTCCTCGCGCCCGCGGCGATACCCGACGTGCTCTGCAAGCCCCTGCCCTACGCCTGCGCCCGCGCCGGCTCCCCCACGCCGTCCAGCACCCCTTGACCCCGCGTCCGAGCCCTCGTGAGCTGTGCGGAGCCGTTGACGCCCGGGGTGACGGCCCGCTTGGGCGGCGGGTCGAACGGCGTGGCCGTCGAACGGTTCCCCCGCGTCGGCTCAGGGGCGATATCAGGGTCCGACCAGGGTCGTTCCGACTGCCGCCGAAGCGCCTCGCCCGTCACCATGGACGCATGACCGATCACCAGCACGCCGCGGACGCGGTGCCCGACGAGGGTGCCACGCCCCACGCGCGCCCCGCCCCCGGAAAGGCACCCGGCGAGACGCCCCGCAGCGCCGCCGGTGAACAGGGTGCCGGTGGAGCCGGTGAACAGGCGGTCGAGGAAGCCGACGCCCCGCACCGGTTCCGCCGTGACCGGCAGCACAAGATGATCGCCGGGGTGTGCTCGGGGCTCGGGCGGCAGTGCGACATGGACCCGGTGATCTTCCGGATCACGCTCGCGGTGCTCTCCGCGACCGGCGGCATCGGCCTCATCTTCTACGGCTTCGCCTGGCTCTTCGTGCCGTACGCACGCGAGGACCAGAACGAGGTGCGCAAGCTCCTCACCGGCCGGGTGGACGGGCAGGCGCTGGCGGCCGTGCTGTTCGCGCTGGTCGGCTGCGGGGTCTTCCTGTCCATGTTGAAGAACGGCGGCGTGCTGGCCTTCTCCGTCGTCCTCTCCCTGCTCCTCGCGGGCGCCGGATACTGGTCGCCGCGACGCGGCGCGCCCGACCCCGACCCGCTGGCCGCCCAGGCCGCGGCCGACGCTCCCCCGGAGGCGCAGGCACCGCCGGTCCCCTCGGCCTACCCCTCCTGGTGGCGCGAGCCCATCGTCAAGGACGGCACACACGTCGGAGGCACCGGCTATCTCTGGGGTCCCCGCGACTCCGCCGACCGCGACATCGCAGCGGCCGTCAACATCGGCCGCGGCACCGACGGACGCGGCCGCGCGGACAGGGACGCGTTGCGTGCCAGGCCCCGGCCGAAGCCGCGCGGCCCCCGCTGGATCGGCGGCTGGGTCTTCCTGCTCGCCGTGCTCGCCGGTGCCCTAGGCACCCGGCTGACCTGGGACGACCATCCGCTCGGTACCAGCTTGCAGACGGGGTTGTCCCTCGCGCTCGTGGTCTTCGGGGTGGGCATGGCCGTCAGCGCTTTCCTCGGGCGCATGGGAGCCGGGTCGGTGTTCCTGGCGGTCGTGACGGCGGGGCTGCTCGCCGCTTCGGCCGCGCTGCCCAAGGACGTCGGCACCCAGTGGATACGTGAGACATGGCGGCCCGCCGCGGTGGCGGACGTGCGGCACAAGTACGACCTCGGTACCGGCGTCGGCATCCTGGACCTGTCCCGGCTGGACCCGGCCAAGGGCCAGACCGTGACCGCCCGGGCCGAGGTGGGCGTGGGCCGGCTGCGGGTGATCGTGCCGCCGGACGTGACGGTGCGGCTGAACATCGATGTGGGCCTGGGGGACGTCCAGTTGCCGGGTGACGACAAGAAGGACGTGGACGTGAAGCCGGGCAGGTACAAGGAGGTGACCCTGGCGCCGGCCTCGGGCGGCAAGGGCACCGGCACGCTCGACCTGGATCTCCGGGTCGGCGTGGGACAGGCGGAGGTGAGCCGTGCTGCGTCATGAGTTCCAGCCCGGAAGGCTGGTCGCCGGTGCGTTCCTCACCCTGGCCGGCGTCCTCTACGCCGGGGACGCGGGCGGCCTCTGGGACACTCCGTGGTTCGCGGTCATCCCGATCGTCACGGGCGGTCTCTGTCTGGCGGGCGCGGTCGCCTTCCTCACCCGCGGGATACGCCGACGCCGCCGTTCCCCCGCCGCTGAGCCGTCGTCAGCCCGGCCGACGGGGCCCGTGTGAGCGGCGGGCCCGCGGCCTACCGGTACCCGCCGCCCCGCCGTCGCCTCCGCAGCATGGCGTCCACGGAGAGGAAGGGAGCACCTGCCAGGACGAGGGGGAGCCAGGCCATGAGGTACGCGAGGTCGTTGCCGTAGTAGTACGGGTCGGAGCCCCAGCTCACGGTCAGCCACAGGCTGAGGGAGATCAATGCTCCGCCGAGTGCGGCGACGCGGGTGAGGAGTCCGAGCAGGGTGCCGATGCCGACGGCGAGTTCCCCGAAGGCCATGGCGTAGCCGAAGCCGACGGGGTTCTTCAGGGCCATGTCGACGAGGGCCGGGATGGCCGAGGAGTCCCGGACGGCGCGCATCGTGTCGCCGATGGATCCGGCACCGGAGTCCTTGAGGAAGGCGGCGTCGGTGAGTTTGTCCAGGCCGGCGTAGATGAAGGTGACGCCGAGGAAGACACGGAGTGGGAGCAGGGCGTAGCGGGTGGCGTTGTCCCGCCAGCTGTGCCCACTGTCGAGATAGGGGGTGTGAGTGTCCGAACGCATGCCGTGAGTCATGGCTCCTAGCCGCCTCTCCGCCGCCGTGACATGGCCCCTCAACAGACCATACGTACGAAAGGGAGGTCCCGCTCACCCCTCTCGTGCACACCGACAGGTTCTTGACAGCCGGGACGTCTCCCCGGTCACTCCGTCACGTCGATCGTGTACCGGTTCGTCTCCACCCCCGCGGCGGTCACCACCTGCACCTCCACCCGCCCCGGCTCCACGTCCGCGGGGACCGGCACCGTCAGGACGGCGTCGGTCGGGTTGCTGAAGCCGCCGGTGACCGGGACGAGTGGGACGTGGACGTTGACGGGGCCGATGCGGACGACCATCCGGGACAGCCGGTCGGCGGCGTGCGCGCCCGGCGGCACGAAACCGGCGCCCCGGATCTCGATGTCGTCGCCGGTGCGGATCGGCGCGTCGAGGTCACCGGCCTCGCGGGCCCGGACCACGGAGAGGATCACGGGCCGGCCGCCCTCGGCGTACTTGCCCGCCAGGTAGGTGGCCGCCGAGACCAGCACGACCACCGCGAGCCCCCAGGGCAGGTCGGGCAGTTGCTCGGGGCGGCGGGCGAGGCGCACCGCCGCGAAGGCGAGGGCGACGGCGCTGATCACGACGTACTGGATGTCGGCGAAGGTGCCGCGGCCCGAGTCGTCGGTGAGCAGGTCGGCGGCGCGTGGCCGGTCCGCCCGTACCTTCTGCAGCCGCTGGCCGAGCACCCGCAGCCCGACCACCCGCCGCACCAGTACGGCGATCCCGCACACCACCGCGAGGACGGTCACGGCACCGGCGCCGCGGGCGAGTTCGAGCCCGGAGATCAGCGCGTCCCGCCGGGCGTTCCCGGAGGCGGCGGCCAGCTGTCCGACGAGTACGAGCACCGCGTAGGCAACGAACAGCACCCACGCCGTGGCCACCGCGCGCGAGGTGGACAGGCGGTTGTCCTCGCCGATGACCGGGGCCAGCGCCCCGCCGCGGGCGCGGTGGAACCAGGACGCGGCCGTCAGCGCGCCGCCCACGAGCACCGCGGCGAGCAGTCCGGCCGTGCGCGCGGCGGTCCAGCCCGCGCCGATCGCCGTGAGCGCCTGGACCAGGAGCAGCAGGACGACCGACGCCCACACGGTGAACGCGGTCCTGCCCCACAGGCGTGCCAGCCAGGCGGCGCCCTCGGCCCGGCCGCGCTCGGCGACGAGTTCCGCGGACTGCGCCAGTTCCTCCGAGACCCACTGGCGGGAGGCCGAGGCCGAGTGGGCCACGGCGGCGGGAAGTCCTTGCCCGGCCGCGAACTCGTCCCGTCTCAGCAGGAATTCGGCCACGGCCCGCCGGTGTCCCGCGCGTGCCCCGTGCGGGCAGTCCCCGCAGGTGCAGCCACCTGAGTGCGCGCCCATGTCCGCGCCCTGTCTCGCCTCTTGGACCGCCACGTCCGCCGCCCGCCTTCCCCACGAACCAGGACGACCGGTGGCCCTGCGCAGCCTCCGGCCACCGCCGTTCTTCTCCCGTGCCACACCCCTGCGATGACGCGAATTGTGCCCTACGTTCCGGGGGTCGCGTCCGGCAGGTGTGGTCAGTGCGGGTGAGGCTTCGGCCGCCGTATTGACCGGGCCGCTCGAACTTCGATAACGAGGAGTCAGCGATGACGAAGGCGGCGGCGCTCAGAGGGCTCTAACTGAGCAGATCGGGTTCACTCCGGCTGATGTCCTGCCACAGCGGCTGGTAGTTGATCCAGGCCACCAGGTCGCCGCCGAGCTGTTCGCGGGTCGCCACCGCCAGCTTGTGGTCGATGAGGATCGGCCGCCCGGCGGCCCTCGCCGTCAACTGCACCTGGCTGGACCGTTCCATGGACAGGAACCACCAGGCCGCCGCGTCCACCGAGTCCCCCACGGTGAGCAGCCCGTGGTTGCGCAGCACGAGCGCCTTGCGGGAGCCGAGCGCGGCCGCGATGCGCCGGCCCTCCTGCGCGTCGACGGCGACGCCGGTGTAGGAGTCGTAGAGGGCGTGGTCCTCGTAGAAGGCGCAGCTCTCCTGGGTGATCGGGTCGAGCAGGTCGCCGAGGGCGGAGAGGGCGCGTCCGTGCACGGAGTGGCAGTGGGCGACCGCGACGACGTCGGGGCGGGCGGCGTGCACCTGGCTGTGTACGGTGAACGCGGCCTGGTTGACGTGGTAGCGGCCGTCGATGACCTGCCCGTCCGAGTTGGCCAGCACCAGATCACTCACGGTGACGTGCTTGAAGGGCATCCCGAAGGGGTTGACCCAGAAGCAGTCGCTGAACTCCGGGTCGCGCGCGGTGATGTGCCCCGAGACCCCGTCCTCGAAGCCGAGCCGTCCGAAGATCCGCAGCGCGCCCGCCAGCCGCTCCTTGCGGTGTCGGCGTTCGTCCTCGACCGTGTCGTGCATCGGCGGCATCGCGAACTGCAACTGGTCGGTGGGCAGCGGGAGGGGCGGCGTGGGCCCTTGCATAGGTCCTCCTGCGGGGGTTGCTTTACGGGGCGGAAGTTACCGTCGGTCAGCCCAAAAGGGCAGGGGTCTTTTGTAAAGATGACGCGCCCAAGCGCGGCCCGGGTGCATGCAACCCTTGCCCCGGCTCACTGGTCTGGTGTGCGGAATCCGATATTCAGCAACACTTTTCAGCCACTGGAGGCTTCCGTGAGCATCGCCGACCGGCACATCCCCGCTCTGATGCGGCAGATCGCGACCCAGGACACCATCGAGCTCGTGCACCCGTTCGCCGAGTGGCCGACCTTCGGCGCGCTCGCGTACATCGCCGAGTGCTACGGCTACCGGTACGCGGACGTCCGCCTGGTCGGCAAGCACAAGATCGCGCACGTGTATCTCGTCCCCGACCCGAGCCCCTGGGCGCGGCAGCGCGCGGCGGCCAACTGGGCGGCCTTCCCCGACCCGGGCCCCGGCCGCCCGGTCCCCGGCATGTACCTGGGTTCGATCACTCCGGTCCCGGAGGCGCAGAAGGACGTCGACCTGATCACGACACTCATCCGGTACGACGGTCTGGGCGCCGCCGCCAACCGCAAGCAGCTGCTGACCATGGCCTGGGCCTTCCCGCTGCTGTTCCTGTTCCTGGCGGTGGTGACCGGCAAGTACGTCGTCCTGCTCCCGCTCGCCGTGCTGCTGCCCGCGTTCCTGCTGCTCGCCCTCCGCGTCAACGCGGCCCGGCGCGCCAAGCTGGCCACACAGCTCACGGCGGCGGGCTGCACGCAGGTGCGGGACGAGTCGGGGCGTGAGCGGTTCGTACGGCCGGTGCCGTACGGGGTGGAAGGCCACTGATACCGGACAGCAGCTGTCGGGTATCGGCGCGAGACTCGCCGTATGACAGAGAACTGGGCGACCTTCGTCACCGCCGAACCCGATCTCGCCGCGCTCGTCGAGGAGCGTTTCGGCGCCTTCACCCACCATGTCCTGGCGACCCTGCGCAGGGACGGCTCACCGCGCACCTCCGGCCTGGAGGTGCGGTTCCTCCACGGTGAGCTGTGGCTCGGCATGATGCCGGACTCGCTCAAGGCGCTCGACCTGCGCCGCGACCCGCGCTTCGCCCTCCAGGCCAACCCGGGCGAGGGCACCGGCATGGGCGGTGGGGACGTACGGATCAGCGGGCGGGCGATCGAGGTGGAGGACCCGGCGGTGAAGTCCGGATACGTGAAAGAGGTGGAACCGCCGGAGCCGTTCCACCTCTTCCGCACCGAGCTGACGGAGGTCGTACGGACCTACGTCGAGGACGACACGTATCTGGTCGCCCAGGTCTGGAAGCCCGGAGAGCCGGTGCGCACTCTCAAGCGGACATGAACCGGCTCGGTGGGATCACTCCCACTCGATGGTGCCCGGCGGCTTCGACGTCACGTCGAGGACGACACGGTTGACGTCGCGGACCTCGTTGGTGATCCGGGTGGAGATGCGTGCGAGGACGTCGTACGGCAGGCGCGACCAGTCGGCGGTCATGGCGTCCTCGGAGGAGACCGGGCGCAGGACGATCGGGTGGCCGTAGGTGCGGCCGTCGCCCTGGACACCGACGGAGCGGACATCCGCGAGCAGGACCACGGGGCACTGCCAGATGTCGCGGTCGAGGCCGGCCGCCGTCAGCTCCTCGCGGGCGATGGCGTCGGCCTCACGGAGCAGGTCGAGCCGCTCCTTGGTGACCTCGCCGACGATCCGGATGCCGAGGCCCGGGCCCGGGAACGGCTGGCGCTGGACGATCTCCTCGGGCAGGCCGAGCTCCTGGCCGACCATCCGGACCTCGTCCTTGAACAGCTTGCGCAGCGGCTCGATGAGCTGGAACTCGAGGTCCTCGGGGAGGCCGCCGACGTTGTGGTGGGACTTGATGTTGGCGGTGCCGGTACCGCCACCGGACTCGACCACGTCGGGGTACAGGGTCCCCTGGACGAGAAACTCGACCGCGGGACCCTCGTCCGCGATGATCTCCGCCTGGGCCTGCTCGAAGACACGGATGAACTCGCGTCCGATGATCTTCCGCTTCTCCTCGGGGTCGGAGACCCCGGCGAGCGCCTTGAGGAACCGCTCCTCGGCGTCGACGACCTTCAGCTGGACGCCGGTGGCGGCCACGAAGTCCTTCTCGACCTGCTCGGTCTCACCCTTGCGCATCAGGCCGTGGTCGACGTAGACGCAGGTCAGCTGGGATCCGATGGCCTTCTGGACGAGGGCGGCGGCGACCGCGGAGTCCACGCCACCGGAGAGGCCGCAGATGGCGCGCTTGTCGCCGACCTGCTCACGGATCGCGGCGACCTGCTCGTCGATGACGTTGCCGGTGGTCCAGTCGGGGGTCAGGCCCGCACCGCGGTACAGGAAGTGCTCCAGCACCTGCTGTCCGTGCGTGGAGTGCATCACCTCGGGGTGGTACTGGACGCCGTAGAGCTTCTTCTCGTCGTTCTCGAAGGCGGCGACCGGGACGACGTCCGTGGACGCGGTGACGGTGAAGCCCTCGGGGGCGGCGGAGCAGGCGTCGCCGTGCGACATCCACACGGCCTGCTCGCCCGGGGTCCCCTCGAAGAGGGTCGAGCCGGACTTGCTGACGTGCAGGTCCGTACGGCCGTACTCACGGGCGCCGGTGTTGTCGACGGTGCCGCCTAGGACGGTGGCCATCAGCTGGAAGCCGTAGCACATGCCGAAGACGGGGACGCCGGCCTCGAAGAGCTCGCGGTCGAGGCGGGGGGCACCCTCCTCGTACACGGACGAGGGGCCGCCGGAGAGGATGATCGCCGCCGGGTTCTTGGCGAGCATCTCCGCGACCGGCATGGTGCTCGGCACGATCTCGCTGTAGACCCGGGCCTCGCGGACTCGACGGGCGATGAGCTGGGCGTACTGCGCGCCGAAGTCGACGACCAGGACGGTGTCGGGGGCGGCGGCAGCGGGAGTCGCTGATGACACGGGGGCCTTCCGGCGGTGGGGCGGGGTCTCTGTGCTGGCCAATTCTACCGAGTGGGCGTGCGGCCGGTCCCGTCGCCGACGTCACCCCCGCGTCTCAGGATGTGAACCGCCTTGGACGTCACCCGGCGGCACGGCATACTGACCCCATGCTCACGCACACGACCTTCCTCTTTACCTATGGCACCGGGCCCACCGGCTGCCATGGTCGTGCTGCTTGAGCAACTGACAAGCGACTTCCCAGGCGCCCCGGGCCGACAAGGTCCGGGGCGCCTGGCGTTTTCCGGATCCTGCCGCTCCGGGGCACCTCTCGCCGAACCGATCACCGAACCGATGAGGAGCCCCCATGACCGCCATGACCGCCAACGACATCACCGGCGCCCGCACCGCCGAGGCCGCCGACGTGATCACCGGCGCACGTGAGCGCATCGACGCCCTGGACGACCGGATCATCGGGCTGATCCAGGAACGGATGGCCGTGTCCGCCGTCATCCAGGACGCGCGGATCACCTCCGGCGGCCGGCGCGTGAACCTCTCCCGCGAGATGGAGATCCTCAACCACTACAGCGAGGCGCTGGGCAAGCCGGGCACGTCCGTCGCGATGACACTGCTCGAGCTGTGCCGGGGTCGCATCTGAGTTCGGCCCCGTTCTCACCCGTACGGAGCGTGACCGCACCGCGGACGGGTTCGTTGGTCGGGGTGTCCGTGTCAGCCAGGGGCGGGCCCGAAAGAACCACGCGTGGCTCGCTGGAGCGATGAGGCGTGCGGAACGTGCCGTGCGCTGTGGGACCTCGCTCCAGGAAAGTGACCGGACGGCAGGGGACAGCAGCCCGGTCACTCAAGAGAACGGCCGGCTCCGGGGACGCCCGGGGCCGACCGGCGGAAAAATGCAAAAATGCATCTAGGCCGGGTCAAACGGTTGCGGAGGCCGCGTCCATCCAGCACGATGCGTAGAAAGCCCCCAAGTCCCTTCGCGGACATCCGCATTGCGATGCCGACCGACCGCCAGAGGTCGAGACCACCCACGTGCCCCGACCGCATCGGGGCGCCGACCGAGGCGGGCGAGGCAAGCGGCGCAACCCCCCGGCGCCGCTCCCGAGGCACCGGCGCTGCCCTGACGCTGGTGCTGACGAAAGAAGGGCCCCGCGGTTCCGTCTCGCGGGGCCCTTCGCTCTGCCCGTGCGCCGGACCGGCTCAGACGCGGGAGACCGTCCCGCAGTCCTCCCACCCGTCGGCGCCGAGTTCCTTGCTGCGGTCGTACGGGTCGGTCGTCGGCCCGCTCGGCGGGGCGCTGGTCGGCGCGTCGCTCGGGAAGTTCGGATGCAGGTAGCCGTCGTGGACGTCGCAGGAGGAGTTGCCGGCCTCCTCGTTGTACTTCACTACGACCAGCCGGCCGGGGGTGGCGTTGTAGTGGGCGGGGTCGGAGAGTTCGACGTCGAGGGCGCGGCGCACGATGGTGCGGGTGACCTCGGTCGAGCCGTCGGCGCGGACGACGGGGTAGACGAAGGTGTAGTCGGCGTGCACGGCGACGCCGTTGTGCTTGCCCTTCTCGAAGGTGATGCGCCCACGCGTCTTGACCACGTCACCCACGAGCCGGACCTCGTCGGGATCGAACCGGCTGAACATCCGCAGCGGATCGTGCTTCTCGCTGGGCGAGCGCAGGGACGTGTTCAGATCGTCGACCAACTCGGGCTGCTTGGGGTCGAGGACGCCGAGCGCGGCTTCCGGGCGTTCGCCGCGCAGGACCTTGGGGTCGAGGTTGGCAGCGACGAGCAGCTTCCTGGTGAGCTTCAGCGCCTCCTCCACGCGCGCCTTCGAAGCCCCTCCGACCGCGGTCGCCCTGGGCAGCACGATCCCGGCCTCGCCGTCGGCCCAGCGCAGGGCGGGGGAACCGGCGAACGGCGCGTCGAGGGTGGGGGTCTGCGGCGGCGCCTCGGCGGGGGCGCCGGTCGGGGCGGCGGTCTCGGCGGGCAGCGGAGACGCGGCGACATCCGACTCCCCGGTGCCGAACGGGTCCCCGGGCAGCAGCGACGGCTTGAGCGCCACGACGCCGACCGCGATCGCGGCGACCACCCCGACCACCGTCCACGCCTTCTTGCGCCGGGCCTTCCGCCCGTTCAGCTCCTGCGACGCCGGCCCGGTCCGCCACCCCGCGGGGGCCTCACCCCGCGCGTCCTGCTCCCGTAACCGCTGAGCAACGAGCCGCGCCCGCGCGGAGGGCTCCTTGGGAACGTCCCTCCCCGCCCCGCTTTCGCTGTCCCGGAGGAACTTCTCCCACGCCTCGTCGGGTATGGACCCCTCATCAGACGATCTGTCGGCCACGACGCCCGGCGCCCTTCTGCGAGTTGGGTGTGGGAGCAGAGAGTACGTCAGACCCGTCGACGTCTCACTGGGTCTTCCTCGAACACCGCAAACCGTATGTGAGCCAGAGCACATAAAAATTGTGTGAGTGGGAGCGCAACCATTCACGGGCCTCACTGATCAAACCATCGGAACCAAGGGCCACACCCGCGCCCCACACGCGGAGGCCTCCCCAAAGCACGTGCTGCGAGGGTCGCAGCACACCAGACTTTCGAGGTCTTCATGAAGCTTCGCCGTGCCATGGCCGTTGCGGCCGCGACGGCTGCCATAGCCCCGCTCGCTCTGCTCTCGGCTCCTGCTGCCTTCGCGGAGGAGCCGACCTCCTCCACGTCGGCCAGCGCGTCCGCGTCCGCCAGCGAGAGCTCCTCGGCGTCCGCCAGCGCGTCGGCCTCCGAGTCCGCCTCGTCGTCCGCGAGCGCGTCCGCGTCCGCCTCGGCGAGTTCCTCGGCCTCCGCCTCCTCGTCCGCTTCCGCCTCGGCCTCGCCGTCGGGCAGCACCACGCCGTCCCCGAGCGCCTCGGCGACGGACGAGCCCGAGCCCGAGCCCTCGTTCTGCGAGGACACCAAGGTCGACGTCAGCATCTCCGGCCTGCCGGGCAAGATCGCGGCGGGCAGCGGCTGGCACAAGTTCTCGCTGAACGTCACCAACAACTCCGACTCCACCCTCCAGGACCTCGACTTCTTCGCCGGGGCCTCTTCCGACAAGGCCGGCGAGGACCTGTTCACGAGCAAGCAGGTCCAGCTCCAGGCCTGGAACCCGGAGGACAAGGTCTGGGAGGACCTCAACGAGGGTGGCTACGCCGTCGGGTACGTCGGGTACACCGACACGCTGGAGCCCGGCTACGAGGTCAACATCCCGCTGCGTGTCAACGTGACGAAGTCCGCCCCGGTCGGTGCCGGCTTCTCGCTGGGCGCCACGATCTACGGCGACAGCGACAGCGAGTGCACCGGCTTCGGTGAGATCTCCTACAAGTTCCAGATCGTCGCCCCGGGCACGGACACCGACGGCACCAAGCCGCAGGAAGGCGGCAAGGCCCCCGTCACGGACCAGAAGCCGAGCAGCAACACCCCGCAGGTCAACGGCAGCCTCGCCGAGACCGGCTCCAGCTCCGCCCTGCCGATCATCGGGCTCGTCGGCGGTGTCGCCGTCGTCGCCGGTGCGGGTGCGGTGTTCGTGGTGCGTCGGCGCAAGGCCGAGGCCGGCGCGTAAGGCTTGACCCAGGACAGAGAGAGGGACTCGCGCTCGGAGGGGAGCGCGAGTCCCTCTTTCCTTTCCGACTCCCTGTTTCCCGGTGCGGGCGCCTACTTCTTCGGCGGTACCGCCGGCATCCCCAGGAACGGCAGCCGCAGCGCGCCGAACGCGTCCGCCGGGACCGTCGGGGATTTCGGCTCGACCGGCTTCAGGCGTTCGTAGGCCGCCCCCTGCGCCGGACGGGGGTCCGCCTCGCCCTTGTTGGGCCAGTAGGACATCGCGCGTTCCGCCTGGGCGGTGATGGTGAGGGACGGGTTGACGCCGAGGTTCGCCGAGACCGCCGAGCCGTCCACGACCGAGATGCCGGGGTGGCCGTAGAGGCGGTGGTACGGGTCGATGACGCCGGTGTCGCGGGAGGAGCCGATCGGGCAGCCGCCCAGGAAATGGGCCGTCAGCGGGGTGCCCATCAGCTCGCCCACGTTGGACCCGGCGAAGCCGTTGATGTCGGCGGCGAGGGCGGAGGCGGCCTCCGAGGCGGCCCTGATCTGCTTGGGGTTGGGGGCGCCGTGGCCCTGGCGGGCGGTCAGCAGGCCCTTCCCCACGCCCGTCGGCTTCAGGTACGTCGTCAGGGAGTTGTCCAGCGACTGCATCACCAGACCGATGATGGTCCGCTCCGACCAGCGGCGGTTGGACAGCGAACGGAGGACCAGCAGCGGGTGGCGGGCGGCGCTGCGCAGCCAGGCCGCGACCCTCGACGAGCCCTCCACGTAGGGGACCTGAAGGATCGACAGGCCGCCCATCGCGTTGGAGCCCCTGCCGTAGCGGACCGGCTCGATGTGGGTGTTCTCGTCCGGGTGGATCGAGGACGTGATGGCGACTCCCCGGGTGAAGTCGGCCTTCGGCTCGCCCGTCACCTTGCGGTAGCGCCGGTTGTCGGTCTGCGCGCCCACCAGCGCCTCGGAGTTGGTGCGGGTCAGCTCGCCCAGGCGGTCGGAGACGTACGGAAGCAGCCGGTTGGCCTTCATGCGGTGCAGGAGGGTCTGGGTGCCGTAGGTGCCGGCCGCCAGGACCACCCTGCGGGCGGTGAAGACCCGGCCCCTGGACCTGCGGCCGTGCTCCGTGGGGAGCGTGGCCACCGCGTAGCCGCCCCGTGAGTCGTCCGTCACCGACACGACCGTCGTCATCGGGTGCACCTGCGCGCCCGCCTTCTGGGCGAGGTGGAGGTAGTTCTCGTTCAGGGTGTTCTTCGCGCCGTGGCGGCAGCCCGTCATGCACTCGCCGCACTCCGCGCAGGCCCTTCGGGAGGGCCCCGCGCCACCGAAGTAGGGGTCGGCCACCTCCTGCCCCGGCTTGGCCTTCGCCGACCCGTCGGCGTCCTTGCCGTCGCCGAAGAACACGCCCACCGGAGCCAGGTGGAAGGTGTCCCCCACGCCCATCCGCTCGGCGGCCGCCTTCAGGTGGACGTCGGAGGGGGTCATGGTCGGGTTGACCCGTACGCCGAGCATGCGCTGCGCCTGGTCGTAGTACGGCTTCAGCTCGTCCTGCCAGTCGGTGATGTCACGCCACTGGGGGTCGTCGAAGAAGGCCTTCGGCGGTACGTAGAGGGTGTTGGCGTAGTTGAGGGAGCCGCCGCCCACGCCGGCCCCGGCCAGGACCATGACGTTGCCCAGCAGGTGGATGCGCTGGATTCCGTACATGCCGAGCTTGGGGGCCCAGAGGTAGTTCTTCAGGTCCCAGGAGTTCTTCGGGAGGGACTCGCGGGTGTAGCGGCGGCCGGCTTCCAGGACGCCGACGCTGTAGCCCTTCTCCGAGAGGCGGAGGGCCGTGACCGAGCCGCCGAAGCCCGAGCCGACGACGATGACGTCGTAGTCGTAAGCGTCCTGGGGCACGTGTTCTCCTCGTTGAGTGTCCGTGCGGGCCGGATGGGTTACTTGAAGCGGAACGCCTTCATCAGGCGCAGGCTGCGGCTCATGAACTGCGCGTACTTCTCGTCGTCCATCCCCAGCGACGGCGCCATCGGCAGCAGCCGCTGCTGCGCCACCGTCTGGGCCTCCGTGTACTTGAGGATGCCCTCGGAGCCGTGGCGGCGGCCGAGGCCGGAGTCCTTCATGCCGCCCATGGGGGACTGGACGCTGCCGTAGGCGGGGGCGTAGCCCTCGTTGACGTTGACCGTGCCGGTGCGCAGGCGGGCGGCGACGTCGCGGCCACGGCGGCCGTCCTTCGTCCAGACCGACGCGTTCAGGCCGTACGGCGTGGAGTTGGCGAGGTCGATCGCCTCGTCCTCGGTCTTGAAGCGGTAGATCGACACGACCGGGCCGAAGGTCTCCTCCGTGCACACGGACATGGGGGCCTCGACGCCGTCGAGGATCGTGGGCTCGTAGAAGTACGGGCCGATGTCCGGGCGGGCCACACCGCCCGCGACGAGCTTCGCGCCCTTGGCGACGGCCTCGTCCACGTGCCGCGTCACCGTCTCCAGCTGGCGGTCGCCGACGAGGGAGCCCATGTCGGCGCCGTAGGCGAGGGACGTGCCGAGCCGCATGGCCTTGGTGCGGGCGGCGAACCGCTCGACGAAGGCGTCCGCGATCGACTCGTGGACGAACAGCCGCTCGATGGAGATGCAGAGCTGGCCGGCGGAGGAGAAGCAGGCCCGGACCGCGCCCGCGGCCGCCTTCTCCACGTCCGCGTCCTCGAGGACCAGCATGGCGTTCTTGCCGCCGAGCTCGAGGGAGACACCGACCAGGCGGGCGGCGGCGCCCTGGGCGACCTCGCGGCCGGTGCGGGTGGAGCCGGTGAAGGAGACGTAGTCGGCGTGCTTGACGACCTCGGGGCCGACGACCGGTCCCTCGCCCAGGACGACCTGGAAGACGTCGGCGGGCAGGCCCGCCTCGATGAGCAGGTCACGGGCCCACAGGGCGGTCAGGCAGGTCTCCGTGTCCGGCTTCATCACGACCGCGTTGCCCGCGACGAACGCGGGCAGCGCGTCGCCGACCGACAGTTCCAGGGGGTAGTTCCAGGGGGCGATCTGGCCGACGACCCCGCGCGGGTGACGCAGCTCGGTGACCTTGGTGAGGGCGGGCACGGCGCCGGCGTGCCGCTTGGGCCGCAGGTAGGCGGGGGCCTTACGACCGTAGTGGCGGGCCGCGACCGCGACGGCCTGGACCTCCTCGTGGGCGTGCAGACGGGCCTTGCCGGTCTCCAGCTGGATCAGGTCGAGGACCTCGGCCTGCCGTTCCAGGACCAGGTCGTGGAAGCGGAGCAGCACGGCGGCCCGCTGCCGGACGGGGGTCTGCGCCCAGACGGCCTGGGCGGCGCGGGCCCGGTCGTAGGCGAGGGCCACGTCCTCGGGTGTGGACTCGGGCAGGTCGGCGAGCTTCTCGCCGGTGAACGGCGTGTGGTTGGCGGTCCGACCGGAGCCGGTCACGCCCTTGGTGAGCTGGGCGACCAGCTCGGGGGTGACCACGTCCTCGGCGGTCCGTACGCCGAGGGGGGCGGGGGCGATCGGGTTGGTGCCGGTGGAGGAGGTGCCGGTCTTCTCGGTGCCGCTCTCGGTGCCGGTCTTCTCGGGGGCCTGCGAGTCCGTCATGCGCGCAGGGTATGACGCGGGGAGGACTTTGGGTACCCGCCGGTAATGAGGATTCACCGGGCGCACACACGGCGCCAGTGGTCACTGGCAACGAACGCGCTGATCAGGGCGTTGGACGGTGGTGTTTCCGAGGCGACCGGCCGCGTTTCAGCCTTTTTCGATCTCCAGGCGGTCGCGGGCCCCCTTGAACACCGCCGTCCCCTTCTTCTCCTCCGGCGTTCCCTTGGGCATGGACACGCGCAGCTCGTACATGCGGTTCGCGTCGGTGCGGACGACCAGTTTCAGCACACGGGTGGGCCTGCCGTCGGGGTCGTACGTGGTGTCGGCGAGAACGGCCTCGTCGCCGTCGAAGGTGGTGCGCGAGTACTGGGGGGTGCTGTGCTCGTACTCGCCCCACAGTTCCGACTGCTCGGCCTGCCCCTGCGTCGTGCCGGGCGCCTCGTCCCACTGGAGGAGCGCGACCGCGATCCTGCCGTCCTCGCCGCCGTAGACGACCTGTCGGGACGGGCCCTTGGCGACTCCCGTCTCGTACAGCCGCTTGTACGCGGCGGGAACGGAGAGGACGGCGTCCAGGTCCTCCTCCTTGTGGGCCTTCCAGGCGCCGGGCGGTCCCGGGGTCTCGCCGCGCCCCGTGGTCTCCACCGCGGCGGAGGCGGAGCCGCCCTCGGTCTCCATGAGGGCGGACGAGGTGCCGAGCCATATGCCGCCGACGAGGAGCCCGCCGAGCAGGACGGCGGCGACCGGGGCGGTACGGCGCTTGGGGCGGACTTCGGGCTGCGCGGGTGCGGGCGGCGTCGGGGTGGGCGCGGGCGCGGGCCCCTCCGAGGTCTCCCCCGGCTGCGGCGCGACCGGGGCATTCTGCTCGACCGGCGCGACCGGGTCCGGCGCACGCGGCGCGTCCGGCGGTACGGCCCGCCCCTCCGCCACCGCCTCCAGCACCGCGGCGACCTCCTCCGCGCCGGGCCGTCGCTCGGGGTCCCGCTGCAGCAGCCGTACGACGACCGGGCCGAGCGGGCCCGCCTGCTTCGGCTCGGGCGGGTCGTCGGCGAGGATCGCGGCGAGCGTGGACTCCACGGTCGTACGGCGGAAGGGTGACCCTCCCGTCACAGCGGCGTAGAGCAGGACGCCCAGGGACCACAGGTCGGAGGCGGGGCCGGCGATACCGCCGCCCGACATGCGCTCGGGGGCGACGAACTCCAGTGAGCCGACGAACTCCCCGCTGACGGTGAGGGATTGCTCGCCCTGGACATGGGCGATGCCGAAGTCCGTGAGGACGACACGGCCGTGCGGGCCGAGCAGGACGTTGGCCGGTTTCACGTCCCGGTGCACGATGCCGACGGCGTGGGCGGCGCGCAGGGCACCGAGGACGGCGAGGCCGATGCGGGCGGACTCGGCGGGGTCCAGCGGGCCGCGCCGCAGCACCTCGTGCAGGGACTCGCCGCGGACCAACTCCATGACGATCCAGGGCAGTCCGTCCACCAGGCCCTCGGCGGCCCCGCCCTCCTCCTCGACGACGACGTCGTGGATCGTGACGGCGGAGGGGTGGTCGACGCGGGCGGCGGCGCGGGCCTCGCGGTAGAGGCGATGGGCGGCCCGCCGGTGCTGCTCGTCCTCGGGATCGCCGGGCAACCGGGGCTGCTTGATGGCGACTTCACAGTCCACCAGCTCGTCGTGAGCCCGCCACACGGTGCCCATCCCGCCGGAGCCGATGCGTTCGACGAGCCGGTAACGCCCGCCGATCGTCCGCCCGTTGCCGCCGCCCGGGCCCCCGTCGTTGCTCATGCCTCATGCCTACCGTGCGGGGCCCCAGCTTGTCGACGCGGGCATGCCGAGCGCGGTGCGCGCCCGCGCTACGACACGGCCCACGGCTCCAGACCGAACCCGCCACCCTGCCTGCGCGGTCGCACCACCCCCGATCCTCCGAAGTGCGCCGGGATCACCAACTCACCCTCGTCCGCAGCCCGTTCCAGGACCCGGCGCCTGCTGGTCGCCGCCTGGCGCGGGTCCAGGCAGAAGCAGCTGCTGCAGTCGGGGTGGAGTACCTGTACGGGGCTGTGCAGCAGGTCACCGACGAACACCGCGCGTTCGCCGCGTGAGGAGAGGCGGAGCACGGCCGAGCCGGGGGTGTGCCCGGGGGCGGCCTCCAGGGTGAGGTGGTCGTCGATGCGGTACTCCCCGTCCCACAGCACGGCCTGCCCGGCCCGGTGCACGGGCGCGACACTGTCCTCGTAGGTCAGCCGGTCGTCCGGCCGTACACCGCCGCCGTACCCGCCCGCAGGGCCGAAGTGGGTGTCGTCGGCGGCGGGCAGCAGGTACCGCGCGTTGGGGAAGGTGGGCTGCCACGCCTCGTCGCCCTCGACGGCGTGGGTGTTCCAGCCGACATGGTCGGCGTGGATGTGGGTGTTGACGACGAGGTCGACGTCCTGCGGCCGTACCCCCGCCTGTGCCAGGCGGCCCGGGAAGTCGCCCTGCCGCTGGTGGAACAGCGGATTGCCGGGACGCTCGCGCCCGTTGCCGACGCCGGTGTCGACGAGGACGGTGCGGCCGGCGCTGCGGATGACCCAGGTCTGCAGGGCGGCCACCACCCGGTCGGTGTCGGGCTCCCAGTGATCGGGGGCGAGCCATTCCCTGTTGCTCTCCCACACCTCGGGTCCGACGCCGGGGACCAGGTCGCGGGCGGGGGCGAAGGGAGCCTGCCATTCGACGATGCGGAGGATCTCGACGTCCCCCAGGACGATGGGCTGCGCGGTGTTGGTGTCGGTCATGCTTCGCAGCGTAGGGAGACAGGAATGAGCGTGACGATGCCTGATCGGCTCTGCTGAATACGCGTACGTCTCAAGCGGGCTACCCTTCCGCTCATGGACGTGGTCAGTGACGCGATCTCCGCCGTGCGCGTGGGGCGCCCCTCCTCCAACCGGCTGCGGGTGAGCGGCTCCTGGTGCACGCGGCTCGCCCCGTACGAGGGCGCCGGCTTTCACGTCGTGCTGTCGGGCGGCTGCTGGCTCCTGCCCGAGGGGCCGGACAGCGACGGCGGGCCGGTGACGCTCGGCACGGGTGACGTGGTGCTGCTGCCGCACGGGGCGGGGCATGTGCTGGCCGACGGGCCGGTGGACGCGGCGCGACTGGCGCGGGCCGTGCCGTTCGAGGAGGCGCGGGAGGTGCTCGGCGTCCGGGACGGCGACCGCGAGGTGGAGCTGCTGTGTGGGAAGTACCGCCTGGACCGCAGCCGGGTGCACCCGTTGATGGCGGAGCTGCCCGAGGTGGTGCACCTGCCGAGCCGGGTCGGCCGGCATCCCGAACTGCGGGCGGCCGTCGAGCTGTTGGCGACGGAACTGGACGGCCGCCGCCCGGGCTCGTCCCTGGCGCTGCCGAGCCTGCTCGATCTGCTGCTCGTCTACATGGTCCGTGCGTGGATGACGGAGGCGGCGGCGGGCACCTGGCCGGCGGTGCTCGGCGACCCGGTGACGACGGCCGCGCTGCGTGCCCTGCACGCCGACCCGGCCGCGCCCTGGACCAACGAGCGCCTGGCCGGTGAGGCGGGCGTCTCCCGGGCGACACTGGCCCGCCGCTTCACCTCACTGGTGGGCCGCCCGCCGATGGCGTACCTGACGTGGTGGCGGCTGACGCTCGCCGCGACCCGGCTGCGCGACACGGACGTACCGCTGGCGACCGTGGCACGGGAAGCCGGATACGGCAGCCCTTATGCGCTGTCGCATGCCTTCAGCCGCGAGTTCGGAATCACACCGGGGCGGTTTCGCGGAATAAGGGATTCCGCGCATCCCGATATCTGATCGAGTCCATACCGTTACGCGAACCGGAAAGCGGCTTGTTACTTGGGCTTCACGGGCGCCAAATGATCAGAGCACCGCACCTCGGGACGAACGCGGACGAAGTAACCGCACAAATCGTGATCCACATCACGCAATTGGCTGGTTTCAGCTGTCCAGTTCACCTCCAGGACATAGCCATCTCATGGTACCTTCACATTCCCATTGGCTTCTTCCCCCCAGCAAATGGCACCCGAGCCGTCGTACCAGAACCAATACCGCCGGTGTTCAGGCCGTCCATCCAGGTGGGGTGTTGCCCCTTAATTTCTGGAGAGCGTGACGATGGCCACCCCCACCGTTTCGGTAATTATCGCTGCCTACAACGCGATGCCTTATCTGACGCGGTGCCTCGAGTCCGTCGTCGAGCAGACCATCGGTCAGTCCGCGCTGGAAGTGATCGTCGTCAACGACGGTTCGACGGACGGAACGCCTGACGAGCTGGAGCGCTTCGCGGGCCTGTACCCGAAGCTCATACGCGTCTTCCACCAGGAGAACTCCGGCGGCCCCTCCGCGCCCCGCAACGTCGGACTCGGCCACGCCCGGGGCGAGTACGTCTTCTTCCTCGACGCCGACGACTGGCTGGGCACGGAAACCCTGGAACGCATGGTCGCCATGTCCCGGGAGAACGGCACCGACATCGTCCTCGGCAAGATGGTCGGCGTGAACGGCCGCGGTCTGCCCGCGTCGATGTTCAAGAGCACCCAGCCCAAGACCGACGTCTTCCACTCCCGCGTCTACTGGGCCCTCAACCCGCTCAAGCTGTTCCGCCGCGAGCTCATCGAGAAGAACAACCTGCGCTTCCCGACCGGCCTGCCCATCGGCGAGGACCAGCCATTCACGGCCCTGGCGTACCTGGCGGCCAAGGGCGGCATCTCCGTCATCGCCGACTACGACTGCCTGTTCTGCACCCTGCGCGACGACGGCGGCAACACCACCTCCCGCACCAAGGGCTCGGAGCCGCGCCTGCGGTTCCTGCCGACCATGATCGACCTGCTCCTCGAGAACGTGCCGCCCGGCCGCGACCGCGACCACCTGGCCCACCGTCACCTCACCATCGAGGTGCAGAACCTGCTCGCCCACATCTCGCGCGAACCGGCCGACGAGGCGGACAAGACCCTCGCCCGGCTCGCCGACACCATCGAGCCGCTGTGGCACGAGGGCATCAACGAGCACCTCTCCGCGATGGCCCGGCTGCGGCTGTACCTCGTCCGGCACAAGATGCTGGAGGAGTCCATGGAGCTCCTGCGCTTCGAGCGCTCGCTGGGCAAGCGCAAGGTGTCCACGCCCGTCCACGTCGAGAACGGCCGGATCTACGCGCGCTACCCGTTCTTCCGCGACCCCGAGCACGTCGTCCCCGACGAGTGCTACGACGTCACGAACGCGATCGGTGTGCGCCACCACGTCAGCCGCGCCGAGCTCGTCGGCTCCACGCTGCACCTGGCCGGGCACGGCTACCTCCACCGGGTGGAGACCCGCGACGTGACGACCGAACTGGTGCTGCGCGAGCGCGACACCAAGGTCGAGTACCGGCTGCCCGTGCGGCACACCGAGACGCCCGGCCTCGGCTCCGACGAGGACGAGGGCGTCTACGTCTACGACAACGCCGGCTTCGAGGCCGCCATCGACATCGACACCGCCGCCGACGGCAAGCCCCTCGCCGACGGCCTGTGGGACATCTCCCTCGCGATCGGCGCCCAGAGCGCGGTCCGCGAGGTCCGCATCGGCAGCAAGCGCGCGAAGCAGCTCAGCGGCCAGCCTGAGACCCAGGTCGTCCAGACCGTCAAGGGCTCACGCGCCGCCACCGTGTACACCACCAAGCCGTACGGCAACTACACGCTCGACCTGGGCGAGCAGAAGCACAAGGTCGCCCGGCACCTCCTCATCGACTCGGCCCGCTGGTCGGCCAACGACCCGTCCGAGCTGGTGATCAGCGGCCACAGCACGCTGGCGGCGTTCCCGGAGGGCGAGATGACGGTCGTCCTGACCAGCGACAGCGGGGAGAGCGCGGCCTTCACCGCCGAACGCACCCCGCACACCGACCTGTTCACCATCCGTGTCCAGGTCGGCCGGCTCACCCCGGGCCTGTGGAGCGGGGAACTCCGCCTCGGCACCGTCTGGTCGGTCCCGCTCGCACCCCTTCCGCTCACCCTGGAACCGGCCAAGTGGCGCAACCACGGCAAGCCCTGGTACGCCAAGTCGATCCCGACCAAGGGCAAGACCAAGAGCTTCGCGCTGCGCGTCGACAAGGTGGACCTGCTGCGGGCGATCGCCCGACGCATCAAGTAGCTCAGAGCTTGTCGATGCCCAGGTTCGCGACGGCCGTCCGCGCCACCGCGCGGCCCCGCTCCGTGAAGTCGCCCTTGCCCGGGTAGCCGATGGTGAGCCGGTAGAGGTCGCCGGCGGAGGTCTTGTAGTAGAGGATCCGCAGCTCGCGGGGGCGCGGGTCCTCGCTGTCGTCGGTGGTGTAGACGACGGTGTTCTCGGCGGACGGCTTGCCTTGGTACGTCGTCAGCTTCGGGGTGGTCTTCGCGCCCTTGGGCATGTCCAGGTTGTAGTCGCCGTTCGCCTTGAAGTCGCCGTTGTCGGCGTACATCTCGGCGGCGGCGGAGTCGGCGATGGTCTTGCTCGTGTCCTCGGACTTCTTCCTGAGGGTGAGGACGACGGAGATGGCACCGCTGTAGTCGCTGTAGCCGACCCAGTGGGTCTGGTCCGTCTTCCGGTCGGGCAGGCTGCGCTGGTAGTCGGCGGGCACCGCCAGGGTCGCGGCGACGTCCTTCTCATGGGCCGTCTTCCAGCCGTCGGGCAGCGGCCCCGCGAAGGGGGCGGCGAGCACCAGGTACGCCGTCACCGCCGCCGCGACGACCGCGGCACCGAGCCCGAACCATGCCGTGCGGCCCAGGCGTACACCCTTCCCGCCCGCCTGGACGTACCGCACGGCCTGCGTGGGCTGTGGCGCCGGCGGGTTCGCGGTCGCCTCCAGCAACGCGCGGACCTGGGCCGCGGTGGGTCGGCGCGCCGGGTCCTTCTGGAGCAGCCCGTTGATGGCCTCGGCGAGCGGCCCCTGGGCGGCCGCGGGCGGCGCGGGTTCGGCGTTGGCGACGGACTGGAGGGTCGCGGGGGTGTTGCTGCGGCGGAACGGTGAGACGCCCTCCGTCGCCGTGTACAGCACCACCCCGAGCGACCACAGGTCGGACGCCGGGCCGGGGCGCCGGCCCAGCACCCGCTCCGGCGCGATGTATTCGGGCGATCCGACGAAGCCGCCCGTGTCGGTCAGGTTCGTCTCGCCCTCGATCTGGGCGATGCCGAAGTCGGTGAGGACCACGCGGTCATGGCGGCCCAGCAGCACGTTGTCCGGCTTGACGTCACGGTGCAGGATGCCCGCCGCGTGCGCGGCCTCCAGCGCGCCGAGCACCTCCAGGCCGATGGTCGCCGCCTCGCGTGCGCTCAGGGTGCCCTCCTTGAGGGCGTCACCGAGGGAACGTCCCCGCACCAGCTCCATGACGATCCATGGCCGATCGTCGACCACCGCCACGTCGTGCACGTTCACGACCGACGGGTGGTCGAGCCGGGCCGCTGCACGCGCCTCACGACGCATCCGCTCGAAGGCGTTGGCCCGTTCGCGGTCGGGAAGATGATCGGGGACGCGCGGCTCCTTGACGGCGACCTCCCGGTCCACCGTCTCGTCCTTGGCCCGCCACACCGTGCCCATGCCACCATGGCCGAGCTTCCCGAGCAGGCGGTAACGACCGGCTATGAGGCGACCGGCACCGAGGTCCTTCGTCGGGCCGCCGTGTGCCGGGTGCGGCGCGACGGGCGGCGCGGGTGTCGCGTACGGGTTGTTCGGGTGCGGTATCGCGGCCTGCGGGTCCGGCGGTTGCAGAACGAAACTCGTCGGCTCGTCGGTCCCGTTGCCGGCTCCCCCGTTGTTGCTCATGCGTACATCCATATCGCGGGAGGCGCTCCGCATCCAGCTTGGGCGCTTTTCAGTCACAGAGCCGTGACCCTTCACGTACGTACGAACGTGTCGACCGCGACGTCGAAGTACTCGCGCGCCTCCCGCACCTTCCCGACCGGCGCCGACACCCACACGTCGTACATCCGGCCGTCCTCCTCCCAGCACAGGTCGTAGGTGTGCCGGGCGCCCTCGGCGGCGCTGAAGCCGTTCCAGGTGAACTCCCAGAGCGCGGCCGGGCGTCCGCCCTGCGTGGTCTCCGTGACCCGGCCGTCCCGGTAACCGGGGTTGGTGTCCGGCCCCTCGGCGGCCGCGCGCCGCATCACCTCCAGGGGGCCGCCCGGTTCGGGGTCGGTGACCTTGACGCCGATGCGGAAGGTGTCACCCGGGGAGAGATAGAAGACGCGTTCGCCCTGCGGAGCACGGGTGAAGCGCTCCGGGACCGCCAGCGCGAAACCGGTGGGGTCGTGGGCGATGCGGTAGCCGGAGGGGGCGCTGGTGAGGGCGGGGGCGGGCGCCGGGGCGGTTGACGTGTTCGGTGTCGTGGAGGGCGTATGCGTGGTGGGGGAGGCCGGACGTGTGGCCTTCGAGGACGCGCTCCCCGGGGTGCGGGGTGCCGGGCTGGTCGGTCTGCCGCCGCCTTCGCCGTCCCCGTTCATCAGCAGGGCCGCGGCGGACACGCCCGCGCCCGCCATCGCCGCGACCAGCAGCGCGGCCATCAGCATGCCCCGCGTGGACTGCCCGGAGCGGGGCGGAGCGGCCGACGGCGGCTGTCGGGGCAGGTCCCGCTGGGTCGGTGTGTAGCCGTGCTGCGGGGTCTGCGCGGACTGCGAGGACTGCGGAGTGCGGCCGGTGTCCAGGAAGGCCCGCAGCATCCGCTCGGCCTGTGCCGCGTCCAGCCGCCGTTCCGGATCCCGCTCCAGCAGGCCCCGTACGACGGGCAGGAGCGGCGCGGCCTGTTCGGGCGGGCGGATCTCGGCGAAGACCACCGCGTGCAGGATGCCGCCCAACGAGTCCCGGCGGAACGGTGATTTCCCGCTCAGGGCCGTGCACAGCAGTGCGCCGAGGGACCACAGATCGGACTCGGGGCCGGTCCTGGCCCCGGACATCCGCTCCGGCGCGGTGTACTCGGGCGAGCCGACGAAGGCGCCCGTCTCGGTGAGCGTGGTGGCGCCCGCGACCTGCGCGATGCCGAAGTCGGTGAGGACGACACGGTCGGTGCCCGACTCCATGAGCACGTTCGCCGGCTTGATGTCCCGGTGCAGGACACCAGCCGCGTGCGCAGCGCCCAGGGCGCTCAGCAGGGCGACGCCGATACGGGCCGTGTCGTGCGGGCCGACGGGGCCGCGGGCGGAGATGCGGTCGGCGAGGGAGCCGCCGTCGATCAGCTCCATGACGATGCACAGGCGTTCGTCGTCCTCGACCACGTCGTGCACCACGATGATGTGCGGATGGCTCAACTGCGCCACGGCACGGGCCTCACGCAGCGTCCGTTCGCGCTGCCGACGGGCCTCCTCGGCCGAGAGCGAGTCGTCCTGGGCGATCTCCTTGACGGCCACCTGACGCCCGAGCAACTGGTCGGTGGCACGCCAGACGACGCCCATGCCGCCGCGCCCGAGCCGCGCCTCCAGCCGGTAACGGCCCGCGATGACCCGGAAGTCGGCCCCCTCGGTCCCCATGAGCCCCATCATGCCCCACGGACGGGGGCCCCTCGTCAGCCACCTTTCGGCCGCCGGCCCCGAAGGTCAGCCTCCGTTCGGCCGCCACCCCTGGAGGACCGTCTTGAACTGCCTGCTGGTCGTGGCCCAGTCCTGCGCGGGCCCCGACATGTAGATGGCGTACTCGACGCCGTCGCGGCTGAAGTACGTCTCCTCGACGGCGCGGCGCGGCCCCGGGAACGGGGTGTCCTTCGCCTGCGCGGTCCACGTGTACTCCCAGAGGGAGCCCTCGCGGTCGCGGTAGATGTTCTTCTCCATCTTCACCCGCTTGTAGTCGACCAGCCGGGTGAGCTGCTGTTCGAGGTCGAGCTGGTGCTCGTACGCGTCGTTGAAGTCGGAGGAGGTGTCGACGGCGATGCGGACGAAGTGCTCGCCGCCGTCGGGCGTGTAGTCGATCTGCTTGAGGTCGCCCTGGATGCCGAAGACCTTCCGCTCCCAGGTCTTGTCGGGCAGGGAGAGCCCGAAGCCCAGGGGATCCGTGACGGAGACCCAGGTGTCGGGGACCGTGCTCTGCCCGGCCTTCGAGCCGGGGTTCGACGCGGGGCTCGCAGAGGCGGACGCGTGGTTGCCCCGCTGTCTGCTGTCGTCCAGCTTCTGCAGCACCACCGCCGTACCGCCGCCGACCAGGGCGGCGACGGTCACCACGAGCGCGAGCGTGCGCAGTCGGCGGCGTCCGGGCCGGGGGGCGGGGGCGTGTCCGGAGGGCCCGATGGAGGTCGGACCGGTCATGTGGTGGAGGGGCGTGGACGTCGCATCGGGGAGGGCGTGGGCCGAGGTTCCCGTCATGGGGTGACCGCTGGTCCCCGCGCCCGGTACGGCGTGGGTCGCCGAGCTCGCCGGGGTCTCATGGGTCGCCGACTCGAAGCGGGGGCCCGTGTGCCGCGTCGGTACGTACATCTGCGCGCCGTTGGGCCGTCGTCCCTCCGCCGCCTCGGCGAGGAGCTGCTCGGCCTCGGCGGCACCGGGCCGGTCGGCGGGGTCCTTGCGCAGCAGCGCGACGATGACGGGCTCGAGTGGACCGGCGTACCGCAGGTCCGCGGCCTCCTCCTCGACGACCGCCTGCATGGTGCCCAGCGGTGAGGTGCGGCGGAACGGTGACCTGCCCTCCACCGCCGTGTACAGCGTCGCGCCGAGCGCCCACAGGTCGGAGGACGGGCCCGGGTCGTGGCCGCGTACGCGTTCGGGGGCGAGGTAGTCGACGGACCCGACGACCTCTCCGGTACGGGTGATGGTGGTGTCGCCCTCGATCTGGGCGATGCCGAAGTCGGTGAGCAGGACCCGGCCGTCCTGGCTGAGGAGGACGTTGCCGGGCTTGATGTCGCGGTGCAGGACTCCGGCGGAGTGCGCGGCGCGGAGTGCGCGCAGCACCCACAGGCCGATCCGTGCGGCCTCCTTGGGCTCGACGCGGCCGTCCTCCTTGACCGCGTCGGCCAGCGAGCGGCCCTCGACGAGTTCCATCACGATCCACGGCCGGCCGTCGTGTTCGAGCACGTCGTGGACGGTGACGACGGCGGAGTGGTTGATCCGCGCGGCCGCCCGCGCCTCCGCCCGGGTACGGGCGAGCAGCCGCTCCTGGTCACTCTCGGAGACGTAGAGCGCGGCGGTGAGCTCCTTGATGGCGACCGCCCGGTGCAGCACCTCATCGTGGGCACGCCACACACGGCCCATACCGCCGCTGCCGATGGAGTCGGCGAGCCGGTAGCGGCCGGCGACGAGCTGGCCCTGCATCTGATTCACGTTGCCCCGCAATGCTCTTGACAGGGTCAGACTAGGGACCGGCCCCCCTCCAGGGAACAAGCGGGGTCCCAAGGAAACCTCACTGTGATGGTTATCGCTTGCAGGAAGAAAAGGGAACCGCGGGGAAACCGTGGCTCAACGTGTGTACCGGTAGGTGGCCGACGCCTGCTCGTACAGCCGTGTCACCTCGTCCCGTTCGGCCTCCGGGCCGCGCACCTGCAGCACGTGGTAGCGCCCGTCGAGGAGGATCGCGATGTTCCGTACGAACAGGTCCTTGCCCTCCGCGGTCCAGGTGAACTGGCCCTCCGCCATGGTCCGTCCGCCCACCTCGATGGTGCGCAGTCCGGTGGAGGTGGCCCAGCTGGAGTCGCGGTACGGCTGGAGTTCGAGCTCCTTCTCCCGCTGGTAGACCATCGGATCGCTGCCGTACTTCTTCGCGGAGTCCCGCCCGGGCACGACGAGCAGCTCGAACGCGCCGTGCGTGTACCGGACCTGACCGAGCCCGTTGCGCGGCGTACGGTCCCAGCCGTTCGCCACGGCCACGCGGAAGCCCTCGGCGTCCTTGCGCACGGTGAACCCGGCGGGGACGTCGGGGTCGTCACCGGCCTGCGTCTCGGTGGAGTCGGCGGACCCGGAGGGGTCGGCGTCCTGCTTCGGCGAGGTCTGGTCGGGCCGGGGCTCGCTGCTCGCGTCGGGTGCCTGACCGACCTGGCCACTGGCGCCCGTCCGCTCGGCGCCGTCCGTGCCGCTCGCGCCGCCGCTCTCGTCGGACTTGGGCATGAACAGCACGGCGTACGCGACCGCCGCGGCCAGCGCCAGCAGTATCAGCACGAGCAGTGTGCGGCCGAGGCTGCGGGGTGAGCGGCCCGTCTCCTGCCGGGCCCGCTTGTGCCGACCGTGCGTGGAGACGGGGAGACCGGCGCGCCGTCTGCGCACCAGCTCGCCCCGGCGGCGGACGATCGGCAGCCGGTTCGGGTCGGCGGGCGGAGCGGCGATCACGTGCGCGCCGGCCTCCGGCTCGGGCGCCGAGCGGACCAGCGACCGCAGCCAGCCGCGCAGTTCCTCGAAGTCGATGCGCTCGGTGGGGTCCTGACGCAGCAGCGACTCCACGACCGGCCTGAGCGGCCCGCACTCCTCCGCGTAGGCGGGCGGCTCCGCGCACACCATCTGCACCAGCTCGGCCGTCGACTCCTCGGGGTACGGCGCGTGCCCCTGTACGGCCCTGAACAGCAGCGCGCCGAGCGCCCACAGGTCGGTCGCGGGGCCGATCGGCGCGGCCAACTGCCAGTTCTCGTGCACCGGCCCGGCCTGCTCCGGCGCCCACCGCTCGGTCACGGGCCCCACCACGGCCATCCGCGCCTGCCGCGCCCGCTCAGCGGCCAACGCGGTCGCGGGGCCTCGCCGTGCCGCCCCAGCGGCAGCCGGCTCGCCCCAGGCCCCGGAGGGCGCCTCCGCCGACGGGGCGGGCAGCGCGGGACCGTTCGGACCGTGCCCCTGAGCGGGAACGGACGCGCCGCGCACGCCGTAGGGGTCGGCGACCCGCCCGGGCGGCACACCGGGCCGCGTCACGTCCCCACCGGTCCGCGAGCCGTACGGCGACTGCGACACGCCGTTGACGTTCGTACCGGGGCCGACCTCGTACGGCGGCTGGGACAGCCCGTTGGCCGTCGTACCGGGGCCGACCTCGTACGCCGACTGCGACGCCCCGTTGGCACGGGGGCCGAGGTCGCCCTCGGCGGGGGGCCGGGCCCCGGGCAGGGCCGCACGGCCGTCCTGCGCCTCCTGCACCCGGGCGGCGGCCCGCGCGCCCGCGCGGTACGCGGCGATCGCTCCCGCACGCGCCGCACGGATGTCGTCGCCGCTCTCCGGCTCGGCTCTCCGCGCGAGCGCGGCCGAAGAACCCGCTCCACTCACCCCGTTCGCCGCTTCCACGCCGGCCGCCGGCAACGCTCCCGCCGCCCGCGCCTGAATGGCGGCCCGCCGAGCGGCCTCGGGGTCCACCCCACCGCTCACGACACCGGGGCCACCGGGCCCACCGGGACCGCCCAGACCGACCACGCCGGCACCGGAACCACCGCCACCGGCCACGCCACCCGCACCACCGGGCCCAGCGGCACCTCCGGCCCCACCGCCCGCCTCACCCTCCTCGGCCGGCACCGGGTCGTACCCGCACAGCGCCTCCTCCGCCGCGCCGACGGCCAGTCCGGTCAGCATGACCCGGCCGTCGTCGCAGACGAGCACCGTGCGCGCGGTGATGTTCCGGTGCACCCAGCCGTGCCCGTGCAGCACCCGCAGCGCCATGAGCACGTCGGAGGCGACCTCGGCAGCGCGGTACGGCGTCAGCGGCTTCTCGGCGAGCAGCGCGGAAAGCGGCCGCGCGGCCACGAACTCACTCACTATCCACAGCGACCCGCCCTCGGCGAACACGTCGAAGACCTGGTCGAGCCGTGGGTGGTCGGGGATCCGGGCCGTGGCCTGCGCGGCCTCGACCGCGCGCCGCACCACCGGGTCGGCGGGCCGCCGCGTGCCGCCCCCGGCCCGCGGCTGCGGGCGTCGCGCCCCGCGGTCACGCGCCGTGAACCCGTCGGGCAGCCCCTCCGCGTCGAGCACCTCCGCCTCGACGACCTCCGGCAACGGCACCTGCCTGACCAGGACTTCCTGCCCGCTGTAGGTGTCGAAGGCCCGGGTCTCGCTGAGTTCGTACTCGTCGGACGGCGGCAGCGGCAGGCGGTAGCGGTCGGCGAGTACCCGACCCGCATAGTCGTCCACGTTGCCTCCCCCGGCCGCCCGGTCGCTCAATTTCGCTCGTGCCGCGTCCCGTTCCCGCAAGAACTGGATTGCGTATGGTCCGCAGCCATTCACGATACGTGCCGGAGGCAACCTGCAAGGAGGGGATGTCAGATCTGACGCCCCGAACCCGCCCCGAACCGGGAGGCGGCCCGGTCACTTCTTCGGCTGGAAGGTCTCCGTCAGCGTCCGCCACGTGGTCTCACGCAGCTCCGAACCCCAGTCGTCGGCCTTCGCCGTGTACATCAGCGCGTACCCGCTATGGTCGTTGACGACGAAACCCCGGTCGACGGTGCGGTACTTCGTCCCGCTCTCCACATAGGTGAACTCCCAGTCGGCCGTGTTCCAGCTGCGGTAGTCCACCTTCTCTATTCGGATCCGGTCGTACTGCGAGCGCACCATGTAGCGCTCCTGGTTCTTCCAGTCCGAGACGGGGTCGCCCTTCGGCGTGGACGTCCAGGCGACCAGCAGCTTCTGCCCGTCGGGTCCGGTGAAACGGTCCCCCGCCGAGCCCGTGGACTGGTACTTCCACCCGTCGGGCAGGCCTATCGAGTACCCCTGGCTCCCCCGGTGCGTCTTCGCCGCGGCGGTGTCGCCGGAGCCACCGGCGGACGCCCCGCTGCCGCCGGACGCGCTCACCTCCGTGGCGGGTGTGTCCTTGGAGTCCGAACCGGCCGTCGCGGACTTGGACGTGTCACCGTCCGTACGCGTCCCGCCGCTCTTGTCCTCCTTGGTGTCCGCACGGGCGCTCTCGCCGGCGACAGTCCTCGAACCGCCGCTGCCCTTCGACCCGTTCGACGTGTCGTCGTCGCCGCTGAACGCGATGGCGAGCACGGTACCGATCACGGCGAGCGCCACGACCACCGCGATGATCAGCAGCGTCCGCCGCGGCACCACATCGGTGAGCGGTGCCCTCGGCACGGGCCGCGGCGGCAGATCCAGGTCCGGCGGCGTCATCACAGGCCACCCGGAACTCCGACCGTTCCCGTTCCCGTTCGCACCGGAAGCGCCCGGGGTACCAGGAGTGCCCGACGTGCCGGATGCGCTGGGTGCACCCGACGCACCCTCAGCACCCGAGGCAGTCCGCACCCCTCGCGCCCCCTGGGCGCTCCGGGCCCCCGCGGCCCCCTCGGCTCCCCGCGCCGCCGGAACCCCGAGCGCGCTCCGCGTCCCCTGCTCCCGAACACCGGCCGCGGAACCACCGGAGACGCCCGAGCCACCGGAACCGCCCGACCCGCTCAAGCCACCGGAACCACGCGAAGCACCCGAACCAGCACCGCCCGAAGGCCCGGACTCGACATCCCCCGCCGAAGCCCCACGGTCCGGCCCCGAAGTTCCCGTCCCGCTACCGGACTTGGCGCGGGTCGCAGCCGCCGACGTGGCCGCCCCCGCAGCGACGGCCGCCTTCCGCATGGAACGCAGCGCGCCCCGCAGCTTCTCCCCGGCCTCCTCGCCCCGCTTGCCCCCGGCGCCCGCCGAACCGCCCTCGTCCCCGGGCCCGTCCGGCTGCACCGGCAGCGGTACGACCCTCGTCGCGTCGAGCGGCGGCTCCGGCTCGGCCTGCTTCGGCTCGGGCGCGTGGATCACCGCGTTGAGCATGGCCCGGGCACCCGAGTCGTCGAGCCGCTTGGCCGGGTCCTTGGTGAGAAGCCCGTAGATGGCGTCCCTCAGCGGTCCGGCGTTCTTAGGCTCGTCCAACGGCTCGGTCATCACGGCGGTGAGCGTCGCGATCGCGGAACCCTTGTCGTACGGGGGCGCGCCCTCGACCGACGCGTACAGCAGTCCGCCGAGCGACCAGAGGTCGGCCGCCGGTCCCGGCTTGTGCCCGCGGGCCCGCTCCGGGGAGATGTAGGAGGGCGCGCCGACGAGCATGCCGGTCGAGGTGATCGACGGGTCGCCCTCGACCTGGGCGATGCCGAAGTCGGTGAGCACGACCCGGCCGTCCTCCGCGATCAGCACGTTCGACGGCTTCACGTCACGGTGCAGGATGCCCTCGCGGTGCGCCGAGCGCAGCACGTCGAGGATCGCCAGTCCGACCTCCGCCGCGCGCTTCGGCTCCAGCACGCCGTCCTCGCGGATGACCTCGGCGAGCGACTTGCCCTCGACGAGCTCCATCACGATCCACGGCCGGTCGTCCTCGTCGACCACGTCGAAGACCGTCACCGCGCTGTTGTTGCGGATCCGGGCGATGGCCTTGGCCTCGCGCAGCGTCCGTGTGATCAGCCGGCGCTTCTCGTCCTCATCGATGTTCCCCGGGAACCGCAGCTCCTTCACGGCGACCGTTCGGCCGAGGGTCTCGTCCTCGGCGCGCCACACCGTACCCATGCCGCCGCGGCCGAGCACTTCTCCCAGCCGGTACCGCCCGGCGAGGAGACGTGCGCTCTTGTCCTGACGGGATGTCCCCGCCCGCTCCGCCTCCGACATGCGTCCCCTCATGCAACCCGCCCTGACAGAGCCTCCATTGTCCCTCACCCGACAAGTGCCCAACGCCCAGGGTGGCTGTTGGGGCACCCGAGTCCTTCCCGGGCCCCGTCCGAGGCCCCCGCACCGCCGCCCCGGCCGCGCTGCCGGCCCGGGAGGAGACCGACGTCCGCCACGCCCGGGCCGGCGCGCCGTGGTCAGCCGCCGTCGGCGGCCGACGTGTCCTCACCTTCTGTGCACACGACGGCGATCGCAGATCCCGGCCTCGAACCGGCTCTGCTCACCGCCGAGTTCTGTCCTCGCACTCGTTGAACGAGCGGGTTCCGAACGGAGATCCCGGTACGTGACACTCGTTCGGGTGAAGAGGCCCGGTCCTGTCGCTGTTCACAGCGGCACGATGTCCGGGGCCCCCAGCCGTGCCGCGTCCGCCGTCAGGTCGTCCGGCTGCCGCTGGGACTCCCGCTCGGCCTCCACCCGCTTCTCGTAGTGCTCGACCTCGCGCTCGATCTGGTCCTTGTCCCAGCCCAGCACCGGAGCCATCAGCGCGGCGGCCTCACGGGCGGTGCGGGTGCCGCGGTCGAAGGTCTCGATGGAGATGCGGGTGCGCCGGGTCAGGGCGTCGTCCAGGTGCCGTGCCCCCTCGTGCGAGGCGGCGTAGACGATCTCGGCGCGCAGATAGTCGTCGGCCGCGCTCAGGGGCTGGCCCAGTGAGGGGTCTGCGCTGATGAGGTCGAGGACTTCCTCGGCCAGCGCGCCGTACCGGTTCAGCAGGTGCTCCACGCGCACCACGTGCAGCCCGGTCCGGGCGGCGATGCGCGCCCGCGCGTTCCACAAGGCCCGGTACCCTTCCGCGCCCAGCAGCGGGACGTCCTCCGTGACGCACTCGGCGACCCGCATGTCGAGCCCGTGCACGGCCTCGTCCACCGCGTCCTTGGCCATGACCCGGTACGTCGTGTACTTGCCGCCCGCGACGACCACGAGTCCGGGCACGGGATGCGCCACGGTGTGCTCGCGCGAGAGCTTGCTGGTGGCGTCCGACTCCCCGGCGAGCAGCGGCCTCAGCCCCGCGTACACGCCCTCCACGTCGTCCCTCGTGAGCGGTACCGCCAGCACCGAGTTCACGTGTTCCAGGAGGTAGTCGATGTCGGCGCTGGAGGCGGCGGGGTGCGCCTTGTCGAGGTCCCAGTCGGTGTCGGTGGTCCCGATGATCCAGTGCCGGCCCCAGGGGATGACGAACAGCACGGACTTCTCGGTGCGCAGGATCAGTCCGGTCGTCGAGTGGATGCGGTCCTTGGGCACGACCAGGTGGATGCCTTTGGAGGCCCGGACGTGGAACTGTCCGCGCTCGCCGACCATGCCCTGGGTGTCGTCGGTCCACACGCCCGTGGCGTTGACGACCTGCTTGGCGTGGACCTCGTACGCGCCGCCGTTCTCCACGTCCTGCACCCGGGCGCCGACGACCCGTTCGCCCTCGCGCAGGAAATCGGTGACCCGCGCGCGGTTGGCGACCTTCGCGCCGTACGCGGCGGCCGTGCGCACCAGCGTGGCCACGTAGCGGGCGTCGTCCATCTGGGCGTCGTAGTACTGGAGGGCGCCGACCAGGGCGTCCTTCTTCAAGGCGGGGGCCACGCGCAGGGCGTGACCGCGGGTCAGGTGCCGGTGCAGGGGCAGGCCCCGGCCGTGGCCGCGCGCCATCGACATGGCGTCGTAGAGCGCGACGCCCGAACCGGCGTACAGACGCTCCCAGCCCTTGTGCTGGAGCGGGTACAGGAACGGCACGGGTTTGACCAGGTGGGGTGCCAGCCGCTCCAGCAGCAGGCCGCGTTCCTTGAGCGCCTCCCGGACGAGGGCGAAGTCGAGCATCTCCAGATAGCGCAGTCCGCCGTGGATCAGCTTGCTGGACCTGCTGGACGTGCCCGATGCCCAGTCGCGCGCCTCGACCAGTCCCGTGGACAGGCCACGGGTCGCGGCGTCGAGGGCGGTGCCGGCGCCCACCACGCCGGCGCCGACGACCAGGACGTCCAGCTCGCGCTCGGCCATGGCTGCCAGTGACTCGGCGCGCTGCGCCGGCCCCAGTGTCGCTGTCCTCACCGCTGCCTCCCGCTGTCGGCCGGGCCGGCCGCATCCTCAGGGCGAGGCCCGGTTCGGTTCCCCCTGCCCACAATCCTGACCGGGTTGCCCGACTTCAGCCACCACTCGCTCCCAGCCTGTGGACAACCGCCACGTGTCCGCCGAAGAAACACAGCCGACCAATCCCGCATAACGGTCATATTTACTCCTAGTCTGACATTGCGCTCGCCCATCCTGTCCACAGGGCTTGCGCACCTGTCCCACTTCGGCTATCGGGAAGGACGGCCCAGCCATGCCCGCAGATCTCGCCGTCATCGGACTCGGCCCCTTCGGTCTGCCGCTGGCGCAGGCCGCGGTCGCCGCCGGCATCTCCACGCTCGGTTACCGGACCGGGCCGGAGGCCGGTTCCCTCAGCCCCGCCGAACTGCGCCGGATGCTCTCGGGGGGCTTCCGGCCCGCCACCAACCCCGCCGAGCTCGGCCGGGTGCGCACCGCGGTCATCTGTGCGCCGACACCGCGCCGCGCGGACGGCGGGCCCGACCTGAGTCAGGTGGAGGCGGCCGCCCGCACCCTGGCCGCACATCTGCGCCCGCACACCACGGTGATCCTGGAATCGCCCGTCTACCCCGGCACGACGGAGGAATTCCTGCGTCCGCTTCTCGAGGAGGGCTCGGGGCTGCGCGCGGGCCGCGACTTCCACCTCGCCCACTCCCCCAGCCGCGTCGATCCCGGCAACCGGGACGTCACCCCGGCCGGCACCCCCAAGGTCATCGGCGGTCTCACCCCAGCCTGCACCGAGTCCGCCGCCACCTTCTACGGCCGACTCACCGACAAGGTGGTACGCGCGCGTGGGCTACGAGAAGCCGAGACCGTGCAGCTGCTGGAGACCAACTACCGGCACGTCAACATCGCCCTCGTCAACGAAATGGCCGTCCTGTGCCACGACTTGGGCGTCGATCTGTGGGACGTGGTCCGCTGCGCCGAGACCAAGCCGTACGGCTTCCAGGCGTTCCGCCCCGGCCCCGGTGTCGGCGGCCACTCCTCCCCGCAGGACCTGTCGGGCCTGGACGGCCGCCCCGTTCACCCCCTGCGGATGGTGGAGCTGGCCCAGCAGGTCAACAGCCGGATGCCCCGGTACGTCGTCCAGCGCGCCGCCGCGCTGCTCAACGAGCACGGCAAGTCGGCCAGGGGCGCGCGCGTGCTGCTGCTCGGCGTCACCTACAAGCCCGACCTGGCCGACCAGAAGGCGACTCCCGCGCGGGAGATCGCGATCCGTCTGATGGACCTCGGGGCGGCCGTCAGCTACCACGACCCGCACGTCCCGTCCTGGAACGTCCTCGACCGCCCGGTCCCCCGCGCGGACTCCCTCTACGAGGCCGCCGCCGACGCCGACCTGACGATCCTGCTCCAGAACCACCGCACGTACGACCTCCAGGGCCTCTCGGTGAAGGCACAGTTGCTGCTGGACACGCGGGGGGCCACGCCTACGGGGGCGGCGCATCGGTTGTGAAGGGGGGCGCGTGGGGTTGCCGACCGCTGCGGTTAGTGGCACGCGGTTCTCTGCGCCAGTACGGTGGAAACAGGCGGAGCCCACCGCAGCGGTCACTGCGGCAGGCTCCAGGATGGATCACGGAGTGTCCGCCCCTAGGTTACGTGGGGGCGGCCGCTCACTATCCTTGCAACAAGGCGGAGCCCACCGCAGGGGGTACTGCGGCAGGCTCCAGGATGGATCACGGAGTGTCCGCCCCTATGTTTCCTAGGGGCGGCCGCTCACCATCCGAAAATCCGCAAGATCCACCTCCTCCGGCACTTCACCAGCCAAAGCCGGATCCGATCCCATCGAGTGGGCTTGCGGTGGCGTCCCATGGGCGCCCCCTTCCACGACACCACCCATTGACCCGGTAGGCGGTCCGTCGGAAATCGGGCCGGGCCCCGAAGGCGGGGGCCCGGAACAAGTCCTTGGAAGGGGGCGCTCCAGAAACCTGGGGCGCCACGCGCACGTTATCGCTCTCAACCCTGCTGACCAGCGCAGATCGACGTCGAAGGCAACCGTGCGCCCCCAGCCCGCCCCACACGCCCCCGCGCCCGCCCGGCCACGCAAAAGGGGCCGGTCACCTCACCCGAGTGAGATGACCGGCCCCTTCCGAGGTCCTCGTAGCGCCTACCGCTTGTGCTGGGAGTCCGCGACCGTGACCTCCACGCGCTGGAACTCCTTCAGCTCGCTGTAGCCGGTGGTGGCCATGGCGCGGCGGAGGGCGCCGAAGAGGTTCATGGAGCCGTCGGGGGTGTGGGACGGGCCCGTCAGGACCTCCTCGATGGTGCCGACCGTGCCGAGGTCGACCTTCTTGCCTCGGGGCAGTTCCTCGTTGACGGCCTCCATGCCCCAGTGGTTGCCCTTGCCGGGCGCGTCGGTGGCGCGGGCCAGTGGGGAGCCCATCATGACCGCGTCGGCGCCGCAGGCGATCGCCTTGGGGAGGTCGCCGGACCAGCCGACACCGCCGTCCGCGATCACGTGCACGTACCGGCCGCCGGACTCGTCCATGTAGTCGCGGCGGGCGGCGGCCACGTCCGCGACGGCCGTGGCCATCGGGACCTGGATGCCGAGCACGTTGCGCGTGGTGTGGGCCGCGCCGCCACCGAAGCCGACGAGGACCCCGGCCGCGCCGGTGCGCATCAGGTGCAGGGCGGCGGTGTAGGTGGCGCAGCCGCCGACGATCACCGGGACGTCGAGTTCGTAGATGAACTGCTTCAGGTTCAGCGGCTCGTGCGAGCCGGAGACGTGCTCCGCCGACACCGTCGTACCGCGGATGACGAAGATGTCCACGCCCGCGTCGACGACCGCCTTGGAGAACTGGGCGGTGCGCTGCGGGGAGAGCGCGGCGGCCGTGACCACGCCGGAGTCGCGCACCTCCTTGATGCGCGCGCCGATCAGCTCCTCCTTGATGGGGGCGGAGTAGATCTCCTGGAGGCGTCGGGTCGCGGTCTCCGCGTCGAGCCCGACGATCTCGTCGAGCAGCGGCTGCGGGTCCTCGTACCGCGTCCACAGGCCCTCGAGGTTCAGCACGCCGAGGCCGCCGAGCTCACCGATGCGGATCGCGGTGGCCGGGGAGACGACCGAGTCCATGGGGGCGGCCAGGAAGGGCAGCTCGAAGCGGTAGGCGTCGATCTGCCAGGCGATCGAGACCTCCTTCGGGTCCCGCGTACGACGGCTCGGGACGACGGCGATGTCGTCGAAGGCGTACGCCCGGCGGCCGCGCTTGCCGCGCCCGATCTCGATCTCAGTCACGTCTGTGGCCTTTCCCTGATGCGTTGCAGCGTCTTCCAGTATCGCCGACGGGTACGACAGCGGCCGCCCCGCCGGTGGCCCGGGACACACCGAGGGCGGCTCCGGGAGTCCCGGGGCCGCCCTCGTGTGTGTCTCACGCCCGCGTGCGAGTCAGCTCCTGCTGTAGTTCGGCGCCTCGACCGTCATCTGGATGTCGTGCGGGTGGCTCTCCTTGAGACCCGCGGAGGTGATGCGGACGAAGCGGCCCTTGGCCTCCATCTCGTCGATGGAGGCGGCGCCCACGTAGCCCATCGTCTGGCGCAGACCGCCGACGAGCTGGTGCAGGACGTTGGCCAGCGGGCCGCGGTAGGGCACCTGGCCCTCGATGCCCTCGGGCACGAGCTTGTCGTCGGAGCCGACCTCGGCCTGGAAGTAGCGGTCCTTGGAGTACGACTTCGCCTGGCCACGGGACTGCATCGCACCGAGCGAGCCCATGCCGCGGTACGACTTGAACTGCTTGCCGTTGATGAACTGCAGCTCGCCCGGGGACTCCTCACAGCCCGCGAGGAGGCTGCCCAGCATCACGGTGTCGGCGCCGGCGGCGAGGGCCTTGCCGATGTCGCCGGAGTACTGCAGGCCGCCGTCGCCGATCAGGGGGATGCCTGCCGGGCGGGCCGCGAGGGACGCCTCGTAGATGGCGGTGACCTGCGGGACACCGATGCCGGCAACCACGCGGGTGGTGCAGATCGAGCCGGGGCCCACGCCCACCTTGATGCCGTCGACACCGGCGTCGATCAGCGCCTGGGCGCCGTCACGCGTGGCGACGTTGCCGCCGATCACGTCGACGCCCACGCTCGACTTGATCTTCGCCATCCAGCTGAGGGCGTTGCTGTTGTGGCCGTGCGAGGTGTCGACGACCAGGAAGTCCACGCCGGCCCCGGCGAGCGCCTGGGCGCGCTCCAAGGCCTCGGGGCTGGCGCCCACGGCCGCACCGACGAGCAGTCGGCCCTCGGCGTCCTTCGCCGCGTTGGGGTACTGCTCGGCCTTGACGAAGTCCTTGACGGTGATGAGGCCCTTGAGGACGCCCGCGTCGTCGACCAGGGGAAGCTTCTCGATCTTGTGGCGGCGCAGCAGCTCCATGGCGTCGGCACCGGAGATGCCGACCTTGCCGGTGACCAGCGGCATCGGGGTCATGACCTCGCGCACCTGACGCGTGCGGTCGGTCTCGAAGGCCATGTCGCGGTTGGTGACGATGCCGAGCAGCTTCTTGTTGCCGTCGGTGACCGGGACGCCGCTGATGCGGAACTTGGCGCACAGGGCGTCGGCCTCGGCCAGCGTCGCGTCGGGGTGCACCGTGATCGGGTCGGTGACCATGCCGGACTCGGAGCGCTTCACGAGGTCGACCTGGTTGACCTGGTCCTCGATGGAGAGGTTGCGGTGCAGCACGCCGACGCCGCCCTGGCGGGCCATCGCGATCGCCATGCGGGACTCGGTCACCTTGTCCATCGCCGCGGAGAGCAGCGGGATGTTGACCCGGACGTTGCGGGAGATGCGGGACGAGGTGTCGACCGCGTTGGGGAGCACTTCGGATGCACCCGGCAGCAGCAGCACGTCGTCGTAGGTCAGCCCGAGTGTCGCGAATTTACCGGGTACTCCGTCGACGTTGGCAGTCATGACACCTTCCCCAAATGGCCTTGATCGGTGCGGATGTCCATGCTAACGGGAAGCGCGGGTCTCGAATTCCACGGTTCCGGATGGCTCCGGGCTTCGTATGTTCGTACGGAATGTCGTACGGAATCAGGTGGGCGCCTGTTCATCCGGGGGCGCCCGCAAGGGAGTACCGCCGCTGGCGCTACTGCTCGGCGAGCGCGCGCAGGCGGCTGAGCGCCCTGTGTTGTGCCACCCGTACCGCGCCGGGTGACATTCCCAACATCTGGCCGGTCTCCTCGGCCGTGAGGCCCACCGCGATCCTCAGCAGGAGCAGTTCGCGCTGGTTCTCGGGCAGGTTGGCCAGCAGTTTCTTCGCCCACTCGGCGTCGCTGCTGAGCAGGGCGCGCTCCTCCGGGCCGAGGGAGTCGTCCGGCCGCTCCGGCATCTCGTCGGAGGGGACGGCTGTCGAACCCGGGTGGCGCATGGCCGCGCGCTGCAGGTCGGCGACCTTGTGGGCGGCGATGGCGAAGACGAAGGCCTCGAAGGGACGGCCGGTGTCCCGGTAGCGGGGCAGGGCGAGGAGGACCGCCACGCAGACCTCCTGGGCCAGGTCCTCCACGAAGTGGCGGGCGTCGCCCGGCAGGCGGGACAGACGAGTGCGGCAGTAACGCAGGGCGAGGGGGTGGACGTGGGCGAGCAGGTCGTGCGTGGCCTGCTCGTCGCCGTCGACGGCGCGGTGGACGAGCGCACCGATCGCCCCATGGGCAGTGACCGCCTCGTCCTCGCGCATCGGACCATGGTGCCTTGCGGCCGCACGGTCCGTGGCACCGCCTTCGTGGTTGTGCACCGAAGCGTTATGAGCAGGTGCGCCGGAACTCATCCCCTGCGCCCTCCCCTTCCGCTCGACCGACTTGTCCGCGAGGAACTCCACACCCTCAAGGATGCGGCATCCGCGGCGAAACGAGCAGCGGGCACCTGGCGAGCCCGGTCGTCACCCCCGCCCACCTGCGGTGAGCGGGGTTTTCCCGGACTTCCGTACCCCCGCTGCGACACACTCTGCACGGCCTGCGGCTCCGGCGGGTCCCGCCGCACCGGCGGGCCCCACCTGCCGTCGCCTTCCTCCGGCCCGGTCGGCCGGAGCGGCTTCAGCGGACCAGACCCCACCGGAAACCGAGCGCCACCGCGTGGGCCCGGTCCGAGGCGCCCAGCTTCTTGAACAGCCGCCGCGCGTGGGTCTTGACGGTGTCCTCGGAGAGGAACAGCTCGCGGCCGATCTCGGCGTTGGAGCGGCCGTGGCTCATGCCCTCCAGCACCTGGATCTCACGCGCGGTGAGCGTCGGGGCGGCGCCCATCTCGGCCGAGCGCAGCCGACGCGGGGCGAGCCGCCAGGTCGGGTCGGCGAGGGCCTGGGTCACCGTGGCGCGCAACTCCGCGCGGGAGGCGTCCTTGTGCAGGTAGCCACGGGCTCCGGCGGCGACGGCGAGGGCCACGCCGTCCAGGTCCTCGGCGACGGTGAGCATGATGATGCGCGCACCGGGGTCGGCGGACAGCAGCCGCCGGACGGTCTCGACGCCACCCAGTCCGGGCATGCGTACGTCCATCAGAATCAGGTCCGAGCGGTCGGCCCCCCAGCGGCGGAGGACTTCCTCGCCGTTGGCCGCCGTCGTCACGCGCTCGACGCCGGGCACGGTCGCGACCGCGCGGCGGAGCGCCTCTCGGGCAAGCGGGGAGTCGTCGCAGACGAGGACGGAAGTCATGGCCGCCCTCCGCAGCTGATGCGCGTCACCTTGTGCCTCCAGGCTGGTACGAAATCGTCACCTGTGCGGTCGACCGTCTCGGACGCTTGCCCGAGCTCTTGTGTTTTCAACCGCCTCCGCACTCTCAACGACGGTCACTCGAAAGAGTTACGGGGCCACATGCCGTCTTCGGCACTCTACGTGAGGAGGCCAACACGGTGCAGACATGCGCGACAGACCCACAACGTTTCATCACAACCTATGCCCCATTCAGACCCTTTTCTTCCCATTTCTTGGTGTCTGAGGCTAGATTCTAAATGAGTCATATTTTCATCTCCTTAGATGGTAGATGTACGGTCGTGAGCACCGTATCCGCTCAGAACGGCTGCAAGGGGTCACGCAATGGCAGATTTCTCCCGCCTTCCCGGACCGAACGCGGACCTGTGGGACTGGCAGCTGCTGGCTGCCTGTCGCGGGGTGGACAGCTCGCTCTTCTTCCATCCGGAGGGCGAGCGCGGAGCGGCTCGGAGCGCTCGCGAGAACTCGGCCAAAGAGGTCTGCATGAGGTGCCCGGTACGCGCCCAGTGCGCGGCGCACGCGCTGGCGGTGAGAGAGCCGTACGGCGTGTGGGGCGGGTTGACCGAGGACGAGCGCGAGGAGCTGATGGGGCGGGCGCGCAACCGGCTGGTGTCGGCATCGACGACCGGCGGGGACACCGCCTCGAACACCTGAAGGAACGTTTCTGCATAGACGGGGCACAGACAGGGACCCAAACAGGACACGCACGGGGCACACGCGAAACACGGGGCGTTCACGCGCAAAAACGCAGGGCACGCGCACGCGTGCCCTTATTGGTGCCCCCACGGGCCCTCGCGCTCAGTGCCCCACGGGCCCTCGCGGCCGCTCCGCCGCCACGGCCAGCTGTTCCAGCGTCGCCACCACCGCCGGCACCTGCGCCAGATCGGGCAGCGTCAGCGCCACGATCTCCCGCCGCACCGCCGGTTCCAGCGTCACCGTGCGCGCCCCCCTGGGCCGTACGGACTCGACGGCGAGCTGGGGCAGGACGGCGACACCCAGTCCGGCGCCCACGAGTCCCACCACCGCCGGGTAGTCGTCGGTGGCGAAGTCGATGCGGGGCGTGAAGCCCGCGCTCTCGCACACCTCCACCAGTTGGCCGCGACAGCGGGGACAGCCCGCGATCCACGGCTCCGCGGCGAGTTCGCCGATGGCGACGGACTCCGCGCGCGCGAGCCGGTGCCGTTCGGGGACGAGGGCGACGAGCCGGTCCGTCAGCAGCGGCCGTACGACCAGGTCGTCCCATTCCTCCACGCCCGCCGCACCCTCGTAGCGGAAGGCGAGCGCGAGGTCGCAGTCGCCCTGGCGCAGCATCTCGACGGAGGCCGGCGGTTCGGCCTCCTCCAGGGAGACGCGGGTGCCGGGGTGGGCGGCGCGCAGGGCGGCGAGGGCGGTCGGGACCAGTGTGGAGCTGCCGCTGGGGAAGGAGACCAGCCGGACGCGGCCGGCCCGCAGGCCCGCGATGGCCGCGACCTCCTCCTCGGCCGCGGTGAGCCCGGCGAGGATGCCGGTCGCGTGCCGCACCAGCGCCTCGCCCGCCTGGGTCAGGCGCATCTCGCGGCCGCTGCGGATCAGCAACGGCGTGCCGACCGATGTCTCCAGGGCCTTCATCTGCTGACTGACGGCGGGCTGGGTGCAGCCGAGTTCGCGGCCGGCCGCCGAGAAGGAGCCGGTGGTGGCTACGGCGCGCAGCACGCGCAGATGACGGGCCTCGATCACCCCTAGAGCATAAGCGAGCCTTGGGTACGGCGCCGAATAATGCGTCGACGCTTGGGGTGCCGGTCACCTACCGTGCGGGCCATGAAGCTTCTTTCCTTGAACCTGGGCCGACCGAGGTCCGTGCCGTACACGGACCAGGCGGAGGGCCTGACCGGCATCGACAAGCAGCCGGTCCAGGGGCCGGTACGGGTTGCGGCCCCCGGGCCCAAGGGGGTCGGGGCGAGCGGGCTGGCCGGGGACGCGGTGTGCGACACCCGCCACCACGGCGGCGACGACCAGGCCGTCTACGCCGTGGCCCGCGAGGACCTCGACGACTGGGAACGCGAACTGGGGCGCCCGCTGGCCAGCGGCTCGTTCGGCGAGAACCTCACCACGGAGGGCCTCGACGTCTCCGGCGCGCGGATCGGTGAGCGCTGGCGCATAGGTCCCGAGGTGGTGCTGGAGGTCACCTGCGGACGGATTCCCTGCCTGACCTTCCAGGGCCATCTGGGTGAGCAGCGGTGGGTGAAGCGGTTCACCGCCAAGGGCGCGCCCGGTGCGTATCTGCGCGTCGTCCAGCCGGGTGACATCCGCGCGGGCGACCCCGTCGAGGTCGTGCACCGCCCCGACCACGACGTGACCGTCGCCCTCCAGTTCCGGGCGGTGACACGGGAACGGAAGCTGCTGCCGCAGCTGCTCGCGGCGGGCGAGGCGTTGCATCCGGAGTCGCTGGCGGAGGCGCGGAGGTACGTGGAGAAGTACGGGGGCTGATGTCCTGGCGGCGGGCGCGGGGTGGGCCCGTGCGGTACCGGCGCCGGGCGGGGAGGCGGGACACCTGTGCTGCGGGCGCCGTCGAGAGCCAGGACGCTTGCCCACTGTCGCCGACCCGGGGCAGGGCGCCTGACGTGCGGTCATCCGGGACCGGTGGGGATGAGGGCACCCCCGCGTCCGACCAGGCGCCGGAGCGGATCGGGGCGGTCCGGGTAACTACGCTTGGGCCATGACAACGGCTCTGATTACGGGATCGACCGCGGGCATCGGCGCCGCGTTCGCGCGGCGACTGGCGGCGGACGGGCACGACCTGGTCCTCGTCGCACGGGACACCAAGCGGCTGCGGGAGCAGGCGACCGAACTGCACGACCGGCACGGCATCGAGGCGGAGGTGCTGACCGCCGACCTGGCGACGGACAAGGGCATCGAGGTGGTGGCCGACCGGCTCGCCAACCGCAGGAACGCCGTCGACCTGCTGATCAACAACGCCGGCTTCGGCAACAAGGGCCGCTACCTCGACGTATCGATGTCCGACGAACTGAAGATGCTCAAGGTGCACTGCGAGGCGGTGCTGCGGCTGACCTCGGCGGCGACGGAGGCGATGCGGGAGCGGGGGCGCGGCGGAGTCGTGAACGTGGCCTCGGTCGCCGCGTTCGTGCCCCGGGGTACGTACGGGGCGTCCAAGGCGTGGGTCGTGCAGTTCACCCAGGGTGCGGCGCGGGATCTGGCGGGCAGCGGGGTGCGGCTGATGGCGCTGTGCCCGGGGTTCGTACGGACGGAGTTCCACCAGCGGGCCGGGATGGGGACGGACAACATCCCGGGCTGGATGTGGCTGGACGCGGACAAGCTGGTGGCGGCGGCGCTGAACGATCTGGCGCGGGGGAAGTCGCTGTCCATCCCGGATCCGCGGTACAAGGCGCTGATGGGCCTGGTGAAGGTGACCCCGCGCTCGCTGCTGGGCGGGATCAGCTCGAAGACGGGGCGCAAGTACGGGCCGCAGTGAGCGGTTGGCCGTAACGGGTGACGTCGACGCTCCGGTGGGAAGATGGGCGTGACGGAACCGGACCCAGGGGGGCCGGAGGCGGTGTCATGACGTTCGTACAGCTCATCGACTGCAGGACCAGCCGGTTCGACGAGATGGACCGGCTGATGGACACATGGGTCGAGCAGACCAAGGGGAAGCGGACGGCGACGCACGCGGTGGTCGGCAAGGACCGCTCGGACGCGTCGCACTTCATCGAGATCGTGGAGTTCCCGTCGTACGAGGAGGCGATGCGGAACTCGAACCTTCCGGAGACCGACAAGATATTCCGGGATCTGGTGGCGCTGTGTGACGAGATGCCGACCTTCACCGATCTGGACGTGGTGCGGGACGAGCAGCTGGACGCGGAAACCGCCCGACGGTTCTTCGACACGGTCGCGATCCACGGGAACCTGCCGCCGCTCGACGGCCTGATCGCGGAGAGCTACCACGACCACGATCCGGCGAACGAGCAGGACACCATCGGGATGGACGCGATGCGGCGGGAGGTCGAGATGTGGCGCAGCGGCTTCGACTTCGCCTTCTCCGTCGAGGACCAGATCGCCCAGGACGACCGCGTGTGCAGCCGCTGGACCTGGCGCGGCACCCACAAGGGTGAGTTCATGGGCCTTCCCGCCACCGGGAAGCAGGTCACCATGACCGGCTCGACCATCCACCGGTTCAGTGACGACGGAAAGATCGCCGAAGCGTGGTGGCAGTACGACCGGCTGGGGCTGATGGCACAGCTGGGGGCGCTGGACGCACTGGAGAGGTAGGGGACGGACCCGGGACCAGGGGCCTGGGTCACAAGGTCGCCCGCGAGGGGAGAAGCCCCCGTTCCGGTTGCGGGACGGGGGCTTCTTCGTGGCCTCGGTGCTGACGTACGTCAGTGCGCGTGGCCGTGGCTGTGACCGCCGGCGGCCGGCTCTTCCTCTTCCTTCTTCTCGACGACCAGGGTCTCGGTCGTGAGGAGGAGGGAGGCGATGGAGGCGGCGTTCTCCAGGGCGGAGCGGGTGACCTTCACCGGGTCGATGACGCCGGCCTTGACCAGGTCGCCGTACTCGCCGGTGGCTGCGTTGTAGCCGCTGCCCTTCTCGAGCTCGGCCACCTTGGAGACGATGACGTAGCCCTCGAGGCCGGCGTTCTCGGCGATCCAGCGCAGCGGCTCGACGGCGGCCTTGCGGACGACCGCGACACCGGTGGCCTCGTCGCCGGTCTTGTCGAGGTTGCCCTCGAGGACCTTGACGGCGTGGACCAGCGCGGAGCCACCACCGGAGACGATGCCCTCCTCGACCGCGGCGCGGGTCGCGGAGATGGCGTCCTCCAGACGGTGCTTCTTCTCCTTCAGCTCCACCTCGGTGGCGGCGCCGACCTTGATCACGCACACGCCGCCGGCCAGCTTCGCGAGGCGCTCCTGGAGCTTCTCGCGGTCCCAGTCGGAGTCGGTGTTCTCGATCTCGGCCTTGATCTGGCCGATGCGGCCCTCGACGTCCGCCTTGTTGCCGGCACCGTCGACGATCGTGGTGTCGTCCTTGGTGACGGTGACGCGGCGGGCGGAGCCGAGCACGTCCAGGCCGGCCTGGTCGAGCTTGAGGCCGACCTCCTCGGAGATGACCGTGGCGCCGGTGAGGACGGCCATGTCCTGCAGCATCGCCTTGCGACGGTCACCGAAGCCGGGCGCCTTGACGGCGACGGCGTTGAACGTGCCGCGGATCTTGTTCACGACCAGCGTCGACAGGGCCTCGCCCTCGACGTCCTCGGCGATGATCAGCAGCGGCTTCGAGGCGTTCGCCTGGATGATCTTCTCCAGCAGCGGAAGCAGGTCCGCGATGGAGGAGATCTTGCCCTGGTGGATGAGGATGTACGGGTCCTCCAGGACGGCCTCCATGCGCTCCTGGTCCGTCACGAAGTACGGCGACAGGTAGCCCTTGTCGAAGGCCATGCCCTCGGTGAAGTCCAGCTCCAGACCGAAGGTGTTGGACTCCTCGACGGTGATGACACCGTCCTTGCCGACCTTGTCCATCGCCTCGGCGATGAGCTCGCCGACCTGCTGGTCCTGGGCGGACAGCGCGGCCACGGCGGCGATGTCGGACTTCTCGTCGATCGGGCGGGCCGAGGCGAGCAGGTCCTCGGACACGGCCTTGACCGCCGCGTCGATGCCCTTCTTCAGCAGCGCCGGGGAGGCACCCGCGGCGACGTTCTTCAGGCCCTCGCGGACGAGCGCCTGGGCCAGCACGGTGGCGGTGGTGGTGCCGTCACCCGCGATGTCGTTGGTCTTGGTCGCCACCTCCTTCACCAGCTGGGCGCCGAGGTTCTCGTACGGGTCGTCGATCTCGACCTCGCGGGCGATGGTGACGCCGTCGTTGGTGATGGTGGGGGCGCCGAACTTCTTGTCGATGACGACGTTGCGGCCCTTGGGGCCGATCGTCACCTTGACCGTGTCGGCAAGCTTGTTGACGCCGCGCTCGAGGGCGCGACGGGCGTCCTCGTCGAACTTCAGGATCTTCGCCATGGGAGCGTAGCCCTCTCGGAAAAATGGGAACGAAAACGAACTGCGCCCCGGGCGCCCGGCTGATTAATGGTCGCGGGGGCCAGGGGCGCAGATCAAAGCAATGTGCTTCGGTTAGGAAGCCGATGAAGCCTGGTGAATTACTTCTCGATGATCGCGAGCACGTCGCGAGCCGAGAGGACGAGGTACTCCTCGCCGTTGTACTTCACCTCGGTGCCGCCGTACTTGCTGTAGAGCACGATGTCGCCGGTCTTGACGTCGAGCGGGAGGCGCTCGCCGTTCTCGAAGCGGCCCGGGCCCACGGCCAGGACGACGCCCTCCTGGGGCTTCTCCTTGGCGGTGTCCGGAATGACCAGGCCAGAGGCCGTGGTCTGCTCGGCGTCCAGCGGCTGGACCACGATGCGGTCCTCGAGCGGCTTGATGGCAACCTTGGAGCTGGTGGTCGTCACGATCCGACCTCCCCCTTCGGAGATCTCACGGGGTTAACTGTCTGAGGTGGCGACCAGGTCGATCCGTCGTCGCGGGTGCCGGACCTGCCCGTCGCGTTGTTGGCACTCTCCAGGGGGGAGTGCCAGAGCTGAGACTATGACCGCGATTAGCACTCGGTCAAGCGGAGTGCCAATCCCGTGGGGCGCGGCGCGCTCGCGTGCGCCCTTGCGGGCGACGATCAAGCGCCGACCGGGCTGATTTTCGTACCGTTCCCTCATGGGGTCTCGTTCTTCGCCGGCCGACGGCTGCGTGCTCGCCGTCCTGCTGGTCGCGGAAGTCGCCTTCGGGTACGTGTTCGCGCTGATCTTCGCGTGGGCGGGGCATCCGACGGGGATGCTGGTGTGGATGGGCGTGATGGCGCTGACGGCGCTGGGGGCCGCCGCCCTGCTGTTCCGGCGCGGTTACAGCGGCACCGGGGCTGCGCAGCTGATGGTGGCGGCGCTCCTGGTGGCTTTCGCGGCGCTGGCGTACGACCGCTGAGGCCGATCGGCGCTACAGGTAGTCCTCCAGCCGTCCCACGGTCAGTCCCCGCCCCTGGATCTCCCGCAGCAACCGCGTCGTCCGTTCCCGCAGGGTCGGGCCGGTCGCCTCGCCGGAGGCGACCGAGACGATGTCGCCGGGCCGCAACCGGCGTTCGCCGTCGCCGAAGACGAGCGCGCCGTTCTCCGTCGAGGCCCGCCACAGCACGACCGCCGCGATGCCGCAGTCGGCGGCCGCGCGCAGGGTGGTCGCGTCGTACGTGCCGTAGGGCGGGCGGAAGAGGCGGGGGCGCAGGCCGAAGCGGGACCTGAGCTTGTCCTGCTGGCCGCAGATCTCGGCGCGTTGCCCCGCGTAGGGCAGGCCGCGCAGGGAGGGGTGGTCGAGGGTGTGGTTCTGGATGGTCGCGCCGACGGAACGCAGGCGCGCGAAGTGGCCGTAGCCCGGGCCGACGACACTGTCCGTGAGGAACATGCTCACCGGAAGCCGCAGTTCACGGACCATGTCGACGAACCGGGGGTCCCGTTCGGAGCCGTCGTCATAGGTCAGGAACACGACCTTGTCGCGGGTCGGTACGTGGTCGACGACGGGCGGGAGACCGCCGCGCCCCGCGTCGGCGCCACCGGCGGCGGACCGCGCGGGCGGCTTCGGGGCGGGGGGCAGCGGAGCCGCCAGGCCCCAGCGGGCGTAGGGGCGCTCCCCGGCCGGTTCGTGCGGCCGTACGCGCTGGGCCGCCTTCTTGCCCAGCCGCTCGATCGGGTCGACGGACTGGGCGCAGCCGGTGAGGAGTACGGCGGCCGCCAGCACGCCCGCCCACAGTCGCCGCCTCACAGGTAGTCCTCGAGCCGAGCCACCGCGTACCCCTTCTCCGTGACCTTGTTCAGGAACCGGCGGATCATGTCGGGCATCGTGCCCTTCCAGTCGCGCCGGCCGCGGAAGTGGCTGAGGACGATGTCGCCGGGATGCAGGGCGCCGTCCCACTCGCGGTACTCCCAGTGGTCGACGAAGACCTCCTCGTCCCACAGCGGCGCGTACTTGATGCCGCAGGCCTTCGCCGCGCGCAGGGTGGCCTGGTCGTAGTCGCCGAAGGGCGGGCGGAAGAGGGTCGGGCGCCTGCCGTAGCGCTTCTCGATCACGTCCTGCATGCCGCAGATCTCGCGCTTCTGGCGGGCGTAGGACAGCCCGGGCAGGTAGGGGTGGTGCAGGGTGTGGTTGCTCAGGGTCACTCCCGCGGCCTGCATCCTCGCGAAGTAGCCGTAGTTCTCCTTCACCAGGTAGTCGCTGAGGAAGGCGGTGTACGGCACCTTCAGCTCGCTCATCATGCGCAGGAACGCCGGGTCCTTCTCGGCGCCGTCGTCGATGGTGAGGAAGACGACCTTCCGCTTCGTGGGGACAGTGGTGAAGACGGGCGGCAGGCCCAGTTCCTCGTGGTCGTCGACCTCGAAGCCCTCGCGGGTGGTGATCCTCGGCTTCTTCGCGGGCGCCGGCGGGGGCGTGAGCGGGACCCGCCGCAGTCCCCAGTGCCTGGCCGCGGCGAGGCGGGCCTTGTACGCGGCGCGCAGTTCGGTGGCGTAGGCGTCGAGGGCGCGGGCGGCGGGGGCCTGGAGGCGCTGCTGTCGGCCCGGGGCGGGGTTGGCCTCGGGGCTGTCGGCGGGGTCGGCCCGGCCGCAGCCCGAGAGGACGGCCGCGGCGGTGACGGCGGCGAGGACACCGCGACGCAACCCGCGCCGACACGCCCGGCTTTTATCGTTTTGTACGACCACTCGCATGGTGCCGGATCCTCGCAGCCCCCGCCGCGGAACCCACCCCGACACCGCGGGCCGCGGGCACGCCGTCCACCGACTGGCCCACAATGACCCGGTGAACGACCCTCTCCTCGCCTTCGCCGCCCTGCTCACCCCCGAGGGCCGCGCCCTCCTCGACGAGGTGCGCGGCACCGACCCCGCCCAGGAGCTCGCCGTCGCCACCCGGCTGCGCCGCGAGCACCCCGCCGAGCTGGTGTCGGCGGCGCTCGGCCAGGCGCGGCTGCGGCAGCGGGCGGCGGCGAAGTTCGCGGCCGAGGACGCGGAGCGCATGTTCTTCACGCCGAACGGGGTCGAGCAGTCGACGCGGGCGAGTGTGGCGACGTACCGGGCGATGTGCTTCCGGGCGCTGGGGGCGCAGTCCGTGGCGGACCTGTGCTGCGGGATCGGCGGGGACGCGATCGCCTTCGCCCGGGCCGGGATCCGGGTGCTCGCGGTGGACCGGGATCCGCTGACGGCGGCGGTGGCGCGCGCGAACGCCGACGCGCTCGGGCTCGCGGACCTGATCGAGGTACGGGAGGCCGACGTCACGGAGGTGGACACGCACGGGTACGACTGGGTGTTCGTCGACCCGGGCCGGCGGGGCGGTCGCGGGCGCGTCTTCGACCCGGAGTCCTACTCGCCGCCGCTGTCCTGGGCGGTCGAGACGGCCCGCAGGGCCCCCCGGGCCGCTTTGAAGATCGCTCCCGGGATTCCGCACGAGATGATTCCCGCCGACGCCGAGGCCGAGTGGGTCTCCGACCGGGGCGACGTCAAGGAGGCGGTGCTGTGGTTCGGCGCCGCGGTCCCCGGTGCGCGGCGGGCGGTGTTGCTGCCCTCGCTCGCGGCCGTGCGGGCCACGCCCGACACGATGCTGCCCGACCCCGAGGTCCGGCCCGTCGGGCGGTACCTGTACGAGCCGGACGGCGCCGTCATCCGCGCCCATCTGGTCGCCGAGGTGGCCGAGGACGTGGACGGCGGGCTGATCGACCCCACCATCGCCTACGTCACCGCGGACGAGCTGCACGTGACGCCGTACGCCACCGCCTACGAGATCACCGACCAGCTCCCCTTCAACGTCAAGAAGCTGAAGGCCCTGCTCCGGGAGCGCGAGGTCGGCGTCCTCACCGTGAAGAAGCGGGGGTCGGCCGTCGAGCCCGAGGAGCTGCGCCGCAAGGTGAAGCCGCAGGGGCCCCACTCGGCGACGGTGTTCCTGACCCGGGTGGCGGGAGCGCCGACGATGCTGGTGGGGCGGCCGGTCTAGGAACTCCTCGGGCCGGGGCGGCCGGTCTGGGAACTCCTCGGCCCGGGGCGGCCGGTCTGGGAACTCCTCAGCCCGCGGCCGCCGCCGCCCGTCTCAGCAGCAGCTCCCGCTCCCGTTCGTTGCGGGCCAGTTCCGCCGCCCGTTCGAACTCCGCGCGCGCCTCCGTCGTACGGCCGAGGCGCTGGAGGAGGTCGCCGCGGACGCTGGGGAGCAGGTGGTAGTCGCGGAGGGTCGGTTCGGTGGTGAGGGTGTCGACGATCTCCAGGGCCGGCGCCGGGCCGTCCGCCATCGACACGGCGACCGCCCGGTTGAGTTCGACGACCGGGGAGGGCGCGCGGGCGGCGAGGAGGCCGTAGAGGGTGGCGATGGTCGCCCAGTCGGTCTCCTCGTAGGTGTACGCGTGCGCGTGGCAGGCGGCGATCGCGGCCTGGAGGGCGTACGGACCCGGGGCGCCGGTGGACGTGGCCTCGGCGCGGGAGAGGGCGGCGACGCCTCGGGCGAGGAGCCGGCGGTTCCAGCGGCGGCGGTCCTGGTCGGCGAGGAGGATCGGTTCGCCGTCGGGGCCCGTGCGGGCGGCGGTGCGGGACGCCTGGAACTCCAGCAGCGCGGCCAGCGCGTGCACCTCGGGTTCCTTCGGCATGAGGGCGGCCAGCTGCCGGGCCAGCCGGAGGGCGTCCTCGCACAGCGCGGGGCGCAGCCAGTCGTCGCCCGCGGTGGCCGCGTACCCCTCGTTGAAGATCAGGTAGATGACGTCGAGGACGGAGCCGAGGCGGGCCGCGCGGTCGGGGCCGTACGGCACCTCGAAGGGGACGTTCTTCGCGGCGAGGGTCCGTTTCGCGCGCACGATGCGCTGGGCGATCGTCGGCTCCGGGGCCAGGAAGGCGCGGGCGATCTCGGGTGTGGTCAGGCCGCCGAGCAGGCGCAGGGTGAGGGCGATGCGGGCCTCGGCGGACAGGACGGGGTGGCAGGCGGTGAAGACGAGGCGGAGCAGGTCGTCGTCGATGTCGTCGGGGTCGTAGGAGGCGGCGGGTTCCTGCGGGGGCGCCGTGGTCTCCAGGTCGCGGCCGATCTCCGCCAGCTTGCGGGCGTAGTTCTCCCGGCGGCGTACGAGGTCGACGGCGCGGTGCTTGGCGGTGGCGGTGAGCCAGGCTCCGGGGTTGTCCGGCACCCCTTCCCGCGGCCACCGCTCCAGCGCCGCGACCAGGGCGTCCTGGGCGAGCTCCTCGGCGATGCCGACGTCACGCACGATGCGCGCGACGGCGGCGATGACACGCGGGGACTCGATACGGAAGACGGTCTCGATGGCGCGGCGGGCGTCCGCGCCGGAGCCGGTTTCGATGGCACCGCGGGCGTCCGCGGCGGGCTGCTGTTCCACAACCCACCATCGAACACCCCGAACGGCACGCCACCAAGTGGAACAAGGGGAGGACGTCAGCCCTCCATGATCTCCCGCACCTCACAGGTCACGGTCCACTTGTCCTCGTGCACCTTCAGGAACCGCTTGGTCCACTCGAGTGCCTCGGCCGTGTCCTTGCACTGCATGATCGCGTAGCCGCCGACGGCCTCCTTGGTCTCGGTGAACGGCCCGTCGGTGACGGAGATCGCGCCGCCCTCGTAGTGCACCCGGGTGCCCTGGGCGGTCGGCGTCAGCCCGGCGGTCTCCAGCAGCACGCCGGCCTTCGTCATCTCCTCGATCAGCTCACCCATCCGCTGCATCAGCTCGGGGCTGGGGCCCTCGGCGGGGGCGTTGTTCTCGTCGATCCTCACGAGCGACAGATAGCGGGGCATGGTGTCTCCTCAGGAACGGCGACCCGTACGGTGACGAGTCTCGCGGGCGGGGCCTCTCCCCGCCTCTCACCCGTACGTCGAACGGAAGACATCGGGATCGACACGCTCCCCGGAACTTTTCGACGAGTTTTCTCCGGCGGGTGCCGGCACCCCGCAGCAGGGTGCCGGCGAGGGCGAGGCCGATTGCCCTCCGGACGTCAGCCCAGGGTCACCACCGGCACCGGATTGCTCCCGCTCCACGACCCGTTGAACCCGAAGCTCACCGAACCGCCACTGGGAACCGTCCCGTTGTACGGGGCGTTGGAACAGGTGACCGCCGCCCCCGACTGACTGCACGTCGCGTTCCAGGCCTGCGTGATCCGCTGCCCCGCGCCGTAGGTCCAGCTCACCTTCCACGACGAGAGCGAGGCACCCGAGCAGGAGATCGTCACGTTCCCGGTGAACCCGGTGTTCCACTGACTGCCCACGCTGTACGCCGCCGTGCACGCCCCGGTGGGCGGCGGAGTGGTCGTGCCCCCGCCGAGCGCCTCGGCGATGCCGTAGTACGCCGGTTTGGGCGCGTAGTTGGCGTCGTACGGCGTCGCCGCCCCCTGTCCCGGGAAGGTGCTCTCCACCCAGGAGTCGGAGTCGGTGAAGCCCCAGACGGTGAGGTTCACACAGCGCGCGACGGCGACGCAGGCCGCGGTGACCGCCTTGTAGTCGGCCTTCTGCTGGGCGAGCTTGCTGCTGTCGGAGGGCAGTGTCATCCGGATGTCCAGCTCGGTGATCGCCACGTCGACGCCGAGGTCGGCGAAGCGCTGGATGTTCTGCTGGAGGGTGGCGGGCACCTGTCCGAGGATCAGGTGCGCCTGGAGGCCCACGCCGTCGATCGGGACGCCGCGTTCCTTCAGCGACTTCACCAGGTTGTACAGGGCGGTGGACTTCGCGTTGACGCCCTCGACGTTGTAGTCGTTGATGTAGAGCTTGGCGGCCGGGTCCGCGGCTCGCGCCCAGGTCAGGGCGTTGGCGATGTAGTCGGCGCCGAGGCCGTTGTACCAGAGGGTGGGGCGGTAGGTGCCGTCCTCGTTGAAGGCCTCGTTGACGACGTCCCAGGCGGCGAGCTTCCCCTTGTAGCGGCCGACCTCGGTGTCGATGTGGTTCTTGAGCAGGCCGCTGAGCTGGGCCGGCGTCCAGCTGCCGTTCGTCAGCCAGCTCGGGTTCTGGCTGTGCCAGACCAGGGTGTGGCCGCGCACCTGCTGGTCGTGGGCCTGCGCGAAGGCCACGATCTGGTCGGCCTCGGCCCAGTTGAAGTTCCCCTGGGTCGGCTCGACGGAGCCCCACTTCATGGCGTTGCCGGGGGTGAGCGAGCTGAACTCCCGTGCCGCGGTGTCGCCGTAGGTGCCGGTGAGCTTGGAGCCGGTGACCGCCGTACCCATCACCTTGTTCTTGGCGGCGGCGAGATCACGCAGCGGGGCGTCGGCGGCCTGAGCGGCCGTGATGCCGGCGGTGAGCAGGGCGGCCGTGGCGGCGAGGCCGGCGCACAGGGTGGAGATGCGGCGCCACAGAGGCGAGGGGGATGTCCCGGCGGTCCTGGCCGTTCTGAAGGTTCGGGAGGTTCGGGAGGTTCTCATGCGGGGGCCTCCGAAAGTTTCGGTCGTGCAACCGATTGACTTCGGAGGAGTGTGGAGGCACCCCACACCCCCGTCAATAGGTCACCTTCCGGCCGGCGGCGCCCCGGTGCTCGTCCGCACCACCAGACTGGTCGCCAGCTCCACCCTGGTCGCCGTCTGCGCCTGCTCCTCGCGCCCCAGCTCCAGCACCAGCCGGGCCGCGGCCTCGGCCATCTCCATCAGCGGCTGGCGTACGGTCGTCAGCGGCGGACCCACCCAGCGCGCCACCGGCAGATCGTCGAACCCGACCACGCTCACGTCCTCGGGGATGCGCAGCCCCAGCTCCCGGGCGGCCTCGTACAGCCCGAGCGCCTGGAGGTCGTTGCCGGCGAAGACGGCGGTGGGACGGTCGTCCTGGCTCAGCAGTTCGCGCCCGAGCCGGTAGCCGGCCTCGTGGTGGAAGTCGCCGGTCTTGATCAGCTCCTGCTCGACCGGCAGCCCGGCCGTCTCCAGGGCGGCCCGGTAGCCGTCGATGCGGGCCCGGCTGCACATCATCTGCGGCGGCCCGCTGATGGCGCCGATCCGCCGGTGCCCGAGGTCGACCAGATGCCGGGTGGCGGCGAGCCCGCCCTGCCAGTTGGTCGCGCCGATGGACGGCACGTCGGCGCCCGGATCGCCGGCCGGGTCCATCACGACGAACGGGATGGACCGGCTGGTCAGCAACGCGCGCTGGGACTCGTCGAGCCCGGACAGCACCAGGATCACGCCGTGCGGCCGACGGGCGGCGACCTGGTCGGCCCAGGTTCGCCCCGGGGTGAGCCGGCCCGCGCTCTCACTCAGCACCACACTCAGCCCGGTGTCGCGCGCCACGTTCTCCACGCCCCGGATCACCTCCATCGCCCACGCGCTCTCCAGCTCGTGGAAGACCAGGTCGATCAGGGGCGAGCGGGTGGCCTCGGCACGGCGGCGCCGATAGCCGTAGGCACGCAGCAGCGCCTCGACGCGGGTGCGGGTCGCGGGGGCGACGTCGGCGCGGCCGTTGAGGACCTTCGAAACAGTCGGCGCCGAGACGCCGGCCTCTCGGGCGATCTCGGCGAGCGTCGCCGTCTGGGCCGGGCGGTCCCCCGTCGGTGGTGTCGGCCGGTGTTCCGTCCGTGTTTCAGCGGGCTCCGAGGGTGTCATGGCGGCGATCGTATCCCCGCACGCCCCCTTGACGAACCCCGTGCGGCGCCATAGGTTCCCGGAACATTCGACGTGCACAACGAAACATTCGACGAACCGGACGTCCACCTGGTGGCTCACCGACCTCTGACAGGAGTTTCATGACCACCGCCCCCTGGCGTGACCCCGCCCTGCCCGCCGCCGCCCGTGTCGACGACCTCCTCTCCCGGATGACCTTGGAGGAGAAGGCCGCCCAGCTGTACGGCGTGTGGGTGGGCGCCGACACGGACGGCGAGGGCGTCGCCCCGCACCAGCACGACATGACCGCCGACTACGACTGGGACGAGCTGATCACCCGTGGCCTCGGCCAGCTCACCCGCTCCTTCGGCACGGCCCCCGTGGACCCGGCGCTGGGCGCGCAGGCACTGGCCCGCGCCCAGCGCCGCATCGCCGACGCGGGCCGCTTCGGCATTCCGGCCGTGGCCCACGAGGAGTGCCTGGCCGGCTTCACGACCTGGGGCGCCACGGCGTACCCCGTGCCCCTGGCCTGGGGCGCGAGCTTCGACCCGCCGCTGGTCGAGGAGGTGGGCCGGCACATCGGCCGCGACCTGCGCTCGGTCGGCGTCCACCAGGGCCTCGCGCCCGTCCTGGACGTCGTACGGGACGCGCGCTGGGGCCGGGTGGAGGAGACCATCGGCGAGGACCCGTACCTGGTCGGCACGGTCGGCGCGGCCTATGTGCGCGGCCTTGAGTCGGCCGGGGTCGTCGCCACGCTCAAACACTTCGCGGGGTACGCCTCCTCGGCGGGCGCCCGCAACCTCGCGCCCGTCCGGGCCGGTGTCCGTGAGTTCGCCGACGTGACCCTGCCCCCGTTCGAGATGGCGCTGCGGGAGGGCGGGGCGCGCTCGGTGATGGCCGCGTACACGGAGACCGACGGCATCCCGGCGTCGGCGGACCCGGTCCTGCTCACCGAACTCCTGCGGGAGGAGTGGGGTTTCACGGGCACGGTGGTCGCCGACTACTTCGGCATCGGCTTCCTCGAGACCCTGCACCGCGTGGCCGGATCCACCGCCGAGGCGGCCCACCTGGCGCTGGCGGCCGGCCTCGACGTGGAGCTGCCGACGCTGAAGTGCTACGCCGAGCCGCTGGTCGAGGCCGTCCGCGCGGGCCGGGTCCCGGAGGCGCTGGTGGACCGCGCCGCCCGCCGGGTCCTGGAGCAGAAGTGCGAGCTGGGCCTCCTCGACGAGGACTGGCGCCCGGAGTCGTCGGAGCGGATCGACCTGGACTCGGCGGCCAACCGGCTGTTGGCCCGCCGGCTGGCCGAGGAGTCGGTGGTCCTGCTGGACAACCCCGACGGTCTGCTGCCCCTCTCCCCCGACACCCGTATCGCGGTGGTGGGCCCGAGGGCTGCGGACGCGCTGGCGATGCTCGGCTGCTACTCCTTCCCCTCCCATGTGCTGCCCCACCATCCCGAGGTGCCGCTGGGCATCGAGATCCCGACGCTGCTGGAGTCCCTGCGCACCGAACTCCCGGACGCGAAGGTCACCTTCGCCGAGGGCTGCGCGGTGTCCGACCCGGACACGTCCGGCTTCGAGGAGGCGGTGGCGCGGACGGCGGAGGCCGACGTGTGCGTGGCGGTCCTGGGCGACCGCGCGGGCCTGTTCGGGCGGGGCACCTCGGGCGAGGGCTGCGACGTCACGGAGCTGCGGCTGCCGGGCGCCCAGAGCGAGCTGCTGGACGCCCTGATCTCGACGGGCGTCCCGGTGGTCCTGGTCCTCCTCACGGGCCGCCCGTACGCGCTCGGCCGCTGGCACGGCCGCCTGGGCGCGGTCGTTCAGGCCTTCTTCCCGGGGGAGGAGGGCGGCCCGGCGGTGGCGGGAGTGCTGTCGGGCCGCGTCAACCCCTCGGGCCGCCTCCCGGTGAGCGTCCCGCAGGTGCCGGGCGGCCAGCCGTGGACCTACCTCCAACCCCCGCTCGGCCTCGCCGACGCGGTCAGCAACCTCGACCCGACCCCGCTGTACGCCTTCGGACACGGCCGCTCGTACACGACCTTCGCCTGGGAGGACTTCAGCGGCGGCGCCGAACCGGCGGAGATCGCCACGGACGGCTCGTACGACGTCTCCCTCACCGTCCGCAACACCGGCGACCGGGCGGGCGCGGAGGTCGTCCAGCTCTACCTGCACGACCCCGTGGCCTCAGTGACCCGCCCGGACGTCCGCCTGATCGGCTACCAGCGCGTGGAACTGGCCCCGGGCGAGTCGGCCCGGGTGACCTTCCACTTCCACACCGACCTGTCGGCGTTCACCGACCGCACGGGGCGGCGGGTGGTCGAACCGGGGGCGCTGGAGCTGCGGTTGGGGGCGTCGAGCGCGGAGACCAGGCACGTGGCGCGGCTCGACCTGACCGGGCCGGTGCGGGAGGCCGGTGCGGAACGGCGGCTGCGCTGCGAGACGGCGGTGGCGCGCGCCTGAGGGACGGCCGGCTTGTTGGGGGGCCGGCCCCCGCTGTCCGGGTGGCTCACGTGGGCCGCCCGGGCAGCGGACCCCCGCCTACTCCTCCCCCACCGTCTCGAACCGCCACCGATGCACCGCCCGCGTCACCACCTGCCCGTCCGGCTCCGGCAGCTCGGGGAGTTCGGCGTCGTACGGCGCGTCCCACCACGTGATGACGAGGACGCGGTCCTGCGGTGCCCGGAAGGTCTCGCGGCGCAGCGGCTCGGCCGGCAGGGCCTGGGCCCGTGCCCAGGCCAGCAGTTCGTCCCCGCGCCCGGGCATGGCCCGTGCCTCCCACATGAGCGCGACCGTCATGAGTAGAGGTTCTCCGCGCTCACTTCGTGCACGTGCTCGTGGGTGCCGGGCACGTGCGGGTCCGTCACCGGCAGGGAGGAATCCGCCGAGAGGTCCCAACTGGAGGCCGACCGCCCTCGGGCGACCATCTCCGCGCCCAGTGCCGCCACCATCGCCCCGTTGTCCGTGCACAGCTTGGGGCGCGGCACCCTGAGCCGGATGCCGGCCGACTCGCAGCGCTCCTGCGCCAGGGCCCGCAGCCGCGAGTTGGCCGCGACGCCGCCGCCGATCATGAGGTGGTCGACGCCCTGGTCCTTGCAGGCCCGTACGGCCTTCCGGGTCAGCACGTCCACCACCGCCTCCTGGAAGGAGGCCGCCACGTCACGGACCGGCACCTCCTCGCCCGCCGCCCGCTTCGCCTCGATCCAGCGGGCCACGGCCGTCTTCAGGCCGGAGAAGGAGAAGTCGTACGCAGGGTCGCGCGGGCCGGTCAGGCCGCGCGGGAAGGCGATCGCCTGCGGGTCGCCCTCGCGCGCGTACCGGTCGATGACGGGACCGCCGGGGAAGCCCAGGTTCAGCACGCGCGCGATCTTGTCGAAGGCCTCGCCGGCCGCGTCGTCGATCGTCGAGCCCATCGGGCGGACGTCCGACGTGATGTCCGTCGACAGCAGCAGGGACGAGTGCCCCCCGGAGACCAGCAGCGCCATCGTCGGCTCCGGCAGCGCCCCGTGCTCCAACTGGTCCACACAGATGTGGGAGGCGAGGTGGTTCACCCCGTAGAGCGGCTTGCCGAGGGCGTAGGCGTACGCCTTGGCCGCCGAGACGCCGACGAGCAGCGCCCCCGCCAGGCCGGGGCCCGCGGTCACCGCGATGCCGTCCAGGTCCCGCGCGCTCACCCCCGCCTCCTTCAGCGCGCGGTCGATGGTCGGCACCATCGCCTCCAGGTGCGCCCGGGAGGCGACCTCCGGCACCACACCGCCGAAGCGGGCGTGCTCGTCGACGCTGGAGGCGACGGCGTCGGCCAGCAGGGTGTGACCCCGCACGATGCCGACGCCGGTCTCGTCGCAGGAGGTCTCGATGCCGAGGACGAGTGGTTCGTCAGCCATTGATCTCGGTTCCTTGTACAAAGGTCGCTGGGTCGGTCAGGCGCATCACCAGGGCGTCCACGTTCCCCGGCTGGTAGTAGCCGCGCCTGAACCCGATGGGTTCGAAGCCGAAGCGCTCGTACAGCTTCTGTGCGCGGACGTTGTCGATCCGGCACTCCAGCATCACTTCGGCGCAGTCGAAGGCGGTCGCCGCCTTCAGCAGCTCGGTGAGGAGACGGCCGCCGAGGCCGGTGCTCCATTGGTCGCGGGCGACCGCGATGGTCTGGATGTCCGCAAGGTCCCCCGAGGCGGCCAGACCGGCGTACCCGGCGATCCGGTCCCCCGCCTCGGCCACCAGGTAGCGGCGCGTCGCCTCGGGGCCGCGCGAGTGGGCCAGCTCGGACCAGAACATGCCCCTGGACCAGGCGTCCTCGGGGAAGAGGTCCTTCTCCAGTTCGAGCACCGGGTCGATGTCCCACCAGCGCATCTCGCGCAGCCGTGGAGTCGCGGTCGTCTCGGTCACTTGGGGGTGACCACCTTGTAGTTCTTCGGGACCTGGGCATCCGGCCGGCGCAGGTACAGCGGCCGGGGCGCGGGCAGCTCCTCGCCCGCCGCCAGCTTCTCGGCGGCCAGGGAGGCCAGGGCCGCGGCGGACACGTGCTGCGGCTCGTGCGCGTTCGGGAAGGTGTCCGGGTACAGCAGCGCGCCCGCGCCGACCGCCGGGAGTCCGGCCACCTGGTCGGCGATGTCGGCGGGCCGGTCGACGGCCGGGCCCGACAGGCGGGTCCGGGAGTCGGCGTAGCGCGCCCAGTAGACCTCCTTGCGCCGGGCGTCGGTCGCCACGACGAAGGGGCCGTCGATGTCGGACGCGTAGGCGAGGCCGTCGAGGGTGCACAGGCCGTGCACGGGGACGCCGAGCGCGAGGCCGAAGGTGTCGGCGGTCATCAGGCCGACGCGCAGGCCCGTGTAGGGGCCGGGGCCGATGCCGACGACGATCCCGGTGACGGCGTCGAGCTTCAGCCCGGCCTCGGCGAACACACGGTCGACGGCCGGCAGCAGCAGCTCGCCGTGGCGGCGCGCGTCCACCTGGCTCGACGAGGCGATGACGTCCGTACCGTCGTGCACGGCGACGGTGACGGCGGGGGTGGCGGTATCCAGAGCGAGCAAGAGCACGCAAACAGCCTACGGCGCCCCGGGGCCCGTGTCGGCCGTCACGGTCGGGCGCCGGGTGACTGCTAACGTCGCCAAGGAGCACCTGGAAGCACGATCAGGCAGGATCAGGCGCGACCGGGCCCGGCGAAGCACGACGAAGCACAGCGCGGCACGACGCGGCGCGGCGCACAGAGGCAGAGGTGGCGACGGTGGCAAGCAGAAGCTCGGGGATCGTGGCCGGGCTCACCGTGGCCGCGGTCGGGGCGGTCGGTTTCCTCGCCTACCAGGCGTCGGCGAGCGTGCCCGCCTCGCTCGGCAAGCCGAGGACGAGCGCGTCACCCGCGGTGACGAAGGCCCCCCGGGTGAAGAAGAATTCCACCGTCCTCCCCGGCGGCTCCGGCACGGGCGAGCGCGTCGTGTACTCGGTGGGCGGCGACCGGGTGTGGCTCGTCGACGAGGACGGCGCGATCCGGCGTACGTTCACGGTGACGCCCGGCACGGTCGACCCGCCTCCGGGCCACTACCGGGTCACGTCCCGCTCGAACGCCGTCACCGGCACCGACGGCATCCCCATCGAGCACGTCGTCCGCTTCGCCATCCTGGACGGCGTGCCCGTCGGTTTCAGCGCGGCCACGAACGGCGTCGCCCGGTCGGCCGACCCGTCGGTGCGCACGGGCGGCATCCGCGAGTCACGCGCGGACGGCGAGGCGATGTGGCGCTTCGCGACAATCGGCCAGCCCATCGTGGTGGTCCGCTGACCAGGCGACGCCACGAGCCGGCCGTCCTCTGATCCGGCGACGCCACGTCCCGGCGGTTTCCTCTGATCCGGCGACACCACGTCCCGGCCGTTTCCTCTGATCCGGTGACCCCGCGATCCGCCGTTGCGGTGACCCGCTAGGCGGCTTTCCGGCGCACCTCGGCCCGTTCGGCCCGTTCGGCCCGCTCCACCGTCTCCGGGTCCGGCAGGCGCGGCGGCGTCGAGATCGTGTGGGCGGCCGCGCAGGAGGCCAGCAGGTCGTGCATGGACACCCCGGGCAGCGCGTACGGCCGCGGCTGGACCGCCTTGGTCTCCGCAGTGGACATGGACGCCTCCTGGAGGGCCGGGGGCGGACGTAGTCAGGTACCCAGATACCCAGGCACCCGGGTACTTAGGTACACCTAACTACGGACTGGATACCATGTGACCACGCCCGGGACGCCCGGCGCAACATCTTGCCGACGTCGTGTCGGAACGTTCATACGACCCCCCGCCGCCCTCCCGACCCTTCAGGCCGAGAGCACGCTCAGATCCACCGTCGTCCACCGCTCCCCCAGCCCGGTCACCGTCACGTGCCGTACCTCGTCGGTGGTGTCCCCGACGGCCCGGTGGATGACGACCTGGAGCCGGTCCTCGGTCAGCTCCTCGACCTTGCCCTCGCCCCACTCCACGACGATCACCGAGTCGGTCAGCGAGACGTCGAGGTCGAGGTCCTCCATCTCGTCGAGCCCGCCGGAGAGCCGGTAGGCGTCGACATGGACGAGCGGCGGGCCGTCCCCGAGGGAGGGGTGCACACGGGCGATCACGAAGGTCGGCGAGGTGACGGCACCCCGCACGCCGAGGCCCTCGCCGAGCCCGCGCGTGAGCGTCGTCTTGCCCGCGCCGAGCTCCCCGCTGAGCATCACGAGGTCACCGGCGCGCGCCAGCTTGGCCAGCCGGCGGCCCAGCTCCCGCATCTGCTCGGGAGAGGTGACGGTCAGTTCGAGGTCAGCGGGGTTGCGCGGTGCTGCTGGTGCTTCCATAGCCACCCACGGTAGCCCCTGCGGGCACCGCACCCACGCGGGTGAGCAGGTCGGCGAGGCGGTCGGTGACCACTTCCGGGTGTTCCAGCATCACCAGGTGCCCGGCGTCGGGCACGAGGACCAGTTCGGCCTCCGGCAGCAGGTCGGCGATGGCCTCGCTGTGCTCGCTGGGCGTGACCAGGTCGGCGACCCCGGCCAGCACGAGCACCGGCATGTCGGTGAAGTGGGCGAGCGCCTCGGTCTTGTCGTGGTCGGTGAACGCCGGGTAGAACTCGGCGACCACGTCGATCGGCGTACCCTCGATCATCCGCTCGGCGAACCGCTCGACCCCGGGGTCGACGTCCCGGGACGCGAACGAGTACCGCTTGATGATCCCGGCGAACAGCTCCGCCGTCGCCCGGCGCCCCTTCTCCACCAGCTCGGCCCGCTGCCCCAGCGCCTTCAGCACTCCGGGGAGCACCCGCCGCACCGCGTTGACGCCCGCGACGGGCAGCCCGAAGTTGACCTCGCCGAGCCGCCCCGACGACGTACCGACCAGGGCGGTCCCCACCACGCGTTCCCGGATGAAGTCGGGGTACTGGGCGGCCAGCGCCATCACCGTCATGCCGCCCATGGAGTGCCCGACGAGCACGATCGGCCCGTCCGGCGCGGCGGCGTCGACGACGGCCTTCAGGTCGCTGCCCAGCTGGTCGATGGTGACGGGCTCGTCGCCCTGGATCTGCGCCACCCCGCGCCCGGACCGGCCGTGGCTGCGCTGGTCCCAGTGCACGGTCCGTACGACACCCCGCAGTGCCGCCCGCTGGAAGTGCCAGGAGTCCTGGTTGAGGCAGTAGCCGTGGCTGAAGACGACGGTGACCGGCAGGGGGGCCTTGCGGCCGAAGAGCCGGCGCCGACGCGGTGCCGGGCCGCCCTCGGGCTCGACGTCGTCGACCTCGTAGTACAGCTCGGTGCCGTCCTCCGCGTACGCCTTGCCGGGCGTCCCGCGCAGCGACCCGTACGGTCCGGTGGAGTCGAGGGCGAGCTGCGCCTTTCTGCGCATGCCCCGGCCGACCGTCATCCGTTCGAGTGCGACACCGGCGGCCGCGCCGGCGGCGAGCACGCCTATCGCGGCGCCCGCGATGCCGGTCGCCCTGCGCCAGCCCCCGGCCGTCGCGTCCGCGGCGGAGGCCACGGCCGCCGAGGCGGCGTGCGCGACGGCCTCCGCACTGCTCTCGCTCACGTACCGCTCCTCTTCGCCGCTGGATCGCTGGTGTCGCCGGTCTCGCCGGTGGGGGTGACGCGGGTGTGTCCCATGCCGTGTCTGTGCGGGTTACCCGCCTTGTTGCTCATTCACATGGCCGCATCCGTGCGCCCGCACACATGTGGACACATTCAGGTGGCCACATTGACGTAGACGCGGGGAACGCGTGTTCCGATCCGGGTGACGATCTCATACGCGATGGTGCCCGCCGCCTGCGCCCAGTCCTCGGCGGTGGGCTCACCGCGGTCGCCGGGCCCGAACAGGACCGCCTCCGCGCCGACTTCGGGCTCGTCGCCGCCGAGGTCGACGACGAACTGGTCCATCGCCACGCGCCCGGCGACGGTACGCCATTTGCCGCCGACCAGGACCGGCCCGGTCCCCGAGGCGTGCCGCGGGACGCCGTCCGCGTAGCCGACGGGGACGAGGCCGAGGGTGGTGGCGCCCGGAGTGACGTAGTGGTGGCCGTAGCTGACGCCGTGTCCGCCGGGGACGTGCTTCACCAGCGCGACGGACGCCGACAGCGTCATCACGGGACGCAGCCCGAAATCGGCGGGGGCGCCGAGCTCGGGGCTGGGCGAGATGCCGTAGAGGGCGATCCCGGTGCGGACGAGGTCGAAGTGGGTCTCGGGCAGCGTGAGCGTGGCCGGCGAGTTGGCGATGTGCCGCACCTCGGGGCGTACGCCCTGCTGTTCGGCGTACGCCACCATCTCCCGGAAGAGGCTCACCTGGGCCTCGATGGAGGGATGCCCGGGCTCGTCGGCGCAGGCGAGGTGGGACCACAGCCCCGTGACCCGGACCAGTCCCTCGGCCTCGGCGCGCAGGGCCTCACCGACCAGTTCGGCCCAGTCCGCCCCCGGCTGGCAGCCGTTGCGCCCGAGCCCGGTGTCGGCCTTGAGCTGGATCCGGGCCGGCCGCCCGGCCGTCCGCGCCGCCTCCCGCACCTCGGCCAGGGCCCACATCCCGCTCACCGAGACGTCGAGATCGGCCTCGATCGCCTCCCGCCACGGCCCGCCGGGCGTCCACAGCCAGCACAGGATCCGCACCTCGGCCGGCACCCCGGCGCGCTCGCGCAGCGCGAGGGCCTCCTCCGGCGTGGCCGTACCGAGCCAGGTCGCGCCCGCCTCCACGGCCGCCCGCGCACACGGGATCGCGCCGTGGCCGTACCCGTCGGACTTGACCACGGCCATGAGCTCCGCGCCCGACGCCAGCCCGCGCAGGGCCCTCACATTGGCCCGCAACGCGGCCAGGTCGATCTCGGCACGGGCTCGCAGGGGCGCCGTCGGCACAGGTGCTGTCTCATTCATGGCGTCACCAGTGTCTCAGAGCCACCCGACAGCCCACAGCAACCAACATCATCCAGCCCGTCCGGCGACCGAGGACGAGGCCCGTCCAGGGCCGGAGCGGGGGTCCGGGGGCGCAGCCCCCTGGCGGGGCCGAAGGGGCCGAGCCCCTGGGGATGGGACGGGTAAGGGCGACGGGGGCGAAACCCTCACGACACCACATCCCGCCAGGCCCGCCCCACCGCCTCGGCCACATCATGCGCACCCACCGGCGCCCCCTCCGCCGCGAACCGCCCCGCCAGCCCGTGCAGGTACGCCCCCACGCTCCCCGCGTCCACCGCCGACAGCCCCGCGGCCAGCAGGGACCCGGCCAACCCCGACAGCACATCCCCGCTCCCGGCGGTCGCCAGCCACCCGGTGCCCGTCGCGTTCACCCGCACGACGCCGTCGCCCCCCGCGTCCGCCACCAACGTGGTCGACCCCTTCAACAACACCGTCGCCCCGTACCGCCCCGCCAGCTCCCGCACCGCGGCCAGCCGCGCCCCCTCGACCTCCTCGCGGGCCACGCCCAACAACGCGGCCGCCTCCCCCGCGTGCGGAGTCATCAAGGTCGGCGCCCCCCGCCCCCGCACGGCCGCCACCTCCGCCAACCGCAACCCGTCCGCGTCGATCAGCACCGGCACCTCCGCCTCCAGCACCTCCGCCACGGTCGCCGCGTCGTCCCCGGCCCCCGGCCCGACGACCCACGCCTGCACCCGCCCCGCCCGCCGCGGCCCCTGGTCCGACACGAGCGTCTCCGGGAACCGGGCGATCACGGCGTGCCCCGCGGGGCCCACGTACCGCACGGCCCCCGCACCGCCCCGCAGCGCCCCCGCCACCGCGAGTACGGCCGCCCCGGGATAGCGCGCGGACCCGGCCGCGATGCCCACCACGCCCCGCCGGTACTTGTCGCTCTCGGCGGCCGGCCTGGGCAGCAACCGGGCCACATCGGCGTGCTGCAGGGCCTCCAATTCGGCCCGCGCGGGCAGCTCCAGCCCGATGTCGACCAACCGGACCGACCCGGCGTACTCCCGCGCCGGGTCGACGAGCAGCCCCGGCTTGTGCGTACCGAACGTGACCGTCAGATCCGCCCGTACGGCGGCCCCGTGCACCTCGCCCGTGTCCACGTCCACGCCGCTGGGCAGGTCCACGGCGACGATCGCGGCCCGCGACCGCTCCGCGGCGGCCGCCAGTGGCACCGCGTCCGGCCGCAGGCCGCCCTTGCCGCCGATCCCGACGATGCCGTCCAGCACCAGATCGGCCCGCTCGATCAGCGCGTCCCCGGCGCCGGGTGCGACCGTGCGCCCACCTGCCCTCCGCAACGCCGCCAGACCGCCCGCGTGGGTCCGCTCGGGCGCCAGCAGCACCGCCGTGACCCCCGCGCCACGCCGGGCGAGGCGGGCCCCGGCGTAGAGGGTGTCGCCGCCGTTGTCGCCGCTGCCGACCAGCAGGACGACACGGCTGCCGTACACCCGGCCCAGCAAGTCGGCGCAGGCGGCGGCCAGTCCGGCCACCGCCCGTTGCATCAACGCCCCTTCCGGGAGCCTCGCCATCAGCTCCCGCTCGGCGGTCCTGACCGTCTCCACGCTGTACGCACTACGCATGCGGTCGAGTCTTCCCCGTCCCCGCCTCACCGCGTCGCACCCATTGACGCTTTGCCACCCCTTTGCCAAACTCGCGGCCCCCACAGGATGAATCGATTCAGTCGAACACGGGCCCTTCGATTCGACGACAGGACGGACGGTACGGACCTCATGGGACGCAGAGCCGCACTCTTCTGCCGCATCACCACAGCCGCCGCCACCCTCGCCACCGCTGCCGCCGCCCTGACGGCCCCCGCCACCGCGGCCCCCGCCGCGACCCCCTCCGCGCCCCGGCCGCAGCCCGCGCCGCCGCCTGCGGTGAAGGCTCCTACCAGGCCGAAGCCGTCCTCAACGGCAGCACCTGGACGGCCCGGCGCGGCAGCAGCACGGTCTACACCGGCTCCGACCTGCGCGCCGCGGTCCAGGCGGCCGTGAACAGCCTCACCGCCGGCCGCACCGCCAAAGAAAGGGTGGTCGTACGGGGCTCGGGCTCCGTCTCGGCCGGCTCACGCATCTCCCTCCCCAGCTACACGGCCCTCGACGTCTGCGGCACCATCAACGTCACCGGTACGGGTTCCGGTGACCAGGCCCCGATCTACTCCCGCGGCACCCGCGACATCGAGGTCCAGCACCTCAACCTGACCGGCACCCCGCTGTACGGCGTCTTCCTGCGCAACGTCCAGAACGTGGTCCTCGGCCAACTCGACATGCGCCTCTCCCGCGGCCTCGGCGTCCGCATCGACAACCGCGGCGACACCAGCCAGTGGACGCGCAACGTCCGCATCGACACGGTGTACGTCTCCGGCGCGTCCAGCCACGCGGTCGAGACGTACGGCGTCGACGGGCTCACCATCGGCACGGTCACCGCCCGTGACGTGGGCGAGTCGGGGCTACTGCTCAACCAGACCGTCAACGCCACCGTCACAAAGGTGGACGCGGACAACGCGGGCACCGGCACCGGGTACGCCGCCTTCCGCATGGCCAACCGCAACGGCCGCGTGGGCAGCGGCTATCCGACCAACATCCGCGTCGGCGAGGTCATCGCGCGCGGCGGCGGACGCGGGGTGTTCTGCGTGTCGGAGAGCGGCGGCGCGGTCATCGACAAGGTGACGCTCTCCAACACCGGCAACAACGCGATCCTGATCGAGAACTGTTACAACGTCACCCTCGCCGCCCAGAGCGGCACCGTCACCGGCGGCGGCGAGATCCGCCTCGCGGCCCGCTCCGAGTTCCCGAACAACAAGGACGTCACCGTCCAGAACCTGACGATGACGAACTCGGCGATCCGGGAAAGCCCGTGCGGCGAGAACACGACGTTCCGCAACCTCACCCGGGTCAACACGACCCAGAACATCTGCTGAAGCAGGCCGGACGGGGTCGGGCCACGGACCGGCGCCTCACCCCTCCGCGATCACCACGGCCGACGCGACCCCCGCGTCATGGCTCAACGACACATGCCACGACATCACCCCCAGCTCCGCCGCCCGAGCCGCAACGGTCCCGGTCACCCGCAGCCGGGGCCGCCCACTGTCCTCGACGTACACCTCGGCATCGGTCCACAGCAGGCCGGGCGGCGCCCCGAGCGCCTTCGCCAGAGCCTCCTTGGCGGCGAACCGCACGGCGAGCGAGGCAACGCCCCGGCGCTCCCCGCTCGGCAACAACAACTCACTCTCCCGGAACAACCGCCGAACCAGCCCCGGCGTACGCTCCAGCGACGCGGCGAACCGCTCGATCTCGGCGACGTCGATCCCGACCCCGATGATGCTCATGCGCTGCACCTTAGATCCTGCCCAGCCCACGAGGTGACCGTCGGGGCCGCCCGCTTCTCGACGCCTCACCTCACTCCACGGTCACCGACTTCGCCAGGTTCCGGGGCTGGTCCACCTCGTTCCCCCGTGCCGTGGCCAGCTCGCACGCGAACACCTGCAACGGCACCGTGGCGACGAGCGGCTGAAGCAGTGTCGGGGTGGCCGGGATCGAGATCAGGTGGTCGGCGTAGGGGACGACCGCCTCGTCGCCCTCCTCCGCGATGACGATGGTCCGCGCACCCCGCGCCCGGATCTCCTGGATGTTGGAGACGATCTTGTCGTGGAGGACGGACCGGCCGCGCGGTGAGGGCACGATCACCACCACCGGCAGATCCTCCTCGATCAGCGCGATCGGCCCGTGCTTCAGCTCGCCCGCCGCGAACCCCTCGGCGTGCATGTACGCCAGCTCCTTCAGCTTCAGCGCGCCCTCCAGGGCCACCGGGTATCCCACATGGCGGCCGAGGAACAGCACCGTGTTCTTCGAGGCGAGCGTGCGCGCCAGTCGCCGTACCGGCTCCATCGTCTCCAGGACCCGCTCCACCTCGCCGGAGATGTGCGCCAGGTCGCGGACGACCGCGGAGATCTCGTCGCCCCACTTGGTGCCGCGCACCTGGCCCAGGTACAGCGCGACCAGATAGCAGGCGACCAGCTGGGTCAGGAACGCCTTGGTGGAGGCGACGGCGACCTCCGGCCCGGCGTGCGTGTAGAGCACGGCGTCCGACTCGCGCGGGATCGTCGAGCCGTTGGTGTTGCAGATCGCCAGCACCTTGGAGCCCTGCTCGCGGGCGTGACGGAGGGCCATCAGGGTGTCCATGGTCTCGCCGGACTGCGAGATGGCGATCACCAGGGTCCGCGGGTCGAGGATCGGGTCCCGGTAGCGGAACTCGCTCGCCAGCTCCACTTCACACGGGATGCGGGTCCAGTGCTCGATGGCGTACTTGGCGATCAGCCCGGCGTGGAAGGCCGTACCGCAGGCGACGATGACGACCTTGTCCACCTCGCGCAGCTCCGAGGCGGAGATCCGCACCTCGTCCAGGGTCAGCGAACCGGACGCGTCGATGCGCCCCAGCAGCGTATCGGCGACCGCCTTGGGCTGCTCGGCGATCTCCTTGAGCATGAAGTAGTCATAACCCCCCTTTTCCGCGGCCGACGCGTCCCAGTCGACGTGGTACGTGCGCACGTCGGCGGGGTGGCCGTCGAAGCCTGTGACCGTCACCCCGTCCCGGCGCAGCTCCACCACCTGGTCCTGACCCAGCTCGATCGCCGACCGCGTGTGGGCGATGAACGCGGCGACGTCCGAGGCGAGAAAGGCCTCGCCCTCTCCGACGCCCACCACCAGCGGCGAGTTCCGGCGCGCCCCCACCACCACGTCCGGATCGTCGGCATGCACCGCGACCAGCGTGAACGCGCCCTCCAGACGCCCGCACACCAGTCGCATCGCCTCCGCCAGGTCGGCGCAGGAGGAGTACTCCTCGGCGAGCAGATGCGCCACGACCTCGGTGTCCGTCTCGGAGGTCAGGTCGTGGCCCCGCTCCGCCAGCTCGGCCCGCAGCACGGCGAAGTTCTCGATGATGCCGTTGTGCACCACGGCGACGCGCCCCGCGTTGTCGAGGTGCGGATGGGCGTTGGCGTCGGTCGGCCCGCCGTGCGTGGCCCACCGGGTGTGCCCGATGCCGGTGGTCCCCGTCGGCAGGGGCCGGTCCACCAGCCCCTTCTCCAGGTTGATCAGCTTTCCGGCCTTCTTGGCGGCGGCCAGCCCGCCGTCCGCCAACACGGCGACGCCCGCCGAGTCGTACCCGCGGTACTCCAGACGCTTCAGCCCGGCCATCACGACTTCGAGGGCCGACTGCGACCCCACGTATCCCACGATTCCGCACATGAGCCGCAGCCTACGGGCCGAAGCCCGGCATTTTTCGGCGCCGCGTGCCCGAATTCGGAAATCCACAGCCCCGAACGGCCACGAAAACCCACTCCAACGGCGAGCGTGACGGAGCACACCCGCCATCGCGTTCAAACTCCGTTAACAATGGACTGTGATCTCTCCGGTCTCCTCGATGCCCCGGAGCGCCCACCGGCACAAGCCGGAGGCGACTCCCTACGTCGACCTCACCCGTGCCGAGTGGAGCGCGCTGCGCGACAAGACGCCGCTGCCGCTCACCGCCGAGGAGGTCGAGAAGCTGCGCGGCCTCGGTGACGTCATCGACCTCGACGAGGTGCGGGACATCTACCTCCCGCTCTCCCGCCTCCTCAACCTCTACGTCGGCGCCACGGACGGCCTCAGAGGCGCCCTCAACACCTTCCTGGGCGAACAGGGCTCCCAGTCGGGCACCCCCTTCGTCATAGGCGTCGCCGGTTCGGTCGCCGTCGGCAAGTCCACCGTCGCCCGCCTCCTTCAGGCCCTGCTCTCCCGCTGGCCCGAGCACCCGCGCGTGGAACTGGTCACCACGGACGGCTTCCTGCTCCCGACCAGGGAACTGGAGGCCCGGGGCCTGATGTCGCGGAAGGGTTTCCCCGAGTCCTACGACCGCCGCGCCCTCACCCGCTTCGTCGCCGACATCAAGGCCGGCAAGGACGAGGTGACGGCCCCCGTCTACTCCCACCTCATCTACGACATCGTCCCCGACCAGCGCCTGACGGTCCGCCGCCCCGACATCCTCATCGTCGAGGGCCTGAACGTCCTCCAGCCCGCCCTCCCCGGCAGCGACGGCCGCACCCGTGTCGGCCTCGCCGACTACTTCGACTTCAGCGTGTACGTCGACGCGAGCACCGAGGACATCGAGCACTGGTACCTCAGCCGCTTCCGCAAACTGCGCGCGACCGCCTTCCAGAACCCGAACTCGTACTTCCGCAAGTACACCCAGGTCTCCGAGGAGGAGGCCCTCGACTACGCCCGCACCCTGTGGCGCACCATCAACAAGCCCAACCTGGTGGAGAACATCGCCCCCACCCGCGGCCGGGCCACCCTGGTCGTGCGCAAGGGCCAGGACCACAAGGTGCAGCGACTGCGGCTGCGGAAGCTGTGACGGCGACCTGTTAGATAGGCGTCATGCTGCATCTGCGCCTGATCACACCGTCCGACAAGACCGACGACGTGGTCCGTCTGATCGAGAGGACGGTCGGCACCACGCATCTCGTCGTGCTGCCGGGCGCCGCCCGCAACCCGGCGGGAGACGTCGTCCTGTGCGACGTCGCCCGTGAGGCGGGAGACGAACTCCTCAGCGCCCTCCAGGAGTTGGGCCTGGACAAAAGCGGCTCGATCGCCGTCGAGAACATCGACCTGTCGCTCTCCAAGCGAGCCGACAAGGCCGAGGCGGAGGCGCCGGGCGAAGGCGCGGACGCGGTCCTGTGGGAACACCTGACCGACGCCACCCACGAGGAGTCGACTCTCTCCGTCACCTACCTCGCCTTCATCACACTGGCGACGATGATCGCGGCCTGCGGTGTGGTGCTGGACAACGCGGTCCTGATCGTCGGCGCGATGGCGGTGGGCCCGGAGTTCGGTCCGCTCGCCGGCATCTCCACCTCGATCGTGCAGCGGGCCCCGCGCCTGGCCCTGCGCTCACTGATCGCACTCCTGGTGGGCTTCGCCGCGGCCATGGCGGTGACCGTGGGCTTCAGCCTCTTCATGGACGCCCTCGACCTGTTCAGCAAGGCCCAACTGGAGGCCGACCGCCCCCAGACCGGCTTCGTCTACGCCCCCGACGCCTTCTCCTTCATCGTCGCCGTCCTCGCAGGTATCGCCGGCACCCTCTCCCTGACCTCCGCCAAGTCCGGCGCCCTGGTGGGCGTGGCCATCTCGGTGACGACGGTCCCGGCAGCCGCCAACGCGGCAGTGGCCCTCAGCTACGGCGACACGAACCAGACCTGGGGCTCAACAGAACAACTCCTCCTGAACCTCATGGGCATCGTCCTGGCGGGAACGATGACCCTGCTGGCCCAGAAATGGCTCTGGTCTCGTCAACGTGCAATCAAGCGGTAGAACAGCACCGCCAAAGGGGCGCGGGGAACTGCGCGACCAGCCACGACGAACCCGCGGCCCGCAACGCACAGAAGCCCCGCCTCCTCCCCGGCCCTGCCAACTACCCCAGCGCCGACTTCACCGCATCGGCCAACCGCCCAGCCACAGACCGAGCCTGATCAATATCCGCCGCCTCGACCATCACCCGCACCAACGGCTCGGTCCCGGAGGGCCTCAGCAGCACCCGCCCGGTAGCCCCCAGCTCCCGCTCCGCCTCACTCACGGCAGCAGCGAGCTCGGCCGAGTCCCCGACACGCGACCTGTCGACGTCCGGCACGTTGATCAGCACCTGCGGCAACCGCTCCATGACGGACGCCAGCTCCCGAAGCGTCCGTCCCGTCTGCGCGACCCGAGCCGCCAGCATGAGCCCGGTCAGCGTGCCGTCCCCGGTGGTCGCGTGATCCAGGATGATCACGTGCCCGGACTGCTCGCCGCCGAGGGCGTATCCGTGCTCCTTCATCTCCTCCAGCACGTACCGGTCACCGACCGCCGTCTGGATGAGCGTCAGCCCCTCCCGCTCCAGCGCGAGCTTGAAGCCGAGGTTGGACATGACGGTCGCCACGACGGTGTCGGACCGCAGCACGGACCGCTCCCGCATGGCGAGGGCCAGCACCGCGAGGATCTGGTCGCCGTCGATCTCCGCGCCCGTGTGGTCCACGGCGAGGCACCGGTCCGCGTCGCCGTCGTGCGCGATGCCGAGATCCGCGCCGTGCGAGACGACCGCTTCCTTCAGCTTGTCGAGGTGGGTCGACCCGCAGCCCTCGTTGATGTTGAGCCCGTTCGGCTCGGTGCCGATGGTGATGACCTCCGCGCCGGCGCGCGCGAACGCCTCCGGCGAGACCCGGGCGGCGGCGCCGTGCGCCTCGTCGAGGACGATCTTCAGCCCGTCGAGGCGGTTGGGGAGGACGGCGATGAGGTGGGCGACGTACCGGTCGAAGCCCTCGCTGTACGTCCGTACGCGTCCGACGCCCGAGCCGGTCGGCCGGTCCCAGGGCGCGCCGGTGCGGTGCTCGTCGTAGACGGACTCGATGCGGTCCTCGAGCTCGTCGGCGAGTTTGTGGCCACCGCGGGCGAAGAACTTGACGCCGTTGTCGGGCATGGCGTTGTGGCTCGCGGAGAGCATCACGCCGAGGTCGGCGCCGAGCGCGCCGGTCAGGTAGGCGACCGCGGGTGTCGGCAGCACGCCGACGCGCAGGACGTCGACGCCGGCGCTGGCGAGGCCGGCGACCACGGCGGCCTCCAGGAACTCGCCGGACGCCCGGGGGTCCCGTCCGACCACCGCGGTCGGCCTGTGGCCCTCGAAGGTGCCCGCCTCAGCCAGTACGTGCGCCGCCGCGACGGACAGACCGAGCGCCATCTCGGCCGTCAGATCCGCGTTGGCGACACCGCGCACGCCGTCCGTGCCGAAGAGTCGTCCCACGTGTCCTCCTGAGGAAGCGTCAGTGACGGAAGTCCTGTGCCGGTGCGGCCCACGCACGGGACTTCCGCGTACCAGGCCTACGATGCCTGATCATCCGATCGCACAAGCCTGTGAGCGTCTTGTGCCGTTATACGCCCGAAGGCTGTGATAAACGAACGCCCCGGCGGCACAGGCGTGCCGCCGGGGCGTTCGGAGTACGTGCAGGCAGCGAGCGATTAGCGCTTGCTGTACTGCGGGGCCTTGCGGGCCTTCTTCAGACCGGCCTTCTTGCGCTCGACCGCACGGTCGTCGCGCTTGAGGAAGCCGGCCTTCTTGAGCGCGCCGCGGTTGTTGTCGACGTCGGCCTCGTTCAGCGCACGGGCGACACCGAGACGGAGCGCACCGGCCTGACCGGAGACACCGCCACCGGCGATGCGGGCGATGACGTCGTAGCGGCCCTCGAGCTCGAGCACCTTGAAGGGCTCGTTGACTTCCTGCTGGTGCACCTTGTTCGGGAAGTAGTCCTCGAGGGTGCGACCGTTGATCTTCCACTTGCCGGAGCCCGGGACGATCCGGACGCGGGCGATGGCGTTCTTGCGACGGCCCAGGCCGGCGGCCGGCTGCGGGTCGCCGAAGCGGGAGGCCATGGACTCGGAGGTGTACTCGCCCTCGACGGGGACGTCCGACTCCGTGGTGTAGCTGTCGATGTCGACGAGCTCAGTCTCTTCGACCGGCTGCTCGGTGGTGGTCTCGGCCACGATTCTCCTCAGATTCTGTTCAGTCTTAGGGGGTGGCCGGACTTACTGCGCGACCTGGGTGATCTCGAACGGCACCGGCTGCTGCGCAGCGTGGGGGTGCTGGTCACCCTTGTAGACCTTCAGCTTCGAGAGCATCTGACGGCCCAGCGTGTTCTTGGGGAGCATGCCCTTGACGGCCTTCTCGATGGCCTTCTCGGGGTTCTTGTCGAGCAGCTCGTCGTAACGGACGGAGCGCAGACCACCCGGGTAGCCCGAGTGGCGGTACGCCATCTTCTGGGTCCGCTTGTTGCCCGAGAGGTGCACCTTGTCGGCGTTGATGATGATGACGAAGTCACCGGTGTCGACGTGGGGGGCGTAGATCGGCTTGTGCTTGCCGCGCAGGATGGAGGCGGCAGTGCTGGCGAGACGGCCCAGGACAACGTCCTGAGCGTCGATGACGTGCCACTGGCGCGTCACATCGCCGGGCTTGGGGCTGTACGTACGCACGGTTCGTAGCCTTCGCTTCTTCAGTGAATGGTCCTGACAGGTCACCGAAGACGATCACGACAGCCCAGACCGCACTGCGGTGACGCAAACCGCGTGCTGGTCGCTGGTCATCGGCCCGGTGGACCGGTGTAAGGGCCCGTCCCGTGAGAATGAGCAAGCCAATACACAACGAACAAGCAGGATACCCGTGTCGCCCCTGAGGGGTCAAAACGCGGGATCACTGCTGGTTCTCACCTTACCGGCCGTTCCTCCCTCCCGGCGCGGTGCGACGAACGCCCTGGAGCCCCCGGAGGGTCTGGCCCGGACGCAGTGGCACATCATCGTCACCACGAGAGCACACAGCGTCACCGCGTCCTTGAAGGCCCGCCGCCGCCCCGCTTCCAGATACGGCCAGGTCAGACCGGTGAGCTGTGGCACCAGCGCGAGCCAGAACCAGGGACCGCGGGCGGCCGAGCCGACGTACGGCACTCCGGCGAGCAGCAGCGGCAGCACGACCAGGAGGTAGTGGTCGTACGACGGCCGTGAGACAAGGAACACGGAGAGCATCAGGGTCGTGGCGGTCTCGGCGAGGCGCAGCGGGCCCGGATCCGCCCGGCGCCAGCGCCGGTACGCGCAGACCACCCCGGCGGCGCAGGCCAGCACGGCCAGGGCCTCGGCAAGGGCCACCGGCACCCCGAGCCGGGGCAGCACCGCGGCCGGGGACGCCTCGTAGAGCCGTACGAAGGCGTCGTCGCCGCGCAGCAGGAACGGCAGGGTGCGGGTGAAGAAGCCCGCCGGGTCGGGCAGCAGGAGCGCCGAGAGGGCGGACGCGCCCGTCGGCACCAGGACCAGCAGACCCAGCGCCCGCCGACGGCCGGCGAAGACGAACAGCAGCGCGACCGGCGCCGGCAGCGGCTTCAGGGCCACCGCGGCGCCGATCACCGCCCCCGCCGCCAGCCACCGGCCCCGGCTCGCCAGGAGCAGACCCAGCGGCAGCGTGAGCGCCGCGGTCACGGTCCAGTTGCCGAGCAGGACCAGGTGCGCGAAGGGCGCGAAGCCGGCCGCTAGCCCGGTCAGGCCCAGGGCGGCGAATCGGCTGCGCAGCGGGACACCGTGCAGACGCAGGGCACAGGCCCAGCCCACGGCCAGGCACCCCGTGACCGCGAGCGGGACCAGCACCCGCAGCACCTCCTGCGGCAGCAGCGCCTGCGGAACGGCGGCGAGCACCGCGCTCGGCAGGTACAGGAAGTGCGGATCGTCGTACGGGGAACCCCCCGCCAGCCAGGTCCGGGCCGCCCGGACGACGATCGCGTTGTCCATCCCGCCGTCCGGGGTCGCCCGCGCCACGTGGGCCGCCGTCGCCCCCAGCACCGCCGCGAGCACCACCCACGACTGCCAGGGCGCCCGTCGCACCAACCACCCGGAGATGTCGTTTTTGCCCGTCCTCATTGACGGAACGCTAAGTGCTGCGAAGGCTGTCGGCGCGGAACAGCACACCCCATGTCCCGTCTAAGATGCGCCCCATGAGCTATGGGCAGGGGGGACCTCAGTCGCAGTGGGATCCCTGGAAACCGAATTCGCAGCAGCCGTGGAACGGCGGTAGCGGCGACTCTCCGGACTGGGCCGCGCTCGCCGAAGCGTCGGAGACACGTGCCAGGCGCCGTCGGCTGTTCCTCATCGGCGGCGGTGTGGTCGCCACGCTCGCCGTGGGCACGGCCGTGGCCATGGCCGTGGTGTCGGCGAACGGCAGCGACGAGGCCAACCGGCCCACGTCCTCGCTGCCCGCCACCTCGGGCCTCCCGAGCGAGTCCGCCACGGCACCGTCGTTCGCGCCGACCAGCGCCCCACCCCCGCTGGACCCGAAGGAGTTCGTCTCCAGCAAGGACAAGGACAAGGCTTCCAACAGCCCGGACATCCTCTTCCCGGGCACGCAGCTCACCATGGGCTCGACCGTGTACAAGAAGGGGCCGAAGGGCGACACCACCGACTGCGCCTCGGCCGTCCAGGGCACGCTGCCCAAGGTCCTCAAGGACAACGGCTGCACCCGGCTGATGCGCGTCACCTACACCAAGGGCGGCGTGGCGGTGACGGTCGGCGTGGCCGTGTTCGACACCGAGGCCCAGGCCACCAAGGCCAAGGGCCAGGCCGACAGCAAGAGCATCGTGAAGTCGCTCACCGGCCAGGGCGTGGGCGCCTTCTGCGACGGCGCCGTCTGCCGCTCGACCACCAACTCCTACGGCCGCTACGCCTACTTCACCATCGCCGGCTTCACCAACGGCAAGGACGTGACCACGAAGGACACGGCCGTCTTCTCGGCCGGCGACGACATCGCCGAGTTCACCTTCCGCCAGATCCGCAGGCGCGGCGAGGCCCAGGCGTCCGCTGCCGCGAACTCCTGACCGCCTCCGCCCGAGGCCGGGTCAGCAGCACCCGGCCCCGGGCAGCGTCCGCTTGTTGCGCGCCTCCTTGCTGCGCGCGGCCAGCAGCTCGTCCGCCGGGTAGCCGACCTCCTCCAGCGTCAGCCCGTGCGGCCGTACGACATGCACCGCCGAGTCCCGTACGCCGGCGGCCAGCACCTTCCCGGGCCACTCCGCCCCCCGGTGCCCGTCCCCCACGAACAGCAGCGCCCCGATGAGCGAGCGCACCATGTTGTGGCAGAAGGCGTCCGCCCGCACGGTGGCGGTGATGATCCCGTCGGCACCCTTGACCAGGCTCAGCTCCTGGAGCGTACGAATGGTGGTGGCCCCCTCCCGCCGCTTGCAGTAGGCCGCGAAGTCGTGCTCCCCCAGCAGCCGCTGCGCCGCCTCGTTCATCGCGTCGACGTCGAGCGGCCAGTCGTGCCACAGCACGTGGTTGCGGAGCAGCGGATCGACACCCCCCGGGTTGTCGGTGACCCGGTAGGCGTACCGCCGCCAGACGGCCGAGAAGCGGGCGTTGAAGCCACTGGGCGCCTCCCGCAGCGCCCACACCCGCACATCACGCGGCAACCGCCCGGCGAGCCGCTTCAGCAGCTTCTCGTGATGCTCCCGCCAGACCCCCTCCGGCAGATCCACATGCGCCACCTGCCCCCGCGCGTGCACCCCGGCATCGGTCCGCCCCGCCACGGTCAGCTCGTACGTGGTCTCCCCCGCCCGCGTAACCGTCCGCAGGGCATCCTCGATCTCCCCCTGCACGGTCCGCCGCCCCCCGGCCTGCTTGGCCCACCCGGAGAACTCGGTGCCGTCGTAGGAAAGGTCGAGGCGCACACGGACATGCCCGGGCTGTACTTCGTCACTCACACAGAGATCCTCTCAGCAACACAAAAGCGGGCCCGCCCCTCGAAAGGAACGGACCCGCAAAACGCCCTTCAGGGGCGCGGGGAACTGCGCGACAAGCCACGACGAAGCCGCACTCGCCGACGAATCAGTCCCCGGCAGAACGCTTACGCGTCCTTCGACTCCTCGGCGGGAGCCTCAGCAGCGTCCTCGGCCTCGGTCGCCTCGGCGGCCTTGGCCTCCTCCGCCTCCTTGACCGCACGCTTGGTCGCAGCCTCGGCCTCACCCGTCGCAGCCTGTGCAACGGTCAGCGCCTCGACCAGCTCGATGACAGCCATGGGCGCGTTGTCGCCACGGCGGTTACCGATCTTGGTGATACGGGTGTAGCCACCCGGACGGTTCTCGTAGCGCGGGCCGATCTCGGTGAAGAGCGTGTGGACGACGCTCTTGTCCGTGATGACCTGGAGCACCTGACGGCGGTTGTGAAGGTCGCCCTTCTTCGCCTTGGTGACCAGACGCTCGGCGTACGGCCGCAGGCGGCGGGCCTTCGCCTCGGTGGTGGTGATACGGCCGTGCTCGAACAGCGACTTCGCGAGGTTCGCGAGAAGCAGCTTCTCGTGCGCGGCACTGCCGCCCAGACGGGCACCCTTGGTGGGCTTCGGCATTTCTTTCTCCTTGGTATCTGCCCCGGCCGTGTCAGGTACCGGGGTCAGGAACCCGGTGAGCGGATGCTCACCGGCAACAACCGATCAGTACTGCTCGGTCTCCACGAAACCCGCGTCCGCGTCGTCGTCGGCGCCGAAGGCGTCGGCGGCGGCCGTGGGGTCGAATCCGGGCGGGCTGTCCTTCAGGGCCAGGCCCATGCCGGCCAGCTTCGCCTTGACCTCGTCGATGGACTTCGCACCGAAGTTGCGGATGTCCAGGAGGTCGGCCTCGGAACGCGCCACGAGCTCACCCACGGAGTGGATGCCCTCACGCTTGAGGCAGTTGTAGGAGCGGACCGTCAGCTCGAGCTCCTCGATCGGGAGCGCGAGGTCGGCCGCCAGCGCCGCGTCCGTCGGGGACGGACCCATGTCGATGCCCTCGGCGTCGATGTTCAGCTCGCGGGCGAGACCGAACAGCTCGACCAGGGTCTTACCGGCGGAGGCCATGGCGTCACGCGGACGCATCGCCTGCTTGGTCTCGACGTCGACGATCAGCTTGTCGAAGTCGGTGCGCTGCTCGACACGAGTCGCCTCGACCTTGTACGTGACCTTGAGAACCGGCGAGTAGATGGAGTCGACCGGGATACGGCCGATCTCCTGGCCCACCTGCTTGTTCTGCACGGCGGAGACGTAACCACGGCCACGCTCGACCGTCAGCTCCATCTCCAGCTTGCCCTTGCCGTTGAGCGTGGCGAGGACCAGGTCGGGGTTGTGCACCTCGACACCGGCCGGGGGCGCGATGTCGGCGGCGGTGACCAGACCCGGACCCTGCTTGCGCAGGTACATCACGACCGGCTCGTCGTGCTCCGAGGAGACGACCAGCTGCTTGATGTTGAGGATCAGGTCGGTGACGTCCTCCTTGACGCCCGGCACGGTGGTGAACTCGTGCAGGACGCCGTCGATGCGGATGCTGGTGACAGCGGCACCGGGGATCGACGACAGGAGGGTGCGGCGGAGGGAGTTGCCGAGGGTGTAGCCGAAGCCCGGCTCCAGCGGCTCGATCACGAACCGGGAGCGGAACTCGTCGACGACCTCTTCGGTCAACGAGGGACGCTGAGCGATCAGCATGTGTGGATCAGATCCTTCTTTCGTGGACGCCCGCTATTTGACGCCCGACGGAAACCGCGCCCGTGAGAAGCGCGGGTACTGCAAGGGTACGGGCGATACGGCCCCTTTACGGTGCCGTACCGCCCGAAACCACAGACCGGACGAAGCGGTCGTCAGACGCGACGACGCTTCGGCGGACGGCAACCGTTGTGCGGGGTCGGGGTGACGTCCTGGATGGAGCCGACCTCGAGGCCCGTGGCCTGCAGGGAGCGGATCGCGGTCTCACGACCGGAACCCGGGCCCTTCACGAACACGTCGACCTTGCGCATGCCGTGCTCCTGGGCGCGGCGGGCAGCCGACTCGGCAGCCATCTGCGCGGCGAACGGCGTGGACTTCCGGGAGCCCTTGAAGCCGACGTGGCCGGCGGAGGCCCAGGAGATCACGTTGCCGGACGGGTCCGTGATGGAGACGATCGTGTTGTTGAACGTGCTCTTGATGTGCGCGTGGCCGTGAGCGACGTTCTTCTTTTCCTTGCGGCGCACCTTCTTGGCAGCGCCCTGACGTCCCTTGGGGGGCATCTTCTAACTCCTACGGGAGGTGGTCGGTCCTACAGCGAAGACCGTGGACAGGCGTCCGCTGCGGACTACTTCTTGCCCGGCTTCTTCTTGCCGGCGATGGCGCGACGCGGGCCCTTGCGGGTGCGGGCGTTGGTGCTGGTGCGCTGACCGCGGACGGGCAGGCCGCGGCGGTGACGCAGACCCTGGTAGCAGCCGATCTCGACCTTGCGGCGGATGTCGGCCTGGATCTCGCGACGGAGGTCACCCTCGGTCTTGATGTTGTTGTCGACGTACTCGCGGATCGCGACGAGCTGCTCCTCGGAGAGGTCGCGAACGCGGGTGTTGGGGTCGATGCCGGTCTCGGCCAGCGTCTGCTGCGAAAGGGTCCGGCCGATGCCGAACACGTAGGTGAGGGCGACCTCCACACGCTTTTCGCGCGGGATGTCAACACCGGAAACGCGTGCCATTCAATGGCTCCAGTTGATCCTCGGAGGTCTTCCACAGAACCGGATCCCGGCCGCCGTATCAGGTACGAACCAGGTCCCCGGCCTCCGAACCGGGGGTGTCAGGCGATCGCTCGCCTGGGATCTGCGTATGAACATATTCAGCTCGCGTCGCGCGAAGTCTCTACGAAAAGCAGAGGGTGCGATCTGCTCGCGATCAGCCCTGGCGCTGCTTGTGGCGCGGGTTCTCGCAGATGATCATGACCCGGCCGTGACGGCGGATCACCCTGCACTTGTCGCAGATCTTCTTGACGCTCGGCTTGACCTTCATGGGATGTGAGGTTCTCCGGGTCAGTTGCCGGCGGCCCCGCGGGGAAACGCGGGACGTGGGGCAAGATCTACTTGTACCGGTAGACGATCCGGCCACGCGTCAGGTCGTACGGAGACAGCTCCACCACGACCCGGTCGTCAGGGAGGATGCGGATGTAGTGCATACGCATCTTGCCGCTGATGTGTGCCAGGACCTGGTGGCCGTTCTGGAGCTCGACCTTGAACATGGCGTTCGGCAGAGACTCGACGACAGTGCCCTCGATCTCGATGGCACCTTGCTTCTTGGCCACGCTTCGCCCTTCGAATCGACTACCTTGATCGACTCCGTACGAGCGCATGCAGGCATGCGGGTGCACGAGAGCCGACGAGTCAGTCTACGTCAGCGCACCCTGAAACACGAATCGAGAAAGCCTGCCCCACACAGCGCCACATCATGCAAGGGGTCGAGTGGCTGCGCCGGCCTCCGACCGGCGGTCGCGGCTCAGCACCGCGGTCATGCCAGGGGATCCGGAGCCACTGTCACGCCGTACTCCGCCAGCTTCGCCCTGCCACCGTCCGGAGCGGTCAGGACCAGGGGGCCCTGCTCGGTCAGAGCCACTGAGTGTTCCCAGTGGGAGGACCAGGTGCCGTCGGTGGTGATGACGGTCCAGTCGTCCTCGAGGACCTCGGTCTTCGGGGTGCCGAGGGAGACCATCGGCTCGATGGCGAGGCAGAAGCCGGGGACCAGCTTGGGGCCCTTGCCTCGGCGGCGGTCCACGTAGTTGAGCAGATGGGGGTCCATGTGCATCTCGGTGCCGATGCCGTGGCCGCCGTAGTCCTCGATGATCCCGTACTTGCCGCCGCCGGGCTTGGGCTGGCGGCGGATGTACGTCTCGATGGCCCGGGAGACGTCGACCAGGCGGTTGCCCTGCTTCATCGCGGCGATGCCCGCCCACATGGATTCTTCGGTCACCCGGGAGAGCTCGACCAGTTCCGGCGCGTGACCGGAGCCCACGAAGGCGGTGTACGCCGCGTCCCCGTGCCAGCCGTCGATGATCGCGCCGCAGTCGATGGAGATGATGTCCCCGTCCTTGAGGACGACGTCGTCGGACGGGATGCCGTGGACGACGACCTCGTTCACGGACGTGCAGATCGTCGCCGGGAAGCCGCCGTAGCCGAGGAAGTTCGGCTTGGCGTTGTGCTCGGCGAGCACCTTGCGGGCGACCTGGTCCAGATCCTTCGTCGTGGCCCCGGGCACCGCGGCCTCACGGGTCGCCGCGTGGATGGCGGCGACGACCAGCCCCGCCTCACGCATCTTGGCGATCTGCTCGGGGGTCTTGATCTGCACCATGATGGGAACGCGCCTCCTGGCCACTGGTATCGCGGCCCACCAGGATACGCGTACGTACAGACGTGCGCCGAAGCCGCAGACGCATCCCGCCGGGCGTGACAAAGCCCCGGTTGACGCGGGCACATCGAGTGGCCTGCGTCAACCGGGGCTTCAGTGCCTCGCTGGGCTCAGCTCTCCCTGATCACCGGGGAGACCACGCAGCCACCACCGTGCCAGCACAGCATCATGTCGTGGGGCGTCCGGCCGATGAGGTCGGTCTCCTTCTCGTCACAGCCGGCGTCGCCACCATCGTCGATGGTCAGAATGGTGACGATGCGCCCGTCGGCCCTGAGCTGCCTGACGTAGCCGGTGACACCCTCGCCGTCGGCCTTGGTGTCGCAGACCCGGAACTTGTCCCCGTCGTCGATGAACTTCATGGTGCCACGGCCGTTCGGCAGCGAGATGCCGACGTCGGTGGCCGCAGCCGGACCCGCCGCGAAACCGATCGCCATGGCAACGGCCGCGCCGACCATGGCACCACGCTTGAGCATGGGCTTCACTCTTCGTACCCCCAGTTTTTCGGATCGCGAACGACCCGACTTGCATGCTGAACACCGGCGTCGAGCCGGTGCTCCGCTGTGGTCGCCTTGACCCTACCGATCACGTTTTTGCGTGTTCACCGACAATCGAACGTCGAGTGCGCTACTCGCAAAGAAGCCCCCGTCGTCCCTGAGGAACGACGGGGGCTTCCCTGAAGAATTCGAACGTCTCTACTGACCGTCCCGCTGAAGCGCCTCCATGGCGCGAGCCGTGACGTCCTCGACCTTGCCGAGCGCCGAGATGGTCACGACCAGCCCCTGCGCCTTGTAGTAGTCGATGATCGGCTCGGTCTGCGTGTGGTAGACCTCCAGCCGCTTGCGGACGGTCTCCTCGGAGTCGTCGTCCCGCTGGTACAGTTCGCCGCCGCAGACGTCGCAGACGCCCTCCTTGGCCGGCGGCTTGTACGTCACGTGGAAGACGTGCGACGAATCGGTGCGGCAGATACGGCGGCCCGCGATGCGCTTGACCACCTCGTCCTCGGGGACCTCCAGGTCCAGCACCGCGTCGAGCTGCATGCCCTCGGTCTCGAGCAGCTCGTCGAGCGCCTCGGCCTGCGAGACGTTACGGGGGAAGCCGTCCAGCAGGAAGCCGTTCTCGGCGTCCGGCTGCTCCATGCGGTCCTTCGCCATGGCGATCGTGACCTCGTCGGGCACCAGGTTGCCCGCGTCCATGTACGACTTCGCCAGTTTGCCGAGTTCCGTCTGCTGGCTGATGTTGGCCCGGAACAGGTCGCCCGTGGAGATGTGCGGGATCGACAGGTTCTTGGCCAGGAACGCGGCCTGCGTTCCCTTACCGGCACCCGGCGGCCCGACGAGGACGATACGCATCAGCGGAGGAACCCTTCGTAATTGCGCTGCTGGAGCTGGCTCTCGATCTGCTTCACCGTCTCAAGACCGACACCCACGATGATCAGGATGCTGGTCCCGCCGAACGGGAAGTTCTGGTTTGCATCGAAACCGACCAACGCCATCGTCGGGACGAGAGCGATCAGACCCAGATACAGCGAACCCGGCCAGGTGATCCGGTTGAGCACGTACGAGAGGTACTCAGCGGTCGGCCTGCCAGCCCGGATGCCCGGGATGAAGCCACCATACTTCTTCATGTTGTCGGCGACTTCCTCGGGGTTGAAGGAGATCGCCACGTAGAAGAACGCGAAGAACACGATGAGCAAGAAGTACAGAGTGATGTAAATCGGGTGGCTGCCCTTGGTCAGGTTCTGCTCGACCCAGCGTTTCCACTCGGAGTCGCCGCTGGAGAACTGAGCGATCAAGGCCGGGATGTAGAGCAGCGACGAGGCGAAGATGACCGGGATCACACCGGCCTGGTTCACCTTCAGCGGGATGTACGTGGACGTACCACCGTAGGAACGACGGCCGATCATGCGCTTCGCGTACTGCACGGGGATGCGGCGCTGGGCCTGCTCGACGAAGACCACCAGGCCGACCATGACCAGGCCGACGAGGACGACGGTGCCGAACTCGATCCAGCCGCCGGCCAGGGTGCCCTGCTTCTTGATGGCCCACAGCGCGGACGGGAAGGTCGCGGCGATCGAGATGAACATCAGGATCGACATGCCGTTGCCGATGCCGCGGTCGGTGATGAGCTCACCGAGCCACATCACGACGGCCGTACCGGCGGTCATGCAGATGACCATGGTGATGGTCGTGAAGATCGCCTGGTCCGGGACGATCTGGCTGGCGACCGTGCAGCCGGAGAAGAGGGCGCCGCTGCGGGCGGTGGCCACCAGGCCGGTGCCCTGCAGGATCGCGAGCGCCACGGTGAGGTAACGGGTGTACTGCGTGATCTTCGCCGTACCGGCCTGGCCCTCCTTCTTGAGGGCTTCCAGGCGCGGAATGACCACGGTCAGCAGCTGAAGGATGATGCTCGCCGTGATGTACGGCATGATGCCCAGCGCGAAGACCGTGATCTGGAGCAGCGCGCCGCCACTGAACATGTTGACCAGACCGAAGAGGCCCTGGTTACCGGATGCCTGGTCCACACACTCCTGGACACTCTTGTAGTCCACACCGGGGATCGGGATGTGCGTACCCACCCGATAGACCACGATGATGGCGAGTGTGAACAGCAGCTTCTTGCGCAGGTCGGGCGTCTTGAACGCCCGGGCGAACGCGGTGAGCACGGTGCCTCCTGCGACCCCCGCGCAACTGCGTCAAGGGTGACGGTCTTGAGGTTCGACGAATACGTGAAAGAGCAGTGCAGGCCACCTTACCGGGGACACCGCCCGCCTTGGAACGACCAACCGGGGATACCTCATTGTGAGGTATCCCCGGTCGGGACTGCTTACGTCATCGCGCTCAGACGAGCTCGGTGACCGTACCGCCGGCGGCGGTGATCTTCTCCTTGGCGGAGCCGGAGACGGCGTCGACCGTCACCTGCAGCGCCACGGTGACCTCGCCCTGGCCGAGGACCTTGACGAGCGCGTTCTTGCGAACGGCGCCCTTGGCCACCAGACCCTCGACGGTGACCTCGCCACCCTCGGGGTAGAGCGACGCCAGCTTGTCGAGGTTCACGACCTGGTACTCGGTCTTGAACGGGTTCTTGAAGCCCTTCAGCTTCGGGAGACGCATGTGGAGGGGCATCTGGCCACCCTCGAAGCGCTCCGGAACCTGGTAGCGGGCCTTGGTGCCCTTGGTACCACGACCAGCCGTCTTACCCTTCGACGCCTCACCACGACCGACACGGGTCTTGGCGGTCTTGGCGCCCGGGGCGGGACGGAGGTTGTGGATCTTGAGCGGGTTGTTCTCCGCCATGATCAGTCGACCTCCTCGACCGTCACGAGGTGGCGGACGGTGTGCACCATGCCGCGGAACTCGGGGCGGTCCTCCTTGACGACCTGCGTGTTGATGCCCTTGAGACCAAGGGAACGCAGGGTGTCACGGTGGTTCTGCTTGCTGCCGATGTAGGACTTGACCTGCGTAATCTTGAGCTGCGCCATGATTACGCACCCGCCCCGGCACGCGCACGGAGAAGAGCCGCGGGGGCGACGTCCTCGAGCGGCAGACCACGGCGGGCCGCGATCTCCTCGGGACGCTGCAGACCCTTCAGGGCCTCCACGGTCGCGTGCACGATGTTGATGGCGTTGTCGGAGCCGAGCGACTTCGACAGCACGTCGTGGATACCGGCGCACTCGAGCACGGCACGCACCGGGCCACCGGCGATAACACCGGTACCGGGGGACGCGGGCTTGAGCAGGACGACGCCGGCAGCCTTCTCACCCTGGATGGGGTGGGGGATGGTGCCCTGGATCCGGGGGACCTTGAAGAAGTGCTTCTTGGCCTCCTCAACACCCTTGGCGATGGCGGCCGGCACCTCCTTGGCCTTGCCGTAACCGACACCCACGGTGCCGTCACCGTCGCCCACCACGACCAGCGCGGTGAAGCTGAAGCGACGACCACCCTTCACAACCTTGGCGACGCGGTTGATCGCGACAACGCGCTCAACGTACGCGGTCTTCTCGGCGGCAGCAGCGCCGCCGTCACGGCCCTTCCGGTCCCGCCGCTCGCCGCCACCGGCACCGCCACCGCGGCGCTGGGGTCCAGCCATTGGAATTACCTCTCTCTGTTTCCGCTAGCTACGGCAGGCTCAGAACTTGAGCCCGGCTTCGCGGGCGGCGTCCGCCAGAGCGGCGATGCGCCCGGCGTACTGGTTGCCACCACGGTCGAACACGACAGCCTCGACACCGGCGGCCTTGGCACGCTCGGCGACCAGGGCGCCGACCTGCTTGGCCTGCGCGGACTTGTCGCCCTCGCCACCGCGGATCGAGGTGTCCAGGGTGGACGCCGACGCAAGGGTGTGACCCTTGAGGTCGTCGATCACCTGGGCCACGATGTGGCGGTTCGAGCGGGTCACGACCAGACGAGGACGCTCCGCCGTACCGTTGATCGACTTGCGGATCCGGATGTGGCGGCGCTTGATCGCGGCGCGCTTGTAGGCGTCGCCCTTGAGGATCTTCTGCCCGTATGCCATGGCTTACTTACCCGCCTTTCCGACCTTGCGGCGGATGACTTCGCCCTCGTACTTGACGCCCTTGGCCTTGTACGGGTCGGGCTTGCGCAGCTTGCGGATGTTGGCCGCAACCTCGCCGACCTTCTGCTTGTCGATGCCCTCGACCTGGAAGCGGGTCGGGGTCTCCACCTTGAAGGTGATGCCCTCGGGCGCCTCGACGGTGATCGGGTGGCTGTAGCCGAGCGCGAACTCGAGGTTCGAGCCCTTGGCGGTCACGCGGTAACCGACACCGCTGATCTCGAGCTTCTTCACGTAACCCTGGGTCACGCCGGTGATCATGTTCGCCACCAGCGTGCGGGACAGGCCGTGCAGGGCCTTGCTCTGACGCTCGTCGTTGGGGCGGGTGACGTTCAGGACGCCGTCCTCACCCTTGGCGATCTCGATCGGCGCCACGACAGTGTGGGTCAGCGTGCCCTTGGGGCCCTTGACCGAGACCGTCTGGCCGTCGATGGTGACGTCCACGCCGGCGGGAACCGTGATGGGGAGCTTGCCAATACGCGACATAGCTGTTTCCTCCGTTCCCTTCCGTTACCAGACGTAGGCGAGAACTTCTCCGCCTACGCCCTTCTTGCCGGCCTGCTTGTCGGTGAGGAGTCCGTGCGACGTGGAGATGATCGCCACGCCGAGACCGCCGAGCACCTTCGGCAGGTTGGTGGACTTCGCGTACACCCGGAGACCGGGCTTGGAGATCCGCTTGATGCCCGCGATGGAGCGCTCACGGTTGGGGCCGAACTTCAGCTCCAGGACGAGGTTCTTGCCGACCTCGGCGTCCTCGACCTTCCAGCCCGTGATGAAGCCCTCCTGCTGGAGGATCTCCGCGATGTGCGACTTGATCTTCGATGCCGGCATCGTCACGGAGTCGTGGTATGCCGAGTTCGCGTTCCGCAGACGCGTAAGCATGTCTGCGATCGGATCAGTCATGGTCATGAATTGGCCTTCGGCCTCTCTCGCCGGGGTTTCCTGGTGCGCCATCCCTCTCCCCGATCCGAGACGGGACGGGTGCGGCGCGGTGGACCTACGGCGTAGTAAGTCGTACGGGCGACCGTCAGGCGCCCAACCCCCCAAGCCTAAGCCATGGAAGGGTCGGCGCCTGACACGCCCATTGCTTACCGAGAGCCCTGGGAATCCCTAAAAGGGTGATTACCAGGAGCTCTTGGTCACGCCCGGCAGCTCGCCACGGTGAGCCATCTCACGAAGGCACACGCGGCAGAGGCCGAACTTGCGGTACACGGAGTGCGGGCGGCCGCAGCGCTGGCAGCGGGTGTAGCCACGCACACCGAACTTGGGCTTGCGAGCAGCCTTAGCGATCAGAGCCTTCTTCGCCATCTCGCTCACGCCTCCTTGAAGGGGAAGCCGAGGTGACGAAGGAGCGCGCGGCCCTCAGCGTCGTTGGTCGCCGTGGTGACCACGGTGATGTCCATACCCCGGACGCGGTCGATCTTGTCCTGGTCGATCTCGTGGAACATGACCTGCTCGGTGAGACCGAAGGTGTAGTTGCCACGGCCGTCGAACTGCTTGGGGGACAGGCCGCGGAAGTCGCGGATGCGCGGCAGCGCGAGCGACAGGGTGCGGTCCAGGAACTCCCACATGCGGTCGCCACGAAGCGTGACGTGGGCACCGATCGGCTGGCCCTCACGCAGCTTGAACTGCGCGATGGACTTGCGGGCCTTGGTGACGGCCGGCTTCTGACCGGTGATCGTGGTGAGGTCGCGGATGGCGCCCTCGATCAGCTTGGAGTCGCGGGCGGCGTCGCCCACACCCATGTTGACCACGATCTTGACGAGGCCGGGAACCTGCATGACGTTCTCGTACTTGAACTCGTCACGCAGCTTGCCCGCGATCTCCTCGCGGTACTTCGTCTTCAGACGCGGAGTGGTGGTGGTCGTCATCAGATGTCCTCACCCGTCCGCTTGGCAACGCGGATCTTGTTGCCTTCGTCGTCGAAGCGGTAACCGACACGCGTGACGACCTTGTTGCCGTCCTTCTCAACGACCAGCTGGACGTTGGAGACGTGGATCGGCGCCTCGGTCGTGACGATGCCGCCGGCCTGCGAACCCTTGGCGGTCGGGCCGGCCTTGGTGTGCTTCTTGACCCGGTTGACACCCTCGACCAGAACGCGGTCCTCGCGGGGGAAGGCCGCGATGACCTTGCCCTGCTTGCCCTTGTCCTTGCCGGTGATGACCTGGACCAGGTCGCCCTTCTTGATCTTCATGCTTACAGCACCTCCGGAGCCAGCGAGATGATCTTCATGAACTTCTTCTCGCGCAGCTCACGGCCGACCGGGCCGAAGATGCGGGTGCCGCGAGGGTCGCCGTCGTTCTTCAGAATGACGGCGGCGTTCTCGTCGAAGCGGATGTACGAGCCGTCCGGACGGCGGCGCTCCTTGACGGTGCGAACGATGACCGCCTTGACGACGTCACCCTTCTTCACGTTGCCACCGGGGATCGCGTCCTTGACGGTGGCGACGATGACGTCACCGATGCCCGCGTAGCGGCGACCGGAGCCACCGAGCACACGGATGCAAAGGATCTCCTTCGCACCAGTGTTGTCGGCGACACGCAGTCGCGACTCCTGCTGGATCACGTCTATCTCCTGTTTGTCTGCCGGTTCCCCGGGGGCCGCTCAGCGAGCGGTCCCCCGGAGCCTGGCGGAACTGTCCTGCGAGGGGTGCCCCGCAGGATGATTACTTGGCCTTCTCGAGGATCTCGACGACGCGCCAGCGCTTCGTCGCGGACAGCGGCCGGGTCTCCGCGAGGAGGACACGGTCGCCGACACCCGCGGCGTTCTGCTCGTCGTGCGCCTTGAGCCTGCTGGTACGGCGGATGACCTTGCCGTACAGCGCGTGCTTGACGCGGTCCTCGACGGCGACGACGACGGTCTTGTCCATCTTGTCGCTGACGACGAGACCCTCACGGGTCTTGCGGAAGCCGCGGGCCTCTGCAGTCTGCTCAGTCACGTTGCTCTCACTCATCAGGCGCTCTCCACCGTCTCGATGCCCAGCTCGCGCTCACGCATCAGGGTGTAGATCCGCGCGATGTCCTTACGGACGGCCTTCAGCCGGCCGTGGTTCTCGAGCTGACCGGTCGCCGCCTGGAAGCGGAGGTTGAACAGCTCTTCCTTGGCCTCGCGGAGCTTGTCCAGAAGCTCCTCGTTGCCCAGCTCGCGCAGCTCGGACGCCTTGGTACCGGCCGACATCACGCTTCACCTGCCTCGCGCTTGACGATCCGGCACTTCATCGGCAGCTTGTGGGCCGCACGAGTCAGCGCCTCACGGGCGATCTTCTCGTTGGGGTACGACAGCTCGAACATCACGCGTCCGGGCTTGACGTTGGCGATCCACCACTCGGGAGAACCCTTACCGGAACCCATGCGGGTCTCGGCGGGCTTCTTGGTGAGCGGACGGTCCGGGTAGATGTTGATCCAGACCTTGCCACCACGCTTGATGTGACGCGTCATGGCGATACGAGCGGCCTCGATCTGGCGGTTCGTCACGTACGCCGGGGTGAGCGCCTGGATGCCGTACTCGCCGAACGCAACCTGCGTGCCGCCCTTGGCAGCGCCGCTGCGCTTGGGGTGGTGCTGCTTGCGGTGCTTGACCCTACGGGGGATCAGCATTTCGGTCAGGCCTCCGTTCCGGTGCTCTCAGCCGGAGCGGCGGGAGCCTCGGCCTTGGGGGCCTCGGCAGCAGCCTGCTGCGGCTTACGACCGCGCCCGCCACGCTCGCCACCGCGGCCACCACGGGCCGGGCGGTCGGCGCCACCACGGGCCGGGCGGTTACCCGCACGGGCCGCGGCGTTCTCGGCGCGGACCTCGGCGATGTTCTTGACGTCGCCCTTGTAGATCCAGACCTTCACACCGATGCGGCCGAAGGTCGTCTTGGCCTCGAAGAAGCCGTAGTCCACGTTCGCGCGGAGCGTGTGCAGGGGCACACGGCCCTCGCGGTAGAACTCCGAGCGGGACATCTCGGCGCCACCGAGGCGGCCACCGCACTGGATCTTGATGCCCTTGGCGCCCGCCTTCATCGCCGACTGCATGCTCTTGCGCATGGCGCGACGGAAGGAGACGCGGGAGGAGAGCTGCTCGGCAACGGCCTGGGCCACGAGCTGAGCGTCCGTCTCGGGGTTCTTGACCTCGAGGATGTTCAGCTGGACCTGCTTGCCCGTGAGCTTCTCGAGGTCGCCGCGGATGCGGTCGGCCTCGGCGCCACGGCGGCCGATGACGATGCCCGGACGCGCGGTGTGGATGTCCACACGGACGCGGTCACGGGTGCGCTCGATCTCGACCTTGGAGATGCCGGCGCGCTCCATGCCGGACGTCATCATCCGACGGATGGCGACGTCTTCCTTGACGTAGTCCTTGTACAGCTTGTCGGCGTACCACCGGGACTTGAAGTCCGTGGTGACACCGAGCCGGAACCCATGCGGGTTAACCTTCTGGCCCATTACCGGGTTCCTTCCTTGCTGCTGACGACCACGGTGATGTGGCTGGTCCGCTTGCGGATCCGGTAGGCACGGCCCTGGGCGCGCGGACGGAACCGCTTCAGGGTCGGGCCCTCATCGACGTACGCCTCGGAGATGAAGAGGCTGTCGACATCGGTGTGGTCGTAGTTGTGCGCGGCGTTGGCGATGGCGCTGTCCAGCACCTTGCCTACCGGCACGCTCGCGGCCTGCGGGGCGAAACGCAGGACCGCCTGAGCCTCCGCGGCGTCCAGGCCGCGGATGAGGTCCACCACGCGGCGGGCCTTCATGGGCGTGACGCGGATGTACCGCGCCTGGGCCCTGGCTTCCATGGTTGTCCCTTCAGTGTCTGTCATGGTCATTCACCCCGCGCTTAGCGGCGCTTCGACTTCCGGTCGTCCTTGACGTGACCCCGGAAGGTGCGCGTCGGCGAGAACTCGCCGAGCTTGTGGCCGACCATGGACTCGGTGACAAACACCGGGATGTGGGTCTTGCCGTTGTGCACCGCGATCGTGTGCCCGAGCATCGCCGGGATGATCATGGAGCGACGGGACCAGGTCTTGATGACGTTCTTGGTGCCGGCTTCGTTCTGGGCGTCCACCTTCTTGATGAGGTGGTCGTCGACGAAGGGCCCCTTCTTGAGACTGCGCGGCATCTAAACCCGCTCCTAGCGCTTCTTGTTCGTCTTGCGGCGGCGGACGATGTACTTGTTCGAAGCCTTCTTCGGCGAACGAGTACGACCTTCCTTCTGACCCCAGGGGCTGACCGGGTGGCGACCACCGGAGGTCTTGCCCTCACCACCACCGTGGGGGTGGTCAACCGGGTTCATCGCCACACCACGAACGGTCGGGCGGACGCCCAGCCAGCGCTTGCGGCCGGCCTTGCCCCAGTTGATGTTGCTCTGCTCGGCGTTGCCGACCTCGCCGATCGTCGCGCGGCAGCGCACGTCGACCAGGCGGATCTCACCGGAGGGCATGCGGAGGTGGGCCATCGAGCCCTCCTTCGCGAGCAGCTGTACGGAGGCACCGGCGGAGCGGGCGAACTTGGCACCGCCGCCCGGACGGAGCTCGATCGCGTGCAGCGTCGTACCGACCGGGATGTTGCGCAGGGCCAGGTTGTTGCCCGGCTTGATGTCGGCCCCGGGACCGTTCTCGACGCGGTCACCCTGCTGCAGGTTGCGCGGGGCGAGGATGTAGCGCTTCTCGCCGTCCGCGTAGTGCAGCAGCGCGATGCGCGCGGTGCGGTTGGGGTCGTACTCGATGTGCGCGACCTTCGCCGGCACGCCGTCCTTGTCGTGACGACGGAAGTCGATCACTCGGTAGGCGCGCTTGTGTCCGCCACCCTGGTGGCGAACGGTCACACGACCGGCGTTGTTACGGCCGCCCTTGCTGTGCAGGGGGCGGACCAGCGACTTCTCCGGCGTGGACCGCGTGACCTCGACGAAGTCGGCGACGCTGGAACCACGACGGCCCGGCGTAGTCGGCTTGTACTTGCGGATTCCCATTTCTCAGTCCTCGTCCGATATCGGACGATCCGACCCGCTTACGCGGTCGGACCGCCGAAGATGTCGATACGGTCGCCCTCGGCGAGGGTCACGATCGCGCGCTTGGTGGCGGCACGCTGGCCGAAGCCCGTACGGGTCCGCTTGCGCTTGCCCTGGCGGTTGATCGTGTTGACCCCGGTGACCTTGACCGAGAAGACCGCCTGGACGGCCTGCTTGATCTGAGTCTTGTTGGCACTCGGGTCGACGATGAACGTGTACTTGTTCTCGTCGAGAAGCGCGTAGCTCTTCTCGGACACGACCGGCTTGATCAGGACGTCACGGTGGTCCGTGTACGCCTTGCTCGCCGGAGTGACGACGGTGTTCTTGCCCTCGGCGGCGTGGCGACGCGCCTTGGCGACGCGCGCGGCCTTGGCGGCCTTCGCAGCCTTGGAGGCAATGCTCGGGTGACGCGTAGCCATCAGGCCTCGCTCCCTTCGGTGTCGTTGGCCTTCGGGCCGGCGACGAAGGACTCGAGAGCGGCCTGGGTGAAGACCACGTCGTCCGAGACGATCACGTCGTACGTGTTCAGCTGGCCCGGCTCCAGGATGTGGACCTGGGGCAGGTTGCGGGCGGACAGCCACGCGGCCTCGTCGGCGCGGTCGACGACCAGGAGCAGGTTCTTGCGCTCCGAGATCTTGCCGAACAGCGTCTTGGCGGCCTTGGTGGAGGGGGTGTCGCCCTCGATCACGCCGGTGACGACGTGGATGCGGTTGTGGCGGGCCCGGTCGGTGAGGGCGTGGCGCAGGGCCGCGGCCTTCATCTTCTTCGGGGTCCGCTGCGAGTAGTCACGCGGCTGCGGGCCGTGGACGACGCCACCGCCGGCGAACTGCGGGGCGCGGGTCGAACCCTGACGGGCGCGGCCGGTGCCCTTCTGGCGGTACGGCTTCTTGCCGCCACCACGGACTTCACCGCGGGTCTTGGTCTTGTGCGTGCCCTGGCGGGCAGCGGCGTTCTGCGCGACGACGACCTGGTGGATCAGCGGGATGCTGACCTTCTCCACGCCGAAGTACTCCGCGGGGAGCTCGACGGTACCGGCCTTCTCGCCGGCAGGCGAAAGGATGTCAACAGTGCTCATCGGTTACCTCAGGCCCCCTTGGCCGCGGTGCGGACCAGGACGAGGCCGCCGTTCGGACCGGGAACCGCGCCCTTGATGAGCAGCAGACCCTTCTCCGCGTCAACGGCGTGGACGGTCAGGTTCTGGGTGGTGACCCGCTCGTTGCCCATGCGACCCGCCATGCGGAGGCCCTTGAACACGCGGCCCGGGGTGGCGCAGCCACCGATGGAACCGGGGGAGCGGTGCTTGCGCTGGGTGCCGTGTCCGGCGCCGAGGCCCTTGAAGTTGTGACGCTTCATGACACCGGCGAAGCCCTTGCCCTTGCTCTTGCCGGTCACGTCGACCTTGATGCCGGCCTCGAACACCTCAGCGGTGATCTCCTGGCCGAGGGTGTACTCGCTGGCGTCAGCGGTACGGATCTCGACGAGGTGGCGGCGGGGAGTGACGTCGGCCTTGGCGAAGTGGCCCTTGAGGGGCTTGTTCACCTTGCGCGGGTCGATCTCGCCGAACGCGATCTGGACGGACTCGTAGCCGTCGACGTCGTTCGTGCGGACCTGGGTGACGACGTTGGGGCCGGCCTTGACGACGGTGACCGGAACAACACGGTTGTTCTCGTCCCACACCTGCGTCATGCCGAGCTTCTCGCCCAGGATGCCCTTGATCTGCTTAGCCATTCTCAGATCACCAGCCCTCAGAGCTTGATCTCGATGTCGACACCGGCCGGGAGGTCGAGTCGCATCAGAGAGTCAACGGTCTTGGGCGTCGGGTCGAGGATGTCGATCAGGCGCTTGTGCGTGCGCATCTCGAAGTGCTCGCGCGAGTCCTTGTACTTGTGCGGCGACTTGATGACGCAGTACACGTTCTTCTCAGTGGGCAGCGGCACCGGGCCCGCGACCGACGCACCAGTGCGAGTCACCGTCTCGACGATCTTCTTCGCCGAGGAGTCGATGACCTCGTGGTCGTAGGCCTTGAGCCGGATGCGGATCTTCTGTCCCGCCATGGCTACTCAGTAGTCCTGTCTCTCGTAACGCTCTGGAACCCGGTGTTCCCTTGACTTCCTCCGACCCACGCGGTCGGGCGTGTCGCGCTTCCACTGACACAGATGTCCCTTGTTCGAACATCCCTCCAGGGAATGAACACGGCCCTTCCGGAACCGCAAGCCAGGGCCAAAAGGCCACCGGGTGCCTGGCCGGTGCCGCACTGACACTTCCCGGAAGATTCCCGTACGTCCGTCCCAGCGCTGCCTTTCGACAGTTGGAACGACGAGTACTGTGGGACTCGCTTCCGGTCCCCCCGGCGGGAGGCGCGCAGCATCAACACTCGACCGAGCAACCCCGCTAGTCTGCCATACGTAGCTGGGGCTTCGCCAATCGAGTCGGAGAGAATACCCCGGACGTGACGAAGGTCAAACACGTGCGCGTGACCACCCCCGCTCCTCCCCCGCCCACGCCGTAAACCGCTGGCCCACGGCGGCCCGGCGTTCCTACGCTGATCAGGTACGAGCCGCCACGGGGGACGTTCATCATGCGTACGCACTATCCGCGGACCCGGCACCTGCCCTGGTCCCCCGGCGCCACCGCCGACGACCTCAGGATCACCGACCTGTCCGGCCTGCGCGGCCGCGAGGTCGTGGTCACCGAGAAACTCGACGGCGAGAACACCACGCTGTACGCCGACGGGCTGCACGCCCGCTCGCTCGACTCGGCCCACCACCCCTCCCGCACCTGGGTCAAGGCCCTCCAGGCCCGCATCGGCCACGCCGTCCCCGAGGGCTGGCGGGTGTGCGGGGAGAACATGTTCGCCCGTCACTCGATCGCGTACGACGATCTGGAGAGCTGGTTCTACGGCTTCTCCGTGTGGGACGCGGACGGCCGCTGCCTGGACTGGGACCGGACGGTGGCCTTTCTGCGCGGGCTCGGCGTCCCCGTACCGCGGGTGCTGTGGCGAGGCGTGTTCGACGAGCGGGCGCTGCGCGCTCTGCGGCTGGACCTCGGGCGGCAGGAGGGGTACGTCGTCCGGGGCGTGGACGGCTTCGCCGCTCAGGAGTTCGGGGAGCGGGTGGCCAAGTGGGTGCGGGCCGGGCATGTGCGGACGGACACGCACTGGATGCACGCGGCCGTCGTCGAGAACGGTCTCGGCCCGGCGGCCGCGTTGTGGGCGGTGCGTTCGGGGGCGGCCGCCGACGCGGCGGCGCTGGCGGAGGCCGTGGGCCTGCCCGGCGAGGGCGACCCAGTGGCCGCCGCCCGGTTCGACCCGGCGGGGCGAACGGGGGACGACCGGCTCGCCGGTGTGCTGGCCGCGCTGCTGCACTCGGGCAGACGGGCACGGCTCGCGGCGCGGCTCGCCGGGGTGGTGGGCATGCCGCTCGCGCGCCGGGTCGCCGATCTCGTAGGACTGCACCCGGCGCTGCACCGGCCGTATCCGGACGAGGACCGACGGGCCGGCCTGGTGCGGCTGTCCCACGCCGCCGACCTCGGTCTGCTGCACGCGGTCGCCCGGGCCACCGCGGCCACGGACGAGGCGCGCGAGCAGGTGGAGTGGTCGGCGCTGCACGCCGAGGACGTGGCGGGCCTGGACGAGAAGGGGCTGCGGGAGGCGTTCGCCGATCTGCCGGCGGACACGGCCGTCCGGTGCCGGGCCGAGGCGCGGGAGGCGTACGCGCAGGGCCGGATCAGCGGTGTCGACGAGGCCGCGGCGGCAACCTGGCGCCGGCGCTCCGGCGACTTCCCGAAACTGATCCAGACGGTCGGTCCGGCGGGCAGCGGCAAGAGCACCTTCGCCCGCGGACTCCCCGGCGTGCACGCGTACGTCTCCCTGGACGATCTGCGCGAGGCGCGAGGCGCACGCGCCGACCAGCGGGCCAACGAGGCCGTCCTGCGCGAGGGGCTCGACCGCCTGGACAAGGCCCTGGCCGACGGAGGGACCGTGGTCTGGGACGCCACGTCCCTGAACAAGCAGCAACGCTCGCTCGTGCACACGATCGCCCACCGCCGCCACGCGATGATCACCCACGCCGTGGTCCTGGTCGACGAGGACGAGCTGGTACGGCGCAACGCCCACCGCGAGCACCCGGTGCCCCCGGAGGTGCTCGCGGCCCAGCTGCGCCGCTTCGGCCCGCCGTATCCGGGGGACGCGCATCGCACCTGGTACATCGGGGCGAGCGGGACGGTCGAGGAAGAGATCTGAGAGCGCTGAGAGGGCTTTGGCCGTGCGGACGAGCGAGGAGATCTATCACCGGGTGCGCTGGGACGCGCGCTTCGACCCGGCCCGCTTCGTGCTGGGCATCCTGCAGCGCGGGGCCGCGCCCAAGCGTGTTCCGCTGCCCGCGTTCGTGCCCGGGGGCGAGATCCCGTGGCACCGGGTGCTGTTCTTCGAGGCCGACGGCGAGATGGTGTGGGACCGGGCCACGGGGGTGGACCGGATCGACGCGACGGGGGCCGGGCGGGTACGGGAGGCTCGTCTGCTCCGGGCGCCGTTCTTCACGGCCCGTACGCCCTACGCGTGGGACGGGGAGGATTGGGTGCCGGCGCGTTCACCGGCCGGCGCCGCTTCCGGCCCCGGCGGGGTGCGGGTGCTGACCTGGAACACCCTCTGGGACCGGTACGACGCCGACCGCATCGACAGCGCCCGGCGCAGGCCCGAGCTGCTGCGGGCCCTGCGCGACGCCGACGCCGACGTGATCGCGTTGCAGGAGGTCGAGGCGGACCTCCTCGTCCCGCTGCTGCGTGAGCCGTGGGTGCGGGCGGGCTGGACGCTGGGGACGGATCCGCGGGAGCGGGACGTGGACGAGTGCGGTCTGCTGCTCCTGAGCCGGTTGCCCGTGCGCGAGGCCGCGTTCCACGCGCTGGGCCCGCACAAGGCGGTGACCGCCCTCGTCGTGGAGACGGGCGCGCGTCCCCTGGTCGTCGCGGCGACGCATCTGAGCAGCGACCACTCCGAGAACGGTGCGGACCGGCGCGATGCCGAGCTGACGCGGATCGCGGAGGGTATTGCGGGCCTCGAAGCCGAGCTGATCCTGATGGGCGACTTCAACGACGGCGGTGACACACCGCAGCTGACGTTGGGGATGCGGGACGCCTGGAGCGAGGCCCACGGCGCCGACGACACGACCCCGACCTTCGACCCCGGCGCCAACCCGCTGGCCGCGATCTCGTCCCTGACCGGCCGGGCCTCCCGCCTGGACCGGGTGCTGCTGCGCGGGGAGGACCTGCGGGTACGGCGGGCCGAGCTGTACGGCGACGCGCCCACGGCGGAGGGGCTGTTCATCTCCGATCACTTCGGTGTGCGGGTGGAGGTGACGGGGGAGGGCGCGGAGGACTCGGCTGTCCTCGGTCGCCTGGATGTACGGCCGACGCCTCGCACGGCACTGGCGTGGATCCCGCCCGAGGAGCTGTGGCCGCCGCTCCAGGACATCCGCCGCGACCACGACCCACAGATCCTCCGCTGGCCTCCGCATGTGAACCTGCTCTTCGGATTCGTACCGGAACACGCCTTCGAGCAGGCCGCATCGGTGCTCGCGACGGCCACCACCGCTCCCTTCGACGCCCGGCTGGAGGGCGTGCACTGGTTCGGCCACCGGGACGACGCCACCGTCTGGCTCGATCCCGCGGCCGCCGGCGAGGAGCCGTGGACCGAGCTGCACCGCACCCTCCTGCGCCACTTCCCCGGCTGCCGCGGCCGCCGCGCCGGTTTCACCCCTCACCTGAGCCTGGGCCGCACCACCGACCCGAACACCCTGGCCGCGGCCTGCGAGACCCGGCTCGCTCCGATGCCGGTCAGGGTCGGCGAGCTGGCACTGCTGTCGCGGCGCGGGGACGAGCCGATGCGGGTGCGGGGGACGGTGAGGCTGGGGACGGGAGAGGTGAGCTGGCGGGAGGAGGCCGGGCAGCAGGCCTACGAGCCCACCGACACCTCTCTCGCCGACCTGGTGACCGCCCGCATCACGGACGTGCTCGGTGACGGTGTCGTGCACGTCGTCGGCTCCCGGCGCATGGGCTGCGCGCTGCCCGGTGCGGATCTGGACCTGGTGGCAGCGCTGCCCGGCGCTTTCGAACTCACCGCCGTGCGAGCGAAGTTGGCGGCTGCCCTCCCCTCGGCGACCGATGTGCGCGAGGTGGTCGGAGCCCGCGTACCCGGTCTGCGGTTGCGGGTCGACGGGCTGGACGTGGACCTGGTCGTCGTCGCCACCGGCTCGCTGGACCCCGCCGGGGCGGTGACTCGCCGGGCCGACCTGGGAGAGGCGGCGGCGATCGCGCTCAGCGCGGTGACCGACGCCGACGCGGTGCTCACCTCGGTGGGCGCACAGGGTCCGGCCTTCGCCCGGCTGGCCAGGCAGGTCAAGGCTTGGGCGAAGGCCCGGGGCCTGGACTCGGCACCGTTCGGGGGCCTGCCGGGCCTCGCCTGGTCCGTCCTGGCGGCCCGCACGGCGAGCGAGTCCGGCGAACTGCCTCCGGCGGATCTGCTACGGCGTTTCTTCGCGACCTGGGCGGCTTGGGACTGGCGCGAGCCGGTGGGACCGCAGGGCGTTCGGCCCCACTCCCTCCCCCTGACCATCACGACACCCTCCGCCCCCGTACGCCCCTGCACGGACCAGGTCACACCGGGCATGCGTGACCTCATCACCCAAGAGCTCTTCCGCGCCTGGGAGTTGCTGGACGAGACGCCGGACCCGTCCTCCTGGGCCGAACTCCTCGCCCCTCCCCCACTCCACCGCCGCCACGCGGCCTGGGCGGTCGTGACGGTGGACTCTGCGGCCGACGAGGGCCGGGTACGAGGCAGGATGCGCGCCCTCATCACCGACCTGGCGGAAACGGCCCCCGACTGCCACGCCTGGCCCCACCCCTTCACCACCGCCCCCACCCGCTACGCCATCGGCCTCGGCTCCACCCCACCGACCACCGACCACCTCGCCACGATCGCGGAACGCCGACTGCGCGGCCTGGCGGGGGTCACGCTGAGGAGAGCCGAGGGCGGCGAAATTCCCACCCTCCGCTGATCATCGGGGCGCCGCCGCACCCTTACAGCTTGCCGAGGAGGAGCCCCCGCCAGGTCCAGCCGGAGTTGAGCACGGCGTTCCGCAGGGGATCGCGCAGATCCGCGCCGTCGAAGCGGAAGGTCTCCGTCGCCTGGAGGCGGCCACTGCTTCCGCGTTCGATCGTCCAGGTGCGCGTGACGGTCCTGTCCGGCCCGCGCGAGTACTGCCTCGACACCGCCGGCCTCGGCGGATTTCCGACGCGGGTGACTTCCCACTGCTCCTCGACGGCGCGCACCTCATGGTCCTCCTGGACCAGGCGCATCCGGATCCGCAGAGCACGGCTCAACTGGGACTGAACGAAGAGGTGCTGCCAGGTGGGCTCCGCCAACCGCCACTCCGCCACGAGGTCGGCGCCATCCGCGCCGCCGTCGCGGATGACATACGGAACATCCGAGCTGTTCAAGCTGAGCAGGGCTGCCCGCACCTCCTCGGCAGCTACTGGCACAACACCGTCTGCGGGGCGCTGAGTTCCCGTCAACTTGTCGAAGAGGCCCATGGGGTCAACCTACCTGGCGACGGTGAACTCGCTCTGAGAACGGCCCGTCACACCTCGGGAGGCATGCTGAAACTGCTGGGCAAGCCGGCGTTCGACTTGCAGCCGAGCAGCTTCGACAGGGCCCGGCTTGCTTCGTACACGACGCGAAGAGTGTCCTTCCTCGCCGCACCCTCGGCTTCGGAAGTTTCGTATCTACTGCGAACTTCTCCGCGGACCAATACAGTCGCGCCTGCCCCAGAGGCGAAGTTTCCGCTGGAGCACTCGAAATAAAGCACACCGACCTTGATGCCTGCGAGAGCCGCCTTCGCCATGCGGTATTCCTTGAAAATCGAGGCTACTTTACCTTCCTCAGGAACTTCTTGGGCAAGGGAGAACGTCACTCGGGCAGAGTCAAGCCCAGCCGACCCTTCGTGGGCTGCACAGAACCCTTCCTCGGCCCATTCGCTTGCCGTCCCGGCATCGTATTGAGCGACCAAGCCGTCGGCTGCCCTCTGCGGGTCTCCAAGGTAGGTGGTCTCCACGGACGCAGGAATGTCGGCGATCCGTTTCATGGCAGCTTTGGCCTGACCACTCAGGACGCTGGCACAGGTCACCTCTGTGGGACTAGGACTCACCGTGCCCGCCCCTGCGGGATCACCGCCTTGGCACCCGGCTGCAAGAAGGACAGCTGCTGTCACAGCCGCAACTTCAAGCCTTGGGAAGCGCACCATGCTGGTTCTCACCATTACAACCCTTCGTGTACCCGCTATTCAGCGCCTCTTCCAGATCTTGCCCAAAGTCGGCTTTATCGCGCCCAATCCCGTATTTCTCCGCGAAATGCTGCATCGGGGATTCCGCAGCAATTTGTCCTGCTCGATAGACTTCGTCCTTCGCAGTGTGAGTCTCGACACTGCTGTCCATCTGATGCGTCTCCGCGCTGTCGCCGATCACGCTGCCGATCTGCTGCGTGAGAGCGCCTTGACCGGCATCCGTGAAGACGGGGATGAGTGATGACTGATCGCCTGAAGCTTCTTATCCTTTCTCACCGTTGCTTCACAACCACACACGCCGAGTCATGAACAGCCTTGATGGGCAAAGGGGTTGGCGATGCGCGGTTCCTCCCGCGTGGAGGGGTCGGGGAGCTTCCGTTGTACACCTGTGCCGACGACCGGGATTTCCCTTTTGATGCCTGAGTCGCGTGCGATGATCACGGCGATCAGCCAGCGTCACGGGGACACGTCAGGGATGACCGGTTACTACAAGGTCGAGTTCGAGGCTATGGCCCGGCTCGTCATCGACCTCGCCGAATGTGCGGACACCATGCGGTCCGCGATGAGGAAGTTGGAGGACATCGGCCCGAAGGGCGCCGGCTCCAGCGAGCTCGAGGAGGCCTGTGACGACTTGCAGGAGAAGTGGGGCTACGGCATCGAACTGATCGCCGATGCCACGGGCGGCATCACGGAGAAGGTCGGGCAGTCGGGCCGGGTGTACCAGCGGCTGGAGGACGAGGCCGCCGTACTCCTGCAGGCCGTGAAGCTCGCCGACAAGAGCATGAAGGCAGCCGACCAGTGAGGCCCGGCTCCAACTCCGGCTCCGGCTCCGCCCACTCCAACTCCGGCTCCGGCTCCGCTGAAATGGGCGCGCCGCCTGCCTTCCACTTCCGGGTACCGTCCGAATTCCATGCGGTCCCGCTGGGCCTGGGCGACGAAGCGGACGTCTTCCACGCGCAGGTACGGCAGTTCGCCCGCGACTACTGGGGCGAGCGCGAGGACCTGGAGCCCCTGCGCAGGCTGACCACGGCCATGTACGCGGCGAACGCGCAGAGTCTGGTCGAGGGCGGCACCGTGTACAACGCGCTCGGCATCTTCCCCATCGGCGGCGGCGCGGACGGTTCCGAGTCCCCCGAACCCCCCGAGCGCGTCAGCCGGGCCACGCTCACCGTCAGCGTGCGCGAGCTGGACAACCCCGACCCGCACTTCACGGCCGCGGGCATCGCGGAGGTCCTGGACAAGGGGAGCCAGGGCGGCGAGGTCCAGCTCGTCTCCCTGCCCGTCGGCCCCGCGGTCGTCCACATTGCCGGGGCCCGCGCCGTGTGGGACCTGCCCGAGGGAGAAGCGGACGGGCCGGGAGGAGAGCAGGAACGGTTCTTCGTACGGATCGAGCTCTGGGTTCCCTTCCCCGGCGAGGACCGCCTGCTCCTGCTCTGCCTGAGCACGGCCGATGTCCAGGACCTCTTCCACTACCAGGCCGTCCTCGCGGACATCGCCGACACCATCACCTTCGGCGAGGCCGAAGCCGAGGCACCCGCGGCCGCGGTCACGAAAGAGGCCGCCCCGCCCTCCCCCTTCGGCTCCTACTGATCGCGTCGAGGAGATCGCCCCCCATGAACCCACAGACGGCAACGACGTACGACGCCCTCGGCTTCGACCCCGCCCCCGGCATGCCCGCCTCCGTGCACCAACTCGTCACCGTGCTCACCAGCGCGGGCAAACAGCTCCACGACGCGCACGGCACCCTGACACGGCTGGGAAAGGCGGACGGCGCATGGGTGGGCCAAGCGGCGTCCGCCTTCGCCGAGAAGACGGGCGTACTGCCGAAGTACCTGGACAACGGGCACGACTCACTGATCGACGCCGCGCACGCGCTGCGTACCTGGGAGTCGCAGCTGGCGGAATTCCAGACCAAGGCGCGCCACTACGAGCACGAGGCGGCGACGGCCAAGGAGACGCTGGCGGAGGCGCGGAGCAACCCGGACCTGAAGCTCGCGGGCCGGACGTTCGACACGGACGGGGAACTGCGGGACGCACAGCGGCGCCTGGACCACGCGACGAAGCGGGTGAACGAGGCGAGCGGCGACCTGGACGCGATCATCAAGAAGGCGCGGGAGCTGCTGCACGATCACCAGGAGGCGGCGCGCCTCGCCGCCCAGTTGATCCGCAAGGCGGCCGAGGCCGCGCCGGTCGAGTCCCTGCTCGACAAGCTCGTCGACGCGATCGCCGGCCTGGGCGAACGGATCAAGGATCTCGCGGGCGACCTCTGGGGATGGATCAAGAACCACGCGGACACGATCTACGAGATCGGGGACTGGCTCGGCTACGCCAGTGCCGCCTGCGACGTCCTCGCGGTGGTCTTCTCCGAGACCATCATCGGCGCCGTCGTCTTCGAGGGCCTCGGCATGGTGCTCAACGGCGGCGCCCTCCTCTTCCACGGCGTCGGCTGGGCGGCCGGGGCGAAGAAGGGCAACTGGCTGGACATCGGCCTGGACGTGGTGGGATTCGTCCCGTTCGGGGACCTGCTGCGGCTGGGGAAGGTCGGCAAGGGCATGTTCAAGGGCGTCAAGATCCCGATGAACGTCCTGGACTTCGGGGCGAAGGCCTCCGACGCGTGGAAGCGCGCGGACGACATCGTCGAGCACGTCGGTGGGACCGCGAAGCTGGGCGACGACGCCGAGGAATGGGTGATGCGGAACGTCAGCGCCCTCGGCAGCAAGGCGCACGCGATCCACATCACCGCGGACACGATGGCGGACCGCTTCAAGGTGGCCGTGGCCAAGGAGTTCGGGGACTTCAACCTGTACAAGGCCGGTGCGGGCATCACGGACGTCGCCTTCCAGAAGGTGATGCCCCAGTTGATCGAGAACACCCCGCTGGGGCGTATCCCCGCGCTCGCGGACTCCGTCAAGCCGATCGTCGACAACGCCGGCGAGACCGTCGGCCGCTACATCGACCCCCGCTCCTGGACGGCCCGCGGCTACGAGGCGGCGCTCGGCGCGAAGAACCTCTACAAGGAGGGTGTGCGGAGCGCCACCGACCCCGTCGAGTACGGCTCGGAGAAGATCCACGAGGGGATCGACCGGGCCCGCGACACAGCAGGCGACGTCATCGGCCGCCTGGCCGACGCCAACCCGTTTGGATGACCCCGTGCACAACAGCCCGTACACGTTCCTCGTCTCCGGCAACAACCCCGTTCCGGTGTCCGATCCGCGGTCGCTGGGACTGCCGCCCGACGCCGACGTGCGAGCGACGATCCGGTCGACGACCGCCCGCCGCCCGGAGGACACCCCGCTGGCCCGGGTCATCGCGCCCCGCTCCGCGGAGCGGTGGAGCCGCAAGGCACCCTCGCCGTTCTGGATCCACGACGGACCGGGCGGCAGCCCCTGGTGCTCCGTCCACCCGGCCGCACCCGACACCTACGACGTCCAGGCCGCCGACGGCACCCCCCTGGCCAGGATCACCCACCGCCCCGGCAGGCTCCTGCCCTGGCCCCGCCGCGTCCGCTGGTCCGCGCAGCTCACCGGCGCACCGCAGCCGGTCACGGGCCGGCAGGGAACCTCGTACGCCTGGCTCCTCTATGTGGTGACGGCACCCGTCTGGTTCCTGTTCGCGCTCTGCGCGCTGCTGTACGCGTTCTTCGACGGAACCACGGACGACTACACGTTCGGCAGACCGGTCCGCACCCGCTGGCGCGTCCCGGGCACCGGCACGGTCCTGGACTACCGGGGCGTCAACAAGGTCTACCGCCACGATCCCGAGCGCCTGGACCCCCGGGTCGCCTACGCCCTGGCAGTCCTCCAGACCTGGCAGCGCAGGAGCTGAGCCGGCCGGCACCCGTCACCGCGCCCGCGATCGGTACGCCGAGGAACGGTCAGATGATGTCGAGGTTGGCCATCATCCCCATGTCCTCGTGCTCGGCGTTGTGGCAGTGAAAGAGGTAGCGACCGCGATAGCCGTCGAAGCGGGTGATGATCTCCGCCGCTTCGCCCGGGCGGAGCGAGACGGTGTCCTTGAGGCCGGCGTCGTGGGGGAGCGGCTTCTTCCCGCCGCGCGACAGCACCTGGAACCCGACCAGGTGGAGGTGAACGGGGTGGTGGACGTCCGCGATCAGCCGCCACACCTCGATATCGCCGAGCCGGGTGGTGACGTCGGAGCGGGCCGGGTCGAACGAGGCTCCTCCGATCAGCCAGCCGTGGCCGCCGTGCATGCGTCCGGCGCGGAAGGAGAAGTCGCGTGTGCGCCTGGCGTCCGACCGGCGCCAGTTCGGCAGGTCGTGGGAGAGGACGCGCGGGATGCGGCTGTGGTCGGCGGCCCTGCGTGCGACCCGGAAGGCCATGACGTCTCGGGTACGGCCGGAGCCCAGCCGGTTGACGATCCTGACGCGCCCGCCTACCGGGACCTTCGCGAAGTCGACCACCACGTCGTAGCGTTCGGCCGGGGCGATCGGCAGGGTGCGGTGGGTGACCGGCGCGGCGAGCAGGCCCTGGTCGGCGCCGACCTGGACGAGGTCGAGGCGGCGTCCGTCGTCGGTGACCGCTTCGAGGTCGTAGTGACGGGCGTTGGACGCGTTCAGCACGCGCATCCGGTAGCGGGCCGCGTCGACCTCGTGCACGGGCCACGGGGCACCGTTGACCAGGATCACGTCTCCGAGGACTCCGGCGTGGTAGGCCTCCTCGACACCTGGCTGGTTGCGCAGGGTCGGATCCAGGGACGGGTAGTGCAGGTTGCCGTGCTCGTCGAACGCCCGGTCGGCGATCATCAGCGGCAGTTCCCGCCGCCCGGAGGGCAGGTCGAGCGAGTCCTCGGCGTCGTCGCGGATGATGTGCAGCCCGGCAAGGCCGCGCCAGATCGCGGGGGCGGTGAAGTCCATCCGGTGGTCGTGGTACCAGAGCAGTGTCGGCCGCTGGTCCGTCGGGAACGTGTAGTCCCGTGTCAGCCTGGTCACCAGAGCCTTCGGGTCCTGCATGCCCTGCATGCCGTCCTTGGCGCTCATGTCATGCGCGCCATGCGCGCCGTGCGTCGTGGGGGACGCGGGCTCCCGCCAGTTCTCCGGCAGGACGAGGTCGGTCGGGTAGCCGTCGGAAGCGGCTGGAGTCCGTCCGCCGTGCAGGTGCACGACCGTCGGCACGGGCAACCCGTTGTGGTGCGTCACGGTGACCGGACGGCCGCGGCGCGCCTCGATCGTCGGACCTGGGAACGTCCCCCCGTAGGTCCACATCGGCGTCTTGACGCCGGGCAGGACCTCCAGGGTCGCCTCACGCTGGGTGATCTCGTAGCGGTCGACGCCGCCCGAGGTGCTGACCGGCTTCAGGACGGACGGCAGCGGCAACGGCACCTGGAACGCGGGCGGCAGGGGCACACCGCTGCGTAACTCGTCGCCGGTAGAGGCCGGGTGGCGCGCCAAGCCTGCCGCGGCCGTCAGTCCGGTGACCGCCGTCAGCCCGAGCGCCCCGCCGGTGCCGAGGAACTGGCGCCTGCCGATTCCACGAGTCTCAGCCACTGACTCCCTCCTTGTGCGGGGTCGATGCCGTGCGCGGGGTCGATGCCGTGCGCGGAGCCGGCCGCAGGACGGGCTGCCGCCATACGGCGATGAACAGCACGGTGAGCGCCGCGATGGTCAGCACGCCCAGGGGAAGGTGCAGCCACAGTGCGCCGTCCATCCCGGCGAAGTACTGCACCGTCTCCGCCGCCACCAACGCCAGCGTGGCGACGAACGGCCAAGCCCGACGCAGCCGGACCCAGACCACGATCGCCACGATCAACTGCACGTAGCCGAGCGAGGTGACCGTGTTGGCGCCGGCCAGGTGCCAGCGCAGTCCGTCGTAGTCGCCGCTCAGATAGACGCCGGCGAACACGGGCTGACCGAAGATCGCTACCGCGTGCACGCTGACGACCGCCCGTAATACCCGGGCACACTTGGAAACTGCCATCTCAGGGGACCTCTCGGGTCGTGTCGGATGAGGCCGTGCCGCTGCTCCCTTCCAGGTGTCAGGGCTCGAGGTCGACCACTCCGGTGCCGCTCAGGATGTCGAGCGGCACCGAGACCTGGTCGTGCACGATCAACCAGGTGCCGTCGATCTTCCGGAGGCAGTACGTGACCCTGACCCACATACCGCCGACCGCCGTCCCGTCCTTGAGCGTGCCGCCGAGACGAGCGAAGGCATGCCCGAACGCCACGTCGTCGCCCACGGTGAGCGTCAGGTCGCGAACCTCGTACGTGACGGTCTCGAAGGACGTGAACACGGGGGCCCAGTTCTTGAGTTTGGCCTCGATCCCCACGTGCTGGAGCGGCGGCTGGACGTCGAAGGACACGATGTCCGTCGCGTAGAGCCGCCTCAGACGATCGAGATCCTTGCCCTGCAGTGCTTCGACGAGTGCGTGGATGTGTCGGCGGATCCTGGCTTCGTCTACTTCGTGCCGCGTCGTCATGGCTACCCCGACCCGTCCCTTCACGGTGGAATCCTGGCTGCTGCTCACGAACTCGACGCTATGACCCCGGAGTTATCCCGTCTAAGATGAATATTGCTATGGCGTTATGCATTCGGGGGCATGATGGAGCTGAACTCGCTCAGGCAGTTCCTGGTGGTGGCGCGGCTGGAGCACCTCAGCCGGGCCGCCGAAGAGCTGCACGTCGCCCAGCCGTCCCTGAGCCGGACCATCGCCCGACTGGAGAGCGAACTAGGGGCACCGCTGTTCGACAGGGGCGGTCGGCTCCGGCTGAATGACAGCGGCAGACTCTTCCGCGATCACATCGAACGGGCCCTGGGCGAGCTCGACGCGGGACGGCGCGCTGTCGCCGAGGCCACCAGCGAGGGCCTGGGCGCCGTGAGGCTGGCGTCGGAAACCTTCCTCACCCTCACCGGGCCGCTGGCGGCCTACAAGCGCGCGTATCCCGCCGTCGAGATCGAGCTCCACTGGTCGCCGCCCGAAGACATGGCCCGCCGACTGCGCGCCCAGGAGGTCGACCTGTGCGTCGCCTCGCAGCCGATCCACGCCGAGGGCCTGGAGTTCGTGCAGCTGTTCGAAGATGCGGTGGGGGTGGGCACGCCACTCGATCATCCGCTGGCGGACCGCACGTTCCTGACCATCGACGAACTCGCCGACCAGCCCTTCGTCACCGCCCGCGAGGGACACTGGCTACGCCGACTGCTCGACCGGCTCTTCGCCGCACGCGGCCTCACCCCGAAGATCGTCTGCGAAAGCGACGAACACAGCGCCATCGCCGACCTGATCAGCGCGGGACTGGGCATCGGTCTCGTCCCCGACTTCGCCCGCCGCAGCGTCACGCGTGCCCCCGGTGCGTGGATCCCCGTGGACAGCCCCGACTGCCGTCGCACGGTCACCCTCTACTGGGGCGCCGACAACCGCCCGTCAACCGCCGCCCGGCTGATGCGCACCACGCTCACCGACTGGGACTGGGGCACAGGGGAGCCCCAAGCCCCACGCTGACGATCACCCGGCAGCGGCTGCCGCCGGGCCGGACCACGCGTCCGTGACCTTGCCGCCTCCCTGGGCTTGCCGACTCCGTGGCCTTGCCGGCGTCCGCTGCCCGTCAGGCCGTAGCGGTCCGCACCGCTCGCTCGGGAGCCGGCACGCCGAACTGCCTGCGGTGCAAGGACGCAGGTCAGCGTCCCAGCGATCGATACCAATCGGCGGCCTCAGCGAGGCGGTGCAGGCTCCCCGGGCCGGGCGGACAGTCGGTCAGCCGCCAGATCTCCTCGCTCGCGTACCAGTGGTCGAGCGCGACGAGGGACAGCTGCCGCTCGCTGACCCGGCCCTCGGTCCGCCGCAGTTGCTCCAGACAGCGCTCCCAGGACCACGACTCGCTCACGCGCGGCAGTAGGCCCAGCTCGGCGAGGGTGTGCAGCAGGTCGCCGGTGGTGACGGGGGCGGGGTGACTGGCGTGGTGGATGCCGCCCTTCACACCCGTACCGTCCAGCGCCAGGGACACTATGAGCCGGGCCAGGTCCTCGACGTCTACCGTGGAGAGGCGGGCCCTCCCCCCGTCCCAGAGGGCCGGGACACGCCGAACCAGCTCGGCCAGCGCCGGCACCACCCACCGGTCCCCCTCCCCCAGCACCAGCCCGGGACGCAGGACGACGGCCCCCGCGGCCAGCGCGAATCCCTCCGCCTCCAGCCGGGAGGCACTGGCGGCGGAGACCGGGGCCGGCGCCACCTCGTCGACGGCGATGCCGTGATGCGGGCCCGGGCCGTAGACGGCGGCGGTGGAGAGGTGGACCGTTCGCTCGACGCCCGCGGCCCGTGCCTCCCCCATGAGCGCCGCGGTGCCCAGCACGTTCACGGTCTGGCAGTCCTCCGGGGTCGGCCCGAGGACCCCGCCGAGGTGCAGCAGCACGTCGGCGTCCCGGCAGACCCCGCGCAATGAGTCGGCGTCGGCCAGGTCGGCGTACGTCCACTCGTCGGCGAGCGCGCGCACCCCGTCGGTCGCGCGCCGCCCGACGGCCCTCACCACGAGCGCCTCCGTCTCCCGCAGTCGCGCCAGCTCCCGCAGGACGGCGGAGCCGATGAAGCCGGTCGGCCCGGTCAGGGCGATCCGTACGCGGGGACTCAACTCCCGTGCCTCCAAACCCTCTTCGCTCATCCGACCCAAAGGGTAGGGCTGCCCTCAGCCCCGATCCACCTGTTCGCCGGATGGTCCGCGCGCCGCTCCCTGCGTCACGGTGAGGGGCGAACCAAGTCCATAGGGGGAACTAGACCGTGCGCATCGCCACCGCCAGCACCGCCACCACCGCCGCCGCCGTCGCCCTGGCCCTCGCCGCCGGGGTCGCACCGAACGCCAGTGCGTCCGGGAGCGCCACCACCGACGGCCTGTGGCGCATGGACGGCTACGGCACCGTCCTCGACCTTCGCGGCGGCACGTACCAGGAGTACCAGACCACCGCCGTGAGCTGCCTCAAGGGCGATTCCGCACGGCGGACCGGCCCCGGCACGTACACCACGGACGGCGTCGTCCTGACCGTACGCCCCGGCCCGGGCCCCGAGCGCGCCTCACTCGCCGCGGACGCCTCGGTGGGCCACCGCGGCCTGCGCCGCATCGCGGCACTGCCCGCCGCCTGCACCCGCCCCACGCCCGAGGACCCCCGCACCACCTTCGACGTCTTCTGGCAGTCCTTCGAGGAGAACTACCCGTTCTTCGCCGCCAAGGGCGTCGACTGGCACGCCGTGCGGGACCGCTACCGCCCGCAGGTGCACGCGGACACCTCCCGCGATGAGCTGTTCGCCCTCTTCAGCCGCATGGTGAAGCCGCTGTACGACGCCCATGTCGTCGTACAGGACGGCGACCGCTTCGAGGGCGACGTCCGTCCCGGCACGACCGCGCCGAGCGAGGAACTGGACGCCAAGGTCAAGCAGTTCATCGTGGAACGCGACCTCGCCCGCGCGACGTACCGCCAGGACTTCGCGAGCGGCCGGATCACCTACGCCGACCTGCCCGGCGGCCGCGGCTACCTGCGGCTGTCCGGCTTCTCCGGGTACGACACGAAGGACCCGGCCCATGCCGCCCAGCTCGCCGAACTGGACCGCACGCTGAACACGGTCTTCACCACGCCCCGCATCCAGCGCCTGCACGGCCTGATCATCGACCTCCGCATCAACGGCGGCGGCTCCGACGCCCTCGGCATCCACCTCGCCGGCCGCCTCACCGACACCCCGTACACCGCCTACGCCAAGCGCGCCCGCAACGACCCCGCCGACCCGACCCGGCACACCCGTCCCGAGCCCGTCCCCGTGGTCCCCGCCCACGCTCCCCGCTACACCGGCCCCGTAGCCGTACTGACCGGCGGCTCCACGGTGAGCGCGGGCGAGACGTTCACCCAGGCCCTCATGGACCGGCCGGGCAGCACGGTGCGCATCGGACAGCCCACCCAGGGCGTCTTCTCCGACGTCATGTCCCGCAACCTCCCCAACGGCATGACCGCCTGGCTGCCCAACGAGGAGTTCCTCACCCGCACCGGCCGCACGTTCGACGGCACCGGTATCCCGCCGCACCTGACCGAACCGGTCTTCACGGAGGAGGAGTTCACCGAGGGCCGCGACTCGGCGTTCGACCGCGCGGTGAATGTGCTGAGGGCTGGACGGAGTTAGGTGCAGTTCGGGGTTCGGCTCCAGGCGGAGTCGAGCGTCAACCGTTCGATTTGTTTGACCACCTGTTAGTTTGCGCGGATGGAAGATCTGGGACCCGTGGCTTGGCCGCCTGAGCCGATCAAGACCGAGAGGCTCGTGTTACGTGAGCCCGAGGCCCGGGACCGTGCGGCGTTCATCGAGCTGCACGCCTCGTCGGAGGTGCACACCTACCTCGGCGGCCCCCGCCCGCGTGACGAGCTCGAGCGCGAGATGCCCGAGGTGCCCGGGCGGCGGCCCGGGAGCTTCGTCGTGGCTCTCGACGGGTCGATGATCGGCCAGATCCTGCTCAGGAGAGCAACCGGGCACCGCCGCCCGGCTGCCGTGGGGAAGGCCGATCTCGGCTATCTGTTCCTGCCCCGGGCGTGGGGATTCGGGTACGCCACCGAGGCGTGCACGGCGGCACTCGGCTGGCTCACCGACGCGCTTCCCGGTGAACCGGTGGTGCTCACCACCCAGACCGCCAACGTCGGCTCCATGCGTCTCGCGGCGAAGCTGGGGTTCACTGAGGTGGAGCGGTTCGAGGCCTGGGGCGCCGAGCAGTGGCTCGGCATGTGGTCCCCGGTCGCTCCGTCCAGTTGAGCGTGCGCCCCGTACCCTCACGGCCATGACCCGCACCACGCCACCGCGCCCCGTCGATGTCACGGCCCGCTTCCCCGAGCTGGCGCCGCTGGCCCGCACCACGGTTCGCCTGCACCCGCGCGCCGGGAACCCCACGGCAGCGGACAGCTCGATCGGCGGCCCACTGCTGTGGCCGGCCGACGAGCCCTGGCCGACCTGCCCGGAGCACAGTGACCCCTGGTACGTGGGGTACGCGCCGGACGACGTCCACCTGAGCCGCCGTGTCCTCGCCGAGGCATGGAGGCGGCCACGCGCGGAGGACGAGGACCTGCTGACCGCCGAGGAGCGGAGCATCGTGGAACGCTCGGACGAGCGGCGGATATCGCAGGACGGCCCCATCCCCATGATCCCGGTGGCCCAGCTCTACGCGGCCGACGTGCCCGACCTCCCCCGCCCGACCGGCACCGACCTCTTCCAAGTGCTCTGGTGCCCGTTCGACCATGACGACGACTACCTCCCGCGCACCGAACTCCGTTGGCGCAACTCCGCCGACATCACCGACCCGCTCGGCACCCCGCCCCGCCCGGCCGCCATCGGCGACGACTGCTACCTGCCCGAACCCTGCGTCCTGCACCCCGAGCCGGTCACCGAGTACCCGGCCCCGCACGAGCTGCCGGAGGAACTGGTCGAGCGGATCCACGAGGAATGGTCCGGTGTGGTGGAGTACCAGTACGACCTCGGCGTCGCCCCCGGCTGCAAGGTCGGCGGTTACGGCCCGTGGAGCTTCTCCGATCCCTTCCCCATGTCCTGCGCCGAGTGCGGCTCCGACGTCCGCCCCCTCCTCACCCTCGACGGCTGCGAGTGGGACGGCGGCAGCGGGAGCTGGCGCCCCGTGGAGGACGCCGACTACACCGGCTACCACTCCGACGGCCCGGCCTGCGCCACCAAGCTCAACATCGGCCGGGGCTACAGCATGCAGCTCTACGTCTGCACGGTGTCGTACGACCATCCGCACATCCGGAACATGCAGTAACCCTTGAATGCCGGGCGGATCACTCCCATGATCCGCCCCATGTACAAACGACGACGCCTTCTCGGCACCTATCTCGGCGCCGCCCTCGCCATCGTCCTGCTGCCCGGTATTTCCCCGGTTCTCGACGACCCGCCGTGGGAGTTGATCCTGTGCGGGTCCGTCTTCCTCATCGTGAACCAGCTGATCCACTGCTATCCCAGCAACGTCAGAAGCTCTCCCGTGGTCGTCTTCGCCGCGATCGGCATCGTCCAGGACACCCTCATCTGGTTCCTGGTGTCCTGGATCAGCGGCCATCTGGACATCGGCGTCCACGTCGACGGATTCCTGGCGGCCCTGCTGGGAGGCGTCATCGTCCGCGTGACGACCCTCGCGGTGATGGCGATCGGCCCGCAGCCGACGCCCGCTACGTGAGCGCGTGAAGGAAGTCGGCCCAGGCGGCCGGGGTGAGGGCGAGACGGGGGCCGGTGAGGTGCTTGGAGTCGCGGACGTGGATGGTGCGGGGTGCTATGGCGATCTCGACGCAGGACTCCCCACTGGTGCCGCCGCTGTAGCTGCTCTTGAACCACACCAGGTCCAAGGTGTCCCCGGCGGAGGCCTTGCGGATCATGTTTCTCCCAGCCGTTTCTCGATGAAAGCCAGCGACTCCCGAGGTGGAGAGCCTGCGCCCTGACAGTGCCGAACCACAGCTCAAGGATGTGCAATTGCTTCGGGTCCTCGACCGCCCTGCCGTTGAACGCTCCGTCGCCGCGCCCCACAGCCGTGCCGTCCGCGAACTTCAACAACTCGATCCTGCCGTCCAGCCCCGGGTGGGGGTCGGTGTTGGTCGGCATGACCTGAAGTGCGACGAAGGACAATCGTCCCACCTCCAGCAGGCGTTCGAGCTGCCGCCTCCATGCCATTGTGCCTCCGACTTCCCGGCGTAGCGGCGCCTCTTCCAGCACGAACTGCATCGACGGCGCCGGGTCCCGTTCGAAGACCGACCTCCGGGCCAGCCGAGCGGCCACCATGCGTTCCACATCGGCCGGTGAGTACGGCGGCTGTGCCGCCTCGATCAAGGCTCGGGCGTGCTCCGGCGTCTGCAAGAGCCCGGGAATGATGTTGCACTCGTACACCCCGATCTCGACTGCCTTCGCCTCCATGTCGGCCAGAGCCCGCACCTTCTTCGGGTAACTGACCTTCTTCACGTCCTCTTTCATGGCGGAAAGCAAGCCCCCCGCCCCCAACACCTCGTCCTCTCTGTCCAGATACTCAGGACGAGGAATCCGCTTCCCACTCTCGATCTTGTAGACCATGTCCTCGCCGTACCCGACCGCCTCCCCGAACTCGGCGGCCCGCATCCCCACGGCCTCGCGCCGCAGCTTCAGCTGACGCCCCACCGTCGCGACGACGGCCACACCCCAGTCGTCGTCCGGGTCGACCTCCCAACCCGGCTCGTCGGCCTCGCTCTTGAGCCGCCCCGCCTCACCGTCCACGTGCAGCATTCCTCACCCCTCCTGACAAGCCCGGACACCACTGGACAAGCACCCGACAGTGACCGTACGTATCGCCACCGTCACTGTTCACGGTAGCCACGCAACGCCACGCTGAGTGACGTGAAGCAGCAAATCCACCCTCCCCACACCCCCATCCGCAGCTTCGGCGTACAGCTGTCGCCAACGCCAAGGGGCGCCCGCCTCGCCCGCCTGCTCGCCACGGAGCAACTGCGTTCATGGGGCCTGCCGTTGGACCCGGCGGCGCACCTCGTCGCGGAGTTGGCGTCGAACGCGGTGACCCACGGCCGCGTACCGGGACGGGACTTCCGGCTCCTGGTCTACGTCGTGGGCGGCACCCTCCGTATCGAGGTCACGGACACCCGAGGTGACCGCCGGCCGCACGCGGAACTGCCGCCCCCGGATGCGGAATCGGGCCGGGGCCTGCTCCTGGTGGAGGCACTGGCCGACCGCTGGGGAGTCATGGAGGGCCCGGCGCCCCGCAAGACGGTGTGGGCCGAACTCGAACTCCCACCGGAACCCGAAACCTCACGCTTCGGTGCCACGGGCGGCCTTTCCCAAGAAACACGGAGGTGAAAGAACCCGCACCAAGCCCCACCCCTCCTCCCGCCCGTGGCTCCGCTCACCCGGGCGGGTGAACATCGCCAACTCAGCTGGATTTCGGACTGGTTGCCTGCCCTACGCTCAGCGCAACAACCGCAGACACACGTCGGCCCTCGCCGGGACTGCCATCCCAGTGCGAGGGCCTGACCACCGAGGAAGAAAGCCGCTTCCTGATGGATACGCAGAACCCTAGCGCGCCCTCGCGCGCCCGGTCCCGGCAAGCCGCCAACAACCACCCGAACCGGCACGGCCACTCAGGCGGGTTGATCCACGACCACACCCGCCACACCACCCGCTTCACGGTGATCGGCAACCACCTGGCCCAGCACACGGAGTTGTCGCTCCTGGCGATCGGCCTGGCGGTCCACATCCAGTCACTCCCCAGCGGCGCCCGCGTCGACATCAAGAGCCTCGCCGCCCGCTTCACGGAGGGCACGACCCGTATCGCGGCGGCCCTGCGCGAACTGGAGACACACGGCTACCTGCGCCGGGAGCGCGAGCGGATCCCCAGTGGCCGAATCATCACCCGCACCATCTCGTGCAACCAGCCCGGCGGAGGCGCCAGGACCGAACACAAGCCGGCGCCCCCGAAGAAGAAGCGCGCCCCCCGCAAGCCCCTCCCCGCCGTACCGCAACCAGCGTGCGCCTCCCCCACCCTCCTCCAAACGGCAACGGACCTCCTGACGACCCTCCGCCGCCAGGACCCCCGCCTCCTCCTCTCCACCTGCGACACGGCCCACCTGGCCCCCGGCATCGCCGCCTGGCTGGAACGCGACGTCACCCCCACCGCCGTACGCCACTCCCTGACCGCCAACCTCCCGGACGGCCCCCTACACCGCCCAGCCGCTCTGCTGGCCCACCGCCTGGCCAGCCACCTGCCGGCCCCGCCACCATTCCGCGCCCCAGCGGCCCCACGACCAGCTGCCCCGGACCGGCTCCAGACCTGCGACGGCTGCGACCGCGCCTTCCGCTCCCCTCAACCCGGTCGCTGCCGCGACTGCCGTGTCCCCGCCCCCACGGCCGCATGATGCACGGAGACGAGTTGATCCCCCGCCCCGAGCTGACCCCTGACGCCCTGCGTGCGGCACTCGCAATCGTTGCTCCCGACCGACTGGAGGCAATGCAGGCCGAGAAGGACGAGGCCTTCACCAAGGCAGTCGAGTGGCAATCCTTGACCCCTGTGCAGAGCTGGGTCCTGGCCTGGGCCAGGGACATCGAGATCGCCCGCCGCCACGACCTGTCCACTCGCTATGCCCAAGCCAAGAACAACCTGGAGCACGAGAATCCGGCCACAGCTCAGGAAGCCCTGCGGGAAGTGAGCGCTGTCCTGGACACAGCCATGAAGGCAGTGCGCGAGTGAGCTGGTCCGGGTTGCCGCCGCCAGGGGAGCGCCGACCCGATCTCCGGGAGGCCGCCTAGCATGAAGGTGACGACCCTTGCCCCCGGGCACAGACGACGAGGAGCGAGCGCCATGACCATCGCACCGGACGACGCGCAGCACGGCGCCTCCCACGTCTACCAGGCCATGCGGGACTTCGTTCAGTCCATGGACGACACCCTCCCCGGCAAATTCGAGATCACCAAGGAAGGGATCGTCCACGACATGATGTCGCCAGGAGGACCGCATGAGGTCACGGCAGCCCACATCAGCCGCAGGCTGGAGAAGGTCATGCCGGACGAGCTGCTGGCCCACAACGGCACACCCGACGTGGAGGACAAGCCAGAAAGCATCATGCGCCACCCTGACGTGATGGTGATCGCGTGGGAGGATCTCAGCGCCGAGGGCTCCATCGACCCGCGCACCGTGATTGCCGCCATCGAGGTCGTCTCCCGATCCAACCCGGACAACGACTGGGTCGGGAAATCGCGTGATTACCCTTTGATCGGCATCCCCATCTACGCCATCTTCGACCCCCGCACCGCCACCGGCGCCGTCCTCTCCGACATCCACTCCACCCCCGACGGCCCCCGCTACGCCACCCGCAAGGACTTCGTCTACGGCGAGGACGTCACCATCGCCGACTGGACCATCTCCACGGACGGCCTGCCCCGGTACTAGCGTCTACGGCATGGACCGATCACGCTCCCTGGAGGACATCGAAGGCGCCCGCTGGCCCGCGCCCCCGCCCGACACCTCCCGGTTCATCCTCACCGCACACGCCCTCCGCCAGAAGCCGCTCGCCGCACTCACCGTCGAAGACCTGCGCCTGCTGATCGGACAGGACATCGGCCTCGTCCACCTGCTGCCCCTGGCCGTCGAGGTGCTGCGGAGCAACCCGCTGGCCGAGGGGGACCTGTACGAAGGGGATCTGCTCGCTGCGGTCCTCAGCAGGGCCCCGGCCGCCTGGGCCGAGATACCCGACGCCGCGCGGGAGTTGGCCGCGGTCATCGACGTAACCCTCGACCTCCCTGGCCCCCTGCGACCGTACGCGGACCGCTTCCTCGCCGCCCTCGCCGCCGGCTCACGTCACCCGTGACATGCGAAGAGGCCCGTACGACCGAAGTCGTACGGGCCCCTTCAGGAGCTCAGCTCAGGCTGTGCTACCAGTCAGGCTCAAGATCACTTGTTGATCTTGGTGACCTGGCCGGCGCCGACCGTCCGGCCACCCTCACGGATGGCGAACTTCAGGCCCTCTTCCATGGCGACGGGCTGGATGAGCTCCACCTTCATCTCGGTGTTGTCACCCGGCATGACCATCTCGGTGCCCTCGGGGAGGGTCACGACGCCGGTCACGTCCGTCGTACGGAAGTAGAACTGCGGACGGTAGTTGTTGAAGAAGGGGGTGTGACGACCACCCTCGTCCTTCGACAGGATGTAGGCCTGGGCCTCGAACTCGGTGTGCGGGGTGACCGAGCCCGGCTTGATGATGACCTGGCCGCGCTCGACGTCCTCGCGCTTGATGCCGCGGAGGAGGAGGCCGACGTTCTCGCCCGCCTGGCCCTCGTCGAGCAGCTTGCGGAACATCTCGATACCGGTGACCGTGGTGGTGGTCTTCTCGGTCTTGATGCCGATGATGTCGACGGTCTCGTTGACCTTCAGGACACCACGCTCGATACGGCCGGTGACGACCGTACCGCGACCGGTGATCGTGAAGACGTCCTCGATCGGCATGAGGAACGGCTTGTCGACGTCACGCTCGGGCTCCGGGATGGAGGTGTCGACGGCGTTCATCAGGTCCAGGACCGACTGCGTCCACTGCGCGTCGCCCTCGAGGGCCTTCAGCGCGGAGACACGCACGACCGGCAGGTCGTCGCCCGGGAACTCGTACTCGGAGAGGAGCTCACGAACCTCGAGCTCGACGAGCTCCATGATCTCCTCGTCGTCCACCATGTCGGCCTTGTTCAGGGCGACGACGATGTACGGAACACCGACCTGGCGGGCCAGGAGCACGTGCTCCTTGGTCTGCGGCATCGGGCCGTCGGTGGCGGCGACCACGAGGATGGCGCCGTCCATCTGCGCCGCACCCGTGATCATGTTCTTGATGTAGTCCGCGTGACCCGGGCAGTCGACGTGGGCGTAGTGACGCGCCTCGGTCTGGTACTCGACGTGCGCGATGGAGATGGTGATACCGCGCTGGCGCTCCTCGGGCGCCTTGTCGATGTTGTCGAACGGGGTGGCCTCGTTCAGCTCCGGGTACGCGTCGTGCAGCACCTTGGTAATGGCGGCCGTGAGGGTCGTCTTACCGTGGTCGATGTGACCGATGGTGCCGATGTTGACGTGCGGCTTAGTCCGCTCGAACTTCGCCTTCGCCACTGGGGTCCTCCTGTGGAGTGGTTCTGTACGCCTTACTTCATCGGCGCCAGGTGATCTTTGCTGGTAAAACCCGGGCCCCGGGACAAACACTCGCGAATGTGCGCGTTTGCCCCGTGAGGCTCCGGAGTCAAGCCTAAAGCGTCGGAACGCTGTGCGTTACTCGCCCTTGGCCTTCGCGATGATCTCCTCGGCGACGTTCCGCGGAACCTCGGCGTAGGAGTCGAACTGCATCGAGTAGCTTGCGCGACCCGACGTCTTGCTGCGGAGGTCGCCGACGTAGCCGAACATCTCCGACAGGGGCACGAGACCCTTGACGACGCGGGCACCGGCCCGCTCCTCCATGGCCTGGATCTGACCACGGCGGGAGTTGATGTCGCCGATGACCTCACCCATGTAGTCCTCGGGCGTGGTGACCTCGACGGCCATCATCGGCTCGAGCAGCACGGGGCTGGCCTTGCGCGCGGCCTCCTTGAAGGCCTGCGAACCGGCGATCTTGAAGGCGAGCTCGGAGGAGTCGACCTCGTGGTAGCCACCGTCGATGAGCGTGACGCGGACGCCCGTCATCTCGTAGCCGGCGAGGATGCCGAACTGCATGGCCTCCTGCGCACCGGCGTCCACCGAAGGGATGTACTCCTTCGGGATGCGGCCACCGGTGACCTTGTTCACGAACTCGTACGACGCGTCGCCGCCCTCGATCGGCTCGATCGCGATCTGCACCTTGGCGAACTGGCCGGTACCACCAGTCTGCTTCTTGTGCGTGTAGTCGACCCGCTCGACCGCCTTGCGGATGGTCTCACGGTACGCGACCTGCGGCTTGCCGACGTTGGCCTCGACCTTGAACTCACGGCGCATACGGTCGACCAGCACCTCGAGGTGCAGCTCGCCCATACCACCGATGATGGTCTGGCCGGTCTCCTCGTCCGAGTGGACCTGGAAGGACGGGTCCTCCTCGGCCAGGCGCTGGATGGCGACACCCAGCTTCTCCTGGTCGCCCTTGGACTTGGGCTCGATGGCGACCTGGATGACCGGCGCCGGGAAGTCCATGGACTCCAGGATCACCGGGTTCTTGTCGTCGGCCAGCGTCTCACCGGTGGTGGTCTGCTTCAGGCCCATGACGGCGACGATGTCGCCGGCGCCCACCGACTCGATCTCCTCACGCTTGTTCGCGTGCATGCGGTAGATCTTGCCGATGCGCTCCTTCTTGCCCTTGACGGAGTTCAGCACGGCGGTGCCGGACTCCAGGCGGCCCGAGTAGACCCGGACGAAGGTGAGCTTGCCGAGGTGCGGGTCGCTCATGATCTTGAACGCCAGCGCGGACAGCGGCTCGTCGTCGGACGGCTTGCGCTTGATCACGACCTCGGGGTCCTTCACGTCGTGGCCCTCGATGGCCTCGACGTCAAGCGGGGTCGGGAGGTAGCGCACGACCGCGTCGAGCAGGGGCTGGACGCCCTTGTTCTTGAACGCGGTGCCACAGAACACCGGGGTGACCGTGGTGTCGCTGGACTTGCCGGACGCGATGGTGATGCGACGGATCGCGGCGTACAGCTGCTCCTCGGTGGGCTCCTGGCCCTCCAGGAACAGCTCCATGATCTCTTCGTCGTTCTCCGCGACGGCCTCGACGAGCTTGTTGTGCCACTCCTCGGCGGCCTCGGTGTGCGTGGCCGGGATGTCGACGACGTCGTACATCTCGCCCTTCGCGGCCTCGGCGGACCACACGAGCGCCTTCATGCGGACCAGGTCCACGACGCCCTTGAAGTCGGCCTCGGCACCGATCGGCAGCTGCATGACGAGCGGCTGGGCGCCCAGGCGGTCCGAGATCATGTCCACGCAGCGGTGGAACTCGGCGCCGGTACGGTCCAGCTTGTTGACGAAGCAGATACGGGGCACGCCGTAACGGTCGGCCTGACGCCACACCGTCTCGGACTGCGGCTCGACACCGGCGACACCGTCGAACACCGTCACGGCACCGTCGAGCACGCGCAGGGAGCGCTCCACCTCGACGGTGAAGTCGACGTGACCCGGGGTGTCGATGATGTTGATGGTGTAGTCGTTGTCCTCGAGCGGCCAGTGACAGGTGGTCGCAGCAGACGTGATCGTGATGCCACGCTCCTGCTCCTGCTCCATCCAGTCCATGGTGGCGGCGCCGTCGTGGACCTCACCGATCTTGTACGACACGCCGGTGTAGAACAGGATCCGCTCGGTGGTGGTCGTCTTGCCCGCGTCGATGTGGGCCATGATCCCGATGTTGCGGACCTTGGCCAGGTCAAGTGAAGTGGTAGCCATAAGGCTTCAGTCTTCTCTCGGTCTCGATGTGGGTAGCGACTACCAGCGGTAGTGCGCGAAGGCCTTGTTGGACTCGGCCATCTTGTGGGTGTCCTCGCGCTTCTTCACAGCGGCACCGAGGCCGTTGGAGGCGTCGAGAAGCTCGTTGAGCAGACGCTCGGTCATGGTCTTCTCACGACGGGCGCGGGAGTAACCGACCAGCCAGCGCAGCGCAAGCGTGTTGGCACGACCGGGCTTGACCTCGATCGGAACCTGGTACGTCGCACCACCGACACGGCGGGACTTGACCTCGAGGGTCGGCTTGATGTTCTCCAGAGCGCGCTTCAGCGTGATGATCGGGTCGTTGCCCGTCTTCTCACGCAGGCCCTCCATGGCGCCGTAGACGATGCGCTCGGCGGTGGAGCGCTTGCCGTTCAGCAGCACCTTGTTGATGAGAGAGGTGACAAGAGGAGAACCGTAGACCGGGTCGATGATGACCGGGCGCTTCGGGGCGGGGCCCTTACGAGGCATTCTTACTTCTCCTTCTTGGCGCCGTAGCGGCTGCGGGCCTGCTTGCGGTTCTTGACACCCTGGGTGTCGAGCGAGCCGCGGATGATCTTGTAGCGAACACCCGGCAGGTCCTTCACACGGCCGCCGCGCACGAGCACGATGGAGTGCTCCTGCAGGTTGTGTCCCTCACCCGGAATGTAAGCGGTGACCTCGATCCCGCTGGTCAGACGCACACGCGCGACCTTACGCAGGGCCGAGTTCGGCTTCTTCGGGGTGGTCGTGAACACACGCGTGCAGACGCCGCGACGCTGGGGCGAACCCTCGAGTGCGGGCGTCTTGTTCTTCTCGACCTTGTCCTGCCGGCCCTTGCGGACCAGCTGCTGGATCGTAGGCACTACTTCTCCGGTTTCTGTGTGCCGAATGGTGAAGCTAACCTGGAACGTCGCCGACCCACGCGGTCGGGTGTGTCGAATCCGGCAGCATCCCGCCGCGAGGCGGAAAGGGCGCGGATTGCGGTGGCCGATCGCGGCCCCCGCTGCGGTTTCAAGACACGCACGAGGGCCAGGGCACACCCCAGGCACAAGGTCTGAGCGTACCTACCTCATTCGCTGTGGTCAAAACAAATGGGCGGGCCCGGCAGAACCATGTCAATCATCCCAAATCGCCTGCCCTGCCGGGTGCCCGCATCCGAGACGTCCCAGTCCTCTGTCTTTCAGTCTTCAGTCTTCAGTCTTCGGCCTTTCGGTCTTCGGCTCCGCCTCGCTTCCGTGTGCGCCGGGTGGCGCGCTCCGCGGCGAAGACGTCCTCCAGGCGGAACAGCAGCGCCCGGCCCGCCCGGCCGGCGGCGGCGAGACGGCCCAGCTGGACCCACTTGCGGATGGTGGCGGGGGCCACTCCGGCCTCACGGGCGGCGAGCTCGCCGGGGATGAGGGCCGGGGCGCCGCCCCGACGGTCGTACGGCATGGTCATCGGGCGGCCTTCCGGTCGTTGCGCGCGGCCGCGGAGGTACGCCGCTCCCACTCCCCCTCGGACCAGGTGTGCCGGTAGGCGGGGTCGTCGCGGCAGCCGCAGTGCGGGTCCTCGCAGCGGCAGGCCGGGTTGATGCAGAGGACGGCGCCGCGGTCGGGGAAGGCCCGCAGCGACACCGAGTCGCACCAGGGGCAGCGGCCGGACATCCGTACGACGGTTTCGGTGTCGCCCAGCGCGCGGGCGCAGCGGCGGGCCATCCGGCGGGCCTCGTCGCGCACGTGGGCGGCGAGGACGGGATCGGCGGCGATGTCGTCGAGGAGTCCGGCGATACGGCGCAGCCGCTCCGGCACGGTGGCGCGGCGCGGGCGCGGCAGGCCGAGCCGGTCGCGCACCGCCTCCTCCAGTTCCACCACGCCGTCGGTGATGTCGCGGATGGTGTCGGAGACGTGCAGCCGCAGCGGGGCCGCGCTGTGGCCCGGGGCGGTGAGGCCGTGGCGCTGCTGGAGCAGAAGCGCTTCCTCGCGCTCCTGGCGCAGCCGGGCGTCGAGGCCGGGCGGGGGTGCGGCCGCGGGGCGCGCGGCCGCCGAGGCGCGGCCCGGGACGAGTTCGGAGGCGAGTTCGGGGAACTGCTGGAGGAGCTGACCGATCCAGAGGGCGGCCTGCGCGATCGGCTGGTCCTCAGGCAAGGGTGTCTCCCGGGGCAGTGGCGGGGTGAGCGGAGGCAGGGATGGCGGGGTGAGGGGTGGCTGGGAGTCGGACCGGGCGGCCGGAGCGCCAGAGGCGGCCCGCGCAGACGCCGTCGAACCAGGTGTCGGCCGGGGCCACGGCCTCCTCGCAGGACCGGCGCACGGTACAGACGGTGCACGCACGCAACGCGGGAGCGGCCTCGGCGGGGCGCCGGGAGAAGACGACGCGCGGCGAGAGGCCGACGCAGGCCGCGGCGGAGCGCCAGGTGGAGTGCGGGCGATGTGGGCTTGTGGTCGGCATGTGTCCCCCTGTCGTGCGGGCCGAGCCAGTGCAGCGAACGACCTCAACCTTGCCAGATTGCGTGCGCGCTCGCAACTTTGCCTGGGATCGCCGCCTTCTCGAAATCTCCCCAAGTTGCACTTATTTTCCTAAGTGCTTGCTCGAGAGCACGTAATTCCGCGCGCGCAAGCAAGCTAAACTTGCCTCCTCCAAGGGAAGCGAGCAGAGATGACCAGCCAGGATCTGGACGCGTTCGCGGCATGGGTCGAGGACCTCATGCGGGAGCGCGGCTACGACATCGACAGTCCTCGCGGCGGGGGGAAGTCCCGGATCGCGGACGAGGCGGGCGTGCACCGCGCCGCCGTCACACGTCTGCTCCAGCGGCAGAGCATGCCGGACCTCGAAACCACGCGCCGGCTCGCGCGCGTGCTCGGCGTTCCGGTGCGCGACATGCTCATCCGCTCCGGTCGGCTCACCGCTGAGGAACTTGCCGATCCCCAAGCGTACTTGAGCACACCTCATCCACCGGGCGCGGACGTCGTCCGCCGTCCCACGCTGGAGGAGGTGGCCGATCTGCTGGGGGTGCCCGCCGACCGGCGGGAGATGTTCGTCAAAGTCGTCGAGCAGTTCCTGCCGGGCGACGCGGAGTCGGCACCGCAGGGACTCGAAGGAGCGCGGATCACGACAGGGGCGGCCTCGGCGGTGCCCTCCTCGCAGTCCGCAGACTGATCCACGCACAGGAGGCACGACGTACGGCGCACTCCGCCGCACGGCCGCCGAGGCAGTGGGACTCGCCCACTGACGGGGAAGGCGGCCGGCGTCACACCTCCCTTCCCACCGGTTCCAGCGCGCCATCCCGCTCCATGGGCGGCTCGGGCCCGTCTCCCGAAGCACCTTGGCATCACCGTTCCGACCAGCACCTCCGCCCCCTCTGATCACATCTCCGGGGATTCCCCCACCCAATAAGTTGCGTGCGCGCACGATCCGTGTCACAGTTGGTGCAGCGGCGGAGCTGTGCCCGCGAGTCGGGCGGTGCCCGCCCGTCCCACGCGTACCGCGTCTCTCCTTACGCCGGTACCGGGCGCCCTTCCCTTCCGCACTCGCGCCCTCTTCCGTACCGCGCGCCCCGCGCGCCCAGCAGCCCGAGGTGACCCGGCATGACCACGCCCACCCCACCGAGCGCCTTCCCCGACGTCGAGGCCCTGGTCGTCGACGTCCTGGAGGCCGACCCCGCACTCTCCACGGCCCTCGTCCGCGTCGACGCGCCGGACGGGTTCGACGGCAGGGCCGCCGCCGTCCTCGTCAACCGACGCGGCGGCGCCTGGATCGGTGAGCTCCACGTCGACCAGCCGCTGATCGAGCTGGAGGTGTACGGGCCCACCAAGGAGGCGGCGCACACCCTGGCGAACGCGGCCCGCCGCGCCCTGCTCGCCGCGGCCGGCAACCGCTACGGCCGGAACCAGATCACCGAGGTGGAGGAACAGGACGGCCCGCGCTGGCTGCCCGACTACCTCTACTCCGCGGCCAACCGCTACGTGAGCGTGCTCAAGGTGTTCCTGAACGTCTACTGAGCACCCCGTGGCGCACTCGCGCCGCCCCACAGACCGAAGGCCCCGTCACCCGGCGGGGCCTTCGTCGTACCCGGAGCACCGCTCCAGGTGCGCCCCCCTGAGGCGCGTGCATCCGCGCGCTGCCCTTTCACACAAGGAGAACCCCAACCATGGCAGGCACCAACTCCTCCGAGATCCGCATCGCCGGCGTCGGCCGCCTCTTCGTCGCGAAGGCCGACACCAAGGTCCCGACGGCCTTCACCGGCACCTCCGCCACCGACTGGGGCGCCGACTGGAAGGACCTCGGCTACACCTCCGGGGACGGCGTCACCTTCAGCAAGAAGGACAAGCTGGAGCCGGTCGACGTGTGGCAGGCCGTCAGCCCGGTGCACTTCGTCTACTCCGACCGGGACCTGACCCTGAAGTTCTCGCTGCTCCAGTTCAACGAGGACACGCTGCCGTTCTTCATGGGCGGCGGCAAGATCAACCCGGTGGCCGGCGCCACGGACGTCTTCCAGTACGACATCGCGGACCGTCCGTTCGCCGACGTCCGCGCGCTCGGCCTGGAGTTCACGGACGTCCAGGCGAGCGACGGCTCGGCCGTGACCTACCGCTTCGGCATCCCGCGCGGCCAGGTCACGGCGGCGGACGACATCAAGCTGGCCCGCAAGTCCGCGGCCCAGCTCGGCATCACCTTCACGGCCATGGCCAACGCCGACGGCTCGGCGCTGGCGAGCTTCGTCATGAAGGACGACTCGTACGCGGCCTGATCCACCGGGCGGGGCGGGTTCGTCCGCCCCGCCCGCCCTTCCACTGCTTCGGCACCCCGTTCGACAACCCCGAGGAGTACGTATCCCCATGGCCCGTTTCGACGTCAACGCCGCCCGCGCCCAGCGCCTCGAAGCCCTCGGCCGCACCTGGTCGTTCGAGCTCGACGGCGACTCCTTCACACTGCCCACCGAGCTGACCCGGGCCACCGCCCGCGCCCTGCGGGACCTCGACGACAACGACGTCGACGGGCTGCTCGGACTGCTCATGGGCGAGGAGCAGTTCGCCCGCTTCGAGCGGCACGAGATCACCATGCAGGACATCGCCGCCATCCTGGAGGCCTACGGCAAGGAGACCGGGCTCGGCCTGGGGGAAGGCTGAGCCTCGTCGGGTTCGTCGACGAACACGCCGAGGCACTCGAGGCGGATCTGCTCCGCCACTACGGCATCGACCTGCTCGACTGGCACCGTGACCGCCTCTCCGCGCGGCGGCTCTCGGTGCTCATCAAGCACCTGCCGCGGGACAGCGCGCTCAACCGGGATCTGCACGGGGAGGCCGCGGAGTGGTCGGTGACCGACCATCTGCTGGCCGCGGCCGTGGACCATCTGGCGGCGGCCAACTGGATGTTCGCCACGGTCAACACGGCCGAGGACGGCGAGGCCCCGGAACCCCCGGTACCGGTACCGCGCCCGGGCGACCCACCGGAGGAGGAGCGGGACGCTCCCGTCGGCGACACCCCAGCGCCGACCGAGGACAACTCCGCCCCGAGCCCGGTCCAGCTCGCCCGCTTCTTCGGCTGAGGAACGGCGCGGGGGGTGGCGCCGGGCGGATGCGCGGGACCGAGTGACAAGGGGGCCTCAGCGGGGGCGTCTTGTCCCCGGTCGCTGGTCGCGCTTGGCCGCGCGGTCCTGCGGGGCGTTCTTCCCACGTCCGTCGCGGCGGTCGGCCCGGTCAGGCCGATCCCGCTCCCCGCCTCCGTCCGGCCGGTCCCGCTCCCCGCGTCCGTCCGGCCGGTCCCGCTCTCCACGTCCGTCCGTTCGTTCCCGCTCCCCACGTCCGTCCGTTCGTTCCCGCTCCCCACGTCCGTCCGTTCGTTCCCGCTCCCCACGTCCGTCCGACCGGTCCCGCTCCCCACGCCCCTGCGGCCGGTCACGGTCGCGGGGGCCTTCGGGGGTGGGCTGGTCGTCGTCCTCGTCGCGGTGGCGGCCCTTCCCTCTGCCTTCCAGCTCGTCCGCGAGTGCCCGGGCCTTGTCGGAGAGCCGGGGGCGGTCCTCGGGGCGGGGGCCGGAAGTCTCGGGCGGCTCCTCGTGCTGTTCCGGCGCGTCCGGGCGGCGGCCCTTCTCACGCCCGGCGGGGTGGTCGCCCGGTCTGGTCAGCGGAGGGACACTCGGCCGTCCGTTGCGCCGGACGACCCGGCGCCGGTCGGAGCGTGCCGAACGCCCGCGCACATCACGGGCGGAGAGCAGTATGCCGCCCTTGTCCCTGCCGTCGTCCGGCACCTGTTCCGCACCGCGCTCCTCCCCGGAAGCGCCCTCACCCTCGTCCGCCGGCTCCGGCGTCGGTGCCGGCGAACCGTCCGCCACCGACCGCTCCCGTTCACCGCGCTCCTCTACCCGCGTCACCTCCGTGGGCGGCCGCAGGAGTTGGAGATAGGGCAAGGGGATGACGTGGCCGCCCTCCTGGCCCTCGGGGCGCCGGGCGCGGCGGGGGCGGTCGCCGGTGCGGGCGTCCTCCTGGCCCTGGAGGTAGGCGGCGGTGATCCGCTCCTCGTACGCGCGTCGGACGGCGGGCAGTTCCTCGGCGACGACGTCGGCCCAGCCGGCGCTGTAGGCGGCGAGTTCACGCCGTTCGAGTTCGGCGCGGGGAAGGACGAGGAGGTCTTCGGGGGCGTGTCCGAGCCGGTGGACGAGCTCGGACAGGCGGGCGATGAGGTGCGGGAGGTCAGGGGACTGTTCAAGCCAGTCGATCGCCCGGTCGTCCCGCGCATTGCTCGCGTCGCCGTCCACCCCGTAAGGCACCCCGTAGATCTTGCTCTCGTCCGCTGCTCCTTCGCGCGCCCCCCGCGCGAGGACGGCTGCCGTAGCCATCCACCGTCCCACACCGGGCCCTCCGAGTTCCTTGGGGGGCCTGGTCGTTCACTTTTTCGTTCACGAACGGGAGAACGGCCGGATCCTAACCCAAGAACCTGACGGACCGTTCGCCGCGTCCCCCCGTATCACCGCAGGTCCGCACGAGGGTGAGGGGGAGCCGACGAGGCAAACACCGCCCGAACCACAGGATTACTCGTACACTAGTTCGAACACGCGTCTCGAACGCCTCCGTAGGCGCCACGTGTACCAACAGCCCGACGGACACAAGGGAAAGCAGGCCGACATGGCGACTGGCACGAGCAACCACCCGCAGCAGCCGATCGACACCTACACCCGCCTCGCCCATCTGCTGCGCACCCCCGCCGCCAGCCGCGAGGCCCTGCTCGACCGGGTGTACGAAGAACTGCTGGACCGGGAGTCACGTGCCTACGCCGCCGGCTGGTCGGACGCGCTGACGGAGGCCCACCGGTCACGCGACCGCAACCGCTCGTAGGAGCTTCCCGGCCGATCATGTCGTCCTGACCCCACTTGGGAGCCCCACCAGCACACAGGCACGAAAAACGGCGTGGGATGCGTCGGCACGCACGCCGACCGTCACCGCGCCGCTGTGTTGTGCGGCCTCGACCGGCCCGCGCCCGCACTCACCTGGCGGTGAACAACAGCACCACCCCCACGACGAACATCACCAGCCCGCCGCCGCCCATCACTTGCACCAGGCGCCGCTCGGCGCGGAAGTCGATCTCCTGCCGGGTTCCGGTCTTCGCCCGGCTCGGCTTCCTCCGGTCGTACACGACCGGCACCACCGTGCCCACCGGACCCGGCGAGGTCAGGAACAGCTCGTAGAACTCGGCCCTCGGCTCACCTTCCGGCAGCCGGACCTCGAAGTAGACGCGCGCCTGCCCGGCCATGACGTCCTGACGCCTGGCTATCGCCTCGCCCTCGACCCCGTGCCGCTCCAGATTCGACAGGAGGCGGTGGGTCAGAAAACTCTGCAGTTGAACGACCAAGCTGATGGTTGCCAGAAATACGAGAGCGAATCCCAGAGCCAGAAAAACAGCAGTTGAGGTTTCCACAGAGCGAAGCTAGCAGTGGCCGTTCGCGAGGGTCAACCCCTCGCTATCCGAACCGAGGTACACATGGCTGAGGCCGATATTCTCGAAAAGATAGCCGACATCAAAAAGGAAATCAGCACGGTCAACGCCACGCTGAATACACACGTCAAACCCGGAAACAACCTGACGAACAGCGAGTTCGACAAGGGCAAGAAGGAAATCGTAGAAGCCGTCAAGGCAGGCAAGGACGAGCAGAAGAACGCCTGGGAGGCCTTCGCCGAGGCCATCGGGCTCAAGGACGTATTGGAGTCCTTCCAGCAGCTGAACCCGATCAGCATGACGCTGCTCGGGGTGGCCGCGGGCCTGGCCTTCATCAACGACCGGTTCCTCAAGCTCGGGACCATTCTCAACAACCTTCATGAACGGGTGACCGGAAGGCTCTGGACCATAACGGAGACCGGTCTTCCGGAACGGCGTACACGGGCCCAGGTCGATGCCGCCCAGTCCGTCTCCATCAACCCCCACAACCTCTCCGAGGAGACCCTCAACGGCCTCAAGACCGCACTGAACGGTCTCACTCCGGAAATCGTCGCCTTCAATTCGGCGGCGCGGAACATGAAATCCCCGCGCACCCTCACCCAGATCGCCACGGCTCTCGGGAAGATCAAGGACGCGATAAGCCCGAACCCCGCCGACGACATCAGGGACGTCGCCCAGGCCGTCGGCGCGCTCAACGGAAAGCTCAGGAACTACGACCCCGACAGGCTCCCGAAGCCACGCACCCTGCGGGACGTGGCCGGCGCGACCCGCGACCTCTCCAGCGCCACCCAGACCCTCGGAGACCGTTTCCGATCGCTCGCCTCCGACGCCAACGCCGCTGCTGGAGCCGTGGGTCAGTCCTGACCGCCGTAGTTCGAAAGGAGGTGTTCGATGAGTCTCGTCAGTTCGTTGAAGAAGGCGACCGGCTCGCTGCAGGACTTCAAGTCCAAGGCGGACGGCGCCGCGAACGCCGCGAAGGGGATCGGCAGTGCCGGCCAGGCCGGAGCCACCAAGCTCAAGGCCCTCAAGACGGCCGCCCAGGGCTCCGAGAAGGAGCTCAAGGACCTCAAGCGCGCGTCCGATCAGGCCGAGAAGTCCATCGGCAAGGCCGGCCGGACCGGCTCCACCGCCGGCAAGAACCTCGGCAAGTACGAGGCGGGGGCGAGCAGGGCCGCCAAGGGCCAGGACAAGATGAACAAGTCGATGAAGGGCAACTTCTTCGGCATGCTCATGGACCTGCTCGCGCCCCTGATCGAGAAGGTCGTCGAGATGGCGACCCGGTCGAAGACCATGCAGAAGGTACTCAAAACCGCCTTCGAGGTCATCAAATCGGTGATCAGCAAGGTCATGAAGGCCATCGGGCCGATCATGAAGAACGCCGCCAAGCTGATCAAGTCGGTCTGGAGCGGCATCAAGAAGGCGGTCTCGGCCGTCGTCAAGGCGATCGCCACGGTCATCAAGACCTACGTCAACATCTGGAAGCAGGTCATCAGCACCGCGCTGAAGGCGATCAGGACGGTCGTCAGCAGCGTCTGGAAGGGCATCAAGTCCGTCGTCTCACCCGTCGTCAGCTGGATCAAGTCGGCGATCCCCAACGCCTTCCGGGCCGTCACGGACAAGCTGTCCAGCATCTGGGGCGGCCTGAAGGGCATCGCGAGCCGCGCCTTCGACGGCATCAAGGGCGCGGTGCGGGGCCCGATCAACGCGGTCATCGGCATCATCAACTCCGCGATCGGCAGGCTCAACGGCATCAAGGTGTCGATCCCGGGCTGGGTGCCGAAGGTCGGCGGCAAGTCCTTCGGCGTCAGCCTGCCGCGCATCCCCGCGCTCGCCACCGGTGGTGTCGTCATGCCCCGCTCGGGCGGTGTCCCGGCGCTCCTCGCCGAGGCCGGTGAGGCGGAGGCGGTGCTGCCGCTGAGCAAGCTCGACCGGCTGCTGAAGCGGGCGGCCGCGCAGGGGCCGGCGTACGCCGGAGCGTCCGGGGCGGCCGGCGGCGCGCTGCACATCGAGCACTACTACGCGGCCGAGACGAGCAGCCCGCAGCGGACCGCTGACGCCCTGATGTTCCTGGCGAAGGCACGCGGATGAGTGCCGCCGTCGCCGCCGGTGGCGGCCTGCTCCGCAATCCGTTCGCCGGGACCGCGCCGACCCTGCGCTCCATGCGGAGCCGGGTGGAACAGGCCAACGGGACCCTGCGCTCCTTCACCAGCAGGATCAAGGGCGCCGCCACCGGCATCGATCGCATCCGTCCGGCCGCCGGCCAGGGCAACACGGCCCTGCGTCGGATGCAGACGAGCGCCGACGCCGCCGCCCGTTCCGTCACCAGGACCGGGCAGGAGGCCACCTCCGCCGCAACCGGCGTGAAGAGGGTCGGCTCCGGGGCGAAAGGCGGTGGCCGCCTCCTCGGCAGGCTCGCGTCCGGTCTCGGCGGCGTCGTGGCGCTGGTCGGCGGACTCATCGACGCCGCCGGACTCTTCGGCAACCTGCTGGACACCTTCGGCACCGCCATGACCATCGGCTCCGGCGTCATGCTGGTCATCAACGCCCTCACCCGCGCCAACCCCATCGGCTTCGTCACCGGCCTCCTCCTCCCGGTCGCCGGGTGGCTGGTCGACCTGGCGCTGAACTCGGAGACCGGGCAGCGGTTCATGGAGCAGCTGGCCACGCTCGTACTGAAGTACGTCGAGAGCTACCTGACGATCATGGCCCCGCTGCTCAAGGGCATCGCGAGCGCGGTGAGCACCTACGTGAGCGGCTACCTCTCGGTCGTGACCACCGCGGTCACCGGCATCGCCACCCTCATCGGCACCGGCTTCGCCGTCCTCAAGGCCCTCACCACCGGCGACACCCGTGCCCTCAGCGGCAAGGTGTCCGCGGTGTGGCGGGGGTTCAAGGACGCGGTCGGGCCGGCGCTGAAATGGATCAGTCAGGACATCCCCCGGATGTTCACCCGGATCAAGGAGGCCCTGTCCGGGACGATGCGCGGGCTCGGGCAGTTCGTGGAGACCGGCGCGCAGACCGTCGCAGGTGTGATCAAGGGGCCGGTCAACGGCCTGATCGCGTTCGCCAACTGGATCGTCGACGGGCTGAACAGCCTCAGCTTCAGCCTGTTCGGCAAGAAGTTCGGCGTCGACCTGGACAAGATCCCGATGCTCGCCGAGGGCGGTGTCGCGGTCCCGGGCGCCACGCGGCGGGCGGGCAGGGTACTGCCGCTCACCGCCCTGCGCCGGCAGCAGGCGCTCGCCCTGCGCAACCGCCACCGGCCCGGGCCCCCGCACCGGATCACGGAGTTCCACGAGAGCCGGGGCGCCGGTGCCCACGGCACGGCGGAGGACCTGCTCTTCCTCGCGGCGGCCCACGCACGCACCCCAGCCTGAGAAGTGAGGTGACGGCCCCATGGCCGAGACGACCACAACCGCATACACCGAGGACACCGCACCCGGCTCACTCATCACCCGCGACGGGCAGATGCAGTGGGCCGGACTGCTGTTGGGCCCCGGCACCCCCTACGAGATCGACCGCGGCGGACTGAGCGGCTGGGAGGACCTGCCCGAGTACGACACCTCGGACGCCGACCACCCCACCGCGCACGGCGCCTGGCCGGGCGCCCGCTACGCCCGGCCCCGCAAGATCGGCGGCACGGTGTGGACCGTACCGTCGGAGGACAGTTCGGACTCCTCGCTGTCCGCGATGCGCGCCCTGCGCCAGGCCCTGCTCCTCGGTGACGCGGAGCGCTGGCTGGCGGTGCGGCTGCACGGCGAGACCCTGGCCGTGCGGGCCCGGGTCAGCCAGCGCGTGCTGGCCGCGGACCGGACGTACACCACGCAGGGCGTGGCCCGGGCGTCCGTGCAGTGGTACGCCACCGACCCGCGCCGCTACTCGGTCACCGAGCAGAGCGCGGTCACCGGCGCCCCGCAGCCGGAGAGCGGTCTGACCTGGCCGCTGACCTGGCCGCTGTACTGGGGGCAGTCGGCCTCCACCGGAGACGTGATCGCCGCCAACTCCGGCTCCGCGCCCACGCATCCGCTGATCACCTTCACCGGCCCGTGCGCCAGCCCGACGGTGACCGACCGCACCTCGGGCCGCCGACTGCGCTACGAGATCAAGCTCGCCGACGGCGACGAGCTCGTGGTCGACACCGCCGCCGGCACGGTCACCCTCAACAGCACCGCTTCCCGCCGTGACACGGCCGCGGCGGACAGCAGCCCCGAGGAGCTGTTCGCGTTCGAACCGGGCCGCGCCCAGCTGGCGTTCCGCCCGGACACCTTCGACACCGGTGCCCGGATGACGGTCCGCTGGCGCGACGCGGAGTGGTGACCGCCCCCTGACCGCCCCTCACCTCCCCCGTACCTTCCGGAGATCACAGGAGACCAGCAGATGAACCTGCGCAGCTCATGGCTGGCCGAAACCGGCCAGACCCGCGAGGACACCCGACTGACCCAGTTGGGCGCGACCACCCCGACCAACCCGCTGGAGGTCCGGTCAGGCATCCTCCCGGGCTCCTTCGACGGCCAGTACCGCCTCTCCGGCTTCTGGATGGAGGGCGGCGCGGGCACCATGACCGCCAAGGTCCACGAGGGCCGGGCCGTCGTCCAGGCGGACAGCAACCAGGGCGCCTACCCCGTCACCCTCCCCGAACCGCAGTCCCTCACCTTCGTCGACGGCGAGGCCAACGACCGCATCGACCTCGTCGTCCTGAAAATCTCCGACAAGCTCTACGACGGCTCGGCGCAGTCCACGGTCTCCCTGGAGATCGTCAAGGGCAAGGCGGACACCAACCCGACCCCGCCGGCGCTCCCGGACATCGCGATGCCGATCTACCGGGTCACCGTCCGGGCCGGGATCAGCGCCGGCAAGGGCGGCATCAACTGGAACAACGACGTGACGGACCTGCGCTCCACCACCGTCGCGATCGGCGGCATCCTCCCCGCGTACGGCGACACCGGCAACGGCGCCTACCCGGGCCAGTACCGCGACTCCGGCGGCGCCCTCCAGCGCTGGGACGGCTCCGCGTGGGTCTCCTACCCGAGCGCCCTGGGCGGCATCGCCCCGGCCGGCACGGTCACCACGGCCAGCTACACCGGCCAGTACCGCGACAGCTCCTCCGGAGTGCTCCAGCGGTGGAACGGCTCGACCTGGGTGTCGTACCAGCCGGTCGCCAACTGGACCGACTACACCCCGGTCTGGCGCAGCGAGAACGGCACGGCGCCCACGATCGGCAACGGCACGCTGGCCGGGTCGTACGTGAAGACCGGCAACGTCGTCCAGGTGCGGATCTATCTCAAGATCGGCTCGACGACCAACCTGGCTGCCCAGGACACCAACGGCGACTGGTCCTTCTCCCTGCCGACCGCGCCGGTGTCCACCGCCTGGAAGCTGGACGGACGGGTCATGACCGCGGAGGCGTTCGACGCCTCGGCGGGCCTGTTCCACCAGGGCACCGGTCTGCTCGCGACGGCGAACGGCGGCATGGTCTACCGGCTGCGCGACACCCTGAAGACCAGCACGGGCGTGTGGGACAAGTCGCTGCCGTTCGTGTGGGCCGCCAACGACGTGCTGTCCCTCCACGGCACCTACGAAGCCGCCTCCTGACCCCTGCCGACAGGACCCGCCATGAACGCACGCTCCGCCTGGCTGTCCACGGACGGCCAGACCCGTGAGGACACCCGCGTCGCCGCGCTCGGTGCCCTCACCCCCACTTCGCCCATCGGTACCCGCTCGGGAATCCTGCCCGGCTCCTACACCGGGGAGCACCGCGTCTCCGGCTTCTGGCTCGCGGGCACCAGGGGCACCATGACCGCCACCGTGAGCTCCGGGCGGGCCGTCGTCCAGGCGGCCGAGTCCCGCGGCGCCTACCCGGTGGCGGTCACCGACGGCGTCCCGCTCACCTTCGAGGACGGCGACGCCCTGTACGACCGGATCGACCTGGTCGTCCTGCGGATCTACGACCACGCCTACGACGGCAGCGACCGCACCGAGGCCGTCGTCGAGATCGTCAAGGGCAAGCCGGAGGCCACCCCGGCCGCGCCCGCGGCACCGGGCCTGTCCCTGCCGCTGTTCAAGGTCGCCGTCCCCAAGGGCCGCAGCTCCGGCACCGGCGGCATCGACTGGGACACGGCGCAGACCGACCTGCGGCCCACCACCGTCGCCGTCGGCGGCATCCTGCCGGCCGGCCCGGACGACACCGTGACCGGCGCCTATCCGGGCCAGTACCGCGACGTCAACAGCACGCTCCAGCGTTGGAACGGCACGGCGTGGGTGCCGTATCCCAGGGACGTGGGCGGCATCGTCCCGGCCGGCGCGCTCACCAGCAGCGGTTACCCGGGCCAGTACCGCGACTCCGCCGCCGGACAGCTCCAGCGCTGGAACGGCACGGTGTGGCTGCCGGCCGTGCCGGGGCCGGTGTTCGCCAACACCCTGGACGCCGGGTCGACCACCTCGACCACCTACACCCCGACACTCGCCGACGCGTCGGCCACCCCGCTCACGCTCACCTTCACGGCCCCGCCGTCCGGCTCGGTCCTCATCGGCCTGGGCGCCCGCATGCTCACCCGGTCCAGCGAGACCGTCTCCGCCTACATGTCCCCGCAGGTCACCCAGGGCTCCACCGTCATCTGGGCGGCCGACGACGAGCGCACCGCGACGAGTTCGGGGGACATCGGCAAGTCGGTGTCGACCCAGCTGCGGTTGAACGGCCTGGCCGTCGGCACCACCTGCACGGTCACCGCCATGTACCGGTCGACCAGTGCCACGGTCACCTGCTGGTTCGACGCCCGCTATCTGCGCGTCGACCCGATCGCCTGAACTCCCGCCTCACGCTTCACGGAAAGGAGTCGACCATGCCCGTCCGTTCCGGCTGGCTCTCCCCCGACAGCCAGTCCCTGGAGGACACCAGGGTCGTCCCGCTCGGCACGCTCACCCCGACCTCGGCCGTCGCCACCCGCTCCGGCATCCTGCCGGGCTCCGCCGACGGCCAGTCCCGCATCTCGGGGTTCACCCTGACCGGCACCGCGAACTCCATGACCGCCACGGTCAGCCCCGGCCGGGCCGTCGTCCAGGGCACGGACGCCCGTGGCGCCTACCCGGTCGCGCTCACCGAGTACCTGCCCCTCACCTTCGAGGACGGCGACGCCCAGTACGGCCGCCTCGACCTCGTCGTCCTGAAGATCTACGACGACACCTACGACGGCTCCGGCCGCACCGAGGCCGCCGTCGAGATCGTCAAGGGCACCCCGGCCGCCATCCCGGTCGTACCGGCCGCGCCCGCCATGTCCCTGCCGCTGTACGAGGTGACGGTGCCGAAGGGCGCGAGCGCCGGCACCAACGGCATCCCCTGGGGCACGGCCCTCACCGGCCGCCGTACCGCGACGGTCTCCGTCGGTGGCATCCTGCCCGTCACCACGGACACGGCCATCGGCGCCCATCCCGGCCAGTACCGCGACATGAGCGGCGTCCTGCAGCGCTGGACGGGCACCGCCTGGGCCGACTACCAGCCGCCGGTCGCCGTGGAGACCAACACCACTGGCGTCACCGCGTCCGGCAACTGGTCGCTGAGCTCGTACAACGCCCGCCGTACCCGCGGTGTCTGCTCCTTCAGCGTCTCGCTCGCCCGGACCACCGCCTCCCTCACCGCGACGGCCGCCGGAAGCACCAACCCGGGCAACGTCAACGACGAGCTGATCTGCACCCTGCCCGCCGGGTGGCGGCCCGCCAACGACACGTACGCGTCCGCCACCGACGGGTACGCGGACGGCGCCGTCCGCATCAACCCCGACGGCACGGTGTACCTGCTCAGCTGGTCGACCAGCGGTGTCATCCAGGTCGGCAACACCCTGCGGTTCTCCGCCTGCTTCGTGCAGTGACCACCGCCTCACCCAGGAGCTGACCGCCGCATGACCACCAACACCCCGTACCGCGCGATCTTCTGCGATCTGCGCGAGGACACCACCATCGACATCCTGCCGCTGCGGGACGTCACCGTCGACGACTACATCGGCAAACCCGGATCCCTCTCCGGCACCGTCCCGGTACCCGACGCGGCGATGGCCGCCCGGGTCCGCCGCATCGAGGAGGGCCGCACCGCGGTCTACCTCCAGCGCGGCAACGACCTGTGGTGGGGCGGCATCGTCTGGACCAGCACCCTCCAGAGCGACGACCGGGGCGTGCTGACCCTCGGCATCCAGGCCGCCACCTTCGAGTCGTACGCGGCCCGCCGCCGCATCCGCGCCAGTCTCTACTACAAGAACCAGGACCCGCTGGCCGTGGTCCGCGCGGTGTGGACCTACCTGCAGACCACCCTGCCCGGCAGCGACATCGGAGTCACCTACGGCGACGAGAGCTCGAAGGAGCGCCGCTCGGGCAACTGGCGCGACGGCGACGAGACGATCTACCTGGAGGCCATCGACGCGATGGCCGCCGTGGAGCCCGGATTCGAGCACCACATCGCCGTCTACCGCGACCCGTCCACCGGGCAGCGGGTGCGCCGGCTGCGCCTGGGCAGCCCGAAGATCAACACCGGGACCACCGACCTGGTCATGGACCGGCCGGGCAACATCCTGGCGTACTCCTTCCCACGCGACGCCACCCGCGGCGGCACCACCGCGCGGGCGCGCGGCGCCACGGACAACTCCAACCAGGCCGCCGAGTCCCGTCCGCTCTTCGCCGACGCGCCCGAGGCCACGGAGCTGATCAACGCCGGCTATCCGCGCATCGACCTGTCCTCAGACCACAACGAGGTCTCCGACACCGCCACCCTGCTGTCCCTCGCCAAGGCCGAACTGGCCGAGGCCACCGGGGCGGTGGTGATCCCCGAGATCACCGTCCGCCTCGACGACCTGGTGCCGCCCGCGCTGCTCGGCCGGACCGTGCGCATCCGCATCACCGACGAGTGGTTCACCGAGGGACTGAACAACCGCTACCGGATCATCGGCGTCAAGGTCAGCCCCGCGCAGCGCGGCCGCCCCGACACCGCCGAGCTCTACCTGGAGGAGGTCTGATGCCCCAGTTGCCCGAGGACATCATCGACCGGCTGACCGCGATGGAACGCCGGATCCAGCAGCTGTCCACCGCCGTCAACACCCGGCCCGCCCTCAACAAGGTGTCCCAGGGCGGCGTGGAGATCAGCAACGGCGGCTATCTCACCGTGTGGCCGCCGGACGGCGGTCCGGCCGTGTTCGCGGTCGGGATGTGGTCCGAGGAGGAGTACGGCCTGGCCATCCGCCGCCAGACCGGCTCCATGGCCCTGAGCCTGCACAACGGCGACGGCACCTCCACCTCGCAGCAGCCGCTGCGGATCTTCGACCGCAACGGCAAGGAGATCTTCGCCGACGACGTCGACACCGGCGGCCTGGCCCGCCCGTGGCTGTCGATGACGATGCCGACCGACACGGCCCTGGAACGCTGGCCGCGCACCACCTCGGGCAGTTGGTCGACCGTCGCCCGGTCCTGGAACCCGCTGTGGCAGCCGAAGATGCGGATGTACATCTCGACCTCGGTGTCCTCCGGCGCCACCGGAGAGGTCCGGGTCATGGTCAACGACACCCAGTGGGGCGGCACCGTCACGGCTCCCGCGGCGTTCGACTACACCGACTTCGTGGTCAACAACTTCGACGCCTCGTTCAGCAACCTGCTCAAGTTCGAGATCCAGGCCCGCGTCGCCTCGGGCACCGGCACGGTCTACGCCCAGCCGCGGATCATGTACGGCCTCCAGACCACCTAGTGCCCCCGACATCGGAGGAACCCATGGACATCGACCCCACCCAGCCCTGGGGCGTCGCGATCGACTACGCCGGCCGCGCCACCCTCACCGAGGCGGGCCACACCGTCTACATCAACGTCACCGACACCAGCCTCAGCAGCATCATCACGCCCGACCCGCTCACCGGCCGCCACGCGTCCGTCAGCGTCACCGCCCAGTTCACCGAGACCGGCACCAACGGCGCCGTGCTCCGCGGCTACGGGCGGATCGGCGTCGAGCCCGTCGGCACGGACCCGGTCGTCCCCGACCCGACGGCCGTACCGCGCGCCGTCGCCGCGGCGGTCGCCGACTTCCGGTCCAACACGGAGGCGTACGTGAACCTGTGCGCCCGGTGGACGCCGGACGGCGAGCCGGAGCCCGACCCGGACGGCGGTACGGACCCCGCCGCCTGAGCCCCCGCCCGTCCCTTCACACCCGACGCCCCGAGCCGCCCGACCGGCCGGGGTTCTCTCATGCCCTGGAGGCACCGCCCATGGCCAGACCCCTGTCCGCCGACGCCCTCGTGTCCGCCCTGCGGGCCGAGGGCGTCACCGTCGTCGAACACCCCGGATGGCGCACCCACAACCGCAACCACAAGGGCAGTTGGGGCCCGCTCAACGGCGTGATCATCCATCACACCGTCACCTCCGGGACCACAAACAGCGTCAACCTCTGCTTCGACGGCCACTCCGAGCTGCCCGGCCCGCTCTGCCACGGCGTGATCGCCAAGGACGGCACGGTCCACCTGGTCGGCAACGGACGCGCCAACCACGCCGGCGTCGGCGACCCCGACGTCCTCGCCGCCGTCACCGCCGAGCGCGCCGAGCTGCCCGCCCCCCGCCACAGCACCACGGACGGCAACGCCCACTTCTACGGCTTCGAGTGCGTCAACCTCGGCGACGGCAGGGATCCGTGGCCCGAGGTCCAGCTCGACGCCATCGAGCGGGCCGCCGCCGCCCTGTGCCGGGCGCACGGCTGGAGCGCCCACTCCGTGATCGGCCACAAGGAGTGGACCAGCACCAAGATCGATCCGCGTGGCTTCGCCATGGCCGACCTGCGCGCCCGCATCGCCGCGCGCCTGGCCAGGAAACCGACCGGCTCGGCCCCTGCGCCCAGCACCCCGCAGTACCAGCCGTTCCCCGGTGCCGAGTGGTTCCGGAAGACCCCCCGGTCCGCGATCGTCACGGCGATGGGCAAGCGCCTGGTCGCCGTCGGCTGCTCCGCCTACACCTCGGGCCCCGGCCCGCAGTGGACCGAGGCCGACCGCCGCTCCTACGCCAAGTGGCAGCGCAAGCTCGGCTACTCCGGCGCCTCCGCCGACGGCTGGCCCGGCGCCAAGTCCTGGGCGGCGCTGAAGGTCCCGTACAGCTCCTGAGAAACGAGGTCCACCGTGTCAGAGGCCGCCAAGCGAACCCTCCGTACCGTTGTCCAGACCGCTGTCGGCCTGTGCGTCCTGCTGCCGGCGGTCGTGGGCGCCGTCGGCGTCCCCGAAACCCTCCCCTGGGTCGCCGGCGCCCTGGCGGTCGCCGGGGCCGTGACCCGCGTCATGGCCCTGCCCGCCGTACAGGCCGCCCTTCCCTCCTGGCTGCGGACGAGCACGCCGGACGCTGCGACATCGGAAGAGCGCCGAGAGGAGGGCAAGGCGTGACCGATCCTGCCTCCGTCTCCGATCGGGCCGTCGTCGCCGTCGAACTCGAACGCCTGCGGGGCACCGTCGAGGCCGGCTTCGCCCGGGCCGACGGGCAACTCGCCCTGCTGGTGCAGCGCAGCGACCAGACCGACAAGCAACTGGCCGACCACGAGCAGCGGCTGGACGCGCTGGAACGCTCCCGCTGGCCCATCGCCAGCATCGGCGCCGTGGCCGCCGTGGCGACGACGGCCGTCGCGGTCTGGGAACTGACCGGCCGCTGAACACGCCGGAGGGCGGCCACCCCGCTACGGGGTGACCGCCCTCCGGTATCGAGCCGCGCTCCTGACCCTGACCGTATTCGGCGAAACGTCCGCTTCCGGCGCCAGGCGGCTGCTAGCTTCGGGGCCCATGCGACCCGACCACCGGTTGACCCTCGACGCGTCGACAGCCGACTTCGCCGTCGATGTCGCGAACATCGTGCGCAACACCGCACTGGGTGGCAGTCGCGGTGCCGAACTCAGGCGACTGCTGCACGTGTTGGACGCGCTGGCCGCCTTCCACCGCGACGACGCCGTACAGGTCTACTGCGTCACCGACCGTTCGCTGATGACCGACGAGCGGCTGACGGCGGCCGAGCGCGAAACGCTGGGGAGCTGGTCCTCGGACGGGCTGCTGGAGGTCCTGCCGGTCGCCGACGACCGACTGGTCGAACTCGCCTCCGCGGCCCGGCTGCGCGTGGTCACCGACGACAACTTCCTCGACTACTACCGCGAACACCCCTGGCTGCCGGGCGACCGTCAGCACTTCCTGCGGGCCGTCGCGGGCCCGGACGGCACGGTCCATGTGCGGCCCCGGATCATGCCGGAGCCGGAGGACTGGCAGATCTCGCGCAAGGAGGAGGAGAGCGCGCTGCTCGCCGCGGGCCTGTACGACCGGCGGCTCGGCGGCGCCCGCCAGGACCTGCTCCTGCGGCACTGGTTGTGCCCCGAGCCCGGCTGCCCGCTGTTCGGTCCCTCCCGCGGCGGCGGCCAGCCCTGCCCCACCCGCCGCGGCGGCACCGTCCGTTGCCCGACGCACGGCGTGGCGCTCAAGGACACCGGCGCCCGGCCGCACCAGGTCCAGCTGAAGGTGCGCAGCGAGGGCGAGGTACGGCACCGCTTCCTGCTCGTGGAGGGCCAGACCCTCACGGTCGGCCGCGCCCCCACGGTGGCCGGCGACGCGGTGCCGCTCGCCGCCCACCTGGGAGAGGCGGCGCTCCAGTGGATCAGCCGCAACCACCTCGTGCTGGAACTGGCCGGCCGCAGCCTCACGGTCCGGGACATCAGCGCCAACGGCACGCGCATCCGCGGGCCCCGGGGCGAGGACGTGCGTCTGCCGCCCCAGGGGACGCGGCGGCTGCGTCGGGGCGAGTCGATCGTGCTGCACGACACCGCCTTCCTGGAACTCAGCGGCCGGAACTTCTTCTTCGACGACAACGGCGTCCGGGCCCCGCAGGAGGGGCCCGAAGGCGGCCGGCCGACGGCCGCGGCCAGGGAAACGGCCCACCCGACGATGCTCGCGCCCGGCCCGGAACGCGGCCGAGGGGCCGGGGGAACACCCGGTCGCCGAGCAGGCGGAGGACAGAACCAGAGGTCCCGGGGGAAGCGGGGGCGGCGATGAGCGGGACCCTGCTCGCCGGACGGTACCGGCTGGTGCGGCGCCTGGGCAGCGGGGGCCAGGGCACCGTTCACGAGGCCTGGGACGAGAACCTGCAGCGACCGGTCGCCGTGAAGACGCTGGCCCTGTCCGCCGACGGGGGCGTCACCCACCGCGCGATGATGCACGGCCGGTTCGACCGTGAGGCCCGGGCCCTGGCCCGTCTGAAGCACCCGCACGTGGTGACCATCCACGACCGCGGCGAGCACGACGGCACCCAGTACATCGTGATGGAGCTGCTGGCGGGCCGGAGCCTCGCGGCGGAGCTGGAGACCCGCGGGCCACTGCCCGTCGACGAGGTGCTGCGCCACGCCGGGCAGATCGCGCAGGGCCTGGAGGCCGCCCACGCCTCGGCGATCGCGCACCGGGACATCAAGCCGACGAACCTGCTGCTCACCACGGAGCAGCGGGTGAAGATCTGCGACTTCGGTCTCGTCACCCAGGTGTCCCCGCACGGACCGGGCTACACGGTCCGCGGCAGTGTGCTCGGCTCCCCCGGCTACATGTCACCGGAGCAGGCCGCGGGCGGGCCGGGCGACGCACGTTCCGACATCTTCTCCTTCGGTGTGACGCTGTACGCCCTGCTCGCCGGGGCCTCCCCGTTCGCCGCCCCGGACCCGGCCGCCGCCGTGGTACGGGTGCTCGGCGCGCCCCCGGAACCCGTCACGCACTGGCGCTCTGACGTTCCGGCGGCGGTCGCCTCCGTCATCGGCCGGATGCTGCAACCGGCCCCGGAACGACGGCCGGGGATCGAGGAGGTACGCGGTGAACTCGCGGCCGCCGCCCGGCACGCCACCTGGGCGTTGGGCGGCGACCGGCGGCCGGGCGGGGCCGCGGCCCCCCAGGGCGGGCCTGCGGCGCGCGGGCGGGCCGCCGTTTCGGCCCAGCAGCTCGTGGTCCGGGAACGGGACATCCCCACCGGCGTACCGAACGGTCCCGGTGGACAGGACGCCCCGCGCTCCCCGGGCAAGCAGTCCGGTGCCACCGGGACGTCCCTGGCCGAGCGTTTCTGGCCCGGCCTCGAGGAGGCGGAGCGACTGCTGGTGAATGGCGAGGCCGCCGAGGCGGAGAAGACGTTCGCGCGGATCTCCGCCGAACTGACCGCGCTGAGCGCCGCCGACCACCCCGCGTTCTTCGCCGCCCTCTTCGGACGCGCCAGGGCCCTGGCCGCCCTGGGCCGGCACGTCACCGCCCGCAACCGGCTCACCAGGCTCAACGACCGCCTCGTCAGCACCCTCGGCCCCGGCCACCAGCTGACCGCGGCGGTGGGGCGCCAGCTGCGCGACAGCCCTTGATCCCTGCCCTTTCGGCTAACGCTTGTGGTTCGCCTGGCGGCGCGGCTGCGGGCGCCAGATCGTCTGCCGGGAGTCCCAGGTCCGCAGGTGCTTGCGGTCCCTGGAGAAGAGCCAGGCCAGCGCCACCACCCACAGGATCGCGTCGGCGACGACGAAGGGGTCCTCGGCCCCCTTCGTCTCGTAGTACGCCGCGCCCCTGATCAGCGCGCCGGAGCAGGCGACGAAGCCGACGGCGAACTGGAGGCGGTTCCATGGCCGCCAGGGTGACTTCCGCGGTTCGTGCAGCCAGCGCAGGGGCTGGTGCAACGGCGGCCGGTAGGCGCCCCGCAGCCGAGCGGCCGTACGCAGCCGCAGGCCCAGGGGGACAAGCATCAGGGCGAGGATCTGCACGGTCAGCAGCCCGCTGATCTGCACGTTGAACCAGCCCCAGCCGAGCCAGGCCGACGCCGCCCAGAGCGCCGCCCACACCATGGTCCACTCACCGGCGCGGTTGAGGGCCTCGCGACGGTGCGGACTCGACACCGGCACCGTGCCCGCCATCGGCGCCTTCACCGTCGTACCACTCTGCTTGGGCTTCGCCGCCTTCTGCTTGGGCGCCGCCGCCTTCTGTTTGACGACCGTCTGTTCCTGCTTCTGCTGGGCGGCCGCCTGCTTCTTCGCCTCCCGCTGCCGCACGTCACGCACCGCGTACTTGGCGCACACGGCGCGCACCGCCTGCTCGCCAGGGCCACCCTTGCCGCCCAGGTCCTTGATGAGCCCGTTGAACCACTCCACTTCGGCGCCCGCCGGAAGCGGGTGGCCGGCCTGCAGTGCCCCGAGCCGCTTCGCGGCCTCCGTTCCCGGCAGCAGGGCGAGCAGCAGCCCCGCCAGTACCGCGTGCGATCCGGGGTCTCGCAGTTCTTCGGGCACCGTCGCGCGACGGCTCACACTCGCGCGCCACTGCTTGACCAGGCGGGCGTGGGCCTCCTGGACGCCCTTGAGCTGGCGCAGCGGCGCGAAGTCGGCGAGGACCCGCAGGAGCTTCTGGTCGATCAGATCCGCGATCAGCTGCGTGGCCTCGGCATCGCCACCCCGGACCGTCGCGGCGCACGTCTGGGCGAGGGAGGTCACCGTCACGACCCGGCCGTGGTAGGCGGCCGCGCCCGACGGCTCCAGCCAGCGCAGCAGATGCAGCACCTTGGTCTCGGTCGGCTCGGCCGACAGCAGCCGACCGAACAGCATGTCCAGGTCCCCGCGGCCGACCGCGCCGGGCAACTGCTCCGCCCAGGAACGCAGTTCCTTCAGGCGGCGGCGCTGGGTCTCGTTGGGTTCGGGAGTGCCCAGCAGCTTCCTGGTCAGGTCGGCGCCGGACTCCCGCAGGGCACGGGCCAGTTCCGCCGCCGTGCGGTGCGCCTCCCCGCCGAACGAGAACGCCTTGCCGGCGGTGCCCTGCGGCGGTTGCGCGGGACTCGCCTTGGCCGGGGCCGCCTTGGGCGGGGTCTGCTTGCCCGCGCTCTCCTTGCCCGGAGCCGCTTTGGCGCCGGCCTGCTTGGCCGCCCCGGAGGCCGCCGGCGGCTGTAGGTCGACCTGGGTCGGCGCCGCGCCCTGGTGCGCCTTGGGCGCCGGGCCCGGTGCCTGTGTCTCGCCGTCGAGCCAGCTCAGTACCTGCCGAGCGCCCCATCGCCTCGCCGGGTCGCGTATGAGCAGTCCCCGGCACAGCGTGAGCAGCGGGCCCTCGGGCATCTGACGCAAGTCGATGTCCCGGTCGAGCAGGGCCCATTGGATCTCTTCCAGCCCCATTCCGGCGAACGGCGGTGCCCCGGTGACGAGCTGACGGACGATCATGCCAAGCGACCACCAGTCCCAGGCGTTGGTGACCGCACCGCGTCCGGCCTCCGGCGGCGCGTAGGCGGGTGTCCTGGAGGTCGTGCCGTTCACCAGGGCCTGGTCGCGGCTGATGCCGAAGTCGGCGATCACCACATGCCGCCGGTCCGCTTCGAGGAGCAGGTTCGCCGGTTTCAGGTCGCGGTGGACGATGCCCGCGGCGTGCAGTGCGTTGATCCCTCCGGCCAGTTGGTTCACCAGACGGATGATGTCGGCGCTGCGCTGCGGTCCCCCGCGCAGCAGCCCTTCCACGGTGCCGCCGGACAGGTACGGCATGACCTCGTAGTCACGGCCGTCGTCACGGCCGTCCTGGATCGTGCCCTTCTTGAGGATGGGCATGAGCGCGCTGTGCTGCAGCAGGTGGAGCTTGCGCCACACCTCCCGCTGGGCGCCGAATCCCCACCGGTAGAGCTTTACCACCCGGTCCCGGCCGGCGGAGTCGCGCACCCGGTAGACATCCGCCTCGGCCCCCTGCCCGGGCAGCGGGGCGATGAGCTGGTACGTGTGGAGCGGCTTCGGGAGTGTCATGCCCATCCCGGGAGAGGTCCGGCTCATCGACGGCCGCACCTCAGGACCCGGACGTGCACATCGGCGGCGAGGCGCAGGGAGTCGCCCGGCTTCAGCCGCACCCGGCTGCCGGGGCTGAGCCGCCGTCCGTCGAGGAACGTGCCGTTGGTGGAGTCCTCGTCCCGGATCCAGCCGGTGCCGTCCGGGTCCACGAAGACCGTGGCGTGCCGACGGGAGAGGTTGTGGAACCGCTCAAGGATCTCGCCGTCGGGGCATCCCTGGCGTTCCCGCCCCAGGATCACCGTCTTTCCCACCGGTACGACGATGGACCCCGTGGAGAACTGGAGCTTGAGGCCCGCCGACGAGGCGGGCCGGACCGGATCGCGTACCGTCACCCCGGCCGCGACCGGAACGGCCGCGGTCTTCTTCTTCGCCCGCGCCGGGACGGGCTGGGTGGCGGGGCGGACCGTGAGCCTCAGCGGGGTGAGGCACCCCCGGCACACCAGCTGGGCAGGGGTGGTCGGTCTGACCCCGCAGGGGCAGGTACGCAGCCGCTTTCCGCTCCCCATCCGGTGCCCCCCGCCGGCGTTGCGCTTCCCGTCTTCCCGCAGGCCGAGGCAGAGACAAATGCCCAGCTCGCGGCCCTATTTGGCCATATTAGCCGCTCTAGCGACGGCGGGAGAGGAAAACGGCGGGCCCCGACGAACGCCGAAGGGCGGCCACCCCACACGGGGTGACCGCCCTTCAAGCGATCGCTCGCGATTACTGGTTGTACGGACCGTAGTCGTAGTCCTCCAGCGGAACGGCCTGGCCGGAGCCCGTGCCGAACGGCGAGTAGTCGATGTCGTCGTAGCCGACGGCCGAGTACATCGCGGCCTTGGCCTCCTCGGTCGGCTCGACCCGGATGTTGCGGTAGCGGGACAGACCCGTACCGGCCGGGATGAGCTTACCGATGATGACGTTCTCCTTGAGGCCGATCAGGGAGTCGGACTTGGCGTTGATCGCCGCGTCCGTGAGGACCCTGGTCGTCTCCTGGAAGGACGCCGCCGACAGCCAGGACTCCGTGGCCAGCGAGGCCTTGGTGATACCCATGAGCTGCGGACGACCGGAGGCCGGGTGACCGCCCTCCTGGACCACACGACGGTTCTCGTGCTCGAACTTCGAGCGCTCGACCAGCTCGCCGGGCAGCAGCTCGGCGTCGCCGGACTCGATGATCGTCACACGGCGCAGCATCTGCCGGATGATGATCTCGATGTGCTTGTCGTGGATCGACACACCCTGCGAGTTGTACACCTTCTGGACCTCGCCGACCAGGTGGACCTGGACGGCACGCTGACCCAGGATGCGCAGCACGTCGTGCGGGTTGGTGGCACCCACGGTGAGCTTCTGGCCCACCTCGACGTGCTCGCCCTCGCTGACCAGGAGTCGGGCACGCTTCGAGATCGGGAACGCCGTCTCGTCGCTGCCGTCGTCCGGGGTGACGACGATCTTCTTGGTCTTCTCGGTCTCCTCGATCCGGATGCGGCCCTGGGCCTCGGAGATCGGGGCGACACCCTTCGGGGTACGGGCCTCGAAGAGCTCGACGACACGCGGCAGACCCTGGGTGATGTCGTCACCGGCCACACCACCGGTGTGGAAGGTACGCATCGTCAGCTGGGTGCCGGGCTCACCGATGGACTGGGCGGCGATGATGCCGACCGCCTCACCGATGTCGACCAGCTTGCCGGTGGCCAGCGAACGGCCGTAGCACATGGCGCAGGTGCCGACGGCGGACTCGCAGGTCAGGACCGAGCGGGTCTTGACCTCGGAGACGCCGTTCTTGACCAGCTCGTCGATGAGCACGTCACCGAGGTCGGTACCGGCCGGGGCCAGCACCTTGCCGTCGACGACGATGTCCTCGGCGAGGCAGCGCGCGTACACGGACGTCTCGACGTCGTCCGCCTTGCGCAGGACGCCGTCGGCGCCGCGCTCGGCGATGGCGAGCCGCAGACCGCGCTCGGTGCCGCAGTCCTCCTCGCGGATGATGACGTCCTGCGACACGTCCACCAGACGACGGGTGAGGTAACCCGAGTCGGCGGTACGCAGGGCGGTGTCCGCGAGACCCTTACGGGCACCGTGCGTGGAGATGAAGTACTCCAGCACGGACAGACCCTCACGGAACGACGCCTTAATCGGACGCGGGATCGTCTCGTTCTTCGCGTTCGACACAAGACCACGCATACCGGCGATCTGACGCATCTGCATCATGTTGCCTCGTGCACCCGAGTTCACCATCATGAAGATCGGGTTGGTCTTCGGGAAGTTGTCGTTCATCGCCTCGGCGACCTCGTTGGTCGCCTTGGTCCAGATCGCGATGAGCTCCTGCGTGCGCTCGTCCTTGGTGATCAGACCGCGCTCGTACTGCTTCTGGACCTTCTCGTCCTGCGCCTCGTAGCCGCGGACGATCTCCTTCTTCGCCTCGGGAACGACGACGTCGGAGATGGCGACGGTGACACCGGAACGGGTGGCCCAGTAGAAGCCGGACGCCTTCAGGTTGTCGAGCGTCGCCGCCACGATGACCTTCGGGTACCGCTCGGCGAGGTCGTTGACGATCTCGGAGAGCTGCTTCTTGCCGACCTCGTAGTCGACGAACGGGTAGTCCTCGGGCAGCAGCTCGTTGAAGAGCGCACGGCCCAGGGTCGTCCGCAGACGGAACGAGTCACCCTGCTGCCACTCCGGCTCGCCCTCCTCCTGCGCCGGCGGGGTCCAGCCGCGCGGCGGGATGGTGCCCACCGGGAAGCGGATGTCCACGCGCGACTGCAGCGAGAGCTCACCGGCGTCGAACGCCATGATCGCCTCGGCGACGGAGGAGAAGGAACGCTCCTCGCCCTTCACCTCGCGCATCTCGCCGTCGGTGGTGAGGAAGAACAGACCGAGGACCATGTCCTGGGTCGGCATCGTCACCGGACGGCCGTCGGCGGGCTTGAGGATGTTGTTCGAGGACAGCATCAGGATGCGGGCCTCGGCCTGCGCCTCCGCGGACAGCGGCAGGTGCACGGCCATCTGGTCACCGTCGAAGTCCGCGTTGAACGCGGTGCAGACGAGCGGGTGGATCTGGATGGCCTTGCCCTCGACCAGCTGCGGCTCGAAGGCCTGGATGCCGAGGCGGTGCAGGGTGGGAGCACGGTTCAGCAGCACCGGGTGCTCGGCGATGACCTCTTCGAGGACGTCGTACACGACCGTGCGGCCGCGCTCCACCATGCGCTTGGCGCTCTTGATGTTCTGCGCGTGGTTCAGGTCGACCAGGCGCTTCATCACGAACGGCTTGAACAGCTCCAGCGCCATCGCCTTCGGCAGACCGCACTGGTGCAGCTTCAGCTGCGGACCGACGACGATCACGGAACGCGCGGAGTAGTCCACACGCTTGCCGAGCAGGTTCTGACGGAATCGACCCTGCTTACCCTTCAGCATGTCGCTGAGGGACTTCAGCGGGCGGTTACCGGGACCGGTGACCGGACGGCCACGACGGCCGTTGTCGAACAGCGCGTCGACGGCCTCCTGGAGCATGCGCTTCTCGTTGTTCACGATGATCTCGGGCGCACCGAGGTCGAGAAGGCGCTTCAGTCGGTTGTTCCGGTTGATCACACGGCGGTACAGGTCGTTCAGGTCGGAGGTCGCGAAGCGCCCACCGTCCAGCTGCACCATCGGGCGGAGGTCCGGCGGGATGACCGGGACGCAGTCGAGGACCATGCCCTTGGGGCTGTTGGAGGTCTGCAGGAAGGCAGACACGACCTTCAGCCGCTTCAGCGCACGGGTCTTCTTCTGGCCCTTGCCGGTACGGATGATCTCGCGGAGGCGCTCGGCCTCCTCGTCGAGGTCGAAGGACTCCAGGCGCTTCTGCAGCGCCGCGGCACCCATCGAGCCGTCGAAGTACGTGCCGAAGCGGTCACGCAGCTCGCGGTAGAGCAGCTCGTCGCCCTCGAGGTCCTGGACCTTGAGGTTCTTGAAGCGGGTCCACACCTCGTCGAGACGGTCGATCTCGCGCTGGGCGCGGTCGCGCAGCTGCTTCATCTCGCGCTCGGCACCCTCGCGCACCTTGCGGCGCACGTCGGCCTTGGCACCCTCGGCCTCGAGCTCGGCCAGGTCGGTCTCGAGCTTCTTGGCCCGGCCTTCGAGGTCGGCGTCGCGACGGTTCTCGATCTGCTGCCGCTCGACGGAGACGTGCGCCTCCAGGGAGGGCAGGTCGCGGGTGCGGCGCTCCTCGTCGACGTACGTGATCATGTACGCGGCGAAGTAGATGACCTTCTCGAGGTCCTTGGGAGCCAGGTCGAGCAGGTAGCCCAGACGGCTCGGGACGCCCTTGAAGTACCAGATGTGCGTGACGGGGGCGGCCAGCTCGATGTGGCCCATCCGCTCACGGCGCACCTTGGCGCGAGTGACCTCGACGCCGCAGCGCTCACAGATGATGCCCTTGAAGCGGACGCGCTTGTACTTGCCGCAGTAGCACTCCCAGTCCCGGGTCGGACCGAAGATCTTCTCGCAGAAGAGTCCGTCCTTTTCGGGCTTGAGGGTGCGGTAGTTGATGGTCTCGGGCTTCTTGACCTCGCCGTGGCTCCACTGACGGATGTCGTCAGCGGTGGCCAGACCGATCCGGAGCTCGTCGAAGAAGTTGACGTCGAGCACTATGCGTCAATCCCTCTCAGGGTTGTAAGTCTTGGGGTCTGAAACGGGGGTCCCGGGGCCGGCGGGCCTTCGACTGTGTGGGTCAAAGGCCCGCCGAACTCCCGTCAGACCTCTTCGACGCTGCTCGGCTCGCGCCGGGACAGGTCGATGCCGAGCTCCTCCGCAGCGCGGAAGACGTCCTCGTCGGTGTCGCGCATCTCGATGGACATACCGTCACTGGACAGCACCTCCACGTTCAGGCACAGGGACTGCATCTCCTTGATGAGCACCTTGAAGGACTCGGGGATGCCGGGTTCGGGGATGTTCTCGCCCTTGACGATGGCCTCGTAGACCTTCACGCGGCCGGTGACGTCGTCGGACTTGATGGTCAGCAGCTCCTGGAGGGCGTAAGCGGCGCCGTACGCCTCCAGCGCCCACACCTCCATCTCGCCGAACCGCTGGCCACCGAACTGGGCCTTACCACCCAGCGGCTGCTGGGTGATCATCGAGTACGGGCCGGTCGAACGGGCGTGCAGCTTGTCGTCGACCAGGTGGTGCAGCTTGAGGATGTACATGTACCCGATCGAGATCGGGTCCGGGAACGGCTCACCGGAGCGGCCGTCGAACAGCCTCGCCTTACCGGTCGGCTGCACCATGCGCTCGCCGTCGCGGTTCGGGATGGTGTGCTGGAGGAGACCCGCCAGCTCGTCCTCGCGGGCACCGTCGAAGACCGGGGTCGCGACGTTGGTGCCGGGGGCGACGGAGTCGGCGCCGATCACCTGGAGGCGCTGCGCCCAGTCCTCGGCGAGACCGGAGACGTCCCAGCCCCGGCTGGCGAGCCAGCCGAGGTGGATCTCCAGCACCTGTCCCGGGTTCATTCGGGACGGCACACCGAGCGGGTTGAGGATGATGTCGACCGGGGTGCCGTCCTCCAGGAACGGCATGTCCTCGATCGGCAGGATCTTCGAGATGACGCCCTTGTTGCCGTGGCGGCCGGCGAGCTTGTCACCGTCGGTGATCTTGCGCTTCTGCGCCACGTACACGCGCACCAGCTGGTTCACACCGGGGGGAAGCTCGTCGCCCTCCTCGCGGTCGAAGACGCGCACACCGATGACCTTGCCGGTCTCGCCGTGCGGCACCTTCAGCGAGGTGTCACGGACCTCACGGGCCTTCTCACCGAAGATCGCGCGCAGCAGGCGCTCCTCGGGCGTCAGCTCGGTCTCACCCTTGGGCGTGACCTTGCCGACGAGGATGTCACCGGCGATGACCTCGGCACCGATGCGGATGATGCCGCGCTCGTCGAGGTCGGCGAGGACCTCCTCGGAGACGTTCGGGATGTCCCGGGTGATCTCCTCGGGGCCGAGCTTGGTGTCACGGGCGTCGACCTCGTGCTCCTCGATGTGGATCGAGGAGAGGACGTCGTCCTGCACGAGGCGCTGCGACAGGATGATCGCGTCCTCGTAGTTGTGACCCTCCCACGGCATGAACGCCACGAGCAGGTTCTTGCCGAGCGCCATCTCGCCGTTCTGGGTGGCCGGACCGTCGGCGAGGACCTGGCCCTCGATGATCCGGTCGCCCTCGTTGACGATGACCTTCTGGTTGACCGAGGTGCCCTGGTTGGAGCGGGCGAACTTGGCCAGGCGGTACGTGATGTACGTGCCGTCGTCGTTGGCGGTGGTGATGTAGTCCGCGGAGACCTCCTGGACCACACCCGCCTTCTCGGCCTTGACCACGTCGCCGGCGTCGACGGCGGAGCGGTACTCCATGCCGGTGCCGACGAGCGGGGACTCGGACTTGATGAGCGGCACGGCCTGACGCATCATGTTCGCGCCCATGAGGGCACGGTTGGCGTCGTCGTGCTCGAGGAACGGGATCATGGCGGTCGCGACCGACACCATCTGGCGCGGCGAGACGTCCATGTAGTCCACGTCGTCACCGGCGACGTAGTCGACCTCGCCGCCACGGCGGCGGACCAGGACGCGGTTCTCGGCGAAGCGCATGTCGTCGTTCAGGCCGGCGTTGGCCTGCGCGATGACGAAGCGGTCCTCCTCGTCGGCCGTCAGGTAGTCGACCTCGTCGGTGACCTGGCCGTCGACGACCTTGCGGTACGGCGTCTCCACGAAACCGAACGCGTTGACGCGGCCGTAGGAGGCGAGCGAACCGATCAGACCGATGTTCGGGCCTTCAGGGGTCTCGATCGGGCACATACGTCCGTAGTGGGACGGGTGCACGTCACGGACCTCGAAGCCGGCCCGCTCACGGGAGAGACCACCCGGGCCAAGAGCCGACAGACGGCGCTTGTGGGTGAGACCCGACAGCGGGTTGTTCTGGTCCATGAACTGCGACAGCTGGCTGGTGCCGAAGAACTCCTTGATGGAGGCGACGACCGGCCGGATGTTGATCAGGGTCTGCGGCGTGATCGCCTCGACGTCCTGGGTCGTCATGCGCTCACGGACGACACGCTCCATACGCGCCAGACCCGTACGGACCTGGTTCTGGATGAGCTCGCCGACACTGCGCAGACGACGGTTGCCGAAGTGGTCGATGTCGTCGGTCTCGACGACGATCGTCTGACCGCTGTCGGCGGTCGTCTCGGTCTCACCCGCGTGCAGCTTCACCAGGTACTTGATCGTCGAGATGACGTCCTCGACGGTCAGGACGCCCGCGTCGAGCGGAGCCTCCGCACCCAGCTTCTTGTTGACCTTGTAGCGGCCGACCTTGGCCAGGTCGTAGCGCTTCGGGTTGAAGTACAGGTTCTCCAGAAGCGTCTGCGCGGCCTCACGCGTGGGGGGCTCGCCCGGACGCAGCTTGCGGTAGATGTCGAGCAGCGCGTCGTCCTGGCCCTGGGTGTGGTCCTTCTCCAGGGTGGCGCGCATGGACTCGTACTCGCCGAACTCCTCGAGGATCTGCTCGGTGGTCCAGCCGAGCGCCTTGAGCAGGACGGTGACGGACTGCTTGCGCTTGCGGTCGATGCGGACACCGACCATGTCGCGCTTGTCGATCTCCAGCTCCAGCCAGGCACCCCGGGACGGGATGACCTTGGCGGAGAAGATGTCCTTGTCGGACGTCTTGTCGATGCTGGAGTCGAAGTAGACACCCGGCGAACGAACCAGCTGCGACACCACGACACGCTCGGTGCCGTTGATGACGAAGGTGCCCTTGTTGGTCATGAGCGGGAAGTCGCCCATGAAGACCGTCTGGGACTTGATCTCGCCGGTCTCGTTGTTGGTGAACTCGGCCGTCACGAAGAGCGGGGCGGCGTACGTGAAGTCGCGCTCCTTGCACTCGTCGATGCTGTTCTTCGGCGGCTCGAAACGGTGGTCGCGGAACGTCAGCGACATCGACCCGGAGAAGTCCTCGATCGGGGAGATCTCCTCGAAGATCTCCTCGAGACCGGACTTGGTGGGGACGTCCTGACCGGACTCCAGAGCCGCCTCGACCCGACTCTGCCAGGCGGTGTTTCCGAGCAGCCAGTCAAAGCTCTCGGTCTGCAGCGCGAGCAGGTTGGGAACCTCGAGGGGCTCCTTGATCTTTGCAAAGGAGATGCGCAGCGGGGCGGTGCTGGCAGCGTTGTTCGTATTCGCGATCGAGGCGTTGCGCGAGGCGGCCAAGAGGGGGTCCTTCCGAGGGCTCGGACTCACTACGCGCGTACCGGCCCCTCTCTCGCGCACAGAGACAGAAATCCCAGGTGAGGGGTCTTCTGACGTCCGGACTCAAGTGAGGGCATGCCCCTGGTGACGGGCAGGGGACAGCTAACAGGCAGCGCAAAGGGTCAGTGTAGCCACTTGGCACACTGATGTCCAGTGCGGGTTTTTCGAGACCCTCGTTGTTCTCAACGCCCTCGGTCTGCTTGCCCTCAACGCACGGTGATACTGCCCTCTTCGTCGTCGATCCATGCCTCGGAACCCGGATCGTTGTGACGACGCGTCCTGAGAATTGCGCGCTGCGTGCGGTTCGTCAAGGCCCCCTGGCCCGAGCCCTGGGGGACCCGGAGACACGACGAAGATCACCATACCCCTCGTCAACCGAGGTGCAAGGTAACCGTGGCCGACCCCCGAGAACGCCGAAGAGCGACCACCCGGATGGATGATCGCTCTTCAGTGCGTGAGCGTTACAGCCCTAGAGGACTGTTTCAGCCTTCGCGAAGGTCTTACTTGACCTCGACGGAGGCGCCGGCGCCCTTGAGGGACTCGGCGGCCTTCTCGGCGGCGTCCTTGGCGACCTTCTCGAGGACGGGCTTCGGGGCGCCGTCCACGAGGTCCTTGGCCTCCTTCAGACCCAGGGAGGTCAGCTCGCGCACGACCTTGATGACCTGGATCTTCTTGTCGCCGGCACCGGTGAGGATGACGTCGAACTCGTCCTTCTCCTCCTCGGCCTCAGCGGTGGCGGCCGGGCCGGCCGGGCCGGCGACGGCGACCGCGGCGGCGGCGGTGACGTCGAACTTCTCCTCGAACGCCTTCACGAACTCGGAGAGCTGGATGAGGGTCATGCCCTCGAACTCGGCGAGCAGTTCGTCCTGGGTGAGAGCCACGATGGCTTTCCTTCCACTAATTCGGCTGGTGCCGGATGTACATGTCTGGCGGGCGTACGTTCGGCCCGCTACGACCGCTTCCTGGGGCGGGCTGCCTCAGGCGGCGGTCATGATGCGAGCCGAGTTACTCGGCACCGCCCTGCTCGTCCTGCTTGGCACGAAGCGCGTCCACGGTGCGGACGAGCTTCGACGGGAGCGCCTGGAAGACCTGAGCAGCCTGCGTCTGCTTGCCCTTCAGGGCGCCCGCCAGCTTGGCGAGCAGAACCTCGCGGGACTCGAGGTCCGCGAGCTTCTTGATCTCGTCGGCGGACAGCGCCTTGCCGTCAAGGACACCGCCCTTGATGACGAGGTTCGGGTTGTCCTTGGCGAAGTCACGAAGACCCTTCGCCGACTCCACCGGGTCACCGGTGACGAAGGCGACCGCCGTCGGACCGTTGAACAGGTCGTCGAGCGTCGAGATCCCGGCCTCGTTGGCCGCAATCTTGGTCAGCGTGTTCTTCACCACGGCGTACTGGGCGTTCTCACCGAGCGAACGGCGCAGCGTCTTGAGCTGCGCCACGGTGAGACCCCGGTACTCGGTCAGCACGGCGGCGTTCGAGCTGCGGAACTGCTCCGTCAGCTCGGCCACCGCGGCAGCCTTGTCGGGCCTTGCCATGAGCGTCGGCCTCCTTCCGGGTGAATGACGACCGCTCGGAAGGGGCTGGGGTAAACGAAACGCCCCGGCGCAGGCGCACGGGGCGTAGCTCGACCGGGCGGTCGCACGCACATGGGCGGCGGTCTCCGGGAGCGACTTCCACTGTCACCTGCGCGGGTCGTCCGCTGTTCAGCGGATCCTTCGGCCACCGGGCCCTCTTACGAGCGCACGGCAACGACCAGCGGTCTTTGGCTTCTGTAGGAGAGTACGTGAACGGGTCCCCGTCGAGCAAATCCGCCCGTACGGGGACTCGGACTCAGGCCTTGTCGAGGTCCTTCATCATCTCGGCCAGGTCCATGGTGTCCTTCGCGGGCGGCGCCGTGATGGTGACCGGCTTGTTGAGGTCGAGGAAGGTGAGCGTCATGTCGAGCTTGCCCTTGTCGGCGTCGCCGCGCATGCGGAACCGCTTGGTGTGGTCGTCACCGTCGACCCACATGTCCATGACGAAGCTGTCGACGCCCATGTCCTCGTACTGCTTCATGCTCTTCTCGCGCCGCTCGCGAGTGGCCTTGTCCTTGCCCTTGAAGGAGTCGCGTATGTCGTCGAGGGTGACGGTGCCCTTGTAGTGGGTGGTCTTGACCCCGTCGATCGTCTCGGCGCCGACCTCCTCGACGTCCTTGGCGCCGCTGAGGAAGGCGACCTCCGAGGTCGGGTTGCGGTCGGCCTGGGCGAGGCCCTTGGCGTCGGAGTTCAGGCCCTTCTCGGCGCCGCCCAGCTCGGAGGCGCCGAGCTTCATCCAGCTCTTGCCGTCCATCTCGCGGGCGGCCGCGTCACCGCCGATGTACAGCGCCTTGCCGATGATGCGCATCTCCACCGTGCCCTTGACCTCGGGGTCGTCGGGCATGTGGATCTTCATGCTCATGGCCGGGGGCTTCACGCGCATCGCCGCCTCGGCCTCGACGTGGCCCTCCCCCGGTATCTCGCCGCTCATCTCGTAGCGCAGCGAGCTGATCGCCTCGGTCTTCTTCGCCGCCTTGGCGACGGCCGCCGCGGGCGACATGGCGGGCGACTCCTCCGAGCCGCAACCCGTCGCGCCGGCGGCGAGCAGCAGGACGGCGAGCCCGGCGCCCGCGGTACGAGCGCGCACAGGACGACGTACGGCAGTCTTCATCGATTTCCCCCCAGGAAACGCACGGCTGACACACAGCCGGAACGGCGAGCGTATCCCAGGGGAATCGAACAGTCCTGTGATTAACGATCGTGCGCTCTGGGGGACCAGCAGGATCAGGACGTGACGCCGCCCTGCTTCTTCAGCAGTGCCTGGAAGTCCTCCGTGTCACCCGCCGGAGGCTCCTGCGCGGAGACCTTCACGCCGTAGTCGCTGTAGTACGCGGTCTGGGTGAGCTCACCGGTCGCCATCTCCCCCTTCTCGATCTTCTTGACCAGCAGGTCCTGGTCGTTGACCCAGATGTCGATGGTCTCGGTGCTGACCCCGGCCTGTTCCAGCTGCTTCCGCAGGGCGGCGAGCCGGCTCGCGCCGAGGTCGGAGTTCTTGGCGGCGAGGTCGGCGACCTTCACCGTGCCCGCGTAGTGGGTGGTGCGCACGCCGCGCACCGTCTCCTCGCCGACCTTCTGCACGTCCCCGGAGGCCAGCAGCAGCTTCACCGACTGGTTGGGCGTGGTGTTCTGCATCTGGTCCTTGAGGTACGCGCCGGAGCTGCCGGCGAGCTTCTCCAGGTCGTCGTACGCGTACCGGATCCAGTGCTTGCCGCCCGCCTGCTGGGCGAACCTCTCGCCCATCTTCGCGTAGTAGGCGTCGGGCAGATAGCGGGCCTCCATCGAGGTGGTGCCCAGCTGCTTGCGCATCGTGTCGGCCACGGTGCCGCCGGTGTACGTGAGGGTGAGGTCGCCGCCCAGGCCGTCGCTCCAGGAGAGGGCGCCCTCCGCCTTCAGGGACATCACCGAGCCCATCACGGTCGTGGCCTCGACCTTGGCGGAGTCGGCCTTGTCCGTGGACTGCTCGGCGGAGCGCAGGGCGGCTATCGGGCTGACGCGGGTCGTGCCCTTGCCCGCCGCCTTGCCCTCGTTCTGCTTGCCGCCCGTGTCCGAGCCGCCGGAGGACGAACAGGCGGCCAGCCCGGTCAGCGCGGCCGCCACCGCGATCGACAGGGCCGCGCGGCGCGCACTCGTGCTCTTCATTTTTCCCCCACCCCTAAGCGATTGCTGTGGTCGCACGCTAACCCGGGGCACTGACAGCCGTGTCCCCAGGGCCACACAGGAGCGCACAAAGAAAGGGACGGGCCCCGCACCTCGAGAGGTTGCGGGGCCCGCCCTTGCTGACGCGTTCCGAACGCGGCTACCGGGGTGAGCGCGGGGCTCAGACGGCGGCCGGGTCCTCCTCGACGAGGAGGTTACGGGTGCGGTTCGGGTCGACCGGGATGCCGGGACCCATGGTGGTGCTGACGGCGGCCTTCTTGATGTAGCGGCCCTTGGCGGCGGACGGCTTCAGACGGAGGATCTCCTCCAGCGCGGCGCCGTAGTTCTCCACCAGCTTGTCGTCCTCGAAGGACGTCTTGCCGATGATGAAGTGCAGGTTCGAGTGCTTGTCGACGCGGAACTCGATCTTGCCGCCCTTGATCTCGGTGACGGCCTTGGCCACGTCGGGGGTGACGGTGCCGGTCTTCGGGTTCGGCATCAGACCACGCGGACCGAGCACGCGGCCGAGGCGGCCGACCTTGCCCATGAGGTCCGGGGTGGCGACGACGGCGTCGAAGTCCAGGCGGCCCTTGGCGACCTCGTCGATCAGTTCGTCGGAGCCGACGATGTCGGCGCCCGCGGCCTCCGCGGCCGCAGCACGGTCACCGGTCGCGAAGACCAGGACCCGGGCGGTCTTACCGGTGCCGTGCGGAAGGTTCACGGTGCCACGGACCATCTGGTCGGCCTTGCGCGGGTCGACACCCAGACGGAAGGCGACCTCGACGGTGCCGTCGAACTTGGTCGTGGAGGTCTCCTTGGCGAGACGGACGGCCTCGAGCGGGGCGTAAAGCTTCTCCCGGTCGACCTTGGCGTCCGCAGCGCGGAGAGACTTGCTGCGCTTGCTCACTACTGCTCCTGTGTGTTCTGAAGGAGTCGTGGTACAGGCCGAGCAGGCCCTTCCACGTGCGGCCGGAGCCGCTTTTCTACGAAGGTGGGGGTCAGCCCTCGACCGTGACGCCCATGGAACGCGCGGTACCGGCGATGATCTTCGCGGCGGCGTCCAGGTCGTTGGCGTTGAGGTCGGGCAGCTTGGTCTGGGCGATCTCGCGGACCTGCGCCTCGGTGATCTTGGCGACCTTGGTCTTGTGCGGCTCGCCGGAGCCCTTCTCGATGCCCGCGGCCTTGAGGATCATCTTGGCGGCCGGAGGCGTCTTGGTGATGAAGGTGAAGGAACGGTCCTCGTAGACCGTGATCTCCACCGGGATGACCCAACCGCGCTGCGACTCGGTCGCGGCGTTGTAGGCCTTGCAGAACTCCATGATGTTGACGCCGTGCTGACCCAGCGCGGGGCCGACCGGCGGAGCCGGGTTGGCCGCACCGGCCTGGATCTGGAGCTTGATGAGCCCCGTGACCTTCTTCTTCTTGGGAGGCATAGCTCTCCGGGTCCTTTCGATTCGAGTGCGCCCTCGCCCAGGTCGCGTCCCGGATGAAGGCATACCGCACAACGATAACGGGTATAGGTGCGCGGCCAAAAACCGAGCAGGTCAGGCAAACTTCGAGCGTTCGCCTGACCTGCTCGGAAGCGGTGGGTCCAGTAAGAGTCAGTTCTTCTGGATCTGGTCGAAGCTCAGCTCGACCGGGGTCTCGCGACCGAAGATCTCCACGAGGCCCTTGACCTTCTTCGAGTCGGGGTTGATCTCGTTGATGGTCGCCTGGAGCGTGGCGAACGGGCCGTCGGTGACGGTGACCGAGTCACCCACCTCGAAGTCCAGCACCTGGACCTCGACCTTGCGCTGCGGAGCCGGCTTGCCCTCGGCCTCGGCGGCCTCGCGGGCGGCCTTCTCCTCGGCCTCCGGGGCGAGCATCTTGACGATCTCGTCCAGCGTCAGCGGGTACGGGTCGTAGGCGTTGCCCACGAAGCCGGTGACACCCGGGGTGTTGCGGACGACGCCCCAGGACTCGTTGGTCAGGTCCATGCGCACCAGGACGTAGCCGGGGAGCTTGTTCTGGCGGATGGTCTTGCGGTCGCCGTTCTTGATCTGGACGACCTCTTCCTGCGGCACCTCGGCCTGGAAGATGTAGTCCTCGACGTTCAGCGAGACGGCGCGCTGCTCGAGGTTGGTCTTCACACGGTTCTCGTAGCCGGCGTAGGTGTGGATGACGTACCACTCGCCGGGCAGGGTGCGCAGTTCCTCGCGCAGGGCCTCGATGGGGTCGACGGGCTCGGACTCCTCCTCGGGCGCCTCTTCCGCGGCGACCTCGTCCTCGTCCTCGTCCTCGTCGCGCTCGTCGTGGTCCTCGTCCTCGTCCACGACGGTCAGGGCGGCCTCCTCGGCCGGCTCCCCCGCTTCGGCCTCGGCAGCCTCGAACTCGTCCTGCTCGTCCTGCTCGTCCGCGCCCTCGACGATGTCGAGCTCGTCATCGACCGACTTGTCGGGCTCGATGGCGTCGTTCAGGTTCGGGTCAGACACGATGGCTGCTTCTTCCTGGATACATAGGGGTGGAACATGCGAAAAGGGGCGCCGGGTACCTCGGCGCCCTTCGCTCTAGGCTCAGCCGAAGACGTACTTGGCGGCGTGGCTGAGTCCATAGTCAATCACGGTCACAAGGCCGATCATGATGACGACGAAGACGATCACAACAGTCGTGTACGTCGTCAGCTGATTACGCGTCGGCCAGACGACCTTGCGAAGTTCAGCGACAATCTGACGATAAAAGAGCGCGAGGCGCTTCAGCGGGCCCTTCTTGGCGCGCTTGCCGCCCTTACGAGCCTTCTTCTTGGACTCGGGCGCCTCGTCCTGGGCATCAGGCGTATCGATGGAGCCCACGGCGTCCGCCATTCGTCCTCACCTGTTCCCGGGTCGTGGCCGTGCCGCGCCCGGTCTGAGCCGCACGGCGGTGCATTGCTGTACGTACATGCGCACACATCCTGGCGAAGGTGTGTGTAGCAGGGCCGGAGGGACTTGAACCCCCAACCGCTGGTTTTGGAGACCAGTGCTCTACCAATTGAGCTACGACCCTTTGTGTGTCCCCAACGTACCGCATCCGACCGAGTGCTCGGTGTGCACCGGTTGTGGCACGGCTGCTGGAGGCCAACGAGGTGAGAGTGTACGTGTTCCTGAGCGCCTCGTCGAACAGAAAGTGCCCGCCGGGGCCCCGCGACCGGAAGATCGGCGGGCGGGCGGGGCAAGATCGCCCAGGCCACTGCCCGATTTCCGGACACTTGTTCAGGACCTGGTCCGATGCTGTTCAGTCTGTGAAACCCCCGTGCCGGGGGAGTTTCCGGTCTGAAACGATGGGCCGCATGAGCGCTGCAATCCCTCCCACCGAGCGCCGGGTCTCCGCCCGCATCGGCGCGATCTCCGAGTCCGCCACCCTTGCCGTGGACGCCAAGGCGAAGGCTCTCAAGGCCGCCGGGCGTCCGGTGATCGGCTTCGGCGCGGGTGAGCCCGACTTCCCGACGCCCGACTACATCGTCGAGGCCGCCGTCGAGGCCTGCAAGAACCCCAAGTACCACCGCTACACCCCGGCCGGGGGCCTGCCCGAGCTGAAGGCCGCGATCGCCGCGAAGACCCTGCGCGACTCGGGCTACGAGGTCGACGCCTCCCAGGTCCTGGTGACCAACGGCGGCAAGCAGGCCATCTACGAGGCGTTCGCCGCGATCCTCGACCCGGGCGACGAGGTCATCGTCCCGGCGCCGTACTGGACGACGTACCCGGAGTCGATCCGTCTCGCCGGCGGTGTCCCGGTCGAGGTCGTCGCCGACGAGACGACCGGCTACCGCGTCTCCGTGGAGCAGCTGGAGGCGGCCCGCACCGAGAACACCAAGGTGCTGCTCTTCGTCTCCCCCTCCAACCCGACCGGCGCGGTCTACACCCGCGCGCAGATCGAGGAGATCGGCCGCTGGGCCGCGGAGAAGGGCCTGTGGGTCCTGACCGACGAGATCTACGAGCACCTGGTCTACGGCGACGCGGAGTTCCACTCCCTGCCGGTGGTCGTGCCCGAGCTGGCCGACAAGACCATCGTGGTCAACGGTGTCGCCAAGACGTACGCGATGACGGGTTGGCGGGTGGGCTGGGTCATCGGCCCGAAGGACGTCGTCAAGGCCGCGACGAACCTCCAGTCGCACGCCACGTCGAACGTCTCCAACGTGGCCCAGGTGGCCGCCCTGGCCGCCGTCTCCGGCGACCTGGACGCCGTGGCGAAGATGCGTGAGGCCTTCGACCGGCGCCGCAAGACGATCGTTCGGATGCTCAACGAGATCGACGGCGTGGTCTGCCCGGAGCCCGAGGGCGCCTTCTACGCCTACCCCTCGGTGAAGGGGCTGCTCGGCAAGGAGATCCGCGGCAAGCGCCCCGCGGACACGGTCGAGCTGGCCGCGCTGATCCTGGAGGAGGCCGAGGTCGCGGTCGTCCCCGGTGAGGCGTTCGGCACACCGGGCTATCTGCGGCTGTCGTACGCCCTGGGTGACGAGGACCTCGTCGAGGGCGTGAGCCGGATCCAGAAGCTGCTGGCGGAGGCGAAGGCCTGAGGTCTCCCGGCTTTTCCGGAGGGGGCACACCTGAACGTCGAGGTGTGCCCCCTGTCGTTTGTGCGAGCAAGACCACGTTCGGGGAAAGAGCTACCGGCACGACGGCGACGTACGGCAGGATCTTCAGATGGAGCGTGTACGTGATGTCTCTGACCTGCCGAAGGCCCATCTGCACCTGCACTTCACCGGCTCGATGCGGCCCGGCACCGTGCTGGAACTGGCCGACAAGTACGGCGTGCGCCTGCCCGACACGCTGACGGAGGCGCTGACGAGCGGGGAGCCGCCGAAGCTGCGGGCGACGGACGAGCGGGGCTGGTTCCGCTTCCAGCGCCTGTACGACGCCGCCCGGTCGTGCCTGCGGGAGCCGGAGGACATCCAGCGCCTGGTCCGCGAGGCCGCCGAGGAAGACGTACGGGACGGCTCGGGCTGGCTGGAGATCCAGGTGGACCCGACGTCGTACGCGCCTCGGCTGGGCGGTCTGATCCCCGCGCTGGAGATCATCCTGGACGCGGTGGAGACGGCGTCCCGCGACACGGGCCTGGGCATGCGGGTCCTGGTGGCCGCGAACCGTATGAAGCACCCCCTGGACGCCCGCACGCTGGCCCGGCTGGCCGTGCGCTACGCGGACCGGGGCGTGGTCGGGTTCGGGCTCTCCAACGACGAGCGCCGGGGCATGGCGAGGGACTTCGACCGTGCCTTCGCGATCGCGCGGGAGGGCGGCCTGCTGTCCGCGCCGCACGGCGGCGAGCTGACCGGCCCGTCCTCGGTCCGCGACTGCCTGGACGACCTGCACGCGCACCGCATCGGCCACGGCGTACGGGCCGCGGAGGACCCGCGCGTTCTGAAGCGCCTGGCGGAGCGGGGCGTGACATGCGAGGTGTGCCCCGCGTCGAACGTGGCCCTGGGCGTCTACGAGAAGCCCGAGGACGTCCCCCTGCGCACCCTCTTCGGGGCGGGCGTCCCCCTGGCCCTCGGCGCCGACGACCCCCTGCTGTTCGGCTCCCGTCTGGCCGCCCAGTACGACATCGCCCGGCGCCACCACGGCTTCACCGACGAGGAACTCGCCGAACTCGCCCGCCAGTCGGTACGGGGCTCGGCGGCGCCGGAGGACGTGAAGAACAAGCTGCTGGCGGGCGTGGACGACTGGCTGGCGCAGCCGGTGTGAGGACTGACCGGCCTCAGAGGCTGACGCCGACCGTCACGGGTTCGTTGACCAGCGTGATCCCGAACGCCTCGCGCACCCCGGCGACGACCTCGCGGGCCAGCGCCAGCAGGTCCTCGGTGGTCGCCTCGCCCCGGTTGGTGAGGGCGAGCGTGTGCTTGGTGGAGATGCGGGCGGGGCCGCTGCCGTAGCCCTTGGTGAAGCCCGCCTTGTCGATCAGCCAGGCGGCGGAGGTCTTGGTGTGCCCGTCCCCGGCCGGGTAGGCGGGCGGTTCGGCGTCGGCGCCCAGGCGCTCCTTCACGCGCGCGTGGAAGACGGCGAAGTCGGCGTCGGTGAGGATCGGGTTGGTGAAGAACGACCCGGCCGACCAGGTGTCGTGGTCCTCGGGGTCCAGCACCATGCCCTTCCCCGCGCGCAGCTTCAGCACGGTCTCGCGGGCGTCGGCGAGCGGCACGCGGTCGCCGGGCTCCACGCCGAGCGCGCGGGCCGTCTCGGCGTACCTGAGGGGCGCCGACAGCCCGCCCGCGTCCTCCAGCTCGAAGCGGACGCGCAGGACGACGTACCGCTCGGGGTCGGCCTTGAAGCGGCTGTGGCGGTAGGAGAAGGCGCACTCGGCGTTAGTCAGGGTGACCGTCTCGCCCGCGCGGCGGTCGTAGGCGATCACCTCGGTGATCGAGGAGGAGACCTCCTGGCCGTACGCCCCCACGTTCTGGATCGGCGTCGCACCGGCCGAACCGGGGATGCCGGCCAGGCACTCGACGCCGGCCAGCCCCGCCTCGACGGTCCGGGCCACGGCGTCCGTCCACACCTCGCCGGCCGCGATTTCCAGACGCGTGCCGACGAGCTCGAACCCACGCGTGGCGATGCGCAGAGCGGTCCCAGCGAAGCCCTTGTCCCCGATCACCAGGTTCGAGCCGCCCCCGATGACCAGCAGCGGTGTCCCTGCCGCGTCGGCCTCGCGCACGGCGTCGATCACCTCGGCGTCGGTCGCGGCGGTCAGCAGCCGGGTCGCGGGCCCACCCAGCCGGAAGGTGGTCAACGGAGCGAGAGGGGCATCGTGGAGTTCCAACACGGGCCCAAGACTACGAGACGCCACTGACGGCACCGGCGCCGCGGACCTCCGAGAAACAGGCGAAGGCGCCGGGAAAACAGCGAAGGCAAGGAGGTCGGTCACTCCTTGCCACTCTCAACGTATAGCGCGCCGGGGGGCTTGCGGCAAGGCCCCGGTCGTACCGGAGAATCACCGGCCGAAGCCAGGACCTGCGAAAACAAAGGGGGGTCGGGATGATCGACGTCATCATCGCGGGCGGTGGACCGACCGGCTTGATGCTGGCCCGCGAGTTGCGGCTGCACGATGTGCGGGTGCTCGTGCTGGAGAAGGACACGGAGCCGCCCGCGTTCGTCCGCGCGCTCGGCCTGCATGTGCGCAGCATCGAGGTGATGGACCAGCGCGGTCTGCTGGAGCAGTTCCTGGCGCGGGGCCGGCAGTTCCCGGTCGGGGGTTTCTTCGCCGGCATCGAAAAGCCCGTGCCCGAGCTGGACACCGCCCACGCCTACGTCCTCGGCATCCCGCAGCCCGTCACCGACCGCCTGCTGGAGGAGAGTGCCGTCGAGCTGGGCGCCGAGATCCGGCGCGGCAGCGAAGTGGTCGGGCTGAGCCAGGACGACGACGGCGTGACCGCGGAGCTGGCCGACGGCACGCGGCTGCGTTCACGCTTCGTCGTCGGCTGCGACGGCGGCCGCAGCACGGTGCGCAAGCTGCTCGGCGTCGGCTTCCCCGGCGAGTCGACCAGGGCCGAGACGCTGCTGGGCGAGATGGAGGTGGGTGTGCCGCCGGAGACGGTGGCCGCAGTGGTGGCCGAGGTCCGCGAGACCCAGAAGCGGTTCGGCCTCGGGCCCTTCGGTGAGGGCGTGTACCGCGTCGTCGTGCCCGCCGAGGGCGTGACCGGGGACCGCTCGGTCCCGCCGACCCTCGATGAGGTCAGGCAACAGTTGCGGAAGTTCGCCGGCACCGACTTCGGTGTGCACTCACCGCGCTGGCTCTCCCGCTTCGGTGACGCCACCCGGCAGGCCGAGCGCTACCGGGTCGGCCGGGTGCTGCTGGCCGGGGACGCGGCGCACATCCACCCGCCGGTCGGCGGGCAGGGGCTCAACCTCGGTATCCAGGACGCGTTCAACCTGGGCTGGAAACTGGCCGCCGAGGTGGGCGGCTGGGCACCGGAGGGGCTGCTGGACAGCTACCACGACGAACGGCACCCGGTGGCCGCCGATGTGCTGAACAACACCCGCGCGCAGATGGAGCTGTTGTCCACCGAGCCGGGCCCCCGGGCGGTGCGCCGACTGCTGTCGGAGCTGATGGCGTTCGAGGAGGTGAGCCGGTACGTGACCGAGAAGATCGTCGCGATCGGGGTCCGGTACGACTTCGGCGAGGGTCACGAACTGCTCGGCAGGCGGATGCGGGACGTGGAGCTGAAGCGGGGGCGCCTCTACCAACTGATGCACGCCGGCCGCGGCCTGCTGCTCGACCAGACCGGCCGCCTCTCGGTGGCGGGCTGGGAGGACCGGGTCGACCACGTCGTCGACGTCGGCGAGGACCTGGGCGTGCCCGCGGTGCTGCTGCGGCCGGACGGCCACGTGGCGTGGGCCGGTGAGGACCAGCGGGAGCTGCTCGACCGACTGCCCCGGTGGTTCGGCGCCGCCGCCGGCTGAGCGGGCGGGAAGAGCCGCCCCACGCGCGCGTAGGGCTGCAAGAGGGCGCCCCGCGGGGCGCCCTCTTGCGCACGCGGGCCCGTCGTCAGGCCAGTCGCACAACCGCCCGGGACATGCCCAGGACCTTCTGTCCGTCGCTCGTCGCCGTCAGGTCGACCCGCACGGTGTTGTCGTCGAGCTTGGCACCGACCTTGCCGGTGACCTCGATCACGGCGCCCTTGTCGTCGTTGGGGACGACGACCGGGCGGGTGAAGCGGCAGCCGTACTCGACGACGGCGCCCGGGTCCCCGGCCCAGTCGGTGACCACGCGGATCGCCTCGGCCATGGTGAACATGCCGTGCGCGATGACGTCCGGCAGCCCGACCTCCTTGGCGAACTTCTCGTTCCAGTGGATCGGGTTGAAGTCCCCGGAGGCGCCCGCGTACTGGACGAGGGTGGCGCGGGTCACGGGGAAGGTCTGGGCAGGCAGCTCGGTGCCGACCTCGACCTCGTCGTAAGCGATCTTCGCGGTCATCGCGTCCTCACGCCTCCTCGGCCGCGCGGGCCACCAGCTTGGTCCAGGCGGTCACGACGTGCTCGCCGGCCTCGTCGTGGACCTCGCCCCGGATGTCCAGGATGTCGTTGCCCGCGAGGGACTTGATCCCCTCGATGGTCGAGGTGACCGTGAGCCGGTCCCCCGCGCGCACCGGGCGGACGTAGGCGAACTTCTGGTCGCCGTGCACCACGCGGCCGTAGTCCAGGCCGAGCTGAGGGTCCTCGACGACCTGCCCCGCGGCCTTGAAGGTGATCGAGAAGACGAAGGTCGGCGGGGCGATCACGTCGGAGTGGCCGAGCGCCTTGGCGGCCTCCGGGTCCGTGTACGCGGGGTTGGTGTCCCCCACCGCCTCGGCGAACTCGCGGATCTTCTCCCGGCCGACCTCATAGGGATCGGTGGGCGGGTAGATCCGCCCCACGAAGGACTGGTCGAGCGCCATGGCTCGGCACCTCCTGGTTGCTCTGCGTTGCTCTACTGACCGGTATGGGTCGCTCAACGACGCGAGGCCGCCCCCGATCACTCGGGGACGGCCTCGTGTACGAGCCTGTTTTATCGCGTTTCGCGGTGCGCGGTGTGCGCGTTGCAACGCGGGCAGTGCTTCTTCATCTCAAGACGGTCCGGGTTGTTACGCCGGTTCTTCTTGGTGATGTAGTTCCGCTCCTTGCACTCCACGCAGGCCAGCGTGATCTTCGGGCGGACGTCGGTGGCAGCCACGTGAGTGCTCCTTGACGAACGGATAGGACTGATTCAACACAAAAAAGAGTAGCCGATCGAAGGACCGACCCCACAATCGGCTACTGCATGTAGCGGTGACCGGACTTGAACCGGTGACACAGCGATTATGAGCCGCTTGCTCTACCGACTGAGCTACACCGCTGCGGTGGGATCGAGCCCCGTCTCGCGACGGGAACCTCTCTCACCAGAGCCCCAATACGGAATCGAACCGTAGACCTTCTCCTTACCATGGAGACGCTCTGCCGACTGAGCTATTGGGGCGAGCGATGAAGACATTACACGCTCGGCAGCCGTTCACCCAAATCCGTTTCGCGCTGGCCGTCGGGGGTCCTTCCCGGGCCTCCCAGCGGCCTCGGACGCCCCTCGGACACGGGCGGCCACACCGGTACGACTATTGCGCTCCTCCCCGACGGGAGCGGGATGCCGCCCTAGGCTCGACTCACTCTGCGTGATCTTGAGTTCCTCGCACAGCCCGAGCACCTGGAGCCCGATGCCCGACAGCAGGCCGCAGCCGTCGCCCCCGCCGGGCCGCCCCTCCGAACCCGCCCTCCTGCTGTGCGGTGCGCGCCTCACCGACGGCCGGACCGTGGACGTACGGCTGGGCGGCGGGCGCATCGAGGCGGTCGGCACGGCGGGCAGCCTGGCGGGCACTACGGCGGCGGGGACGGCCGTGGGCGGCGGCGCGCGGGTGGACCTGAGCGGTTATCTGCTCCTGCCGGCTCCGGCCGAGGCGCACACCCACGCCGACACCGCGCTGTCCGCCGACGCCGACGGACCGGTCTCGTACGCCCCCGAGGACGTCCAGCTCCGGGCCACGGAGGCGGCGCTGCTGCAACTCGGGCACGGGGCGACCGCGCTGCGTGCGCACGTGCGCGTGGGCGACGTCCAGGGGCTCGGCGCGCTGGCCGCCGTCCTCGAGGCGCGGCGTTCGCTGCGGGGGCTCGCCGAGGTGACGACGGTGGCCGTGCCCCGGGTGCTGACCGGGGTGGCCGGAGCCGACGGGCTGGCGGTGCTGCGGGACGCGGTGAAGATGGGCGCCTGTGTGGTGGGGGGCTGTCCCGACGTCGACCCCGATCCGGCGGGCTATGTGGAGGCCGTCCTGGAGGTCGCCTCCGAGCAGGGCTGCCCCGTGGACCTGCACACCGACGCCGACGACCCGGCCCGCCTCGCCCGCCTCGCGGCGATGGCCGGCGGGCTGCGCCCCGGTGTCACGCTCGGCCCGTGCGGTGGCCTCGCCCGGCTGCCCGTCGACATGGCCTCCCGCACCGCCGACCAGCTCGCGGCGGCCGGGGTGACGGTGGTGTGCCTCCCGCAGGGCGGCTGCGGGGGCGCCGAGGGCCGCGACACGGCACCGGTGGGGCTGTTGCGCGCGGCCGGGGTACGGGTGGCGGCCGGCAGCGGCGCCCTGCGGGACGTCTCGAACCCGGTGGGCCGAGGGGACCCGCTGGAGGCGGCCTACCTGCTCGCCTCCCGCCACGGCCTACGGCCGGAGGAGGCCTACGACGCCGTCAGCGCGTCCGCGCGGGCGGCACTGGGCCTGCCCGAGGTCCGCGTCGAGGCGGGTTTTCCCGCCGAACTCCTCGCGGTGCGCGGCGACCGGCTGGCGGGCGCGCTGTCCCTCGCGTACAGCCGGATCGTGGTCCACCAGGGGCGCGTGGTGGCGCGGACGAGCGCGGTCCGGGAGTACTGCGACTCGGCGACGGCCACGGAGTTGGGGTTGCCGCGGCAGGGGCGGGGCAAGCCCTCGTAGGAGCGCGCAGGTCAGGGCGCCATACCCCTGGGGCGGGGCCGGAGTGGTGGGGCGGATGCGGCCGTCCGGGCGTACGGTCGAAGGCATGCGCATTGTCATCGCTGGTGGTCATGGTCAGATCGCGCTGCGGCTGGAGCGGCTGCTCGCCGGGCGTGGGGACGAGGTCGCGGGGATCATCCGCAAGGCCGAACAGGGCGGCGACCTGCGGGAGGTCGGCGCCGAACCCGTCGTACTGGATCTGGAGTCGGCCTCGGTCGAGGAGGTCGCGGAGCGGTTGCGGGGCGCGGACGCGGCGGTGTTCGCGGCGGGCGCGGGCCCGGGCAGCGGGGTGACCCGCAAGGACACCGTGGACAAGGGTGCGGCCGTGCTGTTCGCGGACGCGGCGGTCCGGGCGGGCGTACGCCGCTTCGTGATCGTGTCCTCCATGGGCGCGGACCCGGAGCACCGGGGCGACGAGGTGTTCGACGTGTACCTGCGCGCCAAGGGCGAGGCCGACGCGTACGTGCGGGCTCAGGACGCCCTGGACTGGACGATCCTGCGCCCCGGCGCGCTGACGGACGACCCCGGCACCGGCCTCGTCCGCCTGGAGGCGCACACGGGCCGCGGCTCGGTCCCGCGCGACGACGTGGCCGCCGTACTCGCGGAGCTCGTCGACACCCCGGCGACGACCGGTCTGACCCTGGAGCTGATCAGCGGGTCGACGCCGGTGTCGGTGGCGGTGAGGTCGGTCGCGGGGAACTGAGCATGACGACCGTGCCGGCCGCGCGGGAGGACATGCTGCGCCGCATGTACGAGGTGTTCTCGACGGACGAGCGGGACACCTTCGTCGTGCGGTGTCTCGCGCCCGACGTGGACTGGCCCAACGTCCTGGACGGCACCCGGCTGCACGGCCGGGAGGCGGTACAGGCGTACTGGGCACGGCAGTTCGCCGCCGCCCATCCCCTCGTACGACTGGAGGGCCTGCGGCTCGACCACGACGGCGAGGCGGTGGTGGCGACCGTTCGGCAAGGGCTGCGGACCGCGGACGAGGAGCACTGGGCCGGCACGGTGGAACACGTGTACCGCTTCGGCGCGGACGGGTTGGTGACCCGGATGGACGTACGGACGGTGTCCTAGGGCAGCCGGCTCAGAACAGCGGCAGCTGCCCGGGAAAGTCCGGCACGACATGGCCGTCCAACGACGGCTGGACCGCGCCCAGTTGGGCCTGCCTGCGGGAGCCGGGGCAGGAGGTCAGCGTCCCGTCCTCCCGCGCGCCCGGCGGGTCGTGGCGTGCGAAGCGGCCTGCGACGACGGCGATCTCCCGGCGACACTCGGGGCAGTTCCTGCGGCGGGACGACATACGTCCGTCAACTCCTTCGCTACGGGGGCCGGTCGAACGGCTTCCACCGTCCCGATTCTCCCCTCTGCCCCCTCATTCCCCTCTCTCCGCCGCTGTGGTGGCCCTCTCCTCCGGCGGTGGTCACTGCTGGCGCGATCGCCCCGGTCGGGCCGACACGCCCGCTCACGGACCCATGCTCGGCGCGCGAAAAGGCGCTCGATTCCTTAGGATCCGACCACGTGGCACACACTTTCGAAGAACTCGTGGAGAAGCAGCGCACGGCCAACGAGGCCCACGTGCGGGTCGTGCAGCTGCGGGACACGTTCGGGGCCCCCACCGCGGAGCCGTGGACCAAGGAACAGACCGACACCTACGAGACCGCGTGGCGGGCGTGGCGCGACCTGGCACGGGACGTGCAGTCCGCGGTGACCGAGTACGCCAAGGACGAGGGGAAGCTGCGCCACGACGTCGAGGCCGACGTGAAGAAGGCGGCACGGGCGGGCGCGGACGAGCCGACGGCGGAGGAGTAGCCGACGGCGAAGGAGCGGCCGACTGGACAGGCGTTCGACCGTGGCTTGAATGCATACCGCCGGGCGGACGGGACCGAACTATGATCGACGGCAACATCGCGTGTCGGTCACCGGCTGGGTGAGGCATGGAGGTGTCGGGACATGCCCATGGAGGCATTCCTTGTCAGTCGAGTTGAACCACACGATCGTCCACGCCCGGAACAACCGGGAATCCGCTGAGTTCTTCGCGGACCTGCTGGACCTCGAGATCACCACCGAGTGGGGCCCGTTCATCGCGGTCGCCCTGAGCAACGGCGTCACCCTGGACTTCGCCACGATCCCCGCGGAACACATCACCCCGCAGCACTACGCCTTCCTCGTCTCCGAGAAGCAGTTCGACGCGGCGTACGCACGGATCAGGCAGCAAGGCATCGAGCACTACGCCGACCCGCACAAGAAGCAACCGGGCACCATCAACCACAACGACGGCGGCCGCGGCGTCTACTTCATGGACCCCACCGGCCACGCCATGGAACTCATCACCGTTCCGTACGGCGGCCGGCCCGCGTAGCCGCCCAGCTCCTCAGCCCCCTCGGGCGATCACCCTCGAACATGAAGAGACCCCCTCTCCTCCGCGTCTCCGCAGAGTAGAGGGGGTCTCCCCAAAGTGGCGGCGCCAGGATTCGAACCTGGGAAGGCGAAGCCGGCAGATTTACAGCGGGCCGACGGTTCTGGCTGTGAGCAGGGAATCTCTCGATTTCCCTCGCCTCTGGGGGACACCTGGGGGAAACCGCCCCTCAACGATCTCCCAGCCCGCTATTCGACAGCGGGGAAGGGGGCACCCCATGCGCGCTCCGTCAGCTCACCCCACACACCGGGAGCCACCGTGCGTGGGTCCACAGCCCCACTGGGGGCTGAAGTCTTGTACAAGCCGTCTGGCTGCTCAGACCGGTCATGCTCCTTGACCCAGAAGACGCGCCGCACGAACTTGCCAGGAACCTCCCCGCTTGGGGCATCGGTGCGGAGTACGGCGTAGCCCACTCGCCGGCCGGGACCGTTCCACGGCACGGGGGCGCTGCGACTGGACACAGAGCGCGCCACGGACTGCCGGACGTAGTCGAAGCCCTCGACATCTCCGGACCACACGATGCGCTCCTCATGCTCTAACGCGGAACGATCCTCTTGCACGTGCCCTCCCAAGGGCTCTGGGCATCCAAGCTTCTTGCCTAACTCTCATAGGTCGCTGCAACGGCTTTCAAGAGCGCCGCCGAGGTAGACATTGATCTCCAGCCTGAGCTGCGCAGATGCCTCAGATTCCCACCCCGCCCGCCGCATTGGCCCACACATAGCCCACGGCTCCCCCTCCGCGACGACGGAGCCACTACGGCGCAGACGCGAGACGGAGATCATCGAGCCGCCGGCCCGCGCCCTCAGCGGCTCACCACGCGCCGCAGCGCGGCGGCTGCCTGGTCAAGCTGGAGCAAGCAGCACACTTCAAAGATGCGGCTTGACGCAAAAACTAAAGTGACACATCATGATCCTCGCAAGCAGTAAAGTCTGCCTGCGATCTGTTGCCGCTCTAGGAGGTGGCCGCGTGCCGCTGCACAGCTCTAGGTTCGACGACCTCATCGGCCCGTCCGCCCCGCTAGTGCGGCGCCACGTGATCTGGGCCCTGCGGAAGGGCAACCAGGAAGCCATCGCCGCTTACGACTTCAGCGAATACAGCGACGGGCACACATGGGGCACCAATCGCTGGCGCTTTTGCATCGGCGCCCTCAAGGACAAGAGGGCACTAGCGACGCTGCCCGACGCGCGGCCCCTACGGCTCAGCAGCACTTTCATGCTTTCCATGGGGGGCACTGTCCTCTATCCGGTGTGCTACGCCAATGACGCCACCGCCGACGTGCGCGAAATGAAAGTTCGCAGCTCGCGTATTCGCAGGGAACTTTTCTCCGCCTATGGGCAGCTTGCGCCTCAGGTACAAACGGCTTTGGCAATTAGCGATGGCGTTGAGGGGCCTGAGTGGTCGATCGAAGAGATGCCTGAAGAGCCGGACTTGCTCCCTGATCAGCCCACAATGCTATTGCTGGCTTACGCGAGCAATCGCAATGCGGGATTGCTGAGCTGTCACGTCGGCGAAGCCCAGCTCACCCCTAACGGTAGAGTGGACTGGAAGTGGCTGGAGTCGCTCCCGACCGCTGACCCTGGACAATCGGGGCAGGACGGGCAGTCCGGAGCTGGCCCGTCCCCTGTCGGTCCTCCCAGCTCCGGCGGGCCTCGCTTCGACTCTGCCGACCTATACGAAATCCCCATGGAGGACGCGGATTCGTCCGCCGCCGACAGCAATGACTGATGAGCGCTCACTGACTCTGGCCAAGGTCGTTCAGCTTGACGTAGCCGCCGCCGTGGCGGACGCCTTCGACGGCGCCCGCCTCACTCAAGCGCGGCGGCTGCGTGGCTGGACGAAAAAGGAGCTGGCCGGTCGCATCGATGTAACACCGGCTGCTGTCGGCCAGTACGAGGCAGGTGCAATTCGACCCCGCCCTGAGCAAGTCAGGCGAATCGCCGAGATTTTTGACTGTCCAGCTTCTTTCTTTGCGGCCGGAAGGCCTCGTGCCGCCCTGGACACAGGCGGCGTTCACTTCAGATCGCTGCGTTCGGCGCCAGCGCGGGAGAGAGAAAGGGCGCTCGCGTTCACTGAGCGATTGTGGGAGCTGGCACATGAGCTTGAAGCATATGTACGCCTGCCTCCAGTTAATCTTCCTGGATGGGATGGCGGAGAGATCGCCCATAATGCACTGGACGAACCAGCAACGGCAGCCCATGCGCTGCGTGCGCAATGGGGACTCGGCGAGGGGCCGGTTCCACACATGGTTCGACTCCTGGAATCCCGGGGGATCATTGTCACCATCTTGCCATATGTGAATGCCGATAGCCGTAAGCTCGACGGCTTCTCGACCTCGCGACTGCCACGGCCAGTAGTGATTCTGAACGAAGAACGCAATGATGTGTACCGACATCGTTTCAGTGCAGCCCATGAACTCGGTCATCTAATCCTGCATGGCGACGCACATCCCGGGGACATTCATCATGAACGACAGGCCGACACATTTGCGGCAGAATTTCTAACTCCAAGCCACTCGATTGCCGCCTCCCTTCCCAGTCGCGTCGATTTCACTGCGCTGTCAGATCTTCAGCAGTCATGGGGTGTTTCACTGGATTCGCTCTTGGTGCGATGCCGCGAACTCGGGCTTCATAGTGATGCCACAAGTTCGCGTGCCTGGCGACGCCTCAAGACCCTCAGGAGTCAGGGGCTGCTACCAAGTACTCCAGTCGAAGGTTTCCCTGGAGAAATTCCCGTTATGCTACAGCAGGCCTACCGAATCGCCCAGCGAAAAGGGGCAACTGAGAAGCAACTGGCCGATGCGCTGCACTGGAATGCTGAGGATGTCCAGGCGCTACTACACCTCGGGGACCCACGTCCGGCGCTGCACCTGGTGTGAGATTGCCAGATTCATCGGGCACTCTCATCACTGCTGAATCGTTCGCCACATTCGGCAACCACCCCTCTATCCGACCAGGTGTAAAGAAGGCAGCGAGGGGTATCGTCCCCACACCAAAGAAAGGGGGGGGGCATGCCCGAGACTGGCGAGACAGGAAGTAGCGGATTCGGTGGCAGGGTAGTTGGCGGAGCGGCCAAGTCCGTAATGACCGATCTTGCGATCGACCTCGCCAAAGATTGGTACAAGGAGCTTAAGGCGAGGAAGCAGATCGTGCGCCTTTTCCGTGAGGCATGCACGGATGGGGGCATCTCTCTTCGAACGGACGTCACGGATATCACGGTAGCAAGCCTTCGATTTAGGTGGTCCGAGAAGCAATTGGATTACACGAAGGATGTCTATCACCGAGTTGAGGTGATCAAAGAGGACGCCCCGGGAGACGATCCCCACCGAGTGCGAGTATTCCGGTACTTCACGGGAGAAAACAGGGGAGGGTTCATCCTTCGATTCATATCGGATACCCCTAAAGGTGGCGTCCGCTGGCCACCCTTCGTCTAGCAGGGCAAAGCGACGGAAAGCAGCAACCAATGGCGTTGTATAGCCTCGCGCTTCGCGAACGATTGAGCACTGCTAATCCGCCCGTCAAGGGATCACTGCTCCTCGTACAGCAGGTCGCAGATAGCTTGCTGTGACCAGTAGCCAGCCGCGCCCGGGCAGGCCGCTACGTAGGAAGCCACCGCGTCCGTGTCCCAAGCTTCGGCTGACAACAGTCCTGCGGCCAAGAACCGTACGTAGGCCGGGGAGGGCGGAACCCAGGGCACGTCATCCATCCCCCACGGTGCGGTGAAGGTCAGCACAGGCAAGCCGTCAACCTGACCAGCACAGACCAAAGTTTCGTACCGTCCCTCACCCAGTACGGCCCGCCCCTCCGTCAGCACCTCGACCAGGTCGAGGTTTGCTCCGGGTCCCCTGTACATCTCCTGGGCGGCAATGTCGAAGAACTGGTCGGTAGTCACCAAATGGGCTCTAGCGAGCACACGACCATTCGAGTGCGGGTCATAGAAGGCCCTACCGCCACCCCACACAGGTGACTCGGTGGCGAAGTACATGGCGCCGTTCAGTTCGACTGGGATCGACCGGTGTGGCATCGCCGGATTCCGGCACCCGGGGTACTCCCTCGCCGCACCGGGAGGGCGGCCCCCCCGGATGTAGCACGCGAGCCGATCAAGGTGCATGTTGGAGCCGTAGGACGTGTACCAGACCTGCTCTGGGAACTGGTCAGTCGGCAACGTCGGATCGATGCTGTTCAAAGCCTTCACGCTGGCTTGCTCCTGATGCACGTGCTCACTCGGCAGAAACGTCGTACCTGATGACATGACGATCTCCCGGAAGAACCGTGATCATTACTCGTAGGGGGCGGTCATTCTCGTCGTAGCCGGTACGCATGTGCACGGCCACAGGAGTGGCGGAGGGCAGTGACAGTTTTTCGATCTCTGCGCGGGTCGGCATGCGCACGGTGATCTCGTCTCGATAGCGAGCCTGGACAAGGCCAACGCTGGCAAGCACGCCGCCGGGGGCTGATACGTCCTCCGGCAGCATCAGCGGCGTGCCTCGCACCAACTCCTCAGGGAAGTACGAGTCAGCCAAGGCGTAAGGGTCCTGGTCAACTATGCGGACGCGCTCCCGTACGACCGTCAACGCGGTATCGGGATCCAGACCCAAGCGTTCCGCGATCTCGGCCGGCGGACGCCGGATCGATACGCGCACCTCTTGCCGGGGCTGACGACCACTTTCAGCCACGATGCTGGCCCACTGGTCGCCTTGATCGTCTGTCTTGTGTCGAGCCCGCGATTCCAGGACTGACCAGTCCCAGATGGCCGGGGTCAAGCTGCGGCGGACGAAGCTTCCTCGCCCCTGACCAGCAATGATGAGCCCTTCTTCGGTCAGTCGACGCAACGCGAGCCGCACCGTGTTCCGGCTCGCCTCGTACTGCTCGACCAACTCAAACTCCGTAGGGAGCTGTTGACCAGGCTCAAGCTCCCCCCGCTCGATCTGTCCGCGCAGGTCATCCGCGATCCGGTGGTACCTCGGGCGCTGCTCCCGCACCGTGCCTCCCACTAGTTGGCTGACTTGTGCCAACAACATACGCCTATCGCCTTGACGGCCCCAACAGCTTGAGGCAACACTCGGGGCATCGGTTGTTGGTACAACACCACCAACACCGACGAGTCAGTCTTTATGCCAGGCAGGGTTACTGCGGCTCGCCGTAAGCCTCTGAGCTGGTCGTTCCTTAAGAACTCAACAGAGCGTCAAGTTCGACGGGGTGCGACTCCCCGTCCCCGTAGCGGCTGGGTGAAGGCCGCTGGCGGCCACTTTCTCGCGTGCCAGCACTGGAGAAACGCCAAGGGATCGGTGGGAACCGACCTCTTGCGCGCCACCTTGCATGCGCCGCCCTGCTGGCGTCAGAGCAGTGACGATGACGCACCCGAATCTCCCGGCTCGGGGCCGGTGCGCCGTGGCAACGGCGCACCGGTGAAGCCGTGCCCCTGCGATTTGCGGGAGGTCGGTCGTGAACCGACGACATACCTAGGGCCGCCACGGGTGTCGAACCAAGCCCGCGGCCACGCCCGAGCCTTACAAAGCCCCTCCGATGCGCGCGGTGCCCCCGAGCTCTCGACGGCACGAATCGCGCATGGAGGACGTGTCGCAGCGTCGCCGGCGCTGCGGCCGGTTGCCTCCTCCGCCCGTCCGTCCACGCGTTCTTCGTGGTGGTCGTACGGGCGGGGTGCAGGGAGCCGAAAGTTCCGGCTTCAACGGCGAGCGGCTCCGGTGCTGGAACACCGGAGCCGCGGTTCGGGCCGTTCCACTGTGAAGGAGAAAACGACCCATGAAGTGCATCGTTGCTGGTCATGAAGCCGTTACGGCGGCTGAGTTCGCGGAGCTGGCGTTCGGTATTGACCTGGAGTTGTTCGCCGGTCCGGCCATGGGCGAGTCCGAGGAGGATCGGGCGGCCCGGCTGGACGTGGCCCGCGAGGTACTCGCGGAGCTGCGCGAGACGGACCCCGAGGCCGCCGCCTACGCCGAGTCGCTGCTGCGGCGCAGCCCGCTCAAGCCGCAGCCGACCGCGCGCCGCTCGCGCCGGAGCTCCCAGCGTCGGCAGAACGTGCGCTGCACCGCCCCTCAGGGGGTGGCTGCGTGAGCGCCGAGACCCTGGCCGAGCAGGCGGCTCTGATCACGTGCCTGGCCGGTCTCGCGGTCGGGCACCCGCATCTGCCCGCCGCCTACATCACGATCAGCCGCCACGCACCGCGGGAGCTGAACGTGCAGCTGGACAGTGTCAGCAAGGTGGAGGCGTGGCGGGAGGCGTTGGGCGTCGACGCGGACCTGGTCTGCGTCGACCGGCTCGGTGACCGGTCGTCGCTGGAGTTCGACGCGACGGTCCACGGCGTCGACTTCCACGTCTACACCACCTACGTCTCGGCGGCGGTGGAAGCCGGTGCGGCATGAGCGCCCCCGCCTACGTCGACGCCTCGTCGACGCCCGTCGAAAGCGCGTCGACGCCCGTCAATGCGGAGAACGCCATCACCGTCATCGCGGCGGTCCTGACGGTGGTGCTGACTGCGGTGGCGTTCTGGCTGTCGTATGAGCACTTGCAGGAGGTGGCCGCCGCTCACGGCATGGCCGAAGCAGTGGCCCGCTCGTGGGCGTGGCCGGCCACGGTGGATCTGTTCATCGTGATCGGTGAGCTGCTGATTTTGCGTGCCTCACTGGCCCACAAGGTCGACTGGTGGGCGATCGTCCTGGTCACGGCAGGCGACGGTGCGTCCATCGCCCTGAACGTGGCCGGGGTGGGCAAGGACGCCAATGCCTTGGATTACGTGGTGGCCGCGGTTCCTCCGGTGGCGGCGCTGCTGGCGTTCGGGGCGCTGATGCGGCAGGTGCACGCCTACCTTGCCCGCCGGGCGTCGACGGGCGTGGCCACCCCGCCGCCGGGCGTCGACGCTCCTTCGACGCCCGTCAACGTGAGCGTCGATCGCCCGCCCGTCACACCGCCTGCTCCGTCGGCTGTCGAGGCGAATCCGGTGCCGGAACGTCCGGCACTGTCGGTGGGCGTCGAGGCGGGTTCGACGCCCGTCACCGCTGAGCCGATCGGCGTCGAGGCGGAGTCGACGGCCGTCGATCTGTGCATGCCGGTCGTCTACGCCAACCGGGTCGATCAGCTGGTGCGGGCGCTGTACGGAACGGACTTCACGCAGCCGAGCACCGCACGCATGACGCAGGCCATGACCGGCGCCGGGCTGGGCGGGTCGGAGTCGACGGCACGCACGGCGCGCGGTCGGGTCAAGGCGCGTGAGCCGTACCTGGCCGACTTCCCCGCCGCGATTGCCGGTTGAGGCGGGGGCTGTCATGTCGCTGGGCTACACGCAGTGCTTCGACCCCGACGGGGTCCGCTACGGCATCCCTACCTACCCGTGGCGCTACGCCCCGGACGGCTACGCCACCCGCCGCGGCCTGCGGGAGATGGGGCTGCGTCCTGGCGGTCAGCCGGTAGCGGCACAGATCATGCTGCCGCGTTTTCGGCGTCCGCCGCTGGTTGCCTACCTCTACCGCATCGACCTGGCAAAGCCGGTGCGGCCGATGACGTCGCGCAAGTGGGGGGCGCTGGCGTTGGCGATGCTCGCCCGCCGCACCTGCCCGAAGTGCCAGATCGTCTACAGCTACTGCATACCGGCCTCGCTCGGCATGTGCGTGCTGTGCGCCCACCCCGAGACCGGAACGACGGTCACAGAAAGGGCGGTTCACCCGGCGCGGCCCGCGCTTGCGAGGCCCGGGGCCGCGCCGGTCTCCATCCCTCATCAGTGAGACGGAGTTCTTCAGCATGCCCGAGAACACAGCAATCGACGAGCGGGCGGAAGCGCCCGAGACCGAACCGCACCAGCCCACCACCCCGCAGCCGACCGCGCCCGCGTCGGCCCCCGAGTGGCTGGCACCGGGACCGGACCCGGACAGCCACACCACGCCCGAGCAGGACACCGGCGAGGACGAGAAAGAACAGGCCGCCGACGAGGAGGTTGGCGACGGGTTGGCGGCGGTGCCGCTGCTGACCAACGCGGTCAACCTGTCCACGGTCGGTGTCTGCTCCGCCGCTTCCTACGCGGGCCCTGTGCTGGCGCTGGGGGCGGCGGCGGTGGCCGCGGCCGGCACGGCCACCACGGCGGTTGTTGCGGCACGGCGCCGCGCCGCAACGCGTGCTGCTGGTGCAGGGGGCGCCGGACGTGCGGGCCGGTTGACGGGCGCGGGAACTTCCCGCGCCCGCGCCGTCCAGGGCAGTGGTGGCCTGGCGCGAGGTGGACGGGGCCTGCTTGGTTCCCGTCGCACGGCAGGCGCAGGCACGGGCGGAGGTACGGGTGGCGGTGGCCGCACGGGTGGCGGGCGTGGCTCGACCGCCGGGCGCCGGACGGCCCGCACGGGCACCGGACACACCGCCGCCGCGCACGGCTCCGGCGGAACCTCACGCCAGGGCGCGGGGCTGCACAACTCGTCTCACCGCCGCGGGACATCGTCCCGGACGGGGCGTGGTGGTGGCCTGCTCGGTGGGGCCGCCACCGGCCACGGCAGCGCGGGCAACGCTCGCCGTGGCGCATCCGGCGGCGGTCTGCTGTCCGGTGGGCGCCGCGGAGCTGGCCGCCACGGCGGAGTCCGCGGTTCTGGTGATGGCCTGTTCTCCGGCCGCGGCACGGCCAACACCGGCTCCGGCAACAGCGCCGGGGGTGGGCAGGGGCGGCGTGCGGGTGCGGCCCGATCCACCGTCGCCGCTGCTCAGGGCCGCATCGCCCGTTGGTCGAGGGCGCTGCAGGACACGGCTGGCCGGGGTCTGTCGAGGTTGGGTGGCTGGCTGCGGCGGGGGCTTGGCTGGCTGTGGGACCGCACGGCCGGCGCGCGTCGCAGGGGGTGGGCGAGGTTGCGGCATCTGCTGCGGCTGTCCGCGGCAGCGTTCTTCGCCCTGATCGCCGCTCTCGCGGTCATGCCTGCCTCGCTGTTCGTGGGCCTGGTCGCCAACATCCCCGCTGTCCTGAGCAAGCGGTTCGCCTTCAACCACGTCGGGATGGCCTGGCCGAAGCGCGTGTTCCACAAGGTCTTCGGGCGGCTGGCAGAAGCTTCCCGACGCCGTCTGCACAGCCAACTCTCCGACATGGCCGAACCCATCACGGGCGAGGAACGCCCGCACGTGGGCCATGTCTGCGACGACCCCGGCACGCAGCGTCCGGTGCCGGAATCCACACCACCCATGAAGGGGGAGCACGTGAGCGTCTTCGCCACGTCTGCCGAAGAAGTCGCCAACGCCTACGCCGTCTACGAACCGCCCGCCATGGCCTCCGTGGCCGCGGAGTACAAGGGTCTGCCGGATGCGATCCGGCACGTGAACGAGGCCGTGATGGCGCTGGCGGAGAACAGCGCCGAGCACTACCCGATGGACCCGGCGATGGCCGACGGAGTCAACCAAGTCGCCAAGATCCTGGAGGCGACCGCCGCCTACGCCGACGAGATCGAACCCACCTTCCGCCAGGTCCACGACCGCGACCTGATGCGGCTGGAGAACCCGCGGACCAACGAGCACTGGTGGAACGTGGGCGGTATCGACGGCGACGGCGCCCTGTGGGCCAAGCCCTCCGTCCTCGCCACCGCCGCGGAGGAAATCCGCAGCGTCTACCAGCAGTGGAGCCCGGAAGGGCAGGGCGAGTCCGCCGCGATGGTGGTGGGTGCGGAGTACGAGGGCATCCCCACCGGCCTGGAACACCTCGCCGAAGCGGTCACGTCCCTGTCCACCCGCTCCGCCGACACCTGGCCGGTCGACCCGTGCATTGCGGAGATGGTCGCGGACGTCGTCCACGGCCTGCGCAAGGCCGTCTCCGCAGCGATGGAGCTCTACCCCGCCTTCCGGCGGCTGCACGAACCGGAGATCGAGCACAACGAGAACCCCCGCAACGGCGAGGAGATGTGGAACGTGCCGAAGGGAGGCGCCGCAAGTGCCTGAACTGGACTGGAACAGCGGACACAACATCAACACCGGCACCGCGACCGCCGTCACGACGGCGCTGGCCGCCTCGTCGCTGACCTACGCGGCTGGCATCCACCCCCTGTGGGACCTGGCCGTCGGTGCGGCCGGCGCGCTCGGGGCTGCGGTCGACGGGGCGCGGCGCGGGCACGTGGGTTCCACCCTCGCCTACCGTGCCGGGCTGTGGCTGTCGGCTGGGGGCTGGTGCTCGTGGGCCGCCGCGGGCGGCCCGCCCTGGTCCCTCACCTCCCTCGCCGTCCTCGCGGGCGGCGGGTTGTTCGGCCGGCTCACCTGGAACGCCGTGGGCCGTGCCGAGCAGGCCGCCATCGTGCGCCGGCGTCAGCAGCAGTACGCGGCCGAGCAGGCGGAGCAGCAGGCCCTGCACGATGCGTGGGGCGGACAGTGGGAAGAACGCCTCACCCGCGTTGCGAAGATCCCCGCGGGGACGCGAGTGGTGGCCATCCAGCCGTGGGCGGGGAACACCGGCTACACCGTGGAAGCCGACCTGCCGGGCGGCACCACCGTCAGGCAGATCAAGCCCCATGAGGAAGCGTTCGGCTCCGATCTGCGCCTGCCTGAAGGGTGCGGGGTGGAGGTCGCGGCCGGACGGCGCAAGGGCACGGTGATCGTGCGCGTCTCGACGGTCAACGTGATGGAACAGACCATCCCCTACCCCCTCGACATCGGCCCGACCAGCATCGACGACGAGTTCGCCATCGGCCTGCACCGCGACGGCACCCCCGCACTCGGCTCCCTCGCCCACATCTGCGGCCTGGGCATCGGCGACACCGGCTCCGGCAAGACCAACACGCTCACCGTCGTCAACGCCCAGCTCGTGCGCACGATCGATGCGCTGGTGTGGCACATCGACACCACCGGCGCCGGCCTGTCCCTGCCCTGGTTGACCTCCTGGGCCATCGAGGGCACCCACAAGCGGCCCGTCATCGACTGGAGCGCCCACACCCACGACGAGACCCGCGCCATGCTCACCATGGCCGTGCAGATCATCGAGACCCGCAAGCGCCGCTACCAGAAGCTCATGCGGCAGGCCAACGACACCAAGCTCCCCGCCCGCGCCGACGTCCCGGCCATCATCATCGTGGTGGACGAGACGGCCGATCTGCCCGGCGACATCAAGGGCATGATCGAGACCGTCATGAACACCGGCCGCGCCGTGCGGGTGCGTGTCGAGGTCTCCTCGCTGCGCGCCACGTCCGACTCGGTGCCGGTGGCGGTCAAGAAGCGGGCCAAGTGGCGCTGGGGCATGTACGTCACCGACCCCGAAGAGCTGTCGTACCTGTTCGCCGGGTACCAGAACGTTGATCCGGCGGACGCGCCCTGGCCGGGGTGTGGGTTCAACGCCTACAACTCCACCAAGCCCCGCCCGTTCAAGGCGTACGCGCTCACCCCCGACCGCATCGACGCCATCGCCGCCGCCGTCTCCGCCCGCCGGCCGGTGCTCGACGAGATCTCCGCATCCGTGGAGTACGGCAAGTACTACCCCTCACGCTGGGCACGCGTCCTGCCCCACCTGTACGAGGGCGAGACCCTGCACGAGGTCACCCACCCCTACACCGATGTCCCCGTCATCGACGTGCCGACCAGGCAACCGGCGCCCGCAGCGCGCTCGTTCAGCGGAGCTGCGGGGGCGGGCATCCGGCCCGGCACACCGGAGTGGTCCCGCCTGTTCCCCGCCCGCGGCCAGCAGCCGGAGCCCGCGCCGGAGCAGGGACCGGACGAGGACGAGGATGAGCCCAACGGGCTGCGCTTGGTCGTCAACGACCCCGACCAGCCCGAGCACGAACACCCGGCGCCGGTCGAGGACGAGGCGAATGCGCAGGAACCGCAGCAGACATCCGACTGGTACGAGCCGGAGCCGCAGGCCCGACAGCAGGCGGCGCCGCGCGCCAGCGCACAGGACACCGCCATGCGCCTCCTGCTCGACGCCGGCCCCCAGGGCACCGGCCCCTCCCGTATGGAGACGGAGCTGAAGGCGATGGGGTTCGGCACCCACCGCGCCACGATCTCCGCCTGGCTGCGGCAGTGGACGGCCTCCGCGGAAGTCATCCGCAGGGGCCACGGAACCACCGCCTACTACGTCCACCGCAGCTACGCCCGCGACCACGAGCCGGGTGACCGAGAGTAGCTACGGGCCGCTTGTTGTCGCTTGTAGCGACAACAAGCAACACCCCCTCCCAGAGGCCCACGGGGGGCTCTGACCCCCGTGTTTCAGCTTGTCGCTTGTAGCGACTACAAGCGACAAGCAACCACACACCGTCACCGACAGGCGCCCGCCCGGAACCCTCCGCGCGGGCGCCTGCCACACCCCGGCTCGCCGGAAGGGAGCACCAACATGCACCACCGCGAACCGCACGGACACCTCGCCCCGCACATCCCCGCCGACGTCTACGACCGCGCACAGGCCACCGGACAGCCCGTCGTTTACGTCGTCACCGAGACCCCGCCGGGCGTCCCGTGGCGGCGGTTACTGATCCCGTTCGCCATCGCCGGCGCGGTCGTCGTGGGCGGCTGGGGACTGGTCGCCGCCCTGGCCTGGCTGCTCGACGTCGCCGCCCACACCGCCACCGTCATCGCCGGCGCCGCCGGACCCATCGGCGTCGGCGGCATCACCCTCAAACTCGCCCGCCCCAGCAAGCACTAGCTACGCCAAGGGCGGCCCCCACTCTCGCCAAAGAAACCGGGGCCGCCCTTGTCACCCAGCACCTACAACAGAACTGGAGACATCCAGCATGGCTCAACCCACTGACATCCGGCGAGCCCCCGGCTCGCCGCCGATGATCGTCGCTCTGTGCGCGGGCTATGGCGGCTTAGAGGCCGCTGTCCGCGCCCGGATCGGCGGCCAGGTCGCTGCCTACGCCGAGAACGACCCTTATGCCGCGGCGGTGTTCGCCGCCCGTCACCCGGGTGTGCCCAACCTCGGGGACATCCGGGCCGTGGACTGGGACCAGGTCCGGGAGCTGTACCGGCCGGACGTGATCGGCGCCGGTTTCCCCTGCCGCAACACCTCCAACGCTGGACGAAGGGATGGAATCGGTGGCCAGTGGTCGCGGGTCTGGAAAAACGTCGCTGAGGCTGTGGGCCACCTTCGACCGCGCCTCGTCTTCCTGGAAAACGTGGCGGCGCTCCGCTCGCGGGGGCTGGACGTCGTCGCCGCGGACCTGGCCGCGCTCGGGTATGACGCGCGGTGGACATGCTTACGCGCTGGTGACCCTGAAACCGGGGCCCCGCACGAGCGCGACCGCTGGTTCGCAGTTGCCCATCCCGCTGATGCCGACCCCCACCAGCTCGGACGGCACTGGCGGCCCGGGAACCTCACCGAAGCGCAAGGGCGGGATGAACCTGCGCACGGCGGTGACGAAGCTGCCGGCGCCCCCGGAGTCGTGAGCCTGCTGCCAACGCCGGCGGCCCGGGATTGGAAGTCCGGGGCTTCGAACCTGCTCGACCGCAACGCCCGGCCCCTGAACGAGGTCGCCGTGAACCTGCTCGCCGGAGTGGACACCACCCCCACCGGGCCAGTCACGCTGGACGAACGGTGGGTGGCCAGTGACGGCACCGACTTCGGGCCTGCGATCCGCCGTTGGGAGCACATCACCGGACGGGCGGCGCCGTGCCCGACCGAACCGGGTACCCGCGGCAACCGCCGCCTGTCCCCGCTGTTCACCGAGTGGATGATGGGCCTGCCCGAAGGGTGGGTCACCGCCGTGCCCGGCATCCCCCGCAAGGAACAACTCAAGATCCTCGGCAACGGCGTCGTCATCCGACAGGCCCACCACGCCTACGGCCTGCTCCTGGGCGCCTCCATGGCCAGGCCGCAGGAAGAGGGGGCCGCGGCATGAACGGCACCCCGAGTACGGACCTGGCCCGGCTGGGCCTGTTGGCATGGGCGTTGGAGGCCGCGCGGCGTGACTGGCACGTCATCCCCCTGCGCCAGCAGGACAAGCGGCCCGCCGGGCACGCGCAGAAATACTGCCCCGGCACCGGCCGCTGCACCGGCGGGCACAAGACCCCGGAAGAACGCGCCACCACCGACCATGACCTGTTGGTCGCGGCGTGGGCGCACCGGCCCTACAACATCGGGATCGCGACCGGCCCGTCCGGGCTGCTCGTGGTCGACCTGGACACGCTCAAGCCGAACGACCCGAAAGGAACGCCTGACGGCGCCACTTCCTTGCAAGCGCTCTGCGAGCGCGCCGGACACGCCGCCCCCAGCACCTATCGGGTGCGGACCGCGCGCGGCGGTGAGCACCTGTACTTCACCCAGCCGCCCGGCGCCCGCCTGCACAGCACCGCCGGGCGACTCGCGAAGAAGATCGACACTCGCGGGTGGGGCGGGTACGTCGTTGCTGCTGGCAGCACCACTCCAGACGGGGCGTACACCGTCCTCGACGACCGCCCGCCGATCGTGCTGCCCGATTGGCTGCACGAGGCCCTGAAACCCCCTCAGCGCCCCGCACAGGCCGCGTCGGTGCCGCTCACGACCCGGGCGAGGGGGTACGCCGCGGCGGCCCTGCGGGGCGAGGTGGACAACGTGGCCCATGCCGCGGACGGCGCCCGCAACGCCACCGTGCTGCGGGCCGCGCGGGCACTCGGTCGGCTGGTCGCGTCCGGCGACCTCGACCGCGGGGAGGTCGAGGAGGCTCTTAGTAGGGCGGCGGCGGGCAACGCCACCCAGTCCCAGCGCTACTACGACGACGTCATCACGCGCGGACTGGACTGGTCCATCGCCCACAACCCGACCGGCAGGCGGACGGCATGACCAATCCCCCGCCTACTAAGAGCCTCCCCGCCACCACCCACCGGCCGCACGCCGCTCCACAACCTGTGGACGCTCCGGCCGTGGGCGTGCCGGAGGGCGCCGCCCGTAAGGGCGTCCGATCTGCTGTTCGTTCTGGGCCGCGCCCGGACGACGGGCGCCGTCCCGTGACCTGGCTGCGCATCGTGGCACCGCCGGACTGGACGGTGACCCCGTCCGCGCGGTCCTGGTGCCTGTGCGGCTACGACCGCCACGCCATCGGCCGAGCCGCCGTGCAACGCCTCGTGGAGGACCACATCGCGCACCGCACCGCCTGCCCCCGCATTGATCACACCATGGAAGGAGGGACAGCCGCATGACCGCGAACGAGGTGAGTTCGGACCTGTGGGAGGGGTTCGACCTGACCGCCGAGGACATCGCCGGACCCGTCTGGGACGAGCCGGTCCCTCTCAGGGCCCGCCCTGCCCTCCCGCCGTTCCCCGTCGACGCTCTGCCCGACTGGCTTGCCGGCATGGTGCGCGGGGTGGCGGAGGAGACGCAGACCCCGGCAGACCTCGCCGGTTGCCTCGCCCTCGCCGTCCTGGCCACCGCCGCCGGCGGGCGGGTGAAGGTGTGCGTGCGCGGGCACTGGCGCGAGCCGGTCAACATCTACACCGCCGTCGCCCTGGACCCCGGCAACCGCAAGAGCGCCGTATTCGACCTGATGGTCCGCCCCCTGCTCGCCGCGGAAAAGGCCCTGATCGAGCTGTCCGGGCCGGTGCGGGCAGAGGCAGAAACGACGCTCCGCCTGGCCAAGGCCGCCGCCGACAAGGCCGCGGGCAAAGCTGCCGGCGCTGAGCCGGACCAGCGCGCCGCGCTGACCGCAGAAGCCGTCGAACTCGCCCAAGCCGTCGACGAGATGAGCGTTCCGGCCGTGCCGCAGCTCGTCGCGGACGACGTGACCCCGGAGAACATCGGAACCCTGCTGGACCAGCAGGGCGGGCGGATCTCCTGCCTGAGCGCCGAGGGCGAGCTGTTCGACATCATCGCCGGCCGCTACAGCGGCAAGCCCAACATGGGCATGTTCCTCAAGGGCCACGCCGGCGACATGATCCGCGTCAACCGCCAGGGCCGCGAAGCCCAGCACATCGACGCCCCCGCCGTCACCATCGGCCTCGCCGTCCAGCCGGAAGTCCTCGACGCTCTCTCCCGCATCGACGGAGCCGACGGGCGCGGCCTGCTCGCCCGCTTCCTCTACTCCAAGCCCCTCTCCCTGGTCGGACGCCGCAACCTCACCCCCGACCTGCTGGATGAGCAGGTGGCCGCCACCTACGGCCGGCGCCTGAGCGGCCTCACCCTCGCCCTGGCCGACTGGACAGATCCCGCCCTGCTCCAGCTCACCCCCGAGGCCGACGCGGTCCTGCTCGCCTTCCAGAAGGTCACCGAGTCCCGTCTAGGCCCGGACGGAAGCTACGCACCGATCGTGAAATGGGCCTCCAAGCGCGACGGGGCCGTGGCCCGCATCGCCGGACTCCTGCACCTGGCCGCGCACCCGGAGGACGCGTGGCACAAGCCCATCGAGGCCGCCACCATGGCCGCCGCCACCGAACTGGGTGACTACTTCACCGCGCACGCCTTGGACGTGTTCGACGCCATGAGCGCCGATCCCGCCCACGATGCCGCCCTGACCGTCCTCTCTCAGCTCGTCACGAGCGGCACGCCGCAGTTCACCAAGCGGGAGCTCTTCCGGGCCCTGCGGCGGGCGGACTTCCCCGCCATCGGCGACCTGGACCCCGCATTGGTCCTGCTCGAAGAGCACGGCTGGATCCGCCAGGTTCCCCCGCCGCCGCGCACCGGCCGCGGCGGCCGGCCGCCCTCGCCCCGCTACGAAACCCACCCCCGCATCACCCGCAGCGCCTGACACAACCCCCCACCCGCCGACACAACTGACAGAACCCCCGCTGCAAGCCGCTGACCTGCTCAAACAAGCACCAAGGTGCTTGTGACAGAACCCAGTTAAAACTCGACAGAACTCCCGACCTCGCGTCGAGAGCCTCTGTGACAGAACCCTGCCGACCGAGGTTCTGTCAGGTTTTAATTCAGTTCTGTCAAAGAGCACGAACCCCTGGAAACAGCAGGTCAGCGGACCGTGGGCGAGGTTCTGTCAGTTCTGTCAGCAGGATCCCGGTTCTCGAAGGATCTTAGAAGGAGTCCTCATCGTGGCCCGCACGCAGAAGCTCAAGCTCCGCGAAGTCCTCGAAGAGATCGACATGAGCCGCGCCGCCTTCTACCGCATGCGCGCCCGCGGTCAGGCGCCCCGCATCCAGAAGCTTCCCAACGGCCAGCTCCGAGTCAGCCGCGCCGACCTCGACGCCTGGTGGGAATCCTGCGAGCAACGCGCCGCAGTCTGAGCCATCGTTCCGCAGCCAAGGGCCCGCCATTCGGCGGGCCCTTCTCCATGGGAGAGCAATGCCCCTGACCTACGACGTACGCCTTTACGCCCTCGAAGTGCGGAAGGACCGGCCCAAGCCCTATCGGCTGCGTTGGCTGGTGGGCGCCCGTAAGCACTCGAAGAGTTACGCCCTCAAGGCGCAGGCCGACGGCCGGCGATCGGAACTGATGTCCGCCGTCCGCCGAGGTGAGCAATTCGACGAGGAAACGGGCCTCCCCGTCTCCGAACTCCGCGCCCAGCAAGGCTCCGTCACCTGGTACGAGCACACCCGCGCCTACATCGACCGGAAGTGGAAAGCGGCCCCCGCGAAGTCCCGCAGGAACTACGCGGATGCGCTCGCCACCATCACGCCTGCCCTGCTAAAGACCCGAGCAGGGATGCCCGATGCGCGCCTGCTGCGGCGCGCCTTGTACGGCTGGGCCTACAACCGGAATCGGTGGGACGAGACCCCGCCAGAGGACGTCGAGCGTGCGCTTCGCTGGGTGGCCAAGAACTCGATCCCCATCAGCGCGCTGGAAGACCCTGCAAGCGTCCGGCTCGCCCTGGACGCCCTGGCGTTGAAGCTCGACGGTAAGCCGGCCGCTGCACGCACCGCCAAGCGCAAGCGAGCCTGTCTGAGCGACGTCCTAGGGCTCGCTGTGGAAGAGCAGTACTTCGTCACCCCGGTCAATCCACTCACCACCGTGAAGTGGGCCGCCCCGAAGTCAGCGGAGGAGGTGGACCCCGAGAGCGTCGCCAACCCGCGCCAGGTTCGGGCACTCCTCGCCGGCGTACGGGCACAGGGCGCCCGCGGCGAGCATCTCGAAGCGTTCTTCGGGTGCCTCTACTACGCCGCGATGCGCCCCGCCGAGGCCGCAGCGCTCCGAGCTGCGCAGTGCCACCTGCCTGAGGAAGGCTGGGGCACTCTCACGCTGCGGCACGGTGTGGTGCAGGCCGGACGGAGTTGGACGGACGACGGGAAGGCCCACCAGAACCGGCACCTCAAGGCCAGGGCCGAGAAGGACTCCCGCCCTGTCCCCATACCGCCGCACTTCGTCCGGCAACTGCGCCAGCACATCGCGAGGTATGGCACGGCGCCCGATGGCCGTCTGTTCCGCACCAGCCGCGGAGGTCTGCTGCAAGACACCGGATACGGGGAGGTCTGGGCGCGAGCCCGGCACAAGGTGCTCACCGAGGCCGAGGAAGCCTCGCTGCTCGCACGGCGCCCCTACGACCTGCGCCACGCAGGGGTGTCGTTCTGGCTCAGCTCAGGGGTGGACCCGATGGAGTGCGCGCGGCGGGCCGGCCACACGATCGCGGTCCTCTTCCGGGTGTACGCGAAGGTTCTCGCTCAGACGCAGGAACGGGCCAACCGCCGGATCGAGGCCGCCCTGCGCGAGTGGAACGAACCCGAGTGACCCCGTGCTCTCCCCCGGGGGACGCCTGGGGGACACACGCTGATCAGAGGTGGGATCCGGGCGATACAGGGTGAGACAAGTCACCCTCTTTCGATTCCGCTCGAAAGATCGCCCGCAGATATGAAGAGACCCTCTCCGGTCTGCGTTCTCGCAGATCAGAGAGGGTCTCCCTCAGCGTGGCGGCGCCAGGATTCGAACCTGGGAAGGCGAAGCCGGCAGATTTACAGTCTGCTCCCTTTGGCCGCTCGGGCACACCGCCAGGGTTTGCTGCCGTTCGAACCGCTTTTCGGCGGTGCTCCGTGGCAACGACGTAAACAATACCCGATACGGAGGGGTGCTTCGCCACCCGATTGATCAGCGCTCCGAGGGGGCGGGGTGGCTAGGCTTGTCCGGATGCGGACCGGGACTCATGCCGGCTCGGCGGCAGGTCCCACGTACGCCGATGCGCACCCGAACCGCACCCGATACGCACCCCGATACAAGGAGCCACAGGACATGGCCGACTCCAGTTTCGACATCGTCTCGAAGGTCGAGCGGCAGGAGGTCGACAACGCCCTCAACCAGGCCGCCAAGGAGATCTCGCAGCGCTACGACTTCAAGGGCGTGGGCGCCTCGATCTCGTGGTCCGGGGAGAAGATCCTCATGGAGGCGAACTCCGAGGACCGGGTGAAGGCCGTCCTCGACGTCTTCCAGTCCAAGCTGATCAAGCGCGGGATCTCCCTGAAGGCCCTGGAGGCGGGCGAGCCCCAGCTTTCGGGCAAGGAGTACAAGATCTTCGCGGACATCCAGGAGGGCATCTCCCAGGACAACGCGAAGAAGGTGGCGAAGATCATTCGCGACGAGGGCCCCAAGGGCGTGAAGGCCCAGGTGCAGGGCGAGGAGCTGCGCGTCAGCTCCAAGAGCCGCGACGACCTGCAGACTGTCATCGCCCTCCTGAAGGGCAAGGACTTCGACTTCGCGATCCAGTTCGTGAACTACCGGTGATGCATGAGGAAGGGGCGGGCGCCCGTCGGCGTCCGCCCCTTCCTCGGCCTCCCTCGGCCTCCCTCGGTCGTGCGTCAGTCGCGTGAGTTGCCGAACAGCAGGCGGTAGACGACGAGCAGCACGAAGGAGCCGCCGATCGCCGCGGCCCAGGTGGCGCCGTCGTAGAAGTCCTTGCTGATGGGGTGGTCCAGCCAGCGGGCCGAGATCCAGCCACCGATGAACGCGCCCGCGATGCCGATGAGGGTCGTACCGATGAAGCCTCCCGGGTCACGGCCCGGCAGCAGGAACTTGGCGATGGCTCCGGCCAAGAGTCCCAGGATGATCCAGCTGATGATGCTCATGCCCTGAACCTGCCCTTCCGCGCTGTGCCCGCACTGTCCCGGCACTGTGTTTTTAGATCCCGACGGGCAGTTCTTTGCCTTGCTGGGCCGCGCTGTGCCGCGTCGCGTCGTGCTGTGAGGTTCCTCATGGTTCCTCGTCGGCCTCGTCGCGCTTCTGTTCGTGCCGTGTTGATGAAGAGGACGTCACGGCTCCGCCTGGCGGTTGCAGCGATCAGTAGGGTGCGCAGCATGACTCAGCCAGGATCCGCCTCCGACTCGGCCGAGCTGCGGCGCACCCTGGGCGTCGGGGACGCCGTGGTCATCGGGCTCGGTTCGATGGTCGGCGCGGGGATCTTCGCGAGCCTGGGGCCCGCGGCGCACGCGGCCGGGTCGGGGCTGCTGCTCGGGCTCGCCGTGGCCGCGGTGGTCGCCTACTGCAACGCCATGTCGTCGGCGCGGCTGGCCGCGCTGTATCCCGCCTCGGGCGGTACGTACGTGTACGGGCGTGAGCGGCTCGGGCCGTTCTGGGGGTATCTGGCGGGCTGGTCGTTCGTGGTCGGGAAGACGGCCTCCTGCGCAGCGATGGCGTTGACGGTCGGGGCGTACGTCTGGCCGGGGCAGGCGCACGCGGTGGCGGTCGCGGCCGTGGTGGCGCTGACCGCGGTGAACTACGGCGGCATCCAGAAGTCGGCGTGGCTGACGCGGGTGATCGTGGCCGTGGTGCTGGCCGTCCTCGCCTGTGTGGTGGTCGTGTGCCTGGGGTCGGGGGCCTCCGACGCGGGGCGCTTGGACATCGGGGCCTCGGAGGGTGCGGGCGGGGTGTTGCAGGCCGCCGGTCTGCTGTTCTTCGCGTTCGCCGGGTACGCACGCATCGCGACCCTCGGCGAGGAGGTCCGGGATCCGGCACGCACCATTCCCCGCGCGATCCCGCTGGCCCTGGGCATCGCGCTCGTCGTGTACGCGGCTGTCGCGGTCGGCGTCCTTTCCGTGCTGGGTGCGGAGGGGCTCGGGCACGCGGACGCGCCGCTGGCCGACGCGGTACGGGCGGCCGGGGCGGCGGGGCTGGTGCCGGTGGTGCGGGTCGGTGCCGCCGTGGCCGCGCTGGGCTCGCTGCTCGCGCTGATCCTGGGTGTCTCGCGTACGACGCTTGCCATGGCCCGGGACCGGCATCTGCCCGGCGCGCTGGCGGCCGTGCATCCGCGCTTCCAGGTGCCGCACCGGGCGGAGCTGGCCGTGGGCGCTGTCGTCGCGGTCCTCGCCGCCACGGTGGACGTGCGGGGCGCGATCGGGTTCTCCTCCTTCGGTGTGCTGGCGTACTACGCGGTGGCCAACGCCTCGGCCTGGACGCTCGATTCGTCTCCGGCGGCGCGGGTGGTGCCCGCGGTGGGGCTCGTCGGATGCGTGGTCGTGGCGTTCGCGCTGCCGGGGGTCTCGGTGGTCGTGGGCGCGGTCGTGCTGGCGGTGGGCGTGGTCGCGTACGGCGTACGGCGGCGGGTGGCCGCCCGGTAGCGGGACGGGCTCGGCAGGGGGAAGCCCCCGGTTTGCCTCAGGCGGCCGTGAACGGCTGGTCCGTGGGCACGATTTCGCGGCCCAGCGGGAGCAAGGAGACGGGGATCAGCTTGAAGTTGGCGATGCCGAACGGGATGCCGATGATCGTGAGGCACAGGGCGATGCCGGTGGCGATGTGGGCGAGCGCCAGCCACCAGCCCGCCAGGACGAGCCACAGTACGTTGCCGACGCAGGAGGGGGCGCCCGCGTCGCGCCGCTCGATCGTCGTGTAGCCGAACGGCCAGAGGGCGTAGACGCCGATGCGGAACGCGGCCAGGCCGAACGGGATGCCGATGATCGTGATGCAGAGCAGGAGGCCTGCGGCCAGGTAGCCGAGGAACAGCCAGAAGCCGCTCAGAACGAGCCATATGACGTTGAGGATGGTCTTCACTGGTAGCGACCTGCCATCTTCTCGAGCCGGGCGATGCGGTCTGCCATCGGCGGGTGGGTGGAGAACATCTTGGAGAAGCCCTGTCCCGGACGGAACGGGTTCGCGATCATCATGTGGCTCGCGGTCTCGATGCGTGGCTCGGGAGGCAGCGGAAGCTGCTTCGTGCCCGCTTCCAACTTGCGCAGGGCGCCGGCCAGGGCGAGGGGATCTCCGGTGAGCTGGGCGCCGGAGGCGTCCGCCTCGTACTCCCTGGAGCGGCTGATGGCGAGTTGGATCAGGCTGGCGGCGAGCGGGCCCAGAATCATGATCAGGAGCAGACCGAGGATGCCGGGGCCCTCGTCGTCGTCCGAGCGGCCGATCGGGATGAGCCAGGCGAAGTTGACCAGGAACATGATCACCGAGGCGAGCGCGCCGGCGACCGATGAGATCAGGATGTCGCGGTTGTAGACATGGCTCAACTCGTGGCCGATGACGCCGCGCAGTTCGCGCTCGTCCAGGATGCGCAGGATGCCCTCCGTGCAGCACACGGCGGCGTTGCGCGGGTTGCGGCCGGTCGCGAAGGCGTTGGGTGCCTCCGTCGGAGAGATGTACAGGCGGGGCATGGGCTGGCGGGCCTGGGTGGAGAGGTCGCGGACCAGCCGGTAGAGGGCCGGGGCCTCGAACTCGCTCACCGGGCGGGCGCGCATCGCGCGGAGCGCCAGCTTGTCGCTGTTCCAGTACGCGTACGCGTTGGTGCCGAGGGCGACGATGAGCGCGACGATCAGTCCTGTGCGGCCGAAGAAACTGCCGATGAGGATGATGAGTGCGGACAGTCCCCCGAGGAGGACTGCCGTCCTGAGCCCGTTGTGCCGGCGGTGCACGGTACGCCCTCCAAGTCGTGTGGCAGGGGCAACCCTTTGCCTGTGAAGTCTTCTGTGGTGTCTCCGATGCCACTGGTGCCGTGGGGTCACGTCCAGTGGATCCTCCCGTACTGGTCAACGCCAGGCAGGGGTCACGGGTTCCCTGGTCGGTACGGCGGCGCGCTTGAGCCGTACGGGTGACGGCTGGTGGTGCCGGGTACGCGCGCGTGACGGACGGGTGCCCCACGCGCGCGTACGGATGCGCGGAGGCTCAGAAGAGTCCGGTGTCGGTGAAGCGCAGGACCAGTTGGGGGGCTCCCGACAGGGCGATGCCGAGGGCCGCGGTGAGGGTGATGGCCGCCGTGAGGGGGGCGGGGAGGCGGTGCTTCTCGGGCTCGCCCTCGGGGGCGCGGAACAGCAGGGCGGTCCACTGGAGGTAGTAGAACAGCGCGATCACCACGTTGACGGCCATGACCACGGCCAGCCAGCCGAGGCCCGCGTCGACGGCCGCCGAGAAGACGGTGACCTTGGCGAAGAGGCCGATGATGCCGGGTGGCAGTCCGGCCAGGCACAGCAGGAAGAAGGCCAGCAGGAGGGCTGCGACCGGGTTCCTGGCGTACAGGCCCTGGTAGTCCGTGACGCGGTTCAGGGTCTTGGTACGGCCCACGACGGCGGCCACCGCGAAGGCGCCGAGGTTCACGGCGGCGTACATGAGGGCGTAGGCGACCGTGGAGCCGATCGAGTGCTCGGGGTCGTCGGAGTAGGCGGCCGCGGCGATCGGTACGAGGAGGTAGCCGGCCTGGCCGACCGAGGACCAGGCGAGCAGCCGTACCGCGCTGTACGCGCGCGTGGCCTGCTGGCGCAGGGCGCCGACGTTGCCGACGGTCATGGTGAGGGCGGCGAGCGCGGCGAGGGCGGGGCCCCAGGCGTCGGCGTACGACGGGAAGGCGACGACGGTGACGAGGATGAGGCCGGAGAAGCCGACCGCCTTGCCGACGACCGAGAGGTAGGCGGCGATGGGGAGCGGGGCTCCCACATAGGTGTCGGGCACCCAGAAGTGGAAGGGGACGGCGGCCGTCTTGAAGGCGAAGCCGACGAGGGTGAGGACGACGCCGGTCTGGGCGAGGGTCTGGAGCTGTCCGTCGACGTGCTGGATGCGGTCGGCGACCTGGGTGAGGTAGAGGGTGCCGGTCGACGCGTACACGAAGCTGATGCCGAGGAGGCTGACGGCGGTGGCCGTGACGGACGACAGGAAGAACTTCAGGGCCGCCTCGGAGGACCGCTTGTCGCCGTGCCGGATGCCGACGAGGGCGAAGGCGGGCAGCGAGGCGACCTCCAGGGCGACGACCAGCGTGGCGAGGTCGCGGGAGGCGGGCAGGAGGGCCGCCCCGGCGGCGGAGGACAGCAGCAGGAACCAGAACTCCCCTTCGGGGAGTTCCTTGCGGGCGTCCTTCAGGGCGGTGACCGACAGGAGGGCGGCGAGGAGGGCGCCGCCGAGGACCAGGAACTGGATGACGAGCGTGAAGCGGTCGGCCGTGTAGCTGCAGACGTCGGCGTCGCCGGTCAGGCAGAACGTGGAGCGGTCGCCGTCCAGGAGGGGCAGCAGCAGGAGCGCGGAGGCGGCCAGTCCGGCGACGGAGACCCAGCCCAGTACGGCCTTCCTGGCGTCGCCGACGAAGAGGTCGGCGACGAGGACGACGAGTCCGACGACCGCCGCGAGGGTGGGCGGCGCGATCGCGAGCCAGTCGACGGACTGGACGAGGGAACTCATCGAGTGCCTCCTGCCAGGAGCTGCTGCACGGCCGGGTCGGTCAGGCCGAGGAGGGCCCTGGGCCAGAGACCGGCGACGACGGTGAGGACGACGAGGGGGGTCCAGGCCGCGAGCTCGTACGTACGGACGTCGGTGAGCTTCGGGGCGTCCTGCGGGGCCGCGCCCATGCAGACGCGGCGGACCACGACGAGCAGGTAGGCGGCCGTGAGCAGGGTGCCGAAGGCGGCGATCGCCGTGAAGGTGAGGAACGCGGGCCGGCTGAGGTCGTCGGCCGGGTCGAACGCGCCGAACAGGGCCAGCATCTCGCCCCAGAACCCGGCGAGGCCGGGCAGTCCGAGGGAGGCGACCGCGGCGAAGGCGAGCAGGCCGCCGAGGCGGGGTGCCTTGCCGTAGAGCGCGGCGCCGGTCTCCTCCGCGAGGGTGTCCAGGTCGGACGTGCCCGTGCGGTCCTTCAGCGCGCCGACCAGGAAGAAGAGCAGGCCAGTGATCAGGCCGTGGGCGATGTTGGCGAACAGGGCGCCGTTCACGCCGGTCGGGGTCGTGGAGGCGATGCCGAGCAGCACGAAGCCCATGTGGCCGACGGAGGAGTACGCGATGAGGCGCTTGAGGTCGCCCTTCGCGCCCTGCTTGGCGAGGGCCAGGCAGGCCAGGGACCCGTAGATGATGCCGACGACGGCGAAGGCGGCGAGGTAGGGCGCGAAGGTGTGGAACCCGTCGGGCGCGACCGGCAGGAGGATACGGACGAACCCGTACGTACCCATCTTCAGCAGGACACCGGCCAGCAGGACCGAGCCGACGGTCGGCGCCGCGGTGTGGGCGTCGGGCAGCCAGCTGTGCAGCGGCCACATCGGGGTCTTGACCGCGAGCCCGACACCGATCGCCAGAACCGCGATGACCTGCACCGATGTGGTCAGCGACCGGCCGTTGTCAGTGGCGAGTGCCACCATGTCGAACGTGCCCGCCTTGATTCCGATCAGGAGCAGGCCGAGCAGCATGACGACGGAGCCCAGCAGCGTGAAGAGGATGAACTTCCAGGCGGCCTGGGTCCGTTGCGCACCGCCCCAGCGGGCGATGAGGAAGTACATCGGGATGAGGACCGTCTCGAAGGCGAGGAAGAACAGCACGAGGTCGAGGACGGCGAAGGTGGCGAGGGTGCCGGTCTCCAGGACGAGCAGGAGCGCGACGAAGGCCTTCGGGGACGGGCCCGCGGGCGGCTTGAAGTAGGAGTAGAGCGCGCAGAGGAAGGTCAGCAGCGCGGTCAGGACCAGAAGGGGGAGGGAGATGCCGTCGATGCCGAGGTGGATCCGCACGTCCAGTGCGGGGATCCAGCTGATGTCGGTCGTGGCCTGCATCTTCGACGGATGGTCGTGGTCGAAGCCGAGCGCCAGGACGATCGCGGCGATGAGGATCGCGCCGGTCACGGTCACGCCGTGCCGCAGCACGGCCTGCTCGGGTGACTTCCCCTTCAGCCCGGGAGGGGCGGGCAGGAGAGCGGCGGCGGCACCGAGGAGCGGGCCGACGACGATCAACGCCAGAAGGAACTGCATCACGGACTCGTTGATATCGATCACGCCTGCTCACGCTCCCGTGGCGACGAGAAGGGCGGCGACCGCCAGGACGACGGTGCCGGCGAGCAGCGCGCTCACGTAGGTCTGGACGTTGCCGGTCTGGGCGCGCCGTACGGCGGCGCCGAGGAGGCGGGGCAGGGCGCCCGCGCCGCTCACGTAGGTGTCGACGACCTCGCGGTCGAGGAACCGGACGAGACTCGCTCCGGCCTGGACCGGGCGGACGAACAGCGCCCGGTACACGGCGTCGAGGTGGAAGCCGACGGCCGCGTGGCGGTGCAGCGGGCCGAGCAGCAGCCGTCCCGGGTCCGCCGGGTCTGGGGCGGAGGCCACGTCTCCGTAGGCGGGCGCGTGGCTCGCGATGGCCTCGGCCTCGACCAGGGCGGCGTCACCCTCGGGGTGGGCCGCGACCGCGCCCAGGGGTACACGGGCCGCCACGGCGGTGGTGTGCCGCCAGGCGCCGTAGGTGACGATGCCGCCGACCAGGGCGATGCCCGTGCCGAGCACGGAGGTGGTCAGGGCCGGGGTCAGGTCACGGCCGTCGAACCAGTCGGGGAGCACACGGTAGGCGAACGCGCCGAGCGCGAGGGACGGTACGGCGAGCACCCACAGCACCACGGTCATGGTCAGGGGCTGCCTGCCGTGGTCGGGGGCCTCGGCGCCCCGGCCGCGGAAGGCGAGCAGCCACAGGCGGGTCGCGTAGGCGGCGGTGAGCAGGGCCGTGACCAGGCCGGCGACCAGGACGATCCAGCCGACGGCGGCGGGGGCGTGCTCGGTGTGGCCGGTGGCGACGTGTTCGGCGGCGCCGAGGACGGACTCCTTGGAGAAGAAGCCGCTGAAGGGCGGGATCGCGGCGAGCGCGAGGAGCGCCACGGTCATCGTCCAGTAGGCGTCGGGGATGCGGTCGCGCAGATGACTCATGCGGGACATGGCGGCCAGCGAGTTGGTGCCGGCGGCGTGGATGATCACGCCGGCCGCGAGGAACAGCAGCGCCTTGAATGCGCCGTGCGAGAGGAGGTGGAAGACGGCGGCACCGCGATCACCGACGGCGAGGGCGCCGGTCATGTAACCGAGCTGGCCGATCGTCGAGTAGGCGAGGACGCGTTTGATGTCGTCCTGGGCGAGCGCGGCGAGGCCGGAACCGGCCATCGTCACGGCGGCCATGACGGCGAGGACGACCAGAGCGGCCTGGGAGGCCTGGAAGACGGGGAGGAGCCGGGCGACGAAGTAGACACCGGCGGCGACCATCGTCGCGGCGTGGATCAGCGCGGAGACGGGTGTGGGGCCCGCCATCGCGTCGGGGAGCCAGGTGTGCAGCGGGAACTGCGCCGACTTGCCCGCCACGCCCGCGAGAAGCAGCAGGGCGATGACGGTCGGGTGGTCGAGTCCGCCGTGCGCGACCGCGCCGAGGACCCTCGTGATGCGGAAGGAGCCGACCTGGGTGGCGAGGGCGAACAGGCCGATGAGGAAGGGGACGTCGCCGAGCTTGGTGACCAGGAAGGCCTTGATGGAAGCGGCGCGGGCCTCCGGGGTCTCCCAGTAGTGGCCGACCAGGAAGTAGGAGCAGATGCCCATGACTTCCCAGCCGACCAGCAGCACGATCAGGTCGCCGGAGTAGACGACCAGGAACATCGCGGAGGTGAACAGGGAGACGAGGGCTGCGTACGAGGGGTAGCGCGGGTCGTCGCGCAGATAGCCCGTCGAGTAGATCTGCACGCAGGTGGCTACGACACCGACCAGGACGGCGACGAGGGCGGCGAAGCCGTCGATGTACAGGGCGAGTTCGATGGGGACGGAGCCGGTGGGCGTGAGCTCGGTGGCGGCGTTCACCGCCTGGTCGCCGCCCTGGCGTACGGCGACGATCGCGGCCAGGACGAGGGAGGTGAGCGTCGGCAGGACGGCGAGCGGGCGGACGAAGCCGGGCGCCGTGCGGCCCAGGAGCAGACCCGCGACCGCGCCCAGGAAGGGGAGGAGGGGGACAAGGGCGGCGAGAGTGGTCGTGGTCACGCGGTGGCCTCAGCCTTCTCGGTGCCCGGCTCGGTCTCGGGGGTGTCGGTCTCGTGGCCCTCGGCGGTGTCGCGCAGCTTGTCGATGTCGGCGGTGCCGCGGTTGCGGTGGACGGCGAGGACGATCGCCAGGCCGATGCCGATCTCGGCGGCAGCGATGGCGATGGTGAACAGGGTGAGGGCCTGGCCGGAGTGCAGGGTCTCCTCGGCGGCGCGGCTGAGCCAGACGTCGAAGGCGACGAGGTTGAGGTTGACGGCGTTGAGCATCAGCTCGACCGACATCAGGACCAGGATCGCGTTGCGACGGGCGAGGACGCCGTACAGGCCCGTGCAGAAGAGGAGGGCGGAGAGGACGGCGGGATAGGCGAGGTGCATCAGCGGGCACCTTCCTGCTCGGAACCCTCTGTGACCGACCGGGAACTCTTGGTGACTGCCCGGGCGTTCACAGGAGGAGAGCTCGACTCGGCCTTCGCCTTGCGGGACAGGACGATCGCGCCGACCAGGGCCGCGAGGAGGAGGACGGAGAGGGCCTCGAAGGGGAGGACCCAGTTCTGGAAAAGGCTCGCGCCGGTGGCCTCGGTGGAGCCGGCTGCCGGGCCGTCGAGGTCGATCCAGGTGGTGCGGAAGGCGTCGACGACCACCCAGACAAGGGCCGCCGCCGCGGCGACGGCCACGGTGAGGGCGGCCCAGCGGTTGCCGGAGTCGGCGTCCGGGGAGCGGCCGATGGGAGCCCGGGTGAGCATCAGACCGAACAGGAGGAGGACGACGACGGAACCGACGTAGATGAGGACCTGCACCCAGGCGATGAACTCCGCGGTGAGCAGGAGGTATTCGACGGCGAGGCCGCCGAGGGTCACCACCAGCCACAGGGCGGCGTGCACCAGCTGTTTGGTGGTGACGGTGACGAGCGCGGCGCCGAAGGTGACGAGGCCGACGAGGAGGAAGGCGATCTCGACGCCGGTCGGGGAGAGGAAGCCGTGCTGTGCCTGGGCGAGGGCAGCGTGCTGTGCCTGGGCGACGGCCAGGTGCGGTGCCTGAGCGAGGGTCACGATTCACCTCCGGCCGGGTCGGTCGGCTCCGCCTGCGCGGCCGCCAGCTTCTCGGCCGTCTTGCGGGCCGCGGCGATCTCCTTCGGTTCCTCCGCGGCGGGATCGAGGGCGGGCGGGGCCGGGACGGTCCACATCCACTCGCGGAGCTTGTCGCGTTCGTGGGTGAGGTCGCGGATGTCGGTCTCGGCGTACTCGAACTCCGGGGACCAGAACAGGGCGTCGAAAGGACAGACCTCGATGCAGATACCGCAGTACATGCACAGGGAGAAGTCGATGGCGAAGCGGTCGAGGACGTTGCGGCTGCGTTCGCGGCCGCCCGGGGTCGCCGCCGGGACCGTCTCCTTGTGGGAGTCGATGTAGATGCACCAGTCGGGGCACTCACGGGCGCACAGCATGCAGACCGTGCAGTTCTCCTCGAACAGGCCGATCACGCCTCGGGTGCGGGGCGGGAGGTCGGGCTGGGTGTCCGGGTACTGCTCGGTGACGGTCTTCCTCGTCATCGTGCGGAGGGTGACGGCCAGGCCTTTGGCGAGGCCGGAGCCGGGGAAGGGAGCCATGGCTACTGGATCACCACCTTGACGATGCCGGTGAGGGCGATCTGGGCGAGGGAGAGGGGGACGAGGAGGGTCCAGGACAGCTTCTGGAGCTGGTCCTCGCGCAGGCGCGGGTAGGTGACCCGCAGCCAGATGACGATGAAGGCCAGCACCGCCGCCTTCAGCAGGGTCCAGACCCAGCCGAGGCCGTCGGCGCCCCAGGGGCCGTGCCATCCGCCCAGGAAGAGGACGGTGGTCAGGCCGCACAGGACGACGATTCCGGCGTACTCGGCGAGGAGGAAGAGAGCGAAGCGGAGGCCGGTGTACTCGGTGTACGCGCCGAAGATGATCTCCGTGTCGGCGACGGGCATGTCGAAGGGCGGGCGCTGGAGTTCGGCGAGGCCGGCGACGAAGAAGACGATCGCGCCGACGATCTGCCAGGGCAGCCACCACCACTCGAAGGCGTCGAGGATGCCGGGGAGGGAGACGGTGCCGGCCGCCATCGCCACCGAGGCGGCGGTCAGCAGCATCGGGAGTTCGTAGGCGAGGAGCTGGGCGGCGGTGCGCAGGCCGCCGAGGAGGGAGAACTTGTTGGCGGAGGCCCAGCCGGCCATGAGCGAGCCGAGGACGCCGACGCCCATCACGGCGAGCACGAAGAAGACGCCGGCGTCCACGACCTGGCCGACCGCGCCCTCGCCCGGGCCGATGGGGATGGCGAGGAGGACCAGGAGGTACGGCAGCAGGGCAACGGCCGGGGCGAGCTGGAAGATACGGCGGTCCGCGCCGGTCGGGACCACGTCCTCCTTCTGCGCGAACTTCACGCCGTCCGCGATGAGCTGGGCCCAGCCGTGGAAGCCGCCCGCGTACATCGGGCCGAGGCGGCCCTGCATGTGCGCCATCACCTTGTGCTCGGTCTGACCGACGATCAGCGGAAAGGTGAGGAACACGCCGAAGACGATCAGGAGTCGCAGAGCGACGTCGAGAGCGTCGTTCACTGCCGGCCTCCTGGGGGGTTCTCGGGGGTGCGGGTGTTGCCGCCGGGGGCGGAATCCTGGGCAGGGCCCGGTTCTTCGGGGGTTCCGGGGGGTGCTGGGGCTTCGGGGGCGGGGGGTGCCTGCGGGCCGGCTTCGGGGGTGGGTGGCGAGGCGGGCGCGGGGGGTGAAGCGGATTCGGGGGTCGGCTCGGGGGCGGGCTTCGGCTCGGCGTCGGGCTTCGGCCCGGCTTCCGGCATCGGCTCGGCTTCCGGCATCGGCTCGACGTCAGGCGTCGCCTCAGCTTCAGGCGTCGCCTCGGCGTCGGGCAGCGGCCCGGCTTCGGGCTTCGCCTCGGCCTCGGCCTCGGCCTCGGACGCCAACTCGGCGTCGGGCCGCGGACCACGTGCCTGGCTGGCCTCCGCGGTCTGCTCCGGCTCCGCGGTCTGCTCCGGCTCAGACTGTCGCTTCGGCTTGGGTTCTGGTTCGTTGAAGGCCGGGCGGGCGTGGTGCCAGGGGGCGTCGGCGCTACGGGGGGCGGTGGGGGTCTTCGGGCCCGGGGCCTCGGCGGGCTCGGTGGGGGCCGCTCGCTGGGAGGACGAGCCCTCGCTCGCGCTGCGGGAGCGGCGGGCGCCGGACGCTCCCGTGTCCTGCGGCCGCTGCGAAGCCGACCCCTCGGAGACGCTCCGCGAACGACGGGGGCTCGCGGGCGGGGTGGACGGCGTTTCCCCGGCCTGGGCCTGTTGCGATGCTGCGGGGCCGGCCGTCGGAGCCTGGCTCGTCGGCGGCTCAGGGGTGGGAGCTTCGCCCGCCGGCGTCTGGGTCCGGGGAACCTCGGTGGACTGGCTGGCCGAGCCCTCCGCTGCCGTACGGGTCCGCCGTACCGGACGCTCGCCGGCGGCCCGCGCGGGGCGTTCGCCGGCGGCCCGTGCCGGGCGCTCCCCCGCGGTGCGGCCCGCTCCGCGGGCTGGACGGGTGGGGGCAGGGGGCAGTTGGCCCTTCAGGGGGCCCCATTCGTTCGGGTCCGGGACGCCGGGGGGAAGCATCTGGCGGCGCTTGGGGCCGCCGTGGTCGGACTCGCCCGGTTCCTTCGCGCCGGGCCAGGCCTTGGCGACGCGGGCGGCGAGGACGAAGTCCTTGCGGAGGGGGTGGCCCTCGAAGGTCTCGGGGAGGAGGAGGTGGTCGAGGGCCGGGTGGCCCTCGAAGGCGACGCCGAACATTTCGTGCGTCTCGCGTTCGTGCCAGGCCGCGCCGGCGTAGACGTCGACGGCGGAGGCCAGGACCGGTGCCTCGTGGGGGACGGTGGTACGCAGCAGCAGGCGGCGCACCGGGGACAGCGCCGCCACGTGCGCGGCGACGCGGAAGCCCGTGCCCGGCTCGTCGACCGCGCTCAGCCAGTCGAAGTAGGTGCAGCCGAGGCGGTCCCGGGCCGTCTCCAGTGCCGTGATCCAGGCGGTCGGCGGCACGTCCACGGTCAGGACGTCGTAGGACTCCTCGGCCGTGGCCTCCGTACCGAAGAGGTCCTCGGCGGGGGCGGGCAGCCAGCCCACGGCGGTCATCGCGCGTCTCCCGAAGCGGACTCGGCTCCCGAGGCAGACCCAGCCCCGGTCTCGGCCCCGGCACCGGTCCCCGAAGCGGCTCCGTCGGCCGGTGGACGTACCAACCCGCTCTGGAGTGCCGCCGTGGACGGGCGCGGCGGCGTGCCGTACCGCTCGTGGAGGGATTCGCGGGCGATCTTCTCCTGGAGCTTGAGGATGCCCTGGAGGAGGGCCTCGGGGCGGGGCGGGCAGCCGGGGACGTAGACGTCGACGGGGATGATCTGGTCGACGCCCTTGGTGACGGAGTAGGAGTCCCAGTAGGGGCCGCCGCAGTTGGAGCAGGCGCCGAACGAGATGACGTACTTCGGCTCCGGCATCTGCTCGTACAGGCGCTTGACCGCCGGGGCCATCTTGTCCGTGACCGTGCCGGAGACGACCATCAGGTCGGCCTGGCGGGGGCCCGGGGCGAAGGGGATCACGCCGAGGCGGATGAAGTCGTGGCGGGCCATCGACGCGGCGATGAACTCGATCGCGCAGCAGGCGAGGCCGAAGTTGAAGACCCACAGGGAGTACCGGCGGCCCCAGTTGAGGACCACCTTCATCGGCTCGGGGGCCAGCCGGGCGAGCGCGCCCAGCCGCTTCGGCTCGGGAAGCAGCACGGGCTCAGGGGTGGACGGGGTCAGGTCCGGGGTCACGTCCATGTCAGGACCCCCTTCTTGTACGCGTAGAGCAGGCCCACGGCCAGGAAGCCCAGGAAGATGAACATCTCCACGAGGGTCGTCGCGCCGTAGCCGGGCGCGGCGAAGACCGTGGCCCAGGGGAAGAGGAAGATCGAGTCGACGGCGAAGATCACGTACAGGAACGCGTAGACGTAGTAGCGGACCTGGGTGTGCGCCCAGCCCTCGCCCACGGGGTCCACACCGCACTCGTACGTCAGGAGCTTCTCGGGGGTGGGCACGACCGGGCGCAGCAGGCGGCCGGCGCCGAACGCGACGGCGACGAACAGCACACCGACGAGCGCGAGCAGTCCGACGACCGAGTACGACTGGAAGTAGTCCGCCGCGACGACGACCGTCGGGTCGCTCACCGTTTCGCGCAGCGTCTCCGACAACGTCTGCCCCTCGCTCCCTGCCTCGACAGTGTTGCTCGACAGTGTTCGACGATCTGTACGCACGCGAGTCTAGGGCCTGCTAAAGAGAGCGTAAGCAGCCCGTCACGCCTTGAGCAGCGGGGGCGGGGGCGGAGCGGGGCCGTGGTGGGGCCGGGGTGGGGCCGGGGTGGGGTTTTCCCCCGTGGGCTGAGGGCGGCCGACCTCATGGCGCGGGGGCGCACGGCGCGGCACGCTAACCCGTATGACCGCATCCCACTCCGCCTCCCGACCGGGAGACGCTCAGGGCGAGACCGTGCTGCCCCCCGCCCGGTTCGCCCTCGACTCTCAGACATGGAAGGAGATCGCGCATCTCCTGGCGAACCTGCCGATGTCGCTGCTCGGCTTCAGCTATGTGATGACGGTGATGTTCACCGGCGCCGGGCTGAGCATCACCGTGATCGGGCTGCCGGTGCTCGCGGTGGGGCTGGCGGGTGCCCGGCAGCTGGGCCGGTTCGAGCGGGCCCGGGCGCGGGTGCTGCTCGGGGTGCGGATCGACGAGCCGAGCCCGCTGCCCCGGCGTGGGCGGGGCTTCCTCCAGCGGATGTGGGAGGCGCTGAAGGATCCGGTGGGCTGGCGGGCCGGGCTGTACGAGCTGATCCGGCTGCCGTGGGGCATCCTCACCTTCGCCCTGACCCTGACCTCGCTGTTCGTGCTGTGGCCGGTGCTGCCGTTCCTGGCGCGCGGGCTCACCAACGTGGACCGGGCCATGGTGCGCGGGCTGCTCTCCCCCTCGGACGAGCTGGAGCGCCGTATCGCCGAACTGGAGTCCGACCGGGGGGTGGTGGTCGACACGGCCGCCGCCGATCTGCGGCGCATCGAGCGGGATCTGCACGACGGGGCGCAGGCGCGCCTGGTCAATCTGGCGATGGGGCTGGGTCTGGCGAAGGAGAAGCTGCTGGAGGACCCGGACACGGCCGCCTCGATGGTCGAGGAGGCGCACGGCGAGGTGAAGCTCGCGCTACAGGAACTGCGCGACCTCGCCCGGGGCATCCATCCCGCCGTCCTCACCGACCGCGGCCTGGACGCGGCGCTGTCGTCGGTCGCCTCCCGCTGCACCGTGCCGGTGAAGGTGACGGCCGACCTGCCGTCGAGACCGGCGCCGGCCATCGAGGGCATCGCCTACTTCACGGTGTCGGAACTGCTGCAGAACATCAGCAAGCACAGCGGGGCGAGGTCCGCGGCGGTGGACGTGTGGCGGACGGACGACCGGCTGCTGATCCAGGTCTGGGACGACGGCCGCGGGGGCGCGAGCCTCGACGGCGGTACGGGGATCAGGGGGCTGGCGGAGCGCCTCGGCGCCGTCGACGGGCTGTTCGTCGTCGACTCACCGCCCGGCGGGCCCACGACCGTGACGGCGGAACTGCCCTGGCGGGACCGGTCCTGAACAGCGTGTGTGGAAGGGGTAGGGAAAACCCCCCTTCCGAGACGCCGACGGACTCCATGGTCCGCGGGGCCGCCGCCCGGGAGGGTGGAGGTACGACAAGCCGAGGCGCACGACGAACAGAACGGACGGGACCGATGGCCACGCAGTACGGGGAGTACGGACAGGGGTACGGCTTCCAGGAGACCGGTCGGCAGCACCGGCTGCCCACCGCGCTGCGGGCGCCGATCGAGGGACGCCACTGGGGCGAGCTCGCCTACGTCCTGCTGAGCCTGCCGATCAGCATCGTGCTCTTCACGTACGCCGTGACGATGGTGTCGCTGGGCGCGGGCCTGCTGGTGACGTTCCTCGGCATTCCGGTGCTGGCGGGGGCGCTGGCCGGCGGCCGGGGCATCGGCGCGCTGGAGCGGGCGCGGGCGCGGGCACTGCTCGGCCTGGAGGTCGCCGACCCGGAGCCGCTGCGGGTACGCAAGCACGGCCCCATGGGGTGGATGGGCGCCGTCCTCAAGAGCGGCACGTCGTGGCGGCACATGCTGTACTCCGTGCTCCAGCTGCCGTGGTCGGTGTTCTCCTTCGCCGTCTCGGTGACCTTCTTCTCGTGCGGGTGGACGCTGCTGACGTATCCGCTGTGGTTCTGGTTGTTCCCGATGTACGGCGACCAGGGCGGCCTCCAGCTGTACGGGGACGAGACGCACCGGATCTACCTCGACAACCCGTTCGAGATCACCGTCACCGCGCTGGTGGGGCTGCTGTTCACGATGGCCACGCCGTGGATCGTGCGGGCGCTGACGATGGTGGACCGGCTGATGGTGCACGGGCTGCTCGGGCCGTCGCTGCTGGCGAAGCGGGTGGTGGAGCTGGAGTCCGACCGGGGGGTCGTGGTGGACACGGCGGCGGCCGACCTGCGGCGCATCGAGCGGGATCTGCACGACGGGGCGCAGGCGCGGCTGGTGGCGCTGGCGATGGATCTCGGGCTGGCGAAGGAGAAGCTGGCGGAGGACCCGCGTGCGGCGGCGCGGATGGTGGACGAGGCGCACGGTGAGGTGAAGACGGCGCTGCAGGAGCTGCGGGACCTGGCCCGCGGGATCCACCCGGCGGTGCTGACGGACCGGGGACTGGACGCGGCGCTGTCGGCGGTGTCGTCGCGGTGCGCGGTGCCGGTGAAGGTGGAGGTGGATCTGGCGGAGCGGCCGGCGCCGGCGATCGAGGGGATCGCGTACTTCACGGTGTCGGAGTTGCTGCAGAACATCAGCAAGCACTCGGGGGCCACGTGGGCGGCGGTCGATGTGTGGCGGGTGGAGAACCGGTTGATGTTGCAGGTGGTGGACAACGGGGTGGGCGGTGCGGATGCCTCCGGCGGGTCGGGGTTGGCCGGGCTGGCGGGGCGGTTGGACGCGGTGGACGGGATTCTGGTGGTGGACTCGCCGGTGGGTGGGCCCACGCGGGTGACGGCGGAGTTGCCCTGGCGGCGGTGAGATTCCCTGCCGGGGGGCGCCGAGGGGCCCGGGTGGGTGAGCCGAGGGGCCCGGGGTGGGTGAGCCGAGGGGCCCGGGGTGGGTGAGCCGAGGGGCCCGGGGTGGGTGAGCCGAGGGGCCCGGGGTGGGTGAGCCGGGGTGCGCGGCGGTGGGGTTTCGCCCCCGCCGCCCTTACCCGTTCCCTCCCCCAGGGGCTCCGCCCCTTCGACCCCGCCAGGGGGCTCTGCCCCCTGGACCCCCGTCGGCCTGAACGGCCTCGTCCTCAAACGCCGGACGGGCTGAATTTCCACCCCTCCCGACGATCGACAACGCGTCACGTGAAGGCCGAAACCCGGCGTGTCGCCGCCCTCTTCCCCTTGCTCGGGCGCACCGGGCTCCCGATGCTGGAATGCTGGACTTGTTCCATCGGACGGGCGCCGCGCGGACGTGCGGGCCGGGGTGGGTGAGTCGGGCTGTGGGGGGCCGGAGGACGTGGAGGACAGGGTGCGGGTGGTCATCGCCGAGGATTCGGTGTTGCTGCGGGAGGGCCTGACCCGGTTGCTGACCGACCGCGGGCACGAGGTCGTCGCCGGGGTGGGGGACGCGGAGGCGCTGGTCAAGACGATCACGGAGCTGGACGCCGAGGGCCTGCTGCCCGACGTGGTCGTGGCGGACGTACGGATGCCGCCGACGCACACCGACGAAGGGGTGCGGGCGGCCGTACAGCTGCGCAAGGCGCATCCCGGGCTCGGGGTGCTGGTGCTGTCGCAGTACGTGGAGGAGCGCTACGCCACCGAACTGCTGGCCGGTTCCAGCCGGGGGGTCGGCTATCTGCTGAAGGACCGGGTGGCCGAGGTGCGCGAGTTCGTGGACGCGGTGGTGCGGGTCGCCGAGGGCGGTACGGCGCTGGACCCCGAGGTGGTCGCGCAGCTGCTGGGGCGCAGCCGCAAGCAGGACGTGCTCGCGGGGCTGACGCCGAGGGAGCGGGAGGTGCTGGGGCTGATGGCGGAGGGCCGTACGAACTCCGCGGTCGCCCGGCAGCTGGTGGTCAGCGACGGGGCGGTGGAGAAGCACGTCAGCAACATCTTCCTGAAGCTCGGGCTCTCCCCGAGCGACGGGGACCATCGGCGGGTGCTCGCGGTGCTGACGTACCTGAACTCCTGATGGGAGAGGCGCTCGCTGTGCCGGTAATCCAGCGTCGGTCGACTCGCGGGCCGTAGAACCCGAGAACCGGGCAACGGACAAGGTGCGTCTTCAAGGGAAGCGTCGGGGGCGAGTGAATCGTGGCAAGTCAGGTCATCGGGAGCACGGCGTGGCGGGGCGCCGAGGCGCCTCGAAGCGACGACCATCATGTGGATGTCCGAGGTCAGGCAACCCTCACAGACGTAGGGTTGATCCTGGGAGGGCCTCCGGGAAGGCCGCTCCCCGACAGCCGCCTCGAAGGAGGTCCAGTTCAGTGACCAGCCAGGTCAGCAGCGCAGCGGAGCAGGCCGACGGAACCGTCGTGGGAGAGCAGCGCAAAGCGAACGGGGTGAAGGATGTCCGTCGCCTCGATCGTGTGATCATCAGGTTCGCGGGTGACTCGGGTGACGGTATGCAGCTCACCGGAGACCGTTTCACGTCGGAGACGGCGTCCTTCGGCAACGATCTGTCGACCCTGCCGAACTTCCCCGCCGAGATCCGGGCACCGGCCGGAACCCTGCCCGGGGTGTCCTCGTTCCAGCTGCACTTCGCCGATCACGACATCCTGACGCCCGGCGACGCGCCGAACGTGCTCGTGGCGATGAACCCGGCCGCCCTGAAGGCGAACATCGGTGACCTGCCGCGCGGCGCGGAGATCATCGTCAACACGGACGAGTTCACCAAGCGGGCGATGACGAAGGTCGGCTACGCCACCTCGCCGCTGGAGGACGGCTCGCTCGACGGCTACCAGCTCCATCCGGTGCCGCTGACCACGCTGACGGTGGAGGCGCTGAAGGAGTTCGAGCTCTCCCGCAAGGAGGCCGAGCGCAGCAAGAACATGTTCGCGCTGGGTCTGCTGTCGTGGATGTACCACCGGCCGACCGAGGGCACGGAGAAGTTCCTCAGAACCAAGTTCGCCAAGAAGCCCGACATCGCGGAGGCGAACATCGCCGCGTTCCGCGCGGGCTGGAACTTCGGCGAGACGACGGAGGACTTCGCGGTCAGCTACGAGGTGGCCCCGGCGGCGAAGGCCTTCCCGGTGGGTACCTACCGCAACATCTCCGGCAACCTGGCGCTGTCCTACGGCCTGGTCGCGGCCTCCCGTCAGGCGGATCTGCCGCTGTTCCTGGGCTCGTACCCGATCACGCCGGCCTCGGACATCCTGCACGAGCTGAGCAAGCACAAGAACTTCGGTGTGCGGACCTTCCAGGCGGAGGACGAGATCGCCGGGATCGGCGCGGCACTGGGGGCCGCGTTCGGCGGGTCCCTCGCGGTGACGACGACCTCCGGACCCGGTGTGGCGCTCAAGAGCGAGACCATCGGGCTCGCGGTGTCGATGGAGCTGCCGCTGCTGGTCGTCGACATCCAGCGCGGCGGGCCCTCGACGGGTCTGCCGACCAAGACCGAGCAGGCGGACCTGCTGCAGGCGATGTACGGGCGCAACGGCGAGGCGCCGGTGCCGGTGATCGCCGCCCGTACGCCCGCGGACTGCTTCGACGCCGCCCTGGAGGCGGCCCGGGTCGCGCTGACGTACCGCACGCCGGTGTTCCTGCTGTCGGACGGCTACCTCGCCAACGGCTCCGAGCCCTGGCGCATCCCCGAGATCGACGAGCTGCCCGATCTGCGGGTGCAGTTCACGCAGGGGCCCAACCACACCCTCGACGACGGCAGCGAGGTGTTCTGGCCCTACAAGCGTGACCCGCACACCCTGGCCCGGCCGTGGGCGATCCCGGGCACGCCGGGTCTCGAGCACCGGATCGGCGGGATCGAGAAGCAGGACGGCACGGGCAACATCTCCTACGACCCGGCCAACCACGACTTCATGGTCCGCACCCGCCAGGCCAAGATCGACGGCATCGACGTCCCCGACCTCGAGGTCGACGACCCGCACGAGGCGCGCACCCTGGTGCTGGGCTGGGGCTCGACCTACGGGCCCATCACCGCGGCGGTACGACGGCTGCGGACGGCCGGCGAGTCCATCGCGCAGGCCCATCTGCGCCACCTCAACCCCTTCCCGAAGAACCTCGGTACGGTCCTGGCGCGCTACGACAAGGTCGTGATCCCCGAGATGAACCTCGGCCAGCTCGCCACCCTGGTCCGGGCGCGGTACCTGGTCGACGCGCACTCGTACAACCAGGTCAACGGCATGCCGTTCAAGGCCGAACAGCTCGCCAAGGCTCTCAAGGAGGCCATCGATGGCTGAGACGACCACGGAAGGCACGGACACGATCGAGGCGCTCTCGCTCGTCCCCAAGGCCGAGGCCAGGCAGTCCATGAAGGACTTCAAGTCCGATCAGGAAGTGCGCTGGTGCCCCGGCTGCGGTGACTACGCGATTCTGGCAGCCGTGCAGGGCTTCATGCCCGAGCTCGGCCTGGCCAAGGAGAACATCGTCTTCGTCTCGGGCATCGGCTGCTCGTCGCGCTTCCCGTACTACATGAACACATACGGGATGCACTCCATCCACGGCCGCGCCCCGGCCATCGCGACGGGGCTCGCCTCCAGCCGGCGGGACCTGAGCGTGTGGGTGGTCACGGGCGACGGCGACGCGCTCTCGATCGGCGGCAACCACCTGATCCACGCCCTGCGCCGCAACGTCAACCTCAAGATCCTGCTGTTCAACAACCGGATCTACGGGCTGACCAAGGGCCAGTACTCCCCGACCTCCGAGGTCGGCAAGATCACCAAGTCGACGCCGATGGGCTCCCTGGACGCGCCCTTCAATCCGGTGTCGCTGGCCATCGGCGCGGAGGCGTCCTTCGTCGCCCGGACGGTGGACTCCGACCGCAAGCACCTCACCGAGGTGCTGCGGCAGGCCGCCGCCCACCCCGGAACCGCCCTGGTCGAGATCTACCAGAACTGCAACATCTTCAACGACGGCGCCTTCGAGGTGCTGAAGGACAAGCAGTCGGCCGAGGAGGCGGTGATCCGCCTGGAGCACGGGCAGCCGGTCCGCTTCGGGACGGACGGCGCGCGGGGGGTCGTCCGGGACCAGGCCACGGGTGATCTGAAGGTGGTCACCGTGACGCCGGAGAACGAGTCGCAGATCCTCGTCCACGACGCCCGCTCCGCGTCCCCGACGAACGCCTTCGCGCTCTCCCGGCTGGCCGACCCCGACACCCTGCACCACACCCCGATCGGCGTGTTCCGGTCGGTGGAGCGGCCGGTGTACGACACGCAGATGGCCGACCAGCTCGACGCCGCGATCGAACAGAACGGCAAGGGCGACCTGGCGTCGCTGCTGGCCGGCGGCGACACCTGGACGGTGGTCGGCTGAGCCGACGCAGGTCGTGCAGGCTCACGAGGCCCGGGACTGCTGGTCCCGGGCCTCGTCGTACGCCTGGCGGGCCTTCTCCACGTCGCCCATGCGCCGGGCGGTCCAGAGCGCGAGGGCCTGCACCTGCTCCGCGGCCTCGCGGCCGAGGTCGGTCAGGGAGTAGTCGACGCGCGGCGGGATCACGGGCTTGGCGTCGCGGTGGACCAGTCCGTCGCGCTCCAGGGTCTGCAGGGTTTGGGTGAGCATCTTCTCGCTCACCCGCCCGATGGCGCGCCGCAACTCGCTGAAGCGGTAGGGGCGCTCCAGGAGCTGGATGAGGACCAGCACGCCCCAGCGGCTGGTCACGTGCTCCATGACGAGACGGTGGGGGCACATGCCCTCGGCTTGGGGAAAGCGGTCACTTACGGCCATGCCAGTACCTTACTTCAAAGTGGGTACTTTCGCAGAGTTAGCGCACCTCCTATGGTTAGTGCCAGTCCCGCACCCCACTAGGAGTTCTGAACCATGAGCATCGTCGTCACCGGCTCCACCGGAAGCCTCGGCCGCCTCGTCGTGGAGCAGCTGCTGGAGAAGGTCCCGGCCGAGCAGATCACCGCCGTCGTACGCGACGAGGCGAAGGGCGCCGACTTCGCGGCCCGGGGCGTGAAGCTCGCGGTCGCCGACTACAACGCGCCCGAGACGTTCGACGGCCTCTTCGCGGCCGGCGACAAGGTGCTGCTGATCTCCGGCAACGAGTTCGACAAGGGCCGCCCGCAGCAGCACAAGGTCGTCATCGACGCCGCCAAGGCGGCCGGAGTGGCCCTGCTCGCCTACACCAGCGCGCCCGGCACCCTGACGGCCTCCCTCGCCGACGACCACCGGGCCACAGAGGAGACCCTCCTCGCCTCCGGCGTCCCCTTCGTCCTGCTGCGCAACGGCTGGTACAACGAGAACTACACCGGCAACCTCGGCCCGGTCCTGGAGCACAACGCGGTCGTGCAGGCCGCCGGTGACGGCCGGGTCTCCTCCGCCTCCCGCGCCGACTACGCGGCCGCCGCGGTCGCGGTGCTGACCGGCGAGGGCCACGAGAACAAGACGTACGAGCTGGGCGGCGACGAGGCGTGGAGCTTCGCCGAGTACGCGGCCGAGCTGAGCCGGCAGACCGGCAAGGAGATCGGCTACAGCCCCGTCTCCGTCGAGGCGTTCACCGGCATCCTGACCGGCGCGGGCCTGCCCGGTCCGCTCGCCGCCACCTTCGCGGGCGTGGACGCGTCCATCGAGAAGGGCGAGCTGGTCGTCACCACCGGCGACCTGACCCGCCTGATCGGCCGCCCGACCACGCCGATCTCCGAATCCATCGCCGTCGCGCTCAAGGGCTGAGCTTCCCCTCTCGAAGGCCCTGGGGCGACCGGCCCCGCCTGTCATGACCGTATGGCGATACGGACATGACAGGCGGGGGCGCTCGGCGCTACCGTCATGCTCTGCGCAGGTCGTGACGAGGGAGGGGCCCATGAGCGGGACGTCGAAGGGCGAGCGGCGGATAGGACTGCTGAACGGTCTCGCGGCCTACGGCATGTGGGGGCTCGTCCCCCTCTTCTGGCCGCTGCTCAAGCCCGCCGGGGCGGTGGAGATCCTCGCCCACCGGATGGTGTGGTCCCTCGCCTTCGTCGCCGTCGCGCTCCTCGTCGTACGGCGCTGGGCCTGGGCCGGCGAGCTGCTGCGGCAGCCGCGCAGGCTGGGGCTCGTCGTGGTCGCGGCGGCCGTCATCACCGTCAACTGGGGCGTCTACATCTGGGCCGTGAACAGCGGGCACGTCGTCGAAGCCTCACTCGGGTACTTCATCAACCCCCTGGTCACCATCGCGATGGGCGTGCTGCTGCTGAAGGAACGGCTGCGGCCCGTGCAGTGGGCCGCGGTGGGTGTCGGGTTCGCCGCCGTCCTCGTCCTCACCATCGGCTACGGCCGGCCGCCGTGGATCTCGCTCTGCCTCGCCTTCTCCTTCGCCACCTACGGTCTGGTGAAGAAGAAGGTCAACCTCGGCGGCGTCGAGTCGCTGACCGCCGAGACCGCCGTCCAGTTCCTGCCCGCGCTCGGCTACCTGCTGTGGCTCGGCGGGCACGGGGGCCTCACCTTCGCGACCGAAGGCGTCGGCCATGCCGCGCTGCTCGCCTCGACCGGCCTCGTCACCGCGCTGCCGCTGGTCTGCTTCGGCGCCGCCGCCATCCGGGTGCCGCTGTCCACGCTGGGGCTGATGCAGTACCTCGCGCCCGTCTTCCAGTTCCTGCTCGGCATCCTGTACTTCCACGAGGCCATGCCGCCCGAGCGATGGGCCGGGTTCGCCCTGGTCTGGCTGGCGCTGACCCTGCTGACGGGGGACGCGTGGCGCACCGCACGGCGGACACGGGCGGCGGCGGCGCTCGCGGCGTCCGGAGCGGCGGGCACGGCAGCGGTGCCGGCTTCGCCGCGCGTGGACGCGTAAGGGCGCCGGACTCCCGAACCTGGGAACCCCCGAACCCCCGAACCTCCAACCCCCTGACTGAATACCGCTCTTGACGGAGAGTTGGCCAGAGCTTCACGATCCATGCACCCCATTCAGTGTGGATTACCTGTGCCATCCCATGGGTGTCCCTCGGTAATTCGGAGCCCCCACATGAAGCTCTCCGTTTCCGGGCGGGCGACGGCCACCGCCGTCGTCGCGGCCGCCTCGCTGCTGGCCGGCGGATCCATCGCCGGCGCCGCGCCCGTCCACGAGTCGGCCGCGGCGGCAGCCGCGCCCGACATCCCCGTGGCCAACGTCAAGGCACACCTCGCCCAGCTCCAGTCCATCGCCACCGCCAACGGCGGCAACCGCGCGCACGGCCGGGCCGGCTACAAGGCCTCGCTGGACTACGTCAAGGCCAAGCTGGACGCCGCCGGATTCACCACCGCGATCCAGCAGTTCACCTCCTCCGGCCGCACCGGCTACAACCTGATCGCGGACTGGCCCGGCGGCGACAGCAATCAGGTTGTCATGGCCGGGTCACACCTGGACAGCGTGACCGCGGGAGCCGGCATCAACGACAACGGATCCGGCTCCGCCGCGATCCTCGAGACCGCGCTGGCGGTCGCACGGGCCGACTACCACCCCACCAAGCACCTGCGGTTCGCCTGGTGGGGAGCGGAGGAGCTCGGCATGGTCGGCTCGCGCTACTACGTCAACAACCTCTCCTCCGCCAACCGCGCGAAGATCAGCGGATACCTGAACTTCGACATGATCGGCTCGCCCAACCCGGGCTACTTCGTCTACGACGACGACCCCACGATCGAGAAGACCTTCAAGGACTACTACGCGGGCCTCGGCATCCCGACCGAGATCGAGACCGAGGGCGACGGCCGCTCCGACCACGCGCCGTTCAAGAACGCGGGCGTACCCGTCGGCGGACTGTTCAGCGGCGCCGACTACCGCAAGACGTCCGCGCAGGCGGCCAAGTGGGGCGGTACGGCGGGACAGGCCTTCGACCGCTGCTACCACTCGTCCTGCGACAGCGCGTCCAACATCAACGACACCGCGCTGGACCGCAACAGTGACGCGGTGGCGTACGCGGTGTGGAACCTGGCGTCGTAGGCCGGTGGGCCTGGTGAGCCGCGTAGGTCACGTGGGGACTCATCGGACGCCCGCGTCGCGGGCGCGTACCTCGAGGCGGCCCATGCGGGTGCGGGCCGACTCCAGTTGGCCGAGGTCGTCGGCGGCGGGTCCGCCCTCGGCGACGAGCTCGGTCCACAGGCCGATGAGGTCGTAACCCAGCGACAGGCCCTGCACCGGGTTGCGTACGGCACGCCAGGCGGAAGCCGCGCTCTGGATGTTGCCGTACGCGGCCTCGGTGTCCCTCGCGTGGCGGTGGATGCGGGCCAGGTCGAGGGAGAGGTGGAAGGAGCGGAGCGCGTCGCCCGCCAGGTAGGCGATGTACGCGGTGAGTTCGCGCAGCCGCAGCACTTCGGGGTGCTCCGGTCCCAGCGACACCGACGCCTCGGCGACGGTGTGCTCCGCGAGTTGCGCCGCCGTGTCCGTCCGGCCCGCCTTCACCGCCTCGTTGATCCGCGCGACGGGTTCGGCGAGGAGGGCCGGGGTGGAGCCGTCGCCGGGTGCGGTACGAGGATCGTCGCCGAGTACGGCCTCGGCGACCGCGTCGAACCCGCGCGCGGGGGTGGGCTTGGGGTCGGGCTCGGGTTCGGCGGTCACGTCGATGAGGGGCGCGGGCGCGGGCTTGCGCTCGGGCGCGGGTGTGGGCGCGGGTTGCGGGGTCACGTCGAGGAACTGAGCCGGCTCGGGTTGCGGGGTCACGTCGACGAACGCGGCGGGGCCGGTCGGCGGGGTCACGTCCACGAACGCGGCGGGCTCGGGCCGCGGGGGCACGTCGGCCGAGGGAGCGGGCTCGGGTTCGGGCGCGGGCTCCGGTTGTACGTCCATGGCGGGCGGCGGCCCGAAGGTGCCCGTGGGGGCGGAGACGGTACCGGGAGCGGTGGGTGTGCCGGGACCGTCCGTACGCTCCGCCGACTCGGGCACCGCTCGCAACGGGAACGTCGTGGGATCGGGCCGTACGCCCTTCTCGGTGTCGGCCAAGGACCGCAGGGGGAAGGTCGGCGTGGCATCCCTGACCGGCTCCGGCGTCGCCCGCAACAGGTGCGTCGGCAGATCACGCGGCTCGGCGGGCGCGGGCGGCGTGGAAGGCGCCGGCATGGGAGGCGCGGGCGGCGCGGTGTTCCCGAAGCCCGCCGGCGGCTGAGCCTCCGCCGCATCCGGCTGCGCGCCGGCCACGGTCGGCAACAGCTCGGTCGGCGCCTCGCCCCCGCCCAGCCCCACGTCCCCCTGCTCACCCGGTACTCCGTGCTCCTCCGCCGGACGCATCCGCGCGGGTTCCGCCGTGAAGTGGGTGGAGCCGTCCGGGTCCATGCGGAGGGGGACGACGTAACCGATGCGCTCGTCGTGGACGTGGGCGAGGACGGGGTGGCCGGAGGCGAGGGCGATGCGGTGGAGGTGGGCCAGGACGGCGTGCTGGATCTCCTGGCCGGGGGCGGGGGCGACCGGTACGCCACCGATCGACGCGCCACCCGCTCCCGGACCGTCGCCGGGGACGCGGACGTCGAGCGGTGCCACCACGGGCGCCGCCGTCGGCACGGCCCGCTGCTCTTCCCGCTTCTTCTCGCGACTGAGTCGAGACATCGCTTCCTCACTCACCTGTACTTCTCGGCGCCACGGCCCCGTCGTCCACGTACTGTCGAGTCTCTCCGGTCGCCCCCGGTCCGCGCGTCACCACGGCGTCACAGCCTCGCACCAGGAACCTACCCTTCATCACAGAACCGTCCCCGAGCCCTGAGGATCGGGCTGGTCGGACGGAGTGGCCGGGGTGACGAAGGAGGAACGCGGGGATGGCGACGACGGCGACGGACGCACGGCAGGGTCCCGAGATCTGGCTGCGCGGCCCCGTGCCCGCACCGGAGGAGCAACCACCCGACCCGTCACTCACCGACCGGCGCTTCTCCTGGGTCGCCACGCACGGCGGGGCCGGTGTCTCCACCCTCGCGACCGTCTACGGCGGCCACGACTGCGGACGTGACTGGCCCGGCCCCGGCGCCCCCGCGTCGGTCCTGCTCGTGGCCCGTACCCACTTCTCCGGACTCGAGGCCGCCCTGCGTACCGTCGAGGTGTTCCGGCGCGGACAGGCACCGTACGGGCTCGACCTCGACTCGGTCGTGCTCGTCGCGGACGCGCCGGGCCGGCTGCCGCGCCCGCTCGTCCGCCATGTCCGGCTGGTGGAGTCGGTCATCGACGTGTACCGCGTGCCGTGGGTGCCCGCCTGGCGCCTCGGCGATCTGAGCGGGGAACCACCACGGGAGACGGCGGCCCTGGCCCGTCTCACAGGGGCCCGGGCGCGCTGAGCATGGCCGGTGGACGGGCGTCGGCCGGGGAGATCGCCGCGGCCGTACGGTCCCGGCGGCTGTCGGCCGTCGACGTGGTGGCCGCGGCGCTGGAGCGGATCGGGCGCACCGATCCCGAACTGTGCGCGTTCGCCGAGGTGTGGGAGGAGACGGCGCTGCGGCGGGCCCGCGAGGTGGACGCGCGGGTCGCCGCGGGCGAGCGGCCGCCACTGGCCGGGGTGCCGATCGGCGTCAAGGGGCGGCACGGGCTGCGCACGGCGGAACCGCTCCTCGCGGCCGGGTGCGTGCCGGTGGGCGCGACCTCCGTGCCCGGGCCCGGAACCGTCTGGCAGACCTGGGGACTCGGGCGCCACGGCCGTACCGTCAACCCCTGGCGCGCCGACCGTACACCGGGCGGCTCATCGGCCGGTTCGGCGGCCGCGGTGGCCGCCGGTCTGGTGCCGCTGGCGACCGGCAGCGACGGGGCGGGGTCGGTGCGGATACCGGCGGCCTGGTGCGGGGTCGTTGGCCTGAAGACGACGAACGGCCACCTGCCGACCCCGGACCGCACGGGGCTGGCCGCGCCCGGAGTGCTCGCCCGGCACGCGTCGGACGTGGCGGCGTACTGGCGGGTGATGTCGGGGGAGGACATGCGGGGGGACTTGCGGGAGGACGTGCGGGGGGACTTGTGTCGTCCGTCCACCGTCCCCACCGCCGTCTGGTCGCCCGACCTCGGCTTCGCCGACCCCGACCCGGAGCCCGTGGCGCTCGCGCATGCCGCGGCTCTGCGGCTCGCGGACGCCGGTGTCGTACGGCTTCTACGGCCGCGCACGCCCCCGCGCCTCGAGGATCCCGCGTCCGCCTGGCTCGCCCTGCGCTCCCCCGGCGCCCCGGACCTCGACGCGGTTCACCGGCTCCGGGCCGGGAACGACCGGCGGCTCGACGCCCTTTTCGCCGACGCGGAGTTGCTGCTGACGCCTACGACGCCGAACGACCCGCACGGCCACGACGGGCCGGGCGAGCGGTACTCCACCGCGCTCACCTGGGCGTTCAACCTGAGCGGGCATCCGGCGTTGAGCATCCCTGCGGGTCTGGGCGCTGACGGTTGCCCGGTGGGGTTGCAGGTGGTGGCGCGGCACGGGCGGGAGGCGTTGTTGCTCGGCGTGGCGCGGGCGGCGGAGACGGGAGTGGGGTACACCTGGACGAATGAATGCATGCGCATTTAATGTAGAGGCGTGCAATTGATGCACGCCGACCATTTGGGGGCTCCATGACGACCCGCCGCTTCCTGTTCGTACTGGGCAGCAGCCGCGACGAGGGCAACACCGAACTGCTGGCACGCCGGGCGGCCGAGCAACTCCCCTCGGACGTCGAACAGCAGTGGATCGACCTGACCGAGGACCCGCTGCCGGACTTCGTGGACCTGCGGCGCGACAGCGACCACGTCCGTCCCACCGAAGGCGCCCCGGCGCTGCTGCTCGACGCCACGCTCGCGGCGACGGACATCGTGATCGCGTCCCCGCTGTACTGGTACTCAGTGTCCGCGCAGACCAAGCGCTACCTCGACCACTGGTCGGGCTGGCTGCGCACCCCGGGCCTGGACTTCAAGGCGACGCTGGCCGGGCGGACCCTCTGGGGCGTCGCCGCGCTCGCCGACACCGAGTTCTCCGTCGCCGACCCGCTCATCGGCACGCTGAACAACTCGGCCGCGTACATGGGCATGCACTTCGGCGGGGTCCTGCTGGGCAACGGCAGCCGGCGCGGTGACGTACTGGACGACGAGGGCGCGCTGGCCCGGGCGAAGACGTTCTTCGCGGGCGAGACACCGCTCGCGAGGTTCCCGCACCAGACGGCCTGACTTCTACGCGGTGATGTCCTTCGCCGTGAACCGTGCCCAGGCCGCCGAACCGAACACCGCCGCGTACAGGCCCTGGAGGCCGAGGTTCTTCAGCAGGTCGTCGTAGTAGACCGGGTCGCGCATCAGGTCGGCGAAGGACAGCCAGTAGTGGGAGAAGAAGTACGGCTGGATCGCGTGGAGCTGGGGGATCTGGTCGAGGATCTGGACCGTGATCAGCAGGCCCACGGTCGTCGCCATCGCCGCGACACCGCTGTTGGTGAGCGTCGAGACGAACAGCCCGAGGGCCGCGACCCCGATCAGGGACGCGGCGACGACCAAGGCGATCAGCAGGGCCCGGCCCAGGCCGTCGGCGAAGGAGATCCGGGTGCCGGAGATCGTCGTCAGGTCGCCCAGCGGGAAGAGCACCGCACCGACCGCCAGCGCCGAGAGCGCGACCACGAGAGTGGCCAGCAGGCAGAACGCCATCGTGGTCGCGTACTTGGTGAGCAGGAGGCGGGTACGGCCGGCGGGTGCGACCAGGAGGTAGCGCAGGGTGCCCGCGTTGGCCTCACCGGCGATCGCGTCGCCCGCGATGACGCCGACCGCCATCGGCAGGAAGAACGGCAGGGTCGCGGCCAGTGCCGTGAAGACGAGGAACAGGCCGTTGTTGGTGATCTGCGCGATGAAGGCCGGGCCTCCGCCCCCACCGCCGCCTCCGCCGGAACCGGCCGACGAGCCGTCACCCGTCTCGATCTTCACCGCGATCCCGACGAGGACCGGCACGGCCGCCAGCACGCCCAGCAGCGCGAGCGTGCGCCAGCGCCTCAGGGTGGTCAGCAGCTCGCTGCGCAGCAGTCCGAGGGTCCACAGGGGACTGGGCCTGCGCACGGCGTCGCCCCGCGACATGACCTCAGCCCGCGACATCGAACCCCTCCCCCGTGAGCGCCACGAACGCGTCCTCCAAGGAGGCCCTTTCGACGCCGAAGCCGCGGACGCGGACGCCCGCCGTCACCAACGCGGCGTTCACGTCGGCGAGGTCGCGCTCCGGAGGCTCGCCGGTCACCCGGTCCTCGGCGATCACGACGTCCCCGACGCCCTGTTCCTTCAGCACCCGGGCCGCCTCTCCCGTGTCCGGTGTGGTCACGACCAGCTTGCCCCGCGCACCCGCCGCCAGCTCGGCCACCGGCCCCTGGGTGATGAGCCGGCCCTGGGCCATCACCGCCGCATGGGTGCACACCTGCTCGATCTCGTCGAGGAGGTGGGAGGAGAGGAAGACGGTCGTGCCGTCGGAGGCCAGCTCCCGTACCAGGGAACGGATCTCCCGCATGCCCTGCGGATCGAGGCCGTTGGTCGGCTCGTCCAGGACGAGCAGCCGGCGGGGCTGGAGAAGGGCGGCGGCGAGCCCCAGCCGCTGCTTCATACCGAGGGAGTACGCCTTCGCCTTCTTGCCCGCGGCCGCCGTCAGGCCCACCCGGTCCAGCGCCGCGGCGACGCGCGTACGCCGGGTGCGCGGATCGGCGACCGGGTCGGCGGCGTCGTAGCGCAGCAGGTTGTCGCGGCCGGAGAGGAAGCCGTACAGCGCTGGCCCCTCGATGAGCGCGCCGACGTGCGGCAGGACGGCCCGGGTGGCCCGCGGCATGGGGTGCCCCAGGACGCGGGCCGAGCCGGACGTGGGTGCGATGAGCCCCATCAGCATGCGGATGGTGGTCGTCTTCCCCGAGCCGTTCGGACCGAGGAAGCCGAAGACGCTGCCCTCCGGGACGGACAGGTTCAGCCCGTCGACGGCGAGCTGTCCGCCGCGGTAGCGCTTGGTGAGCGCGCGGGTGGCGATCACGCCGTCCCGCGCACCCGCCTCTTCCGGCTCCGTGGCGGACGGTTCGTCCATGTGCTCCCTCGATTCGTCGTACGCCCGTACTCCGGGCGCACGGTGCCTACTTGGCGGTGTTCGCCGCCTTCACCAGGGCGTCCTTGGTGACCGCGCCGACGTAGACCTTGCCGTCGTCGGTGATCAGGGCGTTGACCAGACGGGTGGAGAACACGGTGCCCTTGCCGAACTTCCCGCTGACCTGGTCGCCGAGGGAGCCGAGGAACCCGCCGAGGTCACCGCCGGCTTCGGTGCCCGAGGGCACGCCCTCGCCGCCGGTGTCGAAGGTGGCGATGGAGTTCCAGCCCTCGCCGATGGTCTTCATCCCGTCGAGCTCCTTGCCGAGGTCCTCCTCGGACTTCGGGCCGCGCTGCCCGCGGTCGGCGCTCTCGTGGCCCGCGTTCTCGTCCTCGGTGACCTTCGCGCCCTTCGGCGGGGTGAAGTCGAAGGTGGAGGCGGCCGGCTTGTCGAAGCTGACCTGCGTGAAGCCGGCGTCGACCACGGCCGCGCCGCCGCGCGCCGGGGTCAGCGTGAACTTCAGTGGCAGCCCCGTCTTCGCGTCCACGGCCACGCTGATCGCGCCGACCGTGGTACCGGACTGCTTCGGCTTGACGAGCAGCTTGTAGGCGTCCCGGCCGGCGACCTGGACGGTGCCGTCGACGGTGACGGACGTGGTGTCGTCGACCGACTTCAGGGCTTCCTCGGTGAGGTCCTTGGGGGTGGCGGGGACGTCTTCCCGGCTCTTGCCGCTCTTGTCGCCCTTGTCACCCTTGTCGGCAGCGTCCGAGGACGTGCCGTGGTAGACCTCGTTGGACTTGCTGTCGTAGCCCCAGACGTCGTTGCCGTTGTGGATCAGGCTGTATTCGGCGGCGTTCTCGAGCAGCGAGAGCTTCTGCTTGTCCGGGCCGTCGGCGGCGACGCGCACGGTGTGCGTGCCGGAGGCCAGTTCGGTGAGCTTGGCGGACGGATCCGCGGACGATCCGCCGTCGCCGCCCGAGCGTGTGGCACCGGAGAGGAGGCCGTTCTCCAGTCCGCCCAGGTCGGGCAGCCCCAGGTCCGTGCTGATCTTCACGGTGCCGGACAGCTGCTGTACGTCCGACTTGGCGATTTTCTCTATGAGTTGCTGTGCGCTGATCTTCGGCAGGTCGGGGTCACCGGAGTCGGCGAGCGCCGGGACGAGCCCGATGGTCGCCGCCGCCACTCCCATGACCGCGACCGGGACCACGTACCGCGCGGCCTTGCGCCGTCCGGCGCGCAGGTCGTCGCCCTCCCCGGCGGTCGTGCTGTCGTCGGATGCGTACGGTGCCATGTCTGCCTTACCTCCGTCGTCGGCGGCGGCTGCTCGTCCCGCGTGTCCGTGTTCCACCCCGAGCAGCCATTCTCACCCGAATCGGTGAGGAGTGGTGTTTTCCGTGGTGTCCATCTGACCAAATCCGCCAAGGGGATTCGTCAACCCTCGGACTCAACTCCGCGTACGCCTGCGGTATGACATGGGGTGGAGGCGCCTCCTCCCGACCCCTAGGGGTCGGACGGGCTGACGCCGCCACGCGCACCGAACCTTGCCCAGCGCTGTGACATACGCCACAAGGCGTCAGATACTCCGAGAGGGCGAGCGACTCCGGAGGACACACTGGGACACAGGGGACGTAGGGGATGCGCCGGGCGCGGGGCGAGGGCGGGGGCAGGGCGAGGGCGGGGGCAGGGAACGCAGGGGGCCTAGCCGGCCCGGTGCACCACCGCGTCGCACAGCTCCATCAGTGCGATCTTCGCGTCGCACTCCTTCAGCGGTGCCAGCGCGGCCCGGGCCTCCTTCGCGTACCGGATCGTGTCCTGCCGCGCCTGCTCCAGTGCGGGATGCGCGCGCAGGGCCGCCAGCGCCTCGGCGTGCCGGGCGTCGTCGGTCAGGTCGGAGTCCAGCAGTTCGCACAGGGCGATGTCCTCGGCCAGCCCGAGCCGGGCCGCCCGCTCGCGCAGCCGCAGCACCGGCAGGGTCGGGATGCCCTCGCGCAGGTCCGTCCCCGGCGTCTTGCCCGACTCGTGCGAGTCGGAGGCGATGTCCAGCACGTCGTCCGCGAGCTGGAAGGCGACTCCCAGCCGCTCGCCGTACTGCGTCAGGACGTCGACCACGGTCTCGTCGGCGCCGGACATCATCGCCCCGAAGCGGCACGAGACCGCGACCAGCGAGCCGGTCTTGCCACCCAGCACGTCCAGATAGTGCTCGACCGGGTCGCGCCCGTCCGTGGGACCCGCCGTCTCCAGGATCTGGCCCGTGACCAGCCGCTCGAACGCCTCCGCCTGGACCCGGACCGCCTCCGGTCCCAGGTCGGCCAGGATGTGCGAGGCCCGCGCGAACAGGAAGTCGCCGGTGAGGACCGCGACGGAGTTGCCCCAGCGCGTGTTCGCGCTGTCCACCCCGCGTCGCACCTCGGCCTCGTCCATCACGTCGTCGTGGTACAGCGTGGCGAGGTGGGTCAGCTCCACCACCACCGCCGACGGCACGATCCCCGGCGCGTAAGGGTCACCGAATTGCGCCGCGAGCATCACGAGAAGTGGCCGAAAACGCTTCCCGCCCGCTCGTACGAGGTGCTGCGCGGCCTCCGTGATGAACGGGACCTCGCTCTTGGTGGCTTCGAGCAAACCTTCCTCGACGGCCGCCATTCCGGCCTGGACATCGGCTTCCAGAGCCTGGTCCCGCACGCTCAGCCCGAACGGCCCGACGACGGTCACGAGGGGTCTCCTGTCTGCTGGTGTCTACCGGCGCTTACATGGTTTGTCGATAGGTCGCTGCCATCACTCAAGTCAGCGTATCCGGTCACCTTTCGATCACTGATGCCCCCCGCCCTCCCACATTCCGTACCGTCCGGACGGTACGGAATCAGGCGTTATGTCTTTGATCATCCGATATGACAGGACATCCATCGCCTTACCCGCGAGCAGTGATTCATGCCCCACCCGGCGGTCACCATCCGGCCACAGACGCACGCTGCCCGATTTGCCGCAATTGATTTCCCAATTCCCCTTGGCGGCAAATGAGCTGAGGATATGCGAGCAGTGAATTGGGTCACGTTCGGGCCTGTTCGGACACGGCGCAGTGCACCGACTCTCCCCTTTGCCCATCCCCGAGTTGAGCCTTGGCAACCGCAAAGGATCAAGCACCCCATACGCCTCAGACCAAGGTCAATGGGGCGAGACGTCAATCCACCACTTGTTCCCGACATGTGCTCTCGCATACGTTCCCGGCCTGTCGGGCGGACGCCTCATCCTGCCGCCGCCCGCAGCCACCCATCGACGAACACTCGCATACGGCAGGAGCGGGGGACCCAGGTAAGTCGCCGGGCCGGACATCGCACCGGACCGGCTAGGGGTGAAGCCGCGTCGCCCAACGGCGGCCCGGCCGGGCACCTCCCAGCCCGAACCCGACAGCTCACCTCGCAGGCGCCGGAGAGGAATTCGCCATGCCCACTGCCGGCCTGCCCCGCCGCACCCGCACGTCCCGACTCGTTCGCACCCTCGCCGTCGCCGGCACCGGCGCCGCCGTGCTCGCGCTGCCGCTCATCGGCGCGACCAGTGCCTCGGCCGCCACCCCGGCGGCCCTGACGACCGCTGCCGTCACCGGCTACCCCAACAACCTCGACGGCTGGATCCGGGCGTCGCTCGCCATCATGGCCGAGCGGGGCATCCCCGGTTCCTACGACGGGATCTACCGCAACGTCATGCGCGAGTCCTCCGGCAACCCCAACGCCATCAACCTGTGGGACTCCAACGCGGCCGCCGGAACCCCGTCCAAGGGCCTGCTCCAGGTCATCGACCCGACGTTCCGGGCCTACCACGTGCCCGGCACGTCGTTCGACCCCTACGACCCGATCGCGAACATCACCGCGGCCTGCAACTACGCGGCGGCGCGCTACGGCTCGATCGACAACGTCTTCGGCGCGTACTAGGGCCTGCCCCTCAGCCTTCGGGAAACAGTCTGTCGAGGACGACGGCGACGCCGTCGTCCTCGTTCGACTCGGTGATCTCGTCGGCCATGGCCTTGAGTTCGGGGTGGGCGTTGGCCATCGCGACGCCTCGGGCCGCCCAGTCGAACATGGGGATGTCGTTGGGCATGTCACCGAAGGCGATCGTGTCCGCCGGGCTCAGGCCCAGGTGTTCGGCGGCCAGCGCCAGGCCGGTGGCCTTGGTGATGCCGCACGGCTGGAGTTCGACCGTTCCCGGGCCCGACATGGTGACCGTCGCGAGGGAGCCGACCACTCCGCGCGCCGTCGCCGCCAACTCGTCGTCGGACAGGTCGGGATGGCGCAGCAGGACCTTGCTGATCGGCGCGCACCACAGGTCCGCGCGTCGGCCGACCCGTACGGCGGGCAGGGTCGGGTGGGGCATCAGATACCCGGGCTCGATGAGCGTGAGCCCTCCGACGCCGTCCTGATCGACCGCGGCGTACACCTGCCCCACCTCGGCCTCCACCTTCTCCAGCGCCGTCTCCGCCAGCTCCCGGTCCAGGGTGACCGACCACAACAGCCGGTCCGCGCCGGCGTCGTAGACCTGTGCGCCCTGCCCGCACACCGCGAGCCCCCCGCTGCCGAGGTCGTCGAGGAGCGGGCGCACCCGGGGCGCCGGCCGCCCCGTGACGACGAGGTGCTGGGCACCCGCCCGTGCCACCCGCGCGAGCGCGGCGAAGGACCGGTCGGAGACGGTGTCGTCGCCGCGCAGCAGCGTTCCGTCCAGGTCGGTGGCGATGAGTGAGTACGCGGTGCGCTCGTCAGATGCGGTGGGTGCGGCCATGATCAGAGAATACGGACAGGACACCCCCCTTCACTCAGTGCGAACCGGACGGCGGCAGCCCCCACCGCCGCCCAGCCACCACTTTCAACTCCCCTGCGACGATCGGCTTTTCACCCCCAGGGGGTGCCCGCCTCCCTCCGGCTCAGCCGTGCGCCGCCGCAAGATGCCACGCCAGCCTCGGTGAGGCGAACTCCGTGCCGCACACGAACCGCATCACTGGGCCGTACGACGCCGCGGCCGGCAGCCCCGTGAAGTACAGCCCGGGCACCGACGACACGTATCCCGCGCCCAGCTCGGGTGTGCCGCGGCTCGCCCAGGAGCATGCCCGCGGGCATGTGGTCGCGCCGGCTCACCATGGCAGCCCGTCCACCAGACGGTCCGGTTCCTCGGTGCCCGTCGTCGGCCACACGAACGCGCGTTCCAGGTACCGGGAGACAGCAGCCGGTGTGCAGCGGTCCTCCGCGATCGCATACATCGGGCTCCCCAGCCGGCCCAGGGTGCGGATGGCACCGACGCCGCCATGGTGGAGCGGGTAGTCGCCGAACTTGACGATCAAGCCCGGCACTTCCCGGTCGGGTTCGAACGGCACGCTGACGGCATGACTGGCCACGGGCCCCCACGTCTCCCCACGGGCCGGACCCAAACCGTCCGTGTACCCCCAAAGGGGGCTAAGCCGGAATTGCACCGTCCGACAAGAGCTATCCGGACATTGCAAACCCTTTAGGCCCTGCCCAAGGTCGGCACCTCGGCCGTAACGTGTGGCGCGACCACGTGAAATCCCTCCGGAACCCTTCCGGAGACCTCGTGGGACCCATCGCACGCATGGCCCGGATGAGAGTGAGGCAGCCACCCCATGCCCCCCTTCGACGTCCCCGAGGGCGACCCCTTCGGCCCGCACAACCTTCCCTACGGCGTCTTCTCCCCCTCTTCTCCCTCCTCCCCCGCCGGCTCCGACCCGGCCCACCGCAGGGTCGGCGTCCGCCTCGGCGACCACGTCCTCGACGCGGGCGCTGCCGCACGCGCGCTCGGCTCGCCGTACGCCTCCCTCCTCGCCCAGCCCTCGCTGAACCCGCTCCTGGCCGCAGGCCGCACCGCTTGGTCGGACGTACGGCGCGCGCTGACGGCCTGGGTCACGGTGCCCTCCCACCGGGACGTCATCGAGCCCCTCTTCCACCCCCTGTCCTCGGTGACCCTGCACCTGCCCTTCGACGTCGCCGACTACGTCGACTTCTACGCCTCCGAGAACCACGCCCGGAACGTGGGCCACATCTTCCGCCCGGACGCTGCGGACTCCCTGACCCCGAACTGGAAGCATCTGCCCATCGGTTACCACGGCCGCTCCGGCACGGTGATCGTCTCCGGCACGGACGTCGTCAGGCCGTCGGGCCAGCGCAAGGCCCCCTCGGACCCGGAGCCGGTCTTCGGCCCGTCGGTCCGCCTGGACATCGAGGCCGAGGTCGGTTTCGTGGTCGGGGTGCCCTCGGAGCGGGGGAAGCCGGTGGGGCTGTCCGCCTTCCGCGAGCACGTCTTCGGGCTGTGCCTCCTCAACGACTGGTCCGCTCGGGACGTCCAGGCCTGGGAGTACGTCCCCCTCGGCCCGTTCCTCGGCAAGTCCTTCGCCACGTCGGTGTCCGCGTGGATCACCCCGCTCGACGCGCTGGAGGAGGCACGGGTGGCACCCCCGGAGCGCACCCACTCTCTGCTGCCGTATCTGGACGACGCGCAGGAGGAGCCCGGTGGTTACGACCTGCGGATCTCGGTCGCCGTCAACGGTCATGTCGTCTCCGAGCCCCCCTTCTCCACCATGTACTGGACGGCCGCCCAGCAACTCGCCCACATGACCGTGAACGGCGCCTCCTTGCGCACCGGCGACCTCTACGGCTCGGGCACGGTCAGCGGCCCCACCGAACGCGAGCGCGGCTCCTTGCTGGAACTGACGTGGAACGGCCGTGACCCCCTCGAACTCCCCGACGGCAAGCGCACCTTCCTGGAGGACGACGACGTGGTGACCCTGTCGGCCTGGGCCCCCGGCCCGGGCGGCGTCCGGGTGGGCCTGGGCGAGGTGACGGGACGGATCCTGCCGGGGTGACCCGGCCCCGCACGCATCGGGCTGACTCCGGGGGCGCCCACCGTCATACTGGCGGCGGGCGCCCCTGGACGAGGCCGCCCACCGTGCGATGAACCGCGCTCCCCGCGCACCCGAGCCACACCCCCGTACCCCGCAGTGCCCCACTCCTCCCGCCTTCCGACCAGGATCCGGAGCCCGTGGCATGACCGTCTGCCTGCTCCTGCTGAGCGTCGTCGCTCTGACGGCCGCCGTGCCGGTCCCGCGTGCGCTGACCCGGGCGGTGTGGCCGGAGCGGGAACCCGTGGTGGCGCTCTGGGTGTGGCAGTGCCTGGTCGCCACCGTGCTGCTGTGCTGCCTGACCGCCCTGATGCTGGGCGCGGCCGCCGTCTTCCACACCGTCCGCGCCCATGTCTTCGCGCCCGCGCCGGAGGCGGTGACCGAGGCGTACGACCTCTCGACCACGCCGCCCTGGGCGGCCGCCCTGACCCTGCTGCTGGCCTGCGGTGCCGCGTGGACCACCGCCATGCTCGCCCGTGAACTGGTCGAGGCCCGCAGGCGCCGCGGCAGGGCCCGCGCCCACCTGCGTGAACGCGCCCCCGACCTGCCCGCAGGGCTGGGGTCGGCCCGTGGTCCGCTGCTGGTGCTGGAGGACGAGTACCCCGACGCATGGTGGCTGCCCGGCCACCCGCCCCAGCTGATCGTCACCACCGGCGCCCTGCACCGCCTCACCGCCCACCAGCTCGACGCGGTCCTCACCCATGAGCGCGGCCACGCCCGCGCCCACCACGACTGGCTCCTGCACCTCTCCACGGCCCTTGCCACCGGCTTCCCCCGTATCCCTCTCTTCGCCCATTTCTGCGACCAGACCCACCGCCTGGTCGAACTCGCCGCCGACGACACAGCCTCCCGCCGCTGCGGCCACCTGACGACGGCCCTGGCCCTGATCGAGCTGAACCAGCACCGCGGCGTCCTGTCCTGCGCCTCCAGCCACCGCCTCCTCGGCGAACGCGTCGACCGCCTCCTCGAACCGCCCCCGCGCCTGGGCCGCAGGCACAGGGCCCTGACGACCACGGTGGCGGCGCTGGTGCCGTTGCTGCCCCTGCTCATCACCTTCGCCCCCGGGCTGACAGCACTGGGATAGCGCGGTCGGCGGCGGCGCGCGTTGGCGGGCACGGCGGTGACCGGCATGGTGGTGGCGGGCACGGCGGTGACGGGAACGGTGGTGGCGGGCACGGTGGGACGGCAAGTGGCAGATCTTGCTGCCCAGCCAGAGAAACACCAGGTCAGCTCGTTATCTGACGCCTCGAAGACTGGCGCAACACTTCCGCAACACCACTATCCCTACCGGGTAGATATGGTTCCGCCATGCCGCCCACCGACCGCATCCGAGACCACGCCGGCCAGGGCGCGACCACCGTCGCCGCCCACCGTGCGCGGCGTCGGCTGCGCGCCGATCAGGCACGGCAACTCGCCGACCTTCTCCGCCACCAGATCCTCACCGGCGGCTTCACGGCCGGCACCCTGCCGCACGAGACCATCCTCGCCACCGACTACCGCGCCTCCCGCAACACCGTCCGCCAGGCCCTCGACCTCCTCCGCGCGGAGGGGCTCGTGGAACGCCAACCCGGCGTCGGCACGGTGGTCGTGGCCCAGAAGTACCCCCATGGCCTCGACCGCCTCATGGGCCTCGCGGAAACCCTGCGCGAGCACGGCAACGTCACCAACGAGGTCCGCACCATGGGCCCCGTCCCCGCACCCGCACCGGTGGCCGACCGCCTCCGTGTCCCGGCCGGTGCCGACGTCCTCTACATCGAACGTCTGCGCCGCCTGAACGGTCTCCCCCTCTCGCTCGACCTCACCTACATCCCCCTTGACATCGGCACCGCCCTCCTCGACTGCGACCTCGAGAACACCGATGTCTTCCGCCTCCTGGAATCCATCACCGGCCGACCCCTCGGCCACGCCGAGATCACCCTCGAGGCGGTGAACGCGGACGCCAACTCCGCCGCCGTACTGGAGGCCCCGCGCGGAGCGGCGGTCCTGATGCTGGAACGCCTCACCCACCTCGCCGACGGCCGCCCCGTCGACCTGGAGTTCATCCGCTTCCGCGGCGACCGCATCACGATGAGCGGTCTGCTGCACCGCTCCTGCTGACACCCCCTTCGCCTTCCTCTCGTCCCGCCTTCACCCCTTCATCGTTCGGCAGGACCTCACCGGTTCACTGCCGCGCGGGAAATCTCAGGAAATCTCTGGAGACAGCCATGCCCTTGGTGCCCCAGCGGGCCGACGTGCCCGTGACCATCGACGAGTCGAAGTGCATCGACGGCTGCACGCTCTGCGTGGACATGTGTCCGCTGGACTCCCTCGCCATCGACGAGAACAACGGCAAGGCGTACATGCACGTCGACGAGTGCTGGTACTGCGGCCCGTGCGCGGCCCGCTGTCCCACCGGAGCCGTCACGGTCAACATGCCCTATCTGCTCCGGTGAGAGGCCCCCACCCCATGAAGCACAAAGCACTCCTCGCTGCCTCCCTCCTGGTCCTGCCCCTCACCGCCTGCGGCGGCAACGCGGCGGCCGGGGACGACGGCTCCACGGTCACGGTGACCGTCGGCTACCAGTCCAAGACCATCAACACCGTCACCGCGGGCACCCTGCTGCGCTCGCTGGGCTACTTCGAGAAGCAGCTCAACGCCCTGCACGACGGCCACACCTACAAGGTCGACTGGCAGGACTACGCCACCGGCGCCCCCATCACCGCCCAGATGACCGCCGGGAAGATCGACATCGGGTCGATGGGTGACTTCCCGCTGCTCATCAACGCGGCCCGGGGCAAGCAGCTCGGCCGCCCCACCCACCTGGTCTCGGTCACCGGCTACAACCTCCGCGGCGGCCTCAACACCATCGTCACCGCGCCCGGCTCCCAGCTCACCTCCCTCAAGGACCTCAAGGGCAAGAAGGTCTCGACGAGCGTCGGCTCAGCCGCCGACGGCACTCTCGTGCGAGCCCTGCAGCGCGCCGGCATCGACCCGGAGAAGGGCATCGAGAAGCTCAACCAGCAGCCCGCGGTGGGCGCCTCGGCCCTCGTGGGAGGCAGCGTGGACGCGCTCTCCCAGTTCGTCGCCTGGCCCGGCCTGCTCGCCTTCCAAGGCAAGGCGAAGGCTCTCTACGACGGTGCCCAGCTCGACCTGCCGACCTTCCACGGCGTCACCGCCCGCGAGGACTTCGCGAAGAAGCGCCCGGCCGTCCTCGAGGCGTTCCTGAAGGCCCAGGCGGAGGCGACCGACTACCTCGACGGCCATCCCGTGGACGCCGCCGGAAAGGTCGCCAAGGCCACCGGCCTGCCCGCCGAGGTCGTCTACCTGTACAACGGCGCCCACGGCATCTCCACCTTCGACCCGGCCGTCAAGCCGCAGCTCGTCTCCGCCCTGAAGGAGGACGTGTCCGTCCTGAAGGCGGCCAAGCTGACCGGTGACGTGGACGTGGACTCCTTCGTCGACGACCAGTACGTCAAGAAGGCCCTCGGCTCGTCGTACACCAAGCAGCTCGCCTCCTCGCCGCCGCCCGCCACGAGCGAGGTCTGGCCGAAGGGCGCCACACAGACGCAGACCTTCAAGACCCCCGCCGAACTGCTCGGCTACGTCGCCGAGCACCGTGACGGCATCCGCGCGGCCTACGTCCCCGACGCCACCACCGGCACCCTCTGGTTCGCCGACAAGGCGGTGTGGGTGGCCGACGGCGACCGACTGCTGCCCTTCGTCGCCCCGGCGACCGCCCAGGCGTACGTCGCCGGCCACGGCGGGGCACGTGTCATCACGTACGACGACGCTCTGGGGCGTGCCTCATGACCGGCACCCCCCTGTACCGGCGGCCGATCGGCCGGTACGCGCTGCGGGTGACCGCCCTCGCCGCGGCCCTCGGCCTCTGGCAGCTCCTGACCAGCCTGGACGTCGACCTCTGGCTGCGCTTCTCGCAGTTCCCCACGGTCACCGACGTCGCCCGTGCCTTCGCCGACCGCCTGTCCGGGCCCGACTACTGGACGGACCTCACCGACAGCCTCACCCGCATCGTCACCGGCTTCCTGCTCGCCGCCGTGCTGGGCGTGGCGACGGGCGTGCTCGTGGCGCGCTCGCGGCTCGCCGAGGACCTGCTCGGCCCGGTCCTGGAGGTAGTCCGCCCCATCCCGGCGATCGCCCTGGTCCCCGTCGCGATCCTCCTCTTCCCCTCCAACGAACAGGGCATCGTCTTCATCACCTTCACCGCCGCCTTCTTTCCGGTACTGGTCTCCACCCGGCACGCGGTCCGCGCGCTGATCCCCGTGTGGGAGGAGGCGGTGCGCACCATGGGCGGCGGCCGGTGGCGGATTCTGGGCTCGGTGATCCTGCCGGGCGCCCTGCCCGGCATCTTCGGCGGTCTGTCGGTCGGCATCGGCGTCTCGTGGATCTGTGTGATCTCCGCCGAGATGATCTCCGGCCAGTACGGCGTCGGCTACCGCACCTGGCAGGACTACACGATCGTCAACTACCCGGGCGTGTTCGTCGGCATGGTCACCATCGGCGTGCTCGGCTGGCTGACCTCCACGGCCGTGGAACTCCTGGGCCGCCGCCTCACCCGCTGGCTGCCGCGCACCTCGTACGTGCCCGGCGCCCGAGCCCGAACCGTCGCGCCCACTCGGCCGCAGCCCACTCCCACCCCCGCACGCGAGGCCGAGGAGGCACGCGATGAGCACCTCGTCTGAGACGCGGACGGCGCCCGCCAAGGCGGCGAGTGCCTCGGAGGCCCCCGCGCGCGGCACCCGCCTCACGCTCCACGCCGCCACCCTGGGCCGCCCGGACGCCCCCGCCCTGGCCGGCGTCGACCTGGACGTCGCCCCCGGCGAGATCCTCACCGTCGTAGGCCCCTCGGGCTGCGGAAAGTCCACCCTGCTGCGCACCCTGGCGGGCCTGCTGTCCCCACTGGCCGGGGAGATCACCCAGGACGGGCGCCCGCTGCCCGGCCCCTCCGGCGACCGCGCCCTGATCTTCCAGGAGGACGCCCTCCTCCCCTGGCGCACCCTGCGCGCCAATGTGGAACTCCCGCTGGCCATCCGGGGGGTGGCTCGCTCCGAGCGACGCGCCCAGGCCGAGGCGTGGCTGGCCCGGGTCGGACTCGCCGAGTCCGCCCGCCAGTTGCCGCACCGCGTCTCCGGCGGCCAGCGCCAGCGCGCCCAACTGGCCCGCGCCCTGGCCGGACAGCCGCGCGCCGTCCTCATGGACGAACCGTTCGGCGCGCTCGACGCGCAGACCCGCGCCGGCATGCAGGACCTGCTGGTGGAGGTGTTGCACGGCACCGGCGCGACCGTCGTCTTCGTCACCCACGACGTGGACGAGGCGCTGTTCCTGGGCGACCGCGTGGCCCTCCTCGGCGCGGGCGGCCTCCACGCCGTACGGGACGTACCGCGCCCGCGGGAGCGCACGGCGCACGACGACCCCGCGCGGGTGGCGTTGCGACGCGACGTCCTGACTTCCTTCAGTACGTGACACAGCACGTGAAAGGCATCCTGGTGGCTACCCCGGACACCCCTCTGCAGATCCCCGCGCTCGCCGACGCCGAGGAACTGACCTGCGACGTCCTCGTCATCGGCGGCGGCACCGCAGGCACCATGGCGGCCCTCACCGCCGCCGAGCACGGCGCGAACGTGCTGCTCCTCGAGAAGGCCCACGTCCGTCACTCCGGCGCGCTCGCCATGGGCATGGACGGCGTCAACAACGCGGTCATCCCCGGCCGCGCCGAGCCCGACGACTACGTCGCCGAGATCACCCGCGCCAACGACGGCATCGTCGACCAGTCCACCGTCCGCCAGACCGCCACCCGTGGCTTCGCCATGGTGCAGCGGCTGGAGTCGTACGGCGTGAAGTTCGAGAAGGACGAGCACGGCGAGTACGCGGTCCGCCAGGTCCACCGCTCCGGCTCCTACGTGCTGCCGATGCCGGAGGGCAAGGACGTCAAGAAGGTCCTGTACCGGCAGCTGCGGCGGCGCGAGATGCGGGAGCGGATCCGGATCGAGAACCGGGTGATGCCGGTGCGCGTGCTGACGGCGGGCGAGGGCGCGGACCGGCGTGCGGTGGGGGCCGCGGGCTTCAACACCCGCACCGGCCAGTTCGTGACCGTCCGCGCGGGCGCGGTGATCCTGGCCACCGGTGCCTGCGGCCGCCTGGGCCTGCCCGCCTCCGGCTACCTGTACGGCACCTACGAGAACCCGACCAACGCGGGCGACGGTTACGCGATGGCGTACCACGCGGGCGCCGAGCTGACCGGCATCGAGTGCTTCCAGATCAACCCGCTGATCAAGGACTACAACGGTCCCGCCTGCGCCTACGTCGCCAACCCCTTCGGCGGCTACCAGGTCAACCGGCACGGCGAACGCTTCGTCGACTCCGACTACTGGTCGGGCCAGATGATGGCCGAATTCGCGGCGGAGGTCGCCTCGGACCGCGGCCCGGTCTACCTGAAGCTGAGCCACCTGCCGGAGGAGTCGGTGTCGGCCCTGGAGTCGATCCTGCACTCCACCGAGCGCCCCACCCGCGGCACGTTCCACTCCGGACGGGGCCACGACTACCGCACCCACGACGTCGAGATGCACATCTCCGAGATCGGCCTGTGCGGCGGCCACTCGGCCTCCGGCGTACGCGTCGACGACCACGCCCGTACGACCGTCCCCCGCCTGTACGCCGCCGGCGACCTCGCCTGCGTCCCGCACAACTACATGATCGGCGCGTTCGTGTTCGGGGACCTGGCGGGCGCGGACGCCTCCCAGTACGCGGCGTACGACGGGGAGCTGCCTCCTGACCAGCTTCGGGAGGCGCACGAGCTGATCTACCGCCCGCTGCGCAACCCGGACGGGCCGCCGCAGCCCCAGGTCGAGTACAAGCTGCGCCGCTTCGTGAACGACTACGTGGCCCCGCCGAAGTCCGGCGCCCGTCTCTCCCTGGCCCTGGAGGCCTTCGAACGGATGCGGGACGACATCGCCGCGATGGGCGCGGGCACCCCGCACGAGTTGATGCGGTGCGCGGAGGTCACCTTCATCCGTGACTGCGCGGAGATGGCGGCGCGCGCCTCCCTGGCCCGTACGGAGTCCCGCTGGGGTCTCTACCACGACCGGCTCGACCACCCCCAGCGCGACGACACGTCCTGGTTCCACCACCTCGACCTGCACAAGTCCCCCTCCGGTGCGATGGAGTTCACGGCCCGTCCCGTGGCTCCGTATCTGGTTCCGATCGACGAGTTCACCCCGGTCGGCGGTGCCTCCCGTCATCTCGGCGAGGTCCACCCCGAGCAGGTGGCCACGGCCGGTGCGCGTGAGGTGGCGCCGGTGGCTCCGGTACCGCCCGGTCAGGAGCCCGCCACGTCCGCGGGAGCCGCTCACCCCGAGGCCGACGGGGAGGTGCCGACCTCGCCCCGCCTTGTCGCTCTCCTCGCCCTCGCCGAGGAGGAGCCCGAACTCTCCGCTCTCGACTGCTACTTGACCGACGCGGAGCCCGCCGTCCGCCGCACGGCCGTCACGGTTCTGACCGAGACGGTGCCGCCCGGGACCGGCCCGGCGCTCGCCGCGGCGCTCGCGGACACCGACGCCGGCGTCCGCGCCGCAGCGGCGGCCTCACTGCGCGAACTCGTCGAGACGCTGCCGCCCGAGCCCGCCCTGCGCGGCCGTCTCGCCGCCGCGGTGTCCGGCGGCGCCGACCCGGTCGTCCGCGCCACGGCCCTGGACGTCCTGCGCGCCCTGCGCCTCGGCGACGCCCCCCTCTTCACCACCGCCCTCGCCGACTCCGACCCATCCGTCCGCATCGAGGCCGTCCGCGCCCTCGTCTCGGTCGACGCGGTCGTGCCCTTGGCCCAGGCGGCCACCAAGGATCCGTCCCGCGAAGTCCGGGTCACCTTCGCCAAGGCGCTGGGGACACTGGCGGCCGGGGCGTCGGACGAGGCTCCGGCGGGGGACGATGACTCAGGTCAGGCTTCCGCAACGGCCGGAGCCTTGGTCCACCCCCCAGCGGTACCCGACACAGACGCCCTCCGGTCCGCCCTCACCGCCCTCACCCACGACTCCGACGCCCTCGTACGCGGCGCCGCCTACGAGGCGTTGGCCTCCGCCGGCTGCCCGGCCCCGCTGGCCGAACGGGCCGTGGCCGCGCTGACTGACCCGGCCTGGCAGGTCCGTGCCGGTGCGGCCACCGCTCTGTCGGCCGCCGTACCCGAGGTCGCCGTCCCGGCCCTCGCCAAGGCGCTCGCCGACCCGAACGCCGACGTCCGAAAGGCGGCGGTCCTGGCCCTGACCCGGCACACCTCCGCCGAGGAGGCCCGCGCGGCCCTCGCCACGGCGACGACGGACTCGGACGCCGACGTCAGGGCGTACGCGGCACGGGCCCTGTGACGGTGCCCCCGCGCCGAGGCCTCGGGTCTATATCCAGTCCTCCGGCTCCGGTTCCGCCTCCGGCTCGGGCCAGTCGTCGTCAGCGGCGGCACTCGGTTCGCCTCCGCCGGCCGGAGTCGAGCCGGGTGCCGCGCCCAGGCCGGCCAGCACCGCTACGACGCCCTCCCCGTACGTGGCGAGCTTCTTCTCACCGACCCCGCTGATGCCGCCGAGTCCTCGCACCGATGTCGGCCAGGCCGTGACGATCTCCCGCAGCGTCGCGTCGTGGAAGATGACGTACGCCGGGACGCCTTGCTCGCGGGCCTGCTCGGCGCGCCAGGCGCGCAGGGCCTCGAAGGCGGGGAGCAACTCCTCGGGCAGTTCGGCGGCGGCCGCCTTGGCCTTGCCCTTGCCGGAGGAGCCGCCGGACGACGAGCCCGACGCCTTCGAAGTCACCGGCTTCTTCGGCTCCTTGCGCAGCGGCACCTCACGTTCCCGCCGCAGCACCGCCCCGCTGTCCTCGGTCAGCACCAGCGTGCCGTAGTCCCCCTCGACCGCCAGCAGTCCCTGCGCGAGCAACTGCCGTACGACGCCGCGCCATTCGCCCTCGGCGAGGTCCTGGCCGATGCCGAAGACGGACAGCTGGTCGTGGTCGAACTGGATGACCTTGCCGGTCCGCTTGCCCAGCAGGATGTCGACGATCTGCACCGCACCGAACTTCTGCCCCCGCTCCCGCTGCAGCCGCACCACCGTGGACAGCACCTTCTGGGCCGCGACCGTGCCGTCCCAGGTCTCCGGCGGGGTGAGGCAGGTGTCGCAGTTGCCGCAGGCCGGCGCGTCGGGGTTCTGGCCGAAGTAGGCGAGTAGCTGACCGCGACGGCACTGGGCCGTCTCGCACAGCGCCAGCATCGCGTCCAGGTGGGATGCCGCCCGGCGACGGAACGCCTCGTCGCCCTCCCCGGACTGGATCAGCTTGCGCTGCTGTATGACGTCGTTGAGGCCGTACGCCATCCAGGCCGTGGACGGCAGTCCGTCACGGCCCGCCCGGCCCGTCTCCTGGTAGTAGCCCTCGACGGACTTGGGCAGGTCGAGGTGGGCCACGAAACGGACGTCCGGCTTGTCGATGCCCATCCCGAAGGCGATGGTCGCGACGACGACCAGGCCCTCCTCGCGCAGGAACCGGGACTGGTGCGCCGCGCGCGTGCCCGCGTCCAGACCGGCGTGGTACGGCACCGCCTCGATGCCGTTGCCGGACAGGAACTCGGCCGTCTTGTCCACCGAGTTGCGCGAGAGGCAGTACACGATGCCCGCGTCACCCGGGTGCTCCTCGCGCAGGAAGCTCAGCAGCTGCTTCTTCGGGTCGGCCTTCGGCACGATCCGGTACTGGATGTTGGGCCGGTCGAAGCTCGCCTCGAAGTGGCGGGCCGTCGGCATGTTCAGCCGCTGGGTGATCTCCTGGTGCGTCGCGCGCGTGGCCGTCGCCGTGAGCGCGATCCTCGGCACGTCCGGCCAGCGCTCGCCGAGCAGGGACAGGGCGAGATAGTCGGGGCGGAAGTCATGGCCCCACTGGGACACGCAGTGCGCCTCGTCGATGGCGAAGACCGAGATCTTGCCGCGTGACAGGAGGTCCAGAGTGGATTCCAGGCGCAGCCGCTCCGGGGCCAGGTAGAGCAGGTCCAGCTCGCCCGCCAGGAACTCGGCCTCCACCACCCGCCGCTCGTCGAAGTCCTGCGTGGAGTTCATGTACCCGGCGCGCACACCGAGCGCCCGCAGCGCGTCCACCTGGTCCTGCATCAGCGCGATGAGCGGGGAGACGACCACGCCCGTACCGGGTCTGACCAGGGCCGGGATCTGGTAGCACAGCGACTTGCCGCCACCGGTCGGCATGAGGACGACGGCGTCCCCGCCGGCGACGACATGCTCGATGATCGCTCCCTGCTCACCACGGAAGGCCTCGTACCCGAAAACCCGGTGCAGTGTGGCGAGCGCTTCGCTCTCGGTCACCTCTGGCATCTCGCTGATCCCGCCCGTCCCGGCCATCGTCCTGTCCCCCGCACGTCGTCCCTCGACCACTGCCCCCACGATAGGGGTCCGCACCGACAGCCCCTCGAGTTATCCACAGGCTCTCCTCGTGACACCCGGTGCTCAGCGGTGCTCATCGCGGGGCCGCACCGCCCGACCACGTGCGAAGGCCCCGGCTCCCACGAGGGAACCGGGGCCCACGCCCGCGTACCGCGCGCCGGTCAGCGCACGAACACTCCTGCCTGACTCGCCAGGTCCAGGAAGTACTGCGGCGCCACACCCAGCACCAGCGTCACCGCGACGCCGACGCCGATCGCCGTCATCGTCAGCGGCGACGGCACGGCGACGGTCGGGCCCTCGGGCCGCGGCTCGCTGAAGAACATCAGCACGATCACGCGGATGTAGAAGAACGCCGCGATCGCCGACGAGATCACACCGACCACGACCAGCGGGGCCGCACCGCCCTCCGCCGCCGCCTTGAACACGGCGAACTTCCCGGCGAACCCGGAGGTCAGCGGAATGCCCGCGAAGGCCAGCAGGAACACCGCGAACACGGCCGCGACCAGCGGCGAACGCCGGCCGAGCCCCGCCCACTTCGACAGGTGGGTCGCCTCGCCTCCGGCGTCCCGCACCAGGGTCACCACGGCGAACGCGCCGATCGTCACGAACGAGTACGCCGCCAGGTAGAACAGCACCGAGGACACACCGTCGGGCGTGGTCGCGATGACACCCGCGAGGATGAATCCCGCGTGCGCGATCGACGAGTACGCCAGCAGGCGCTTGATGTCGGTCTGCGTGATCGCGACGATCGCACCGCCCAGCATGGTGACGATCGCGACGCCCCACATGACGGGCCTCCAGTCCCAGCGCAGGCCCGGCAGCACCACGTACAGCACCCGCAGCAGGGCACCGAACGCGGCCACCTTCGTCGCCGCCGCCATGAAGCCGGTCACCGGCGTCGGCGCGCCCTGGTACACGTCGGGGGTCCACATGTGGAACGGCACCGCGCCCACCTTGAACAGCAGGCCCATCACGAGCATCGCGGCGCCGACGAGCAGCAGCGCGTCGTTGCCCATGGTGTCCGCGAGCGCCGGGTCGATGTTCTTCACCGTGCCGTCGACGACCTGCGCGATCCTCGCGTACGACACGGAGCCCGCGTACCCGTACAGCAGGGCGATGCCGAAGAGGGTGAACGCGGAGGCGAAGGCGCCGAGCAGGAAGTACTTGACCGCGGCCTCCTGCGACATCAGCCGCTTGCGGCGGGCCAGCGCGCACAGCAGGTACAGCGGCAGCGAGAAGACCTCCAGGGCCACGAACAGCGTCAGCAGGTCGTTGGCCGACGGGAAGACCAGCATGCCGGCGACGGCGAACAGCAGCAGCGGGAAGACCTCGGTCGTGGTGAACCCGGCCTTCACCGCCGCTTTCTCGCTGTCGCTGCCCGGCACCGACGCGGCCTGCGCGGCGAAGGAGTCGACGCGGTTGCCGTGCGCCTCCGGGTCGAGCCGCCGCTCTGCGAAGGTGAACAGGCCCACGAGTGCGGCCAGCAGGATCGTGCCCTGCAGGAAGAGAGCCGGCCCGTCGACCGCGATGGCACCCATCGCGGCGATGCGTGCCTTCGTCGTGCCGTACCCGTCGGCCGCGAGCGCGACGACCGCGGCGAACGCGGCGACGAGGGCGACGACGGACACGAACATCTGGGCGTAGTAACGGGACTTGCGCGGGACGAACGCCTCGACCAGCACCCCGACGAGCGCCGCGCCCACGACGATCAGGGTGGGCGACAGCTGCCCGTATTCGATCTTCGGCGTGTCGATCTTGGAGATCGGGTCGGCCGCGGTTGTCCACAGGCTGTGGACGGCTGCTGCGCTCACTTGGCCGCCTCCACCTCGGGCTGGGGGTCCTTCTTGTGTACGTCTGACAGGGTCTGCTTGACCGCCGGGTTGACGATGTCCGTGACGGGCTTCGGGTAGACGCCCAGGAAGATCAGCAGCACGACCAGCGGGGCGACGACCAGCAGTTCACGCGCCCGCAGGTCGGGCATCGCGGCGACCTCCGGTTTCACCGGGCCCGTCATCGTCCTCTGATAGAGGACGAGGGTGTAGAGCGCGGCGAGCACGATGCCGAAGGTGGCGATGATGCCGATCGCCGGGTACCTGGCGAAGGTGCCGACCAGGACCAGGAACTCGCTCACGAACGGCGCGAGTCCCGGCAGCGACAGGGTCGCCAGACCGCCGATCAGGAAGGTGCCGGCGAGCACCGGGGCGACCTTCTGCACACCGCCGTAGTCGGCGATGAGCCGCGAGCCGCGCCGGGAGATCAGGAAACCGGCGACCAGCATCAGCGCCGCCGTCGAGATCCCGTGGTTGACCATGTACAGCGTGGCGCCGGACTGGCCCTGGCTGGTCATCGCGAAGATGCCCATGATGATGAATCCGAAGTGCGAGATCGACGCGTACGCCACCAGCCGCTTGATGTCCCGTTGGCCGACGGCGAGCAGCGCCCCGTAGATGATGCTGATCAGCGCCAGTACGAGGATGACGGGCGTCGCCCACTTCGAGGCCTCCGGGAACAGCTGGAGGCAGTAGCGGAGCATCGCGAAGGTGCCCACCTTGTCGACGACCGCGGTGATGAGCACGGCGACCGGGGCGGTGGACTCCTGCATGGCGTTGGGCAGCCAGGTGTGCAGCGGCCACAGTGGTGCCTTCACCGCGAACGCGAAGAAGAAGCCGAGGAACAGCCAGCGTTCGGTGTTGGTCGCCATGTCGAGCGTGCCGTTGGCCCGCGCCTCGGCGATCTCCTGGAGGGAGAAGTTCCCCGCGACCACGTACAGCCCGATCACCGCGGCCAGCATGATCAGGCCGCCGACGAGGTTGTACAGCAGGAACTTCACGGCCGCGTACGACCGTTGTGTGGACGCCGCCTTCTCACCGTGCTCGTGGGCACGGTCCCCGAAGCCGCCGATGAGGAAGTACATCGGGATGAGCATGGCTTCGAAGAAGATGTAGAAGAGGAAGACGTCGGTGGCCTCGAAGGAGAGGATCACCATCGCCTCGACGGCCAGGATCAGGGCGAAGAAGCCCTGCGTGGGCCGCCAGCGCCGGCTTCCGGTCTCCAGCGGGTCGGCGTCGTGCCAGCCCGCCAGGATGATGAACGGGATCAGCAGGGCGGTCAGCGCGATGAGCGCCACCGCGATGCCGTCCACACCCAGCTCGTACCGGACCCCGAAGTCCTTGATCCAGGAATGCGATTCGGTGAGCTGGTAGCGGCCGCCGTCGGGGTCGAAGCGGACCAGGATGGTGATCGCCAGTGCGAGGGTGGCGAGCGAGACGAGCAGCGCCAGCAGTTTGGCGGCGTTGCGCCGGGGGGCAGGTACGGCGGCTGTGGCGATGGCCCCGAGGGCCGGGAGCGCCGCCGTCGCTGTCAGAAGGGGAAAGGACATCGGTATCAGACCGCCCTCATCAGCAGGGTCACGGCGATGAGGACCGCCGCACCGCCGAACATCGAGACCGCGTAGGAGCGCGCGAATCCGTTCTGCAGCTTGCGCAGCCGTCCGGAGAGGCCACCGACGGAGGCCGCCGAGCCGTTGACGACCCCGTCGACCAGGGTGTGGTCGACGTACACCAGCGACCGCGTGAGGTGCTCGCCACCGCGGACGAGGACGATGTGGTTGAAGTCGTCCTGGAGCAGGTCGCGTCGGGCGGCCCGGGTGAGCAGCGACCCGCGCGGGGCGACGGCCGGGACCGGGCGGCGGCCGTACTGGCTGTAGGCGATCGCGACGCCGATCACCAGGACCACCATCGTGGAGAGGGTGACGGTGAGGGCGCTGACCGGCGAGTCGCCGTGGGAGTGTCCGGTGATGGGCTCCAGCCAGTCCACGAAGCGGTCACCGATGCTGAAGAACCCTCCGGCGAAGACCGATCCGACGGCCAGCACGATCATGGGGATCGTCATGACCTTGGGCGACTCGTGCGGGTGCGGCTCGGTGTACTCGCCGCGGGTCTCCGCGGCCGGTTCGACACTGGGCTCGGCCGGGGACGGCGTCGGGGCGTGGCGCCAGCGTTCTTCTCCGAAGAACGTCATCAGCATCACACGCGTCATGTAGTACGCCGTGATGGCCGCGCCGAGCAGGGCGCAGCCGCCGAGGATCCAGCCCTCGGTGCCGCCCTTGGCGAACGCCGCCTCGATGATCTTGTCCTTGGAGAAGAAGCCGGACAGGCCCGGGAAGCCGATGATGGCGAGGTAGCCGAGTCCGAAGGTGATGAAGGTGATGGGCATGTACTTGCGCAGGCCGCCGTACCTGCGCATGTCGACTTCGTCGTTCATGCCGTGCATGACCGAGCCGGCGCCGAGGAACAGGCCGGCCTTGAAGAAGCCGTGCGTCACCAGGTGCATGATCGCGAAGACGTAGCCGATGGGGCCGAGGCCCGCCGCGAGGACCATGTAGCCGATCTGCGACATGGTCGAGCCGGCCAGCGCCTTCTTGATGTCGTCCTTCGCGCAACCGACGATCGCACCGAAGAGGAGCGTGACGGCGCCGACGACGGTCACCACGAGTTGTGCGTCCGGGGCCGCGTTGAAGATCGCTGCGGAGCGGACGATCAGGTACACGCCGGCGGTCACCATGGTGGCGGCGTGGATAAGGGCCGAGACCGGGGTCGGGCCCTCCATCGCGTCCCCGAGCCAGGACTGCAGCGGGACCTGGGCGGACTTGCCGCAGGCGGCGAGCAGCAGCATCAGGGCGATGGCGGTGAGTTTGCCCTCGGAGGTGTCGCCGACGAGTCCGGGCTCACCGTGGGTGCCGAGGACGGGGCCGAAGGCGAAGGTCCCGAAGGTCGTGAACATCAGCATGATCGCGATGGACAGGCCCATGTCGCCGACCCGGTTGACCAGGAACGCCTTCTTCGCCGCGGTGGCCGCGCTGGGCTTGTGCTGCCAGAAGCCGATCAGCAGGTAGGAGGCGAGACCGACGCCCTCCCAGCCGACGTACAGCAACAGGTAGTTGTCGGCGAGGACGAGCAGCAGCATCGCCGCGAGGAACAGGTTGAGGTAGCCGAAGAAGCGGCGGCGCCGCTCGTCGTGCTCCATGTACCCGACCGAGTACAGGTGGATCAGCGAGCCGACGCCCGTGATCAGCAGCACGAACGTCATCGACAGCTGGTCGAGGCGGAAGGCGACGTCCGCCTGGAAGCCCTCGACCGGGATCCAGGTGTACAGGTGCTGCGTCAGCGTGCGGTGTTCGGCGTTCTTGCCGAGGAGGTCGGCGAAGAGGACGAGGCCGAGCACGAAGGAGGCGGTCGAGAGGGCGGTGCCGACCCACTGGCCGACGGCGTCGAGCCGACGGCCGCCGACCAGCAGGACGGCCGCTCCGAGCAGGGGCGCCGCGATCAGCAGCGCAATCAGGTTCTCCACGATTCTTCCGACCCCTTACAGCTTCATCAGGCTGGCGTCGTCGACCGAGGCCGAGTGGCGGGAGCGGAACAGCGACACGATGATCGCGAGTCCCACCACGACCTCCGCGGCGGCGACGACCATCGTGAAGAAGGCGATGATCTGGCCGTCGAGGTTGCCGTGCATCCGGGAGAAGGCGACGAACGCGAGGTTGCAGGCGTTGAGCATCAGCTCGATGCACATGAAGACGACGATCGCGTTGCGCCTGATCAGCACCCCGGTGGCGCCGATCGTGAACAACAGGGCGGCGAGATAGAGGTAGTTGACGGGGTTCACTTCGACGCCTCCTCGGCCCGCTTGAAGTTCGGCGGCTCGATCGCGGCCCGCTGCAGGCGCTCCTCGGCGCGCTGTTCGAGGGCCTTGAGGTCGTTGAGCGCCTCGGTGGACACGTCACGGATCTGACCGCGCTCGCGCAGCGTCTTGCTGACCGTGAGGTCGGACGGGGTGCCGTCGGGCAGCAGGCCCGCGATGTCCACGGCGTTGTGCCGGGCGTACACACCGGGCGCCGGCAGCGGCGGTACGTGCTTGCCCTCGCGGACGCGCTGCTCGGCCAGCTCACGCTGGGTTTTGGCGCGCTCGGTGCGCTCGCGGTGGGTGAGCACCATGGCGCCGACGGCGGCTGTGATGAGCAGCGCGCCGGTGATCTCGAAGGCGAAGACGTACTTGGTGAAGATGAGGGCGGCGAGGCCCTCCACGTTGCCGTTCGCGTTGGCTTCGGTGAGGCCGTTGAACTCGTGCAGGGAGGCGTGGCCGATGCCCCCGATCAGCAGGACGCCGAATCCGAGCCCGCACAGCAGGGCCAGCCAGCGCTGGCCCTTGATGGTCTCCTTGAGGGAGTCCGCCGCGGTGACGCCGACGAGCATCACCACGAACAGGAACAGCATCATGATCGCGCCGGTGTAGACGACGATCTGCACGATGCCCAGGAAGTAGGCGCCGTTGGCGAGGTAGAAGACCGCCAGAATGATCATGGTTCCGGCGAGGCAGAGCGCGCTGTGCACGGCCTTCTTCATGAAGACGGTGCACAGGGCGCCGATCACGGCGACCGTGCCGAGGACCCAGAACTGGAAGGCCTCGCCGGTGGAGGTGGAGTAGGCGGCGAGCTGCGCGGTCATCGGCCGATCACCTTCTCCGACGCCGGCTCGTCCTCACCGGAGGTCGAGGCGGCTTCCTGCGGGACCTCTCCCTTGGAGAAGGCGACCTGCTGCTCCGTACCGGGAGCGGCCTCCGTCACCAGGCCCCGGTAGTAGTCCTGCTCGTCCGTGCCGGGATAGATCGCGTGCGGCGTGTCGACCATGCCGTCTTCCAGACCGGCGAGCAGCTGCTCCTTGGTGTAGATCAGGTTGGCGCGGCTGGAGTCGGCGAGCTCGAACTCGTTCGTCATCGTGAGCGCGCGCGTGGGGCACGCCTCGATGCACAGGCCGCACAGGATGCAGCGGGCGTAGTTGATCTGGTAGACGCGGCCGTACCGCTCGCCCGGCGAGTAGCGCTCCTCTTCGGTGTTGTCGGCGCCCTCGACATAGATGGCGTCGGCGGGACAGGCCCAGGCGCACAGCTCGCAGCCGACGCACTTCTCCAGGCCGTCCGGATGGCGGTTGAGCTGGTGCCGTCCGTGGAACCGCGGAGCCGTTGTCTTCTGCTGCTCCGGGTACTGCTCGGTCAGCCGCTTCTTGAACATGGCCTTGAAGGTCACGCCGAAGCCGGCCACGGGGTTCTGGAAACCGGGCTTGGTCTCCTTGGGCTCCTCAGCCATCGGACGCCTCCTTTCCATCCAGAGATCCGTCACTGGCAGTATCCGACCCACCACTGACAATCAACTCCCGCTCCCGGCGCGAGCGGCGCCGGGGCACCGGCGGCAGCTCCTGTCCGGGCAGCGGCGGCACGGGGAATCCGCCGCCCATCGGGTCGAAGGCGGTCTCCTTCGCGGGGGCCTCCGCCTGCTTCCCGCGGTCCCGGAAGAGGTCCGCGACGAAGGAGAGCAGCAGCAGCGCCAGTACACCGCCGCCGACGTAGAGAGCGATGTCGGCGAAGTCGTAGTTCTCGTTCCTGAGGGTCCGTACGGTCGCGACGAGCATCAGCCACGTCACGGAGACCGGGATGAGGACCTTCCAGCCGAGCTTCATCAGCTGGTCGTAGCGGACGCGGGGGAGCGTGCCGCGCAGCCAGATGAAGAAGAACAACAGCAGCTGCACCTTGATGACGAACCAGAGCAGCGGCCACCAGCCGTGGTTCGCGCCCTCCCAGAAGCCGCTGATCGGCCAGGGCGCCCGCCAGCCGCCCAGGAAGAGCGTCACGGACACCGCCGAGACGGTCACCATGTTGACGTACTCGGCGAGCATGAACAGCGCGAACTTGATCGACGAGTACTCGGTGTTGAAGCCGCCGACCAGGTCGCCCTCGGACTCCGGCATGTCGAAGGGGGCGCGGTTGGTCTCGCCCACCATCGTGACGATGTAGATCACGAAGGAGACCGGCAGCAGGAGGATGTACCAGCGGTCCTGCTGGGCCTCCACGATCGCCGACGTCGACATCGAGCCCGAGTAGAGGAACACGGAGGCGAAGGCGGCGCCCATGGCGATCTCGTACGAGATCATCTGCGCGCAGGAGCGCAGGCCGCCGAGGAGCGGGTAGGTGGATCCGGAACTCCAACCCGCGAGGACGATGCCGTAGATGCCGACCGAGGCGACCGCGAGGATGTAGAGCATCGCGATCGGCAGGTCGGTGAGCTGCATCGTGGTGCGCTGGCCGAAGATCGAGATCTCGTTGCCCGCCGGGCCGAAGGGGATCACGGCGATCGCCATGAAGGCCGGGATGGCCGCGACGATCGGCGCGAGGATGTACACCACCTTGTCCGCGCGCTTGACGATGATGTCTTCCTTGAGCATCAGCTTCACGCCGTCGGCGAGCGACTGGAGCATGCCCCAGGGGCCGTGCCGGTTGGGGCCGATCCGCAGTTGCATCCAGGCGACGACCTTGCGCTCCCAGACGATGGAGAACAGCACGGTCACCATCAGGAAGGCGAAGCAGAACACCGCCTTGATGACGACCAGCCACCAGGGGTCGTGGCCGAACATCGAGAGGTCTTCAGCCGCGAGGTACGGGCTCATGCCTCCACCTCCTCGGGGGCCTCGACGGCGAGGGTCGCCGGGCCGATGCGGACGAGCTTGCCGGGCAGTGCCCCGGTGTCGGAGGCGACGCCGCCACCGGTGGAGTTCAGCGGGAGCCAGACGACCCGGTCCGGCATCTCGGTGATCTTGACGGGGAGTGCGACCGTTCCGGTGGGTCCGGTCACCACGAGAGCGTCGCCGTCCCCCACCCCCGCCTCGGCGGCCGTGGCGGCCGATACGCGCGCGTGGGCGGCGTGCCGGGTGCCGGCGAGCGCCTCGTCGCCCTGTTGGAGGACTCCCTGGTCGAGCAGCAGCCGGTGACCGGCCAGCACGGCCTCTCCGGCCGCCGGTCGCGGCAGCGGCGCGGCCGTTTCCAGCGGCTCGGTGGCCCGCGGTCCGTCCCAGGCCCCGAGCCGGTCCAGCTCCGCGCGTGCGGTACGCAGGTCCGGCAGCCCCAGGTGTACGTCCATGGCGTCGGCCAGCATCTGCAACACGCGCGCGTCGGAGGGAGCCAGGCGGCGCGTCATCTGGTCGGGCTTGAGCGCGGCCTCGAAGAAACGGACCCTGCCCTCCCAGTTCAGGAAGGCGCCCGACTTCTCGGCGACCGCCGCCACCGGCAGTACGACGTCGGCGAGCTCGGTGACCTCGCTGGGCCGCAGCTCCAGCGACACCAGGAAGCCGACCTCGGCGAGCGCCGCACGCGCGCGTGCCGGGTCGGGCAGGTCGGCGACCTCCACACCGGCCACCAGCAGCGCCTGGAGCTCACCCCCGGCCGCGGCCTCGACGATCTGGCCGGTGTCACGGCCGTAGCGGTGCGGAAGCGCGGCCAGGCCCCAGACGGCGGCGACCTCCTCACGCGCGCGCGGGTCGGTGGCCGGACGGCCGCCGGGCAGCAACGAAGGCAGCGCACCCGCCTCGATCGCGCCCCGCTCGCCCGCCCGGCGCGGAATCCACACCAGCTTCGCGCCGGTCGCGGCAGCGGCCCGCACGGCGGCGGTGAGGCCACCGGGCACGGCGGCCATCCGCTCGCCGACGACGATCACCGCGCCTTCGGTGCGCAGCGCCTCGGACGCCGTGCCGCCCGCCTCCTCCAGGCCGACACCGCTCGCGAGCGCGTCCAGCCACTCGGTCTCGGTGCCGGGAGCGGCCGGCAGCAGCGTGCCGCCCGCCTTCTCCAGGCCGCGCGTGGCGTGCGTGGCCAGCGAGAACACCTTCTGCCCGTGTCCCCGCCAGGCCTTGCGCAGCCGCAGGAAGACGCCGGGTGCCTCCTCCTCGGACTCGAAACCGACCAGCAGGACGGCGGGGGCCTTCTCCAGCGCGGTGTACGTGACGCCCGTACCGTCGAGGTCCCGTCCGCGGCCGGCGACACTCGCCGCCAGGAAGTCGGCCTCCTCGCCGCTGTGCACGCGCGCGCGGAAGTCGATGTCGTTGGTGTCGAGCGCCACGCGCGCGAACTTGCTGTACGCGTAGGCGTCCTCGATGGTGAGGCGACCGCCGGTGAGGACACCGGTGCGGCCCCGCGAGGCCAGCAGGCCCTGGGCCGCGATCTGCAGCGCCTCCGGCCAGGACGCCGGCACGAGCTCGCCCTCGGCGTTACGGACCAGGGGCGTCTGGAGCCGGTCGCGCTGCTGCGCGTACCGGAACGCGAAGCGCCCCTTGTCGCAGATCCACTCCTCGTTGACCTCGGGGTCGTCGGCCGCGAGCCGCCGCATGACCTTGCCGCGCCGGTGGTCGGTACGCGTGGCGCAGCCGCCGGAGCAGTGCTCGCAGACACTCGGGGAGGACACCAGGTCGAACGGACGGGAGCGGAAGCGATACGCCGCCGAGGTGAGCGCGCCGACCGGGCAGATCTGGATGGTGTTCCCGGAGAAGTACGACTCGAACGGGTCGCCCTCGCCGATGCCGACCTGCTGGAGCGCGCCCCGCTCGATCAGCTCGATCATCGGGTCGCCCGCGATCTGGTTGGAGAAGCGGGTGCAGCGGGCGCACAGCACGCACCGCTCACGGTCGAGCAGCACCTGCGTGGAGATGGGGACGGGCTTCTCGTACGTCCGTTTCCTGCCCTCGAAGCGGGACTCGGCGTTGCCGTGCGACATCGCCTGGTTCTGCAGCGGGCACTCGCCGCCCTTGTCGCAGACCGGGCAGTCGAGCGGGTGGTTGATGAGGAGCAGCTCCATCACACCGTGCTGGGCCTTCTCGGCGACCGGCGAGGTGAGGTGGGTCTTCACGACCATGCCGTCCGTGCATGTGATCGTGCAGGACGCCATGGGCTTGCGCTGGCCCTCGACCTCCACGATGCACTGGCGGCAGGCGCCGGCCGGGGCGAGGAGGGGGTGGTCGCAGAAGCGGGGGATCTCGATGCCGAGTTCCTCGGCGGCCCGGATGACCAGGGTGCCCTTGGGCACGCTGATCTCCGCGCCGTCGATCGTCAGCGTCACGAGATCTTCCGGCGGGACCGCCGCCTCTCCCCCACCTGCGGGAGCGTTGGTGGTCACGGTCATGCGTTCACCTCCGTGCGGTCGGCCCAGGCCGTCGACTTGGCCGGGTCGAAGGGGCAGCCGCGGCCCGTGATGTGCTGCTCGTACTCCTCGCGGAAGTACTTCAGCGAGGAGAAGATCGGCGAGGCGGCACCGTCGCCGAGGGCACAGAAGGACTTGCCGTTGATGTTGTCGGCGATGTCGTTGAGCTTGTCGAGGTCGGACATCACGCCCTTGCCGGCCTCGATGTCACGCAGCAACTGCACGAGCCAGTAGGTGCCTTCGCGGCACGGTGTGCACTTGCCGCAGGACTCGTGGGCGTAGAACTCGGTCCAGCGGGTGACGGCGCGTACGACACAGGTCGTCTCGTCGAAGCACTGGAGGGCTTTCGTGCCGAGCATGGAACCCGCGGCGCCCACTCCTTCGTAATCAAGAGGGACGTCGAGGTGCTCGTCGGTGAACATCGGTGTCGAGGAGCCGCCCGGTGTCCAGAACTTGAGGCGGTGGCCCGGCCGCATGCCGCCACTCATCTCGAGGAGCTGACGGAGGGTGATGCCGAGCGGGGCCTCGTACTGGCCGGGGCTGGCGACGTGGCCGCTGAGGGAGTAGAGCGTGAAGCCCGGGGACTTCTCGCTTCCCATCGACCTGAACCATTCCTTGCCGTTTTTCAGGATGGCGGGAACTGACGCGATCGACTCGACGTTATTCACCACAGTCGGGCAGGCATAGAGGCCCGCGACAGCAGGAAAGGGGGGACGGAGCCGCGGTTGACCACGGCGGCCTTCGAGCGAGTCGAGCAGTGCGGTCTCCTCACCGCAGATGTACGCGCCCGCACCCGCGTGCACGGTGAGTTCGAGGTCGAGTCCGCTGCCCAGGATGTTCTCGCCGAGGTAACCCGCCGCGTAGGCCTCGCGCACGGCCTCGTGCAACCGCCGCAGAACGGGGACGACTTCACCACGCAGATAGATGAAGGCATGCGACGACCTGATGGCATAACACGCGATGACAATGCCCTCGATGAGGCTGTGCGGGTTCGCGAAGAGGAGTGGGATGTCCTTGCACGTCCCGGGCTCCGATTCGTCGGCGTTGACAACTAGATAGTGTGGCTTTCCATCACCCTGGGGAATGAACTGCCATTTCATTCCCGTCGGGAATCCCGCGCCGCCACGCCCGCGCAGACCGGAGTCCTTGACGTACGCGATCAGGTCGTCCGGCGACATGGCGAGCGCCTTGCGGAGCCCCTCGTACCCTTCGTGCCTTCGGTAGACGTCCATCGACCAGGACTTGTCCTCGTCCCAGAAGGCCGACAGCACGGGTGCGAGCAGCTTCTCGGGGCTCGGGTCTTTCAGCTCGGGTGCCAAGGTCATCACTCCCCCTCCTCGGCGGTAGGCCCTGCCGGGTGGGCTGGGTCGGAGGCCGATGTGTCCTGCGGCGCGTCGTGCGAACTGAGGTGCTCGGCCGGCGACGGTTCGTGCACGGCCCTTTCCTGCGGCTCGTCGTGCGGGCCGCCGTCCCGCGGATGGACCACGCGCGCGGGTGCGGCCTCTCCCCTTGCCAGGCGGAGGCCCACCAGCGAAGCGGGTCCCGCACTGCCGCTCGCCTCGACGGCCCCGGGCCGCTCGTCGGGGAAGCCGGCCAGAATCCGCGCGGTCTCCTTGAAAGTGCACAGCGGCGCCCCGCGCGTCGGCTCCACCGGCCGGCCCGCGCGCAGATCGTCGACGAGGCGCTTGGCGCTGCCCGGCGTCTGGTTGTCGAAGAACTCCCAGTTGACCATCACGACCGGCGCGAAGTCGCAGGCCGCGTTGCACTCGATGTGCTCCAGGGTGACCTTGCCGTCGTCGGTGGTCTCGCCGTTGCCGACGCCGAGGTGCTCCTGGAGCGCGTCGAAGATCGCGTCGCCACCCATCACCGCGCACAGCGTGTTGGTGCAGACACCCACCTGGTAGTCACCGCTCGGCCTGCGCCGGTACATGGAGTAGAAGGTGGCGACCGCCGTGACCTCGGCCGTGGTCAGGTCGAGGACGTCCGCGCAGAACCGCATCCCGGTGCGCGTGACATGGCCTTCCTCCGACTGCACGAGATGCAGCAACGGCAGGAGGGCGGAGCGGGAGTCGGGGTAGCGGGCGATGATCTCGCGCGCGTCCCGCTCGAGGCGGGCTCGGACGTCGTCCGGGTAGGCGGGCGCGGGCAGCTCGGGCATGCCCAGGCTGACGCCCTGCTCCGAAGAAGAGGTGGTCACCGGTCGACGCCTCCCATCACGGGATCGATGGACGCGACGGCGACGATGACGTCGGCGACCTGGCCGCCCTCGCACATCGCCGCCATGGCCTGCAGGTTGGTGAAGGACGGGTCGCGGAAGTGGACCCGGTAGGGGCGGGTGCCTCCGTCGGAAACGGCGTGCACCCCGAGTTCGCCCTTGGGCGACTCGACAGCCACGTACACCTGTCCCGGCGGGACGCGGAAGCCCTCGGTGACCAGCTTGAAGTGGTGGATCAGGGCCTCCATGGAGGTGCCCATGATCTTCTTGATGTGGTCGAGGGAGTTGCCGAGGCCGTCCGGCCCCAGCGCGAGCTGGGCGGGCCAGGCGATCTTCCGGTCGGGAACCATGACCGGGCCGGGCTCCAGCCGGTCCAGGCACTGCTCGACGATCGAGAGCGACTGGCGCATCTCCTCCAGGCGGATCAGGAAGCGGCCGTAGGAGTCGCAGCTGTCGGCGGTCGGGACGTCGAAGTCGTACGTCTCGTAGTCGCAGTACGGCTGCGTCTTGCGCAGGTCGTGCGGGAGGCCGGTGGAGCGCAGGATCGGGCCGGTGGCGCCGAGGGCCATGCAGCCGGCCAGGTCGAGGTAGCCGACATCCTGCATACGGGCCTTGAAGATGGGGTTCCCGGTGGCGAGCTTGTCGTACTCCGGGAGGTTCTTCTTCATCTTCTTCACGAACTCGCGGATCTGGTCCACCGCGCCGGGCGGCAGGTCCTGGGCGAGTCCGCCGGGGCGGATGTACGCGTGGTTCATCCTGAGGCCCGTGATGAGCTCGTAGAGGTCGAGAATCATTTCACGATCACGGAATCCGTAGATCATGATCGTGGTGGCGCCGAGTTCCATGCCGCCGGTGGCGATGCACACCAGGTGCGACGACATCCGGTTCAGCTCCATCAGGAGCACCCGGATGATCTTGGCTCGCTCGGTGATCTGGTCCTCGATGCCGAGGAGCTTCTCGACGGCGAGGCAGTAGGCGGTCTCGTTGAAGAAGGACGTCAGGTAGTCCATGCGCGTCACGAACGTGGTGCCCTGCGTCCACGTGCGGTACTCGAGGTTCTTCTCGATACCGGTGTGGAGGTAACCGATGCCGCAGCGGGCCTCGGTGACCGTCTCGCCCTCGATCTCCAGGATCAGACGGAGCACTCCATGGGTGGAGGGGTGCTGGGGACCCATGTTGACGACGATGCGTTCGTCGTCGGCGCGGGCCGCGGACTGGGCGATTTCGTCCCAGTCACCACCGGTGACCATGTAGACGGTGCCCTCGGTGGTCTCACGTGCCGAGGCGGCGGATGCTGACTGCGTGCTCACGAGTACGACCTCCGCTGGTCCGGAGCCGGGATCTGGGCGCCCTTGTACTCGACGGGGATGCCGCCGAGGGGGTAGTCCTTGCGCTGCGGATGGCCCTGCCAGTCGTCCGGCATGATGATCCGGGTCAGCGCCGGGTGACCGTCGAAGACGATTCCGAAGAAGTCGTAGGTCTCGCGTTCGTGCCAGTCGTTGGTCGGATAGACGGAGACCAGCGACGGGATGTGCGGGTCGCTGTCGGGGGCGCTGACCTCGAGGCGGATCAGCCGGTTGTGGGTGATCGAGCGCAGGTGGTAGACGGCGTGCAGCTCGCGGCCCTTGTCCTCCAGGTAGTGGACGCCGCTGACGCCGGTGCACAGCTCGAAGCGCAGGGCCGGGTCGTCGCGCAGGGTGCGGGCGACCCGGAGCAGATGGTCGCGCTCCACGTGGAAGGTGAGCTCGCCGCGGTCGACGACCGTTTTCTCGATCGCGTTCTCGGGCAGGAGGCCCTGTTCCTCCAGCGCCCCCTCGAGTTCGTCGGCGACGTCGTCGAACCAGCCGCCGTAGGGCCTGCTCGCCGGTCCCGGGAGCCGGACCGAGCGGACCAGGCCGCCGTAGCCCGAGGTGTCGCCGCCGTTGTTGGCGCCGAACATGCCGCGCTGGACGCGGATCTCCTCGCCGCCCTGACCGCGCTGGCCCGGGAGGTTGGAGGCAGAGAGGTCCTTTTCCGGGTTGGTCCCGTTCGCGGAGCCGTTCACGCCGTTCTCACCGTGGGTGCCGTTCGCGTCGCTCACTGCAGCAGCCCCTTCATCTCGATCGTGGGCAGGGCCTTGAGCGCCGCCTCCTCAGCCTCGCGGGCCGCTTCCTCGGCGTTCACGCCGAGCTTGGAGCTCTGGATCTTCTGGTGGAGCTTGACGATGGCGTCCAGCAGCATCTCGGGCCGAGGCGGGCAGCCGGGGAGGTAGATGTCGACCGGGACGATGTGGTCGACGCCCTGGACGACCCCGTAGTTGTTGAACATGCCGCCCGACGACGCGCACACGCCCATGGAGATCACCCACTTGGGGTTCGGCATCTGGTCGTAGACCTGCCGCAGTACCGGCCCCATCTTCTGGCTGACCCGGCCCGCGACGATCATCAGGTCCGCCTGGCGCGGTGAGCCGCGGAAGACCTCCATGCCGAAGCGCGCCAGGTCGTAGCGGCCGGCGCCGGTGGTCATCATCTCGATGGCGCAGCAGGCGAGGCCGAACGTGGCCGGGAAGACGGACGCCTTGCGCACCCAGCCCGCGGCCTGCTCGACGGTGGTCAGGAGGAAGCCGCTCGGCAGCTTTTCTTCGAGTCCCATGTCCTATGGCCCCTCAGTCCCATTCCAGGCCGCCGCGCCGCCATACGTACGCGTACGCGACGAAGACGGTGAGCACGAAGAGCAGCATCTCCACGAGCCCGAAAACACCCAGGGCGTCGAAGGTGACGGCCCACGGGTAGAGGAAGACGATCTCGATGTCGAAGACGATGAAGAGCATCGCCGTCAGGTAGTACTTGATGGGGAAGCGCCCGCCGCCGGCCGGCGTGGGGGTCGGCTCGATACCGCACTCGTAGGCCTCGAGCTTGGCCCGGTTGTACCGCTTTGGTCCGATCAACGTGGCCATGACCACGGAGAAGATCGCAAAGCCTGCCCCGAGGGCTCCCAGTACGAGGATGGGCGCATACGCGTTCACCGCTCCTCGCTCCTCTCAGTCGGCACTGACTGCTGGCGGTTGCGTCGAGCCCACTTCCGCCCCACCTGTCGCACGAACCCCGCTCGTCCCCGGCGAAGATCGCGAACATGTGAAGCAGGTCACAAGCCCAACTGCCTCGCATCTTATGCCTGCCTCTCTGTGATCTGCGACACGGGGTATTACACAAGCTTTGTGATCTCCACCACCTGACGAAGGATCATGAAGTCGGATGAGGAGTGATCTTCGTACAAGAAGCGTCCGAGTGATCACCAGAGGTGACATTTTCATTCATCGACACAGGTCGCGAAGGGCGTCTCTATATCAAGAGAGTTCCCTTGCATGCAAATTGGCGCCGGGCTCGGCGCCCTGATAGTGGCGCGCGTTCACGCCCCAGAGGGAGTCGCGCGGCGGGATGTGGACGCGTGCACGCGTTCACGAGCGGAGCCGGCCACCGATCGCGCACAGGACGCTTCCATTCCGGTAACCGTTCCGTGACCTGCGCCACACCCGTAAGAGGGCCCTGAGAACCGGGCTTGGCCACCGACCCCAACAAGTGGTAAGCGGGGGGCAATTAGGGCGTAACGACGAAAGCCCATGATCACAGGCTTGATCACCTGCGCCCGCAATGCCCGTTATGGCGTCAATAAAGAAACTGACAACGGGTGTTCAGGGCTCCCGTTGAACAAATGTGGCGCACCACACGTTTCTTGAAGGTATGGAGGAGCCCCTGATACCGGTTGTACCCATGTCCCACACCGCTCACATACGCAGCCACCGGAAACCCCGCCGCAGCGCGTCGACGATCGCGATGCGCGCCGGAGTTGCCGGTGGTGTCCTCAGCACCCTGGCAGTGGCCGGGGCGTCCGGTGCGGCGAACGCGGCCGAGCCGGTGACGCAGACACTCGAACTGCCCACCCTGACGGGCGACGTGGCCGCTCAGGTGGCCCAGTCCGCGGCCGCCACGCAGCAGGCCGCCGCGAACTACGAGTTGCAGGCCGAGCGTGACGCGGCCGCCTCCGCGGCGGCCAAGGAAGCCAAGAAGGACCTCGCCGAGGCCAAGCAGAAGGCTGAGGCCAAGAAGAAGGCCGAGGAGGCCCGCAGGGCCGCCGCCGAGGCCGCTGCCACCCGTTCGTCGGAGCGGACCACCCTGTCCGCCTCCGCGTCCGCGTCCGCCTCGACGGGCGTCTCCGCTCCCGCCAGTGGCAGCGTCGGGACGGTGATCGCGTTCCTCAAGGCCCAGGTGGGCGACGCCTACGTCATGGGCGCCACCGGCCCCAACGCGTGGGACTGCTCCAGCCTGGTGCAGGCCGCCTTCCGGCAGGTCGGCGTCGACCTGCCGCGGGTCTCGCAGGACCAGTCGATGCAGGGTACGGACATCCCCCTGTCCAGCATCCAGGTCGGCGACATCCTGTACTGGGGCGGCAAGGGCTCCGCGTACCACGTGGGTGTGTACATCGGTAACGGCCAGTACCTGGACGCGGCGAACCCCTCCAAGGGCGTCGTCATCCAGGACCTGTCGGGCTACCCGGCGTCGGGCGCGGTGCGCGTGCTCTGAGCCGCGTCGGCACCCGCCGTACAAACGCATACGAAGTGAAGGACCGCGGCCGCTCGGGGGCCGCGGTCCTTCAGTCGTCCCCTGAGGGACACGCCTTGGGCGCGCCCCCCTCCAGGGTCGCGCCCGCCAGGGTCACGCCTTGGGCGCCACCTTGCTCAGGCCGTTGATGATGCGGTCCATGGCGTCGCCGCCGGTGGGGTCGGTGAGGTTGGCCAGCAGCTTGAGGGTGAACTTCATCAGCATCGGGTGGGTCAGACCGCGCTGGGCGGCGATCTTCATGACCTTGGGGTTGCCGATGAGCTTCACGAAGGCGCGGCCCAGCGTGTAGTAGCCGCCGTAGGTGTCCTTGAGGATGCGCGGGTAGTGCTGGAGCGCCGTCTCGCGCTGGGCCGGGGTGGAGCGGGCGTGGGCCTGGACGATGACCTCGGCGGCGATCTGGCCGGACTCCATGGCGTAGGCGATGCCCTCACCGTTGAAGGGGTTCACCAGACCGCCGGCGTCGCCGACCAGCAGCAGGCCCTTGGTGTAGTGGGGTTGGCGGTTGAAGGCCATCGGGAGGGCGGCGCCGCGGATCGGGCCCGTCATGTTGTCGGGGGTGTAGCCCCAGTCCTCCGGCATCGAGGCGCACCAGGCCTTCAGGACCTCGCGCCAGTCCAGTTCCTTGAAGGAGTCGGAGGTGTTGAGGACACCCAGGCCGACGTTGGACGTACCGTCGCCCATGCCGAAGATCCAGCCGTAGCCCGGCAGCAGGCGGTCCTCGCCCGGGCCCCGGCGGTCCCAGAGTTCCAGCCACGACTCCAGGTAGTCGTCCTCGTGCCGCGGGCTGGTGAAGTAGGTGCGGACGGCGACGCCCATCGGGCGGTCCTCGCGGCGGTGCAGGCCCATCGCCAGGGACAGCCGGGTCGAGTTGCCGTCGGCGGCGACCACCAGCGGGGCATGGAAGGTGACTTCGCGCTTCTCCTCGCCGAGCTTGGCGTGGACGCCGGTGATGCGGCCGGTGCGGTCGTCGACGATCGGGGCACCGACGTTGCAGCGCTCGTACAACCGCGCCCCGGCCTTCTGGGCCTGGCGGGCGAGCTGCTCGTCGAAGTCGTCCCGCTTGCGGACGAGGCCGTAGTCGGGGAAGGAGGCGAGATCCGGCCAGTCCAGCTGGAGGCGGACACCGCCGCCGATGATGCGCAGGCCCTTGTTGCGCAGCCAGCCGGCGTCCTCAGAGATGTCGATGCCCATGGCGACGAGCTGCTTGACCGCGCGGGGAGTGAGACCGTCGCCGCACACCTTCTCGCGCGGGAACTCGGTCTTCTCCAGCAGGAGGACGTCGAGTCCGGCCCGGGCGAGGTGGTACGCGGTCGTGGAGCCGGCTGGCCCCGCGCCGACGACGATCACATCGGCGGTGTTTTCGGAGAGGGGCTCGGTCACGGCGGGATCTCCCCAAGGTTCGAAATATGCGTGCCGACCGGCACTGGACATGGGCAGTCTATTCAGCGGAACTGATCACCCGGCTGAAGGGCTGCCCCCGTGAACCGAGCTCTCCCCGTAGTGCGGCTGCGTGTCCCCACCGACGAGGACGCCGTCGCCTGGCACCGGGCCTTCGCCCACCCGGACGTCATGGAGTTCCACGGCGGCAGGGCCGCGGAGCTGTTCGTCTACGAGGAGCTGACCGCCCGCCAGCGCCGGCACGACGCGGAGCGCGGCTACTGCCTGTGGACCGTGCTCGACGAGTCCGGGCAGGTCATCGGCTTCACCGGCGCCCAGCCCTGGGAGCGGGAGTGGGGTCCGACGGGTGAGGTCGAGATCGGCTGGCGGCTCGGCCGGGAGCACTGGGGCAAGGGGTACGTCACCGCGGCCGCGCGGATGACGCTGGAGCGGGTGCGCGCGGCGGGCGTGCCGAGCGTGGTGGCCATGGTCGACGCCCGCAACGAGCGGTCCATCGCCGTCACCCGTCGGCTGGGCATGCGGCTCGCCGAGGTCTTCACCACGCCACGCAAGCAGCAGGGGCACTGCTACCGGCTCGCCCTGTAGCGGAGGAGACGGATCCACTATGTGCACGCTGAGTAGTCGATAGCTACAGAAAGCCACTTGAGGCTTCCCGGCGATACCCCCTGGCGGTTACTCTGCCCGTACCGCTGGGGGTGACATCTGTGCACACAACGCCCAAAACACCCGAAGTGCGAGTGCCGAGACTCGTCGGCCTGATGGCCGTGGACGCACGCGAGACGGCGCTGGCACACGGAGTGCGCCTCGCCGCGCCCGACCGGCCGGACTTCCCTCGCACCGTCGTCGACTACGTCGTACGGCAGTATCCGCCGCCCGGCGTCGAGGTACCGCGCGGTGCCGTCGTCACCGTCTGGTTCGAGCTGGGGGGAGGTGAGGGCGGCGGGGGCGTGCGCGAGCCGCGCATTCCGAACCCGAGCGGGGGCGGCATGCGACGCGAGCTCGACGAGCGGGGAGCCGCCTACGAGATGATCGACGAGCGGGGAGCCGCCTACGAGATGATCGACACGTGAGCGTCAGCCGTCCTTGAGGCCCGGGTCCACCTTGAAGCCCCGGTGCAGGGCCACCACCCCGCCCGTCAGGTTCCGCCAGGCCACCCGCGACCAGCCGGCCTTGCGCAGCCGCTCGGCGAGCGCGGGCTGGTCGGGCCAGGCGCGGATGGACTCGGCGAGGTAGACGTAGGCGTCCGGGTTGGAGGAGACGGCACGGGCGACCGGGGGCAGCGCGCGCATCAGGTACTCCGTGTAGACGGTCCGGAAGGGCGCCCAGGTCGGGTGCGAGAACTCGCAGATCACCACCCGTCCGCCGGGCCGGGTCACCCGGTACATCTCCCGCAGCGCGGCCTCCGTGTCCTGCACGTTGCGCAGCCCGAAGGAGATGGTGACGGCGTCGAAGGTGTCGTCCTTGAAGGGCAGCCGCGTCGCGTCGCCCGCGGTGAACGGCAGCCAGGAGTGCCGCTGCTTGCCGACCCGGAGCATGCCGATCGAGAAGTCGCAGGGGACGACGTAGGCGCCGGTGCGGGCGAAGGGCAGGGAGGAGGTCGCCGTGCCGGCGGCGAGGTCCAGGATCTTCTGCGCGGGGCGGGCGTCGACCGCCTTGGCGACCTCCTTGCGCCATCGGCGGTCCTGGCCGAGCGACAGCACGTCGTTGGTCAGGTCGTACCGTTCCGCCACGTTGTCGAACATCGAAGCGACTTCGTGCGGCTGCTTGTCCAGGGATGCGCGGGTCACGGGCCCATTGTGGCAGCAGGGGGTCCGACGTCATGGCAGCAGCCTCGGCTTCTTGCGCGCCGCCACGTCCTCGACCCAGCCGCACAGCAGCACGAAGCCCGCGATCAGGAGCCAGCCGACGGCGAACATGAACCACTGGCTGTCCAACGGCAGGTACGCCTCGAAGGCGGGCACGTCCCAGAAACGGTCGATCAGCGGGACGGCGAGGATCAGCGCGATCTCGTGCCAGAGGTAGATGGTCACCGCGCGCGCGTTGAAGACCGTCACGACGCGGTCCAGGCGCCGGAAGCGGGTGAGACCGGCGAAGTCGATCCGGAAGCGGGACTTGGCCCACATCAGGAGCAGGACGTACCCGGCGGACCAGAAGGCCTGGGCGAGGGGGATCTCGTCGAGGTCGTAGGTGCCCGCGTCGGCCTGGTGCGTGAAGGCGTACCAGCCGCCGTGGCCGAGGGCGGCCAGGGAGAGGACGACGACCGCGGCCGGCTTGAGGCGTCGCAGGACACCGTCGCGGTGGGCGAATCCGAGGATCCAGCAGAACAGGTACGTCGACAGGTCCCACAGGGCGGCGCCGAAGCGGTTGTCGGGACCGGACCAGAGGAAGGTCAGGACGACGATCGGGGCGAGGGAGAGGGCGAGTACGGGGACGGGGGCGAGGCGGAACAGGCGGAGGAGGAGAGGGGAGAGGAGGACGAACCAGAGGTAGGTGCGCAGGTACCAGAGGATCTCCCAGGCCTGCTCGCCCCACGCGTTGCCCGGGGGGTCGCCGAGCGGCACGACCCAGTAGACGATCTGCCAGCCCGGCATCCAGTCGTGGATCAGCATGGCGGTGACCACGAAGGCGCCCCAGAACCAGAAGGGGGGCAGGAGGCGGCGGAGGCGGCTCTTCACCACCTTCGACGCGGGGCGTTCCAGGGACTTCGCCATGAGGGTGCCGGCGAGGGCGAACATGACGCCCATGGAGGGGAAGAGCATGCCGGCCCAGGGCCAGCCGAAGGTGTGGTACGTGACGACGCGGATGAGGGCGAGGGCTCTGAGGGTGTCGAAGTAGCGGTCCCTCTGTGGTGCCGGGAGGTTGGACACCTGGGCGTCTGCTGCAACCGTGCCCACAGCGGTAGTCGCGGCGACAACGGAAGCGTCCCTCCTGTGCGCCCCCACTCAGCTCACCCCCGCCGGAGTCCCGACCTCGCCCGTGCGCTTCAGCTTCTGCCAGCGCAGGCGGCCGCCGGTGAGAGCCGTGATGCAGGAGTGGATGAGGACGAGGTACATCATCTGGCGGTAGGCCAGCTGCTGCAGCGGCATCATCAGCAGGTACCGGTACTTCTCGCGGTCGAGGCGGAAGGCGTAGGCCGCGCAGACCAGTTGGACGCCGAGGACCGCCAGCCAGGCCAGCAGGGCGGCCTTGAAGTCGATGAAGATCATCGAGTAGGCGGTGAACACGTCGATGAGCGGGGCGAAGACCGGCGTGACGATCTGGAAGAGGACCACCAGAGGCATGCCGACCCGGCCGAAGCGGCCCGAGGGGCCCTTGTCGGTGAGCGACTTGCGGTGCTTCCAGAGCGCCTGCATCGTGCCGTACGACCAGCGGTAGCGCTGGGACCACAGCTGCTTCAGGGAGCCCGGCGCCTCGGTCCAGGCGCGGGCGTGCTCCTGGTAGACGACCCGCCAGCCCGCGCGGTGCATGGCGATGGTGATGTCGGTGTCCTCGGCGAGCGTGTCCTCGCTCATCCCGCCGACCTCCAGCACCGCGTCACGGCGGAACGCGCCGATCGCGCCCGGGATCGTCGGCATGCAGCGCAGCAGGTCGTACATGCGGCGGTCGAGGTTGAAGCCCATCACGTACTCGATGTGCTGCCAGGCGCCGATGACCGTGTCGCGGTTGCCGACCTTGGCGTTGCCCGCGACCGCGCCGACGTTCGGGTCGGCGAAGGGCTGCACCAACTGCCGCACGGTGTCCGGCTCGAAGACGGTGTCGCCGTCCATCATCACGACGACGTCGTGACTGGCGTTGCGCACCCCGTTGTTCAGCGCGGCCGGCTTGCCCGCGTTCTCCTGCCGGACGACCCGGACGTTCGGCATGCCGAGCGACGCCGCGATGTCGGCCGTACCGTCCGTCGAGCCGTCGTCGACGACGATGATCTCGACGGGATGGGTGCTCTGCGCCAGCGAGTTGAGGGTGTTGGCGATGCACTCCTTCTCGTTGTACGCCGGGACGATCACGCTCACCGGCCCGGTGACCGTCGGCCCCCAGCTGAAGCGGCGCTTGTTGCGCTGTCGGTAGTGGCGGCGGGCCAGGAGCAGCATCATCCCGAAGCGGCCCATGACGGCCACGCCCACGACCATGAGCCCGACGGAGAGCGTCGGCACCGTCCACTCGGCGACGGCGACGGCCGCGACGAGCGCCTTGCCCTCGTAGAGGGTGGTCCCGGTGGCCTCGCGGTGGGCGGCCTGGAGGGGCGAGGCGGCCGCGCCGGCCTCGGCCGACTGCCCACCGGGAACTCCCCCGGGCCGCTGCCCGCCCGCGCTCCCCGCGCCCTGGCCCCGCATGGCCCCGCTGATGGTGGTGAAGGTGTACCCCTTCGCCTTCATCTGCTCGATGTACTCGGGCAGCGCCTTGATCGTCTGTGAGCGTTCGCCGCCGGCGTCGTGGAACAGGACGGACGCGCCCTTGCCGTCCTCCGGCGTGGCCCACTTGACGATCTTCGAGACGCCCGGCTTCTTCCAGTCGTCGCTGTCGGTGTCGACGAAGACGCTGGTGTAACCGTCCTGGCCGAGCTTCTGGTAGACGGGCCAGCTGTAGTTGTCGATGGCGTCGGTCTCGGAGGAGTACGGCGCCCGGAACAGCGTGGTGGTGATGCCGGCCGCGCCCGCGAGCGCCAGCTGGGTCTGCTGCATCTCACGGTTGACGCGGGCGTCGCTCTGGTAGGACAGGTCGACGTGGGTGAAGGTGTGGATGCCCACCTCATTGCCCTGGTCGACCATGTCCTTCACGATGCTCGGATAGCGCGACACCATCGAGCCGACCAGGAAGAACGTGCCGGGCACGTCGTACTTCTCGAGGATGTCCAGGACCTGGGGCGTCCAGGTCGGGTTGGGGCCGTCGTCGAAGGTGAGCGCGATCGTCCTGTCGGGGACGGAGACGGTCGTGGCCTGCCCGCCCCGGAAGGTGAGGATGGGGCCGCCGTCGAGGACGTCGTCGGGGACGGAGCCGGAGTCGGCCCCGGTGCGCACGCGCTGGTCGCCGCCGACCTCGGCGCGCAGATAGCCGTCGAGCAGCATCACGCTGGTCAACGCGAGCAGGAGCAGCCCCGCGAGGATGACACGGGGTTTCTGCAGGGCCGCGGCCTTGCCCGCCGCGCGTTCCATGCGGCTGGGGGCGCGGCGGCGGCCGCGGGAGGAAGTCGTCGTCATGAAGTGGCTGCGTTCCGGTCAGTTGGCGGCCGCGGAGGCGGACGCGGACGGGCTGGTGGTCGGGGCACCCGAAGAGGCTCCCGAGGGCGGGGCGGACGGAATGCCGCTGGGGCGGCCGGCTTGTTCGCCCTGGCCGCCGTCCGGGCGGAAACCGCCGGGCCCCTGACCGCTCTGACCTTCCGGTGCGCCCTGCCCACCGGGGCCTCTCCCGCCGAACGGCAGCAGCGAGGACGGGGTCAGGGAGGTGCCCCAGCCCATGAAGGCCGCGCCGAGGACGGCCGCGTACCCGAGGCAGGCGACGCCGAGGAGGAGACCGATCCGGCGCAGCAGCCTGGAGCGGCGTCCGGAGGTGTCAACGAACACGGGCCCGTCGGCGGACTCGTTGCCGCGTTTGCGACGGCGACCGCGCACATCTGCGCGGCTTTCGATGGCAGGCTCGGATTGCATTCCCCGGATATTAGGGACGCTTTATGTGGCCCAAACTCTGTATTCCTTGTGAGAGACCCATGAGAAAAGACTTAACCTGTCTCTTTCCTGAGAGATCTCCGGAACTCGTCCGCAACTGCCCCTCGCCATGAGAGCGTTGAATGTCCCTTTTGACGAGAGCGGGTGCATGCGCAATGAGGAGTTTCCGGACGCCGATGGCCGGGCTGACCTGTCTGTTCGCCTTGGCCGCGGCGGGGTGCTCCGCGGGCTCGGACGGCAATACCGACGACGCCGCAGCGCCACCGGGAAAGACCTCCGCATCACCCTCGCAAAGCACCGCGCCCACCACGGCCGCCCCCAGCGCCGCCCCCGCCACCACCTACGCCCCTTACGTCAGCGCCACCGAGGCCTCCGTCAACGACCCGGCCGGCTCCCCCACGACGTACAACCTGGCCTTCGTGATCTCGAGCGGCAGCGGCTGCACACCGAAGTGGAACGGCACGCACGCCGTCGGCGACTCGCCGGTCACGTCCCGGATCTCGGCGCTGACGAAAACCGGCGGCACGGTCCGCGTGTCCTTCGGCGGGGCCTCCGGCAAGGAACTCGCGGCGACCTGCGACAGCGCGTCGAAGCTCGCCGCGGCGTACGGCGCCGCCCTGGACGCGGCGGGCTCCAGCCAGGCCGACTTCGACATCGAGGGCGACGAGCTGACCGACTCCGACTCGGTCGACCTGCGCTCCGAGGCGATCGCCGCGCTCCAGAAGGAACGCCCCGACCTGGAGGTCTCCTTCACGCTGCCGGTGATGCCGTCCGGGCTCGACGCCGACAGCCTGGCCCTGCTGGAGTCCGCCAACGAGCACGACGTGCAGGTCTCCACCGTAAACATCATGACGATGAACTACGGCGAGTCCTACGACGACGACATGGGCGACTACGCCGTCACCTCGGCCACGGCCACCCAGGCCCAGCTCAAGAAGGTCTTCGGCCTGTCCGACGCGGGCGCCTGGCGGGGCATGGCGCTCACCTCGATGATCGGCGTCCAGGACGTGGCCAACGAGACGTTCACCCTCGCGGACGCGGCCGAGGTACGGACGTTCGCCGAGGAGAAGGAGATCGCCTGGGTGTCCATGTGGTCCACGTTCCGCGACCAGCAGTGTGAGGACGAGGACGCCGACCGGGACGACGCGGCGACCAACTGCAGCGGGGTCGAGCAGAGTGCGGGAGCCTTCGCGGAGGCGTTCACGGGGTAGGTCTCACCGCCGCCGGTAGACGATCCGCCCCTCCACGATCGTCGCCACGCACGTCCCCGCGGCCCCCCGTTCCGCGAGCGCCGCCTCGTCCGGTACGTCGAAGAAGGCGAACCGTGCGGCGGAGTTCCGCTCCCGGGGCCGGGCGAACTCCACCGGCTGCGCGCAGGCGTACGGGTCGAGCGACGGCACCCCGGCGGGCCGCCCGATCCGGCCCATGACGCCGATGCCCGTGCGGCGCACGGCGTCCCGCACCGCGCGGTTGCGCATCTCCTCGCAGGCGGCGGTGACCGTGCCGTGCGCCAGCATGCGCTGCACCCCGCGCCGGGCACTCGCGCCCCAGCGGGCGTCGTCCATGGTCAGCTTCGCGAGGGCGTCCCCGAACAGCGGCTCGGTGCCGAGCTCGTCGGCCTCGCGCGGATCGGGGTGGTACGCCTCCTCCAGCAGCTCGGTGCCGTAGAGGTTGATCAGCCCGGGCGTGAGGATGCCGGGCCACTGGCGCACCCGGGCCCGCGGACGGTCGGCGACGAGCTCGTCCAGCGGGCCGGCGGCGGCGATCCACGCGCCCTCGACGACGAGTGCCCGGCCCCTGGAGTCGGCGTGAATGGTCAGCACGTGCGGATCAGTTGGAGGCGAGCAGCTTCAGCTCGGGGTGGGCGGTCCCGCCGTCGATCGCGGTGGACGAGATGTGGGACATGACCCGCTCGTCGACCGGATCGTTCGCCGGGTCGTCGTGGACGACGATGTGCTCGTACGTCGTGGTCCGCTGGGCCGGAACGCGCCCCGCCTTGCGGATCAGGTCGATGATCTCCATGCGGTTGGAGCGGTGCTTGGCGCCGGCGGAGGAGACGACGTTCTCCTCCAGCATGATCGAGCCGAGGTCGTCCGCGCCGTAGTGCAGCGACAGCTGGCCGACCTCCTTGCCGGTGGTCAGCCAGGAACCCTGGATGTGCGCGATGTTGTCCATGAACAGCCGCGCAATGGCGATCATCCGCAGGTACTCGAAGAGGGTGGCCTGGGTCCGGCCCTTCAGGTGGTTGTTCTCGGGCTGGTAGGTGTACGGGATGAAGGCCCGGAAGCCACCGGTGCGGTCCTGGACGTCGCGGATCATCCGCAGGTGCTCGATGCGCTCGGCGTTGGTCTCGCCGGTGCCCATCAGCATGGTGGAGGTGGACTCCACGCCCAGCCGGTGCGCGGTCTCCATGATCTCCAGCCAGCGCTCGCCGCTCTCCTTCAGCGGGGCGATGGCCTTGCGCGGCCGCGCGGGCAGCAGCTCCGCGCCGGCGCCGGCGAAGGAGTCCAGACCCGCCGCGTGGATGCGCTGGATCGCCTCCTCCACCGGGACACCGCTGATCCGGGCCATGTGCTCGACCTCGCTCGCCCCCAGGCTGTGGATGACGAGCTGCGGGAACGCCTTCTTGATGGCGGAGAAGTGCTCCTCGTAGTACTCCACGCCGTAGTCCGGGTGGTGCCCGCCCTGGAACATGATCTGGGTGCCGCCCAGCTCCACGGTCTCCGCGCACCGGCGCAGGATGTCGTCGAGGTCGCGGGTCCAACCCTTGGCCGTGTCCTTCGGCGCCGCGTAGAAGGCGCAGAACTTGCACGCCGTGACACACACGTTCGTGTAGTTGATGTTGCGCTCGATGATGTACGTCGCGATGTGCTCGGTGCCGGCGTACCGACGGCGGCGTACGGCGTCGGCGGCGGCGCCCAGCGCGTGCAGGGGCGCGTCGCGGTAGAGGTCGAGCGCCTCCTCGGGGGTGATCCGCCCGCCGTCCGCGGCACGGTCGAGCACGGACTGGAGGTCGGCCTTCTCGGTCACCGGGGCGTCCCATTCGTCAGGGGTTGTGGACAGACCGAACCAGCCTACGTCAGTGGCCTTTCGGTCAGGACGTCAGGCCGTGTACGCGCCGATGAGCAGGCCCAGGAACGCCCCCGCGATCAGGAACGGCCCGAACGGGATCGCGGTCTTGCGGTCCGCCCGCCGCGCCAGGACCAGGACACCGCCGTACAGCGCCCCGAGCAGGAACCCGGCGAACGTGCCCAGCATCAGCGTCGGCCAGCCGTACCAGCCGAGGACGGCACCCGCCCCGAGCGCCAGTTTCACGTCGCCGAGGCCCATGCCGCCGGGGTTGATGAGGTGCAGCACGAGGTAGCCGACTCCGAGGGCGAGGGAGCCCAGCAGGGCCGTCGTCCAGTCGCCGGCGTGCTCGGGCGCCAGCGCGGCCAGGCCCAGCAGCACGAGCGCGGCGGCCGCGAGCGGCAGGGTGAGCGGGTTGGGCAGCCGCCGCACCCGCAGATCGACGGCCGCCAGCAACACGCCGACCGGCGCCAGCAGCAGCCAGACGCCGAGCTCGGGCCGCGTACCGGTGGCGGCGGCGAGGACGGCGCAGAGCAGGCCGGTGACCGTGGCGAGCGGCAGCACACGGGGCCCGTACGGGACTCCCGCGGCCCCCGCACACGCCTCGCACGGCGTCCGCCCGACCCACCCCCGGGCCCGCCCGCCCATCGGATGGCCCCGCGGGCACGCCTCCCGCCAGGGCTCCTCGTCCGGCACCGCGAACCGGTACACGGCCCTCGGCAGCAGCGCCCCCGCCGCCACACCCCACACAGCCGCCACGAGGATCAGCACCAGGTCGCTCATCCGCTACTCGACCTTCGTCATCCGGGCGACCGGGCGGCCGGAACCGTCGCTGTCCGACTGGTACGTGAGGCCGTCGTCGCCGGCGGGAGTGAGGGTGACGGTGTCCTCGCTCTTCACACAGGTGGCCGGATTGGAGTCGGCGCCCACGGACTCGGCGACGATCTGCTTGTCCGTCACCTCCTTCAGGGTGAGGACGTCGACGCAGACCATGGTCCCGAGCGGATCGGTGTTGCGGACCGTGCCCACCTCCTCCCCCACCTCCGCCTGCTTCACGGTGACCCGGAACGTACCCATGGGCACGCTGCCGCCGAGCCCGGTGCCCTGTCCCTCCCAGGTGCCGAGGTAACGACCGGGAACACCGGCGGCTTGTGAGGCGGTGTCACTCGGCGGGCCACTGTCCGTCGGTGACACGGAGGTCGACGCCGTGGGTGTCGCCGCCGGCACCGACGTGGACGCCGACGTCGGCATCGCGGAATGGTCGCCGCCCGCCGAGGTGTCGCTGTCACGGTCGCGGTCCGGCAGCAGGTCGAACACGAACACCGACCCGACCGTCACCGCCGCCAGCGCTCCCGCCACCGCGAGGGCCACCGTGCAGCTCAGCCGCCGCCCCCGCCCCCCGTCCTCCGGCGTCGAGGTCGCCGCGACGGACACGGACAGCCTGCCGGGCCCCCGCCCGGAGGGCGACGAGGGTACGGCGGTGTCCTGCGGCGGCGCGTCACGCGGCTCCGGCACGAAGGGCAGGGCGTCCACCGGGGCATCCACGGCGGGCATCACAGGAGGCGGCCCGAACTCCCCGACGCTCGACCCACCCCCCGAGACCCCACCGACTGAAGGACTGCTGAACTCCACCGGCCCCGACGCCACCGGCGCCACCCCGGCCACCCCCGCCGCCTCCAGGTTCAGCAGCTGTACGGCACTCCGCCCGACCCGCTCCACCAGCGCCCCCGGCAACCACCCCGCCGCGACCAGCCGGGCCGCACCGTCCGGAGCGAGCCGCCGGGCCACCTCGCGGGGCGTCGGCCGGGCGGCCGGTTCCTTGGCCAGGCACGCCTCCACCACCTCGCGCAGCTCGCCGCCCAGCTCCCCGAGCGAGGGTTCCTCGTGGACGACCTTGTAGAGCAGCGCGGCCGACGAGTCGCCGGGGAAGGGCTGCTCGCCGGTCGCCGCGTAGGCGAGGACCGCGCCGAGGGAGAAGACGTCGGCCGCACCGGTCGCGCCCTTGCCGAGGATCTGCTCGGGTGCCATGTAGCCGGGGGAACCGATCGAGACGCCGGTCGAGGTCAGGGAGGCCGTGCCGTCGGTGGCGCGGGCGATGCCGAAGTCGATGAGCAGCGGTCCGTCCACGGTGAGCAGCACGTTGGACGGTTTCACGTCCCGGTGCACCAGCCCCAGTTCGTGCACCGCCGTCAACGCCTCGGCCAGGCCCGCGCCGAGGACCCGTACGGTGTGCTCGGGCAGCGGGCCGCCGTCCGCGACCGCGCCGGCGAGCGACGGGCCCGCCGCGTACGCCGTGGCGACCCAGGGGACCGACGCGTCCGGATCGGCGTCCAGCACCGGTGCGGTCCAGGCACCGCCCACCCGCCGGGCCGCCTCGACCTCGCGGCGGAAGCGGGCGCGGAACTCCTCGTCGAGCGCGAAGTGCGGGTGCACGATCTTGACGGCGACCGTGCGGCCGCCGGTGCTGCGGCCCAGGTAGACGCGGCCCATTCCGCCGGAGCCGATGCGGCCGAGCAGTCGGTAGGGCCCTATGACGGTGGGCTCGTCGGCTCCGAGCGGCTGCATGGCGTCCACCTCTCCCCCGTAGGACTGCACAGCAGATTAGGGCCTGACGGCCCTGCCCTCACCCCTGGAGCAGTTCCACCTTCACGTCCGCGGGGAAGCCGGTCGTCGGGCCGACGCGGCGGGCGAACTCGGCGACGGCGGCGAGCTGGGGGCCTCCGAAGCGGAAGTCGAGGGTGGTGAAGTAGCGCTCCAGGATCTCCTGGTCGAAGGCCTCCCAGCGGGCCGCCTGCTCGGCGACCTTGCCGACCTCCTCCAGGGAGAGGTTGCGGGAGGCGAGGAAGGCCTCGTGGACCTGGCGGGTGATGGCCGGCTCGCGCTCCAGGTAGTCCCGCCGCGCCGCCCACACCGCGAAGACGAAGGGGAGCCCGGTCCACTCCTTCCACAGCGCGCCGAGGTCGTGCACCTCGAGTCCGTAGCGCGGCCCGTCGAGCAGGTTGGCCCGCAGGGCCGCGTCTCCGATGAGTACGGCGGCCTCCGCCTCCTGCATCATCAGGCTGAGGTCGGGCGGGCAGGTGTAGTAGTCGGGCTGCACGCCGAAGCGTTCCGCCAGCAGCAGCTGGGCGAGGCGGACGGAGGTGCGCGAGGTCGAACCGAGGGCGACCCGGGCGCCGTCGAGCCGGTCCAGCGGGACCTGCGAGACGATCACGCACGACATGACCGGTCCGTCGCACCCCACGGCGATGTCGGGGAAGGCGACCAGGTCGTCCGCGTTCCTGAGGAACTCGACGAGGGTGATGGGCCCGATGTCGAGGTCTCCGCGCACCAGCCGCTCGCTGAGCTTCTCCGGGGTGTCCTTCGTCAGCTCGAAGTCGAGCAGCGTGCCCGTTCTCGCGAGCCCCCAGTACAGAGGCAGGCAGTTCAGGAACTGAATGTGGCCGACGCGCGGCCGGTTGCGAGAATTGTCCACATCGGGAGGCTAGCGCCCGCCCGGCGGACCGGGCCGACCCACCCCACGGTGCCATGTCATCAAGGGTGAGCGGGGTCTGGTGCGTGCAGCTGCAAGGCGGAGGAGGGCGGCGACGCGATGGGGGTCCCCCCGCGCGAGCGCAGCCGAGCGTGGGGGAGTCGGCAACCGACGACAACGCCGCAGATGGGCGTGCCAGACCCCGCGGCCCTCGGCATGGTCCGCCGGGCGGGCGCTGACCTCGTGGGGTACGGTGCCCCCTTCAGGGTGTGGCCCGGTGGAGATCCGTGTCGCCGTCTCGGGTCGCCCGGTTGGGTCAACCTCACCCACCTGGCTTCAAACATCCGAGTGAAGTGATCTTGACCTCTATTGCTTTCGGCTGCCTGCGTGCTAGGCTCGCCGCAAGTTGCAGTTTGGTTTCCCTTGCAGTACAGAGCCTGCGGAGCATGTAACCGCGGGCTCTCGTCGTTTTCAGACGTATGCAGTTGTGCGGCACTTGCTTTCACGCTTGCAGGGTTCTGGAGCAGGGCAACCCTTTGGGCCCAAGGAGGGCTTATGGCTACCGGAACCGTGAAGTGGTTCAACGCCGAAAAGGGCTTTGGCTTCATCGCCCAGGAAGGCGGCGGCCCCGACGTCTTCGTTCACTACTCCGCGATCAACGCCGCTGGCTTCCGCTCCCTCGAGGAGAACCAGTCGGTGAGCTTCGACGTCACTCAGGGTCCGAAGGGCCCGCAGGCGGAGAACGTCACTCCCATCTGATCGCGCCGCACCGCAGTACCCAAGGAGCCCCGCGCCATCCGGCGACGGGGCTCCTGCCCTTTCCCCCACCCGCAAGCCCCCCTCACACGTGCTGCATGACCAGCACGAACACCGTCCCCGGCACCAGCGCCTCGTACGAGTGCGGCACATCTCCCCGGTAGGTCACGTAGTCCCCGGGATCCAGTTCCACGGTCTCCCCGACCGGCCCCGCCTTCACCCGCCCCGCGCTCACGACCAGATGCTCCACCGAGCCCGGAATGTGCGGCTCCGACTCCCGCACCGCGCCGGGCTCCGCCCGCAGCAGATAGATGTCCCGCCGGCCTCCCGAGGGACCGGCCGACAGCAGCTTCGCCACGAAGTTGGCCTGCTCCGAGACGACCTCGGCCCCTTCCCCCGCCCGGATTACCCGCAAAACGGGCACCGGCGGCTCCACCAGAGTGCTGAACGGCACCCCCAGCGCCACCCCCAGCGCCCAGAGGGTCTCCACACTCGGATTGCCGCTCGCCGCCTCCAGCTGCGACAGCGTGGACTTCGCGATCCCGGCCCGTTTCGCCAGCTCGGACAGTGACAGCCCGGCGCGCGTCCGCTCGCGGCGCAGGGACGCGGCGATCCAGTCGAGCGGGAGGCGGGAGGGGGGCGTCGCATCGGACACGAGCTGAACTCCGTTCGCTACACGAGCACGATCGTTCGCCTTGACGAACGCACCATCTACTGTCCATTGTAGAAAACATGCGTTCGGCACAGCGAACAGACCCAGACCTGATCCGTGAGCCACACCTGCTCCGCGATGTCGCCCTCGTCTGCCTCGCGAGCGGCATCGTCGGCGTCTCCTTCGGCGCGATCACCGTCGCCGGCGGCCTGCCCGTGTGGGTCCCGGTGGTGATGTCGCTGGTCGTGTACGCGGGCTCCGCCCAGTTCAGCGCGGTCGGCGTACTGCTCGCCGGGGGCGGCCCGTTCGCCGCGGCCGCCACCGGCCTGCTCCTCAACACCCGCACCGCGGCCTACAGCCTGGCCGTGGCCGACGTACTGGGCCGCAACCCCCTCGCCCGCTTCGTCGGCGCGCATCTGGTGACCGACGAGACCGTGGCCTTCGCCCTCGCCCAGCCCGACCCGGTACGGCGCCGGACCGCGTTCTGGGCGTCCGGGTTCGGTCTGTTCGCCACCTGGAACGTCTCGGTGCTCGTCGGCGCCCTCGCCGGCAGCGCTCTGGGCGACACCGCCCGCTTCGGCCTGGACGCCGCCTTCCCCGCCGTACTCGTGGCCCTGGTCCTGCCCGCCCTGCGCGAGGACACGCGTGTACGGCGGGCCGCACTGCCCGGCGCGGTCGTGGCCCTGGCGGTGACACCGGTCGCCCCCGCCGGGGTGCCGGTACTGGCGGCGCTGACCGGCCTCGCCGGCCTGCACCGCCGCCTCCACCGAAAGGGGGCGGCATGAGCACGACCGTCGCCATGATCCTGGCGCTGGCACTGGGAACGTACGCCTTCCGCCTGGTGGGCCCCGTCCTGCACGGGCGGATCGACATCTCCCCCCGCGTCCAGGAACTGCTGTCCACGGGCGCCGTCGTCCTCCTGGTCGCCCTGCTGGCCACCGGCGCGCTCACCGAGGGCGGCGACTTCGCCGGCTGGGCGCGCCCGGCCGGAGTGCTCGTCGGCGGCCTCCTCGCCTGGCGGCGGGCGCCGTTCGCGGTGGTGGTACTGGCAGCGGCGGGCGCGACGGCGCTGCTGCGGGCGGCCGGGGTGGCCTGAAACGGCGAGCTTGTCAGTGGCCTCGGTTAGCCTCCCCGACCATGACCCGGACCCCCGACTTCCTCACCACGACCCGCACCTTCTACGACGCCGTGGCCGAGGACTACGCCACCCACTTCCCGGACGACTTGGCGGGAAGGCCCCTGGAGCGGGCGCTGCTCACCGCGTACGCGGACCTGGTGGGTGACACGGGCCCGGTGGCGGACCTCGGCTGCGGCCCGGGACGCATCACGGCGCACCTCGCCTCCCTCGGCCTGCCGGTGTTCGGGCTCGACCTCTCGGAGGGGATGCTGGCCGTGGCCCGGCGCGAGAACCCGGGGGTGCGGTTCGAGCAGGGCTCGATGCTGGAGCTGGACATCCCGGACGGCGAACTCGCGGGCGTGGTGTCGTGGTACTCCTCGATCCACGTCCCGGTGGACCGGCTCCCGGCTCTGCTGGCCGAGTTCCACCGCGTCCTGGCCCCCGGCGGCCACCTGCTCCTGGCCTTCCAGGTGGGCGACGAACCCCGCCTCATCGACCAGCCCTGGGGCCACCCGGTGACGCTCGACTTCCAGCGCCGCCGTCCGGAACACGTCGCCGAGTTGCTGGTGTCCGCCGGGTTCGCACTCCGCCACCGGGCGGTCCGCGAACCGGACGACTCCGACACCCTGAACGCGAGCGTTCCGCAGGCCTTCCTGACAGCCCGCAAGCCCCTTTCGGAAACGCGGAAGTGAACACTCCCCCTGAATTCGCCGAATAGGAGAGGGCGCGCGCGTGAAGTCGCACGCCGCGCCCTTTCCCGGCACAACCGCGTCATCTGATCCAGGGTCAAAGCAGGTGATCGCAGGAAACCGCAATTCCGAAGGGTCATCTCCGCATGAGCACGTACCGAACCATCGCAGCCACCGCCACCCTGGCCTTAACTCTCGGCGGAGCGGTCCTCGCGGCACCGGCCGCGCAGGCGGCCCCCGCGGCCACGGCCTCCCTCGTCCACTACGACGGCGAGCTCTGGTACAAGGCGGCCCCCGGCCAGACGAACAACCTGACGGTGTCAGGCAAGGTGGTGCCGAGGGGGGAGTGGGAGGCCGACTACGTCCTCACCTTCCGTGACCGCTACGACATCACCCTCGCCACCCCGGAGTGCACCTACCCCTCACCGTCCGACCACAAGGTCGCCGAGTGCGCGGTGCCCGCCCCTCTCGGCTCCGACGACTCCGACATCTACGACGTCGACCTCGGCGACCGCGACGACACGGCCACCATCCCCGCCGACAACTCCGCGTACGCCGCGATCCACGGCGGCGCCGGCAACGACGTCATCAAGGGCAGCGGAGCGTCCGTCCTCTACGGCGAGGCCGGCGACGACCGCCTCGACGGAGGCGGCGGCGTCTGGGGCCTCGGCTCCTTCGGCGGCCCCGGCAACGACACCCTCACCAACTGCCGCTACGAGTGCCACGGCGGCGCCGGCAACGACTCCCTGACCGGCGCGGCCGACGAGATCGAGAACACCCTCTACGGCGACGACGGCAACGACACCCTGCACGGCCGCACCGGCGACGACGTCCTCTACGGCGGCAAGGGCAACGACAAGCTGTACGGCGAGCAGGGCAACGACGTGCTGTACGGCAACAGCGGCAACGACGTGCTGTACGGCGGGGCCGGCCGGGACACGCTGTCCGGCGGGCCGGGGACCAACAGGGTGTACCAGGACTGAGAGCAGGAGAGGCGAGGAGGAGAGGGGCGTCATTTCAGGGCGAGTTCGGCCCACACCGTCTTGCCCACGTCCCGTTCGGCGACGCCCCACGTGCGGGCGAGGAGCGACACCAGCAGCAGCCCTCGCCCCTGCTCCCCGTCCTGCTCGTGCTCCGTGACGAACCTCAGCTGCCGCTCCCCTCGCGCGTCACTCACCTCGACCCGCAGCGTGCCCTCCGGGAACAGCAACAGCCTCAACTCGAAGTCACGGCCCGGCACCCGGCCGTGCGTGACGGCGTTCGCGGCGAGCCCAGCCACCACGTGCTGTGCCGTGGCGTTCACATCACTGTCGTACGGGTGCCCCCACTCCGCGAGCAACTGCGCGGTGAGGCGCCGGGCCAGCCGGGCACCTCTCGGCGTGGAGCTGAGGCGCTGGGTCAGTTCGGCGGTGGGGGTGGAGATTTCTGCGTTCACGTCACCGAGCGTGGTCGCTTCTCTCTACGCTGACCAGGGGCGACTTGGCGACGCTGCGTAGCCGTACGACTGCGAGGCGTCCGGCGTACGGGTCGTCGACCCGAACCGAGAGGGCATGAGGGCGGTGGCGCACGTGACGGACGAGCGGAGGCCGGAAACACCGGCAGAGTCCGAGGGCACGACAGGGCTCTTCACCGCCCTGGGCAAGATGCTCAAGCTGCTCCGCGAGCGAAAGGGGCTCACCCAGCGGGAGTTCGGCCAGTTGGTGGGGTACGGACCGGACGCGGTTTCGGCTATGGAGAGGGGGGTGCGGGTTCCTCGGCCTGAGGTGCTGGAGAGGGCGGACGAGTTGTTGGAGGCGGGGGGATTGATGCGGGCGGCGATCCCCGAGGTGAAGGAGGCGATGAAGAAGGCTCGGACAAGGCATCCGGAGTGGTATCGGGGTTACGCCGCGTTGGAGGCGGAGGCCAAGGCACTCCACGTATACAGCAACCAACTTGTACCTGGTCTGCTCCAGACCGAGGCGTACGCTCGGGCCCTGTTCTCGCAGTGGCGTCCGCTTCTGAGCGAGGAGACAATCGAGAAGCGTGTCGCCGACCGGATCGCTCGCCAACAGGTCTTCGATCCCTGGCCGTCGCCGACGTTCAGCTTCGTGCTGGACGAGAGCGTGCTGCTGCGTCCGATCGGTGGCCGCGCGGTGCACGCAGAACAGTTGGGGAACCTACTGCGCATCGGCAGCCTCCGAGCCGTCGAGCTTCAGGTGATGCCTATGGACCGCGAGGAACAGCCCAGCATGGATGGGCCGTTCAACCTGCTGACAGTCAGGAAAGGCGAGCAGGTAGCGTACGTGGAGATCCACACCTATCCGCGGCTCATCACGGACGTGGAAGAGGTACGTGTCCTGACTGAGCGCTACGGGCTCCTCAGAACGCAAGCCCTCAGGCCCAGCGAGTCGCTGGAACTGATCGAGAAACTGCGGGGACAACCATGAGTGCTGAGGAACTTGGCTGGTTCAAGAGCAGCTACAGCGACGGCGAGGGCGGCCAATGCCTCGAAGCCGCCTACGCCTGGCGAAAGTCCAGCTACAGCAGCGGCGGGGGCGGCGAATGCCTCGAAGTCGCCACCTGCGCCCACTCCATCCACCTCCGTGACTCCAAGCAACCCACCGGACCTCACGTCACCCTCTCCCCCACCGCCTGGGCCGACTTCCTCACCTCCGTCACGAAGTGACCGTGGGGGCCGCCCGCTTGGATGGGAGGAACCCTCTGACCTCCCCGTCCTCCTCAAGGACAAGGCTGGTCCGCAATGGCGGATCTGTGCCATCCTCAGGTCCTATCCATCCCCACTTCCGCCTCCCCACTTGGCACAAACTCGCCCCCTACTTCCCCCCACCGGCCCTTGGCCGCTGAGCCGACCCGGCGTGCAGGCGAGGCGCGACCGCGCATCCCCCCAGCCCCGGCCCGCAACCCAACCCGCCCAAGGGGACGGCACCGCCAGGCCACCCGTTTTTCCGGGCCGCTCGCTCGCTTCTCACCCGTGCTGGAGCGGCCCGGGTCAAGGGTGGCCCGCGGGGCCATCGGCGACAGCCGACGCGAAGCGCCCTTGAGGCGGGCCGTGGAAGCACGACACTGGAAAGAAGCGGGCGGCCCCAACGGTCACGCCTCCGGAATGCGCTGCGCCCGGTTCCGCCAGTCCCCCAGGTCCCCTTGACTAAGGGGCATGCAGCGTCTCGCACTCTTCGACCTCGACGGCACCCTCGTGGACCGGCAAGCGGCGTTCACGGCATGGGCCAGGGAATTCGCCGAGGAGCAAGGGCTCACCGACGGGGCCGTGGACTGGCTGAGCGCCGCCGATCAGCAGGGGCGCGTCTCTCGGGAACGGTTCTTTCATGACGTACGGGAGCGATTCCGTCTGGGCGAGCCCGCGCTCGAACTGTGGGGCCGGTTCCGTGAGCGTATGCCGGAGTTCGTGCGCTGTGAGTCCGGCGTACTCGACGGGCTTGCACGGTTGCGGGACTCGGGGTGGCTCGTGGGAATCGTGAGCAACGGGATGGCCGACACTCAGCTGAGGAAGCTGGAGCGGACTGGGCTCCGGGACGCGGTCGACGGTTACTGCATCTCTGGTGCTGTCGACATCGGCAAGCCCGACGTCCGGATCTTCCAACTCGCCGCACGCCGGTGCGGGGCGAGCTCCGTCGCCGGTGGATGGATGGTCGGGGACCACCCTGAGCACGACATCCTCGGTGGGCGTGCAGCCGGGCTGCGTACCGTCTGGGTCGCACATCAGTCCGCGAACGCGCCCGCCCCGCCGGCCGACCACGTCGTCGGAGACGTGACCGCCGCGATCGGGGTCCTCCTGGGCGAGAGCTGAGACCGCGCCCCCGATCGGGCCAATCACCGAAGGGGGAGCCGGCACCGCCCTACTGTCTCGCGCTGTCAGGCACAGCGAAGGGACTCCCCATGGCCACCCCCACCATCGCGGCCCAAACCCGCCGCACTCTCGAACTGCTCGCCCATGCCGACCCCAGGCTCTGGGACATCATCGAGCCGCACCTGCCCCTGCTGAACGGCGGCATGGGCGTGCGGTCGGAGGAGAACGGCGAGGCGAGGCTCAATCCGCAGCCGCTGCCGCCGGAGGCGCTGTGGCGCAGCATCAGGGATACGGCCGTCGCGGTGGCGGAGGCCACGATCGCCGCGAGCCTGGCCGGGCGGGACCCCGCCGATGTCCTCGCGGAGGTGGGGGACGACTACTGCCCCGCCCCGCCGAAGTTCCCCTGGCCCAGGAAGTGGCCGATGTCTGTGCGGGTTCAGCAGCAGCTCGCCGTCGACGGGGCGAACCTCGGTCCCGCCGTTCAGGCCACCGCCGGCCTGGTCTTCCAGACGTACGCCGACCGTACGACGGACCAGGCGCTCCGTACCGCCTTCTCCGGCCTCGCCGACCGGCTGGTGAAGACGGCGCTCGGCGCCTAGGGCCTGTCGTTTGGATCATCCCGGCGTCGCGGGGTCTGGCACGCACATCTGCCGCGTTGTCGTCGGTTGCCAACTCCCCCACGCTCGGCTT